>JANOGW010000017.1:0-80903 GCA_031406155.1 Pseudorhodobacter sp.
ACTTCGGCCTGACTGCGCAGCCGGACCATGGCAAAGACCTGCACCTCAAAACCCATCTCGCGGGCATTTATGTCGGCATGATAGCCGCTGATATAGCCCGCTTCTTCCAGTGTCCGCACCCGGCGCAAACACGGCGGGGCCGAAATGCCCACCCGTTTTGCCAGTTCCACATTGGTCATCCGCCCGTCAGCCTGCAATTCGGCCAAAATCTGACGATCAATGGGGTCAAGCTTCCAGCCAGCCATTTCGTTCTCCCGTTTCAAGGCGGAATGTAGGGGCTCGACGGGCTTCGCGCAATAATGTTTCACGATCGCGCAACTTATTAACGCAACGGCCCATCATCGCGGCAACTTTACGCAATCCCACCGCCGGGGGCTTTCCGCCGTCGCATCGACGCCATATATCAGGTGCCTCAAACACCGGGGGCGAACATGGCGACGACGCGGCACACGAAGGTCTTGATCATCGGCTCTGGCCCGGCAGGCTATACGGCTGCCGTGTATGCCGCCCGGGCGATGCTGAACCCTGTTCTGGTACAGGGCATTCAGCCGGGTGGCCAGTTGACCATCACGACCGAGGTTGAAAACTGGCCCGGTGACACGCATGTCATGGGACCCGATTTGATGGTCCGGATGGAGGCGCATGCCGCTGCCATGGGGGCAGAGGTTATCTCTGACCACATCTCCAGCCTCGATCTGTCCAAACGCCCGTTCGTGGCACGTGCCGACAGTGGCACCACTTTCACCGCCGACGCGGTAATTCTTGCCACCGGCGCGCAAGCCAAATGGCTGGGCCTGCCGTCCGAGGAAAAATTCAAGGGCTTCGGCGTATCGGCCTGCGCCACCTGTGATGGTTTCTTCTATCGTGGCAAAGAGGTGGTGGTCATCGGCGGCGGCAATACAGCCGTCGAAGAGGCGCTGTTTTTGACGAATTTCGCCACCAAGGTCACCCTTATCCACCGTCGCGACAGCTTGCGCGCCGAAAAGATCCTGCAGAACCGCCTGTTCAATCACCCAAAAATCTCGGTCCTGTGGAACCACGGCGTTGAAGAAGTCTTAGGCACCGAAGGCCCGCTAGGCGTTACCGCCGTGCGCGTCAAACATGTGGAAACCGGCGTCACCACCGACATCCCCTGCGCCGGTTTCTTCGTGGCCATCGGCCATGCCCCGGCATCTGAACTGGTAAAAGACCAACTGCCGCTGCATTCCGGCGGCTATGTGCAGGTCGAAGCAGGCTCAACCCGCACCGTCATTCCGGGCGTGTTCGCGGCAGGCGATCTGACCGACCATATCTACCGCCAGGCCGTTACATCGGCGGGCATGGGCTGCATGGCGGCGCTTGATGCCGAAAAATTCCTCGCCGCCAATGAGACAATGCGAGAAGCGGCGGAGTAAGGCCAATTTTGACACAATACGAACGTAGCGGTGCGTTCTTGCGCAAGGTCCGAAACAATCCATCCCTTTTGGCCCCGTTAATGCGATATTCCCGCCCTTTCTGCCGCTCACTTTGACCTGACGCCTTGAATTTCGTCTTGTTCAAGGTCTATAGCCCGCACAGCAGCGGGAGAACCCGCGACGTGCTTTTATTGATGAAGTGAGTTACCCATGGCCCTGCCCAACCTCGTTCCGATCCCCGAGCTTTATGTCTCCTACGACTCCGCCCAGAAACTGAAAATCGAGGCGGGCAATCTGCCGTCCTGGGATCTGACCCAGCGACAAGTCTGTGATCTGGAACTGCTAATGAACGGCGGCTTTTACCCGTTGAAGGGTTTCCTCAGCGAAGCCGATACCAACGGCGTTGTCGAAAACATGCGGCTGGAAGATGGGTCGTTGTGGCCGATGCCGATCAATCTGGACGTTAGTCAGGCCTTTGCCGACCAGGTTGAACCTGGCCAGGATATCGCGCTGCGTGATGCGGAAGGCGTCATCCTTGCCATCCTGTCGGTTACCGACAAATGGCTGCCAAACAAAGCACGCGAGGCTGAACGCGTCTACGGCGCTGATGATCTGGCGCATCCCGCAGTGAACTATCTGCACAATCAGGCGGGGGCGGTTTACCTTGGCGGCCCGATCACCGGCATCCAGCAGCCTGTGCATTACGATTTCAAGGCCCGCCGTGACACACCGAACGAACTGCGCGCCTATTTCCGCAAAGTCGGCTGGCGCAAGATCGTGGCCTTCCAAACCCGCAACCCTTTGCACCGCGCGCATCAGGAACTGACCTTCCGCGCCGCGCGCGAGGCCGAGGCGAACCTGCTGATCCACCCAGTGGTCGGCATGACCAAGCCGGGCGATGTCGATCATTTCACGCGCGTGCGCTGCTATGAAGCGGTGATTGACAAATACCCGGCCTCGACCACGACGATGAGCCTGCTGAACCTCGCCATGCGCATGGCCGGCCCGCGCGAAGCGGTCTGGCACGGCATCATCCGCCGCAACCACGGCTGCACCCATTTCATCGTGGGCCGCGATCACGCTGGCCCCGGCAAAAACTCCGCTGGCAATGATTTCTACGGCCCCTACGACGCGCAGGTTCTGTTCAAGGAACATGAGGCGGAAATTGGCGTGACCATGGTCGATTTCAAGCACATGGTCTATGTGCAGGAAAAAGCGCAGTATTACCCGGCAAACGAGGTTCCCGAAGGCTCCACCGTGTTGGATATTTCCGGTACCGAACTGCGCCGCCGCCTGCGCGAAGGCATCGACATCCCGGAATGGTTTTCTTTCCCCGAGGTGGTCACGCAACTGCGCAAAACCTCGCCCGCGCGCAACAAGCAGGGGTTCACCGTTTTCTTCACCGGCCTTTCCGGTTCAGGCAAATCCACCATTGCCAATGCGTTGATGGTGAAACTGATGGAAATGGGCGGCAGGCCAGTTACCCTGCTGGACGGCGACGTGGTGCGCAAACATCTGTCATCCGAGCTTGGGTTTTCCAAGGAACACCGCGATATCAATATCAAGCGCATCGGCTATGTCGCGTCTGAAATCACCAAGAACGGCGGTATCGCGATCTGCGCGCCAATTGCCCCCTACACCGCTACCCGTCGTGCAGTGCGCGAGATGATCGAGGCCTTCGGCGCCTTCATCGAAGTACATGTAGCGACATCCGTCGAAGAATGCGAACGCCGTGATCGCAAGGGCCTTTATAAACTCGCCCGCGAAGGCAAGATCAAGGAATTCACTGGTATTTCAGACCCTTACGAAGTGCCAACCAAAGCCGAGATCGTGGTCGATACTGAAAACGTCGATGTCGATCACTGCGCGCACCAGGTAATCCTGAAGCTGGAACAGATGGGCCTGATCGGCGGTTAACCACCAGTTTACTTGCGCCATCAGCCGCGCGCATCCATGATGTCGCGCGGTTGCGGCGCATACGGATTTGGCATGTCGCCACCACGAAATTGCTTGTCGCGGGTCAACAGCGTGGCGCGTGGCAACGAAATGTACTTGCGCCCCGACTTTTCGGTACGGGCGTCACCGAAAGCCGCGTATTTTCCTCAATTTTACCGCAGTTTATTGCTTGAACCGGCTCAATCCAATTGCTGCAATCGCCTGTCATCAAGTGCGGCAGGAACACATTGGCGGGTCGAGGGTCTCATGACTGATATGGTGGCACGTTTTCTTTCCGACAGCTGGTCCGCGCTTGTCGGGTCCGCGACAGCCATGGTTTGGCCGGCCCTGTTCTTTCTTGTTCTAGCGCTGCTGGTCAAACGACAAGCGTTTCTGGCAGATGTCAGAAGCGCCGTGGCAGAATCGAGCCTGAACATCCAGATTTCAATATTCAACCTAATATTGATCGTCCCGCTTATCGCATTGGCGTCCCAGGCAATGCATTACGCGGTGGAAGCCTACAGCCTGCGCTTGCTCGATGCCGACAGTTGGTCCGCACTGCCGATGCCACTGACCATCTTTCTTGCCGTCTTCATCGGCGATTTCGTGGGCTACTGGCGGCATCGCTTCGAACACACACCCCTGTTGTGGCCGTCACACGCCGTACATCATTCCGATACGGAAATGACCTGGCTATCGCTGGAACGGTTTCACCCGATCAACCGGACGACGACCTTTATCATTGATGCAGGTATCTTGCTGATACTCGGGTTTCCGCCGATTGCCGTTCTGTCCAACGGTCTGATCCGACACTACTATGGCTATTTCATTCACGCCGATCTGCCATGGACGTTTGGCCCGCTCGGAAAGATCTTTGTCTCACCTGCCATGCACCGATGGCACCATGCGACCGATCCTAAGGCTTTCAACACAAATTACGCGACGGTGTTTTCGCTGTTTGACCGTGCCTTCGGTACGTTTCGCGTGCCCGGCCCATGTGACGTGCCGACCGGCGTTACCGATGACATGGAACCGACGCTGCTTGGGCAGATGAAATATGCCTTCCTCCCACGCGCTTACGCACGGCTTTTTAGGAATAACCACGAACAAAAGGCTGCAAAATCATAAGGCCGCGTGACCCGTTCGGCAGACTGCCAGCAGCCGAAGCGGGCGCATCCTGCAGCAATCAGGCTGTTGGTAAAGTAAGCCCCGTCAATGCACCGAAACCGGGGCCATGTCGTTCTGGCGGGCCAGCGCAAAGGCGATTGCCTTGTCGCGAACCAAGGCCAGTCGCGATCCATCGGGGCTGTGCACCGAGTACAGGGTTTGCAGCCCTTCCGCTTCGTCCTGCACGTCTTGCGGCAGATCGGCCACCGACACTTCGCGGACATAGACGATGCGCGCGGACTCGGCGGTCAGAGGGGCAAATTTGGCATTCATGATCTTTCTCCTGCCTTGCGGCTTATCTTGATTGTCTGCACCACGGCGTCGGGCACTGATCGATGCAAATCCAGATGCAACAAACCGTTTTCCATCGACGCCCCCGCCACTTCGACGCCCTCTGCCAGCACGAAACTGCGCTGAAAGGCACGCCCGGCGATGCCCCGGTGCAAGTAAACGCGACTGGTATCGTCGTCCGCTTGCCGACCACGGATCACCAGTTGACGGTCTTCGACGGTGATCGCCAGATCATCTTCATGAAATCCGGCCACTGCCAGCGTAATGCGATACGCATTTTCTGCAACTGCTTCGATATTGAAGGGGGGGTAGCCTTCGGCTGCCGTCTTGGCAGTGCGTTCAACCAGCCGTTCCAGCTGTTCGAACCCAAGAAGATAGGGGTGTGACCCCAGAGTAAGCTTCGACATCCGACATGCCCTTTCACAAGCGACACTTCCGCCAGAGCCCCGATTTGGGCACCCTGACACGTTCAAATATGGGGTGGGCCGCGCGGCTGTGCAAGCCCTGCCGGTCAATGGGGCAGCAGCGTCAAGGAAAACGTCGTATCGCGCTAAAATCACGTCTTATTTCTTGCCAGAGCTACACCGAATCGCTGTATCGTTTGCGTCAGCCAGAGCCTGATCAGGACGCCAAGCCCCCCCATGAACGCGCCAAGTGAACTGAACCATGACGAAATGCTTCGCATCCGGCTGGGCGTGCTGGTGCGTGAACACCGCGATCTGGATGAAGCGATCCATGCGCTGGAAACGGCCGGGCGACCTGATCCTCTGACGCTGCGGCGGCTGAAGAAGCAAAAACTGTTCCTGAAAGACCAGATCGTGAAAATCGAGGATAACCTGATCCCCGATATCATCGCCTGAACAAGGGTCCCGCATTGGCGACGCAACCAGTGCCGTCGCCCGTCAGATCGACAACCAGAACCCGATCCCGATCACCAGACACAGCGGCCCATAGTATTTGCGGTCCAGCGTGGCAAAGGGTTCCACTGGCGTGACTTTGCGCCAGGCCGGGGCAAAGGCGACCGCACCGCGCGCGACGAACACAGCCCCAATAACGGCCAATGCCAAAAAGCGGAAAGCACCCGGTGGCCACCACAGGCAGGACACCGCCATGAACAATGCCACAGCAACCAAGGCACAGGGCACGGCGCCAGGCATTTCACCTTTGTCGCGCAACCCAACGACAGCGCGCGCCAGTCGCGCCTCGTCATCCAGCGGAAACCAATACCCTATGCCCCACAAAACATGCAGCACCGCAAGGGCCAAAAGGACGACAGACAAAAGGGACGCAATGATCATGGGGCTTCTTAGCCTGCCCGGTCCAAAGACGCAAACCCCCGGGCGCCACCTTGCCCCTGCCCCTATCACCGGTATAGTGCGGCGTAAAAGAAGTGGGTGACGCATGGCGATAGAAGTCGGGATCATCATGGGCAGCCAGTCGGATTGGCCCACGTTGAAAGAGGCCGCTTTGATCCTGGATGACCTAGGGCTGGCGTATGAGACGAAAATCGTTTCCGCACACCGCACGCCGGACCGGCTGTGGGACTATGGCAAAACCGCCGTCAGTCGCGGCCTTAAAGTGATCATCGCGGGCGCGGGCGGCGCCGCCCACTTGCCGGGCATGATGGCCTCCAAAACCCGGCTGCCGGTGATCGGCGTGCCGGTGATGACCAAGGCATTGTCCGGGGTGGACAGCTTGTATTCCATCCTGCAAATGCCAAAGGGCTTTCCTGTCGCGACCATGGCCATTGGCCCGGTAGGGGCCGCCAATGCAGGCCTGATGGCAGCGGGCATCCTTGCGCTGAACGACGCGGCCCTTGCGGCCAGGCTGGACGCATGGCGCGCCGCCCTGTCGGCATCGATCCCCGACGAGCCCAGCAATGACTGAACTGCCAGCCGGTAGCACCATTGGCATCCTGGGTGGCGGCCAATTGGGCCGGATGCTGTCCGTCGCCGCGTCACGTCTCGGCTTCAAGGCCCATATTTATGAACCAAGCACCAATCCACCCGCCGCAGACGTTGCCCATGCACTTACCACCGCCCCCTATGACGATATTGCCGCGCTCACCGCTTTTGCCGCCTCAGTCGATGTCATCACCTATGAATTTGAAAATATACCCTCCGCCGCCCTTGACGCGCTGGAGGCGATAAGACCGACCCGCCCCAACCGCCGCGCCCTTGCCATCAGCCAGGATCGCTTGGCGGAAAAAGCCTTTCTGACCAGCCTGGGGTTGACCTGTGCACCCTATGCCGCCGTCAATTCCCTGTTCGATCTGGAAGGCGCAATCACAAGGATCGGCACGCCGTCCATTCTGAAAACCACGCGGCTGGGCTATGACGGCAAGGGGCAGGCCCGTCTGACATCGCGACATGACGCGCCCGCCGCCTGGGCCAGCATGCAAGACGCACCGTCCGTCCTCGAAGGCTTCATCGACTTTTCGCATGAAGTCTCGGTGATCGCCGCCCGGGGGGTCGATGGCTCGGTCGCCTGCTATGATCCGGGCGAAAACGTGCACCGTGCAGGCATCTTGCACACCACAACTGTCCCCGCCCGCCTGACGGCCAGCCAACGCACCGATGCCGTGCTGATGGCCGCGCGCATCCTGACCGCACTCGATTACGTCGGCGTCATGGGGGTGGAACTGTTCGTGACCCCCGCTGCCCTGATCGTCAACGAAATCGCACCCCGCGTGCACAATTCCGGCCATTGGACGCAGAATGGCTGTGCGGTTGATCAGTTCGAGCAGCACATCCGCGCCATCACCGGCTGGCCGTTGGGCGACGGGTCGCGGCACAGCGATGTGGTGATGGCAAACCTAATCGGCGATGACATTGCCCACCTGCCGACTTTGGCAACAGAGCGCCACGCCGCCTTGCATCTGTATGGCAAGGCCGAAGCCCGGCCGGGCCGCAAGATGGGCCATGTGAACCGGGTGATCCCAAAGGCGTGACCCGAAAAAGGGGACCGGCCTTCGGGGCATCGAACCCCGTCAGCTGGCGTTGTCCGTGACAAAACCGGGGTGTCAGGCATCCGGCGTGTCGGTGTCCGGTTGCCCCTGCGCCAGCTTGCTACGCGCGCTTTTGGCAAGCGTTTCATACTTCGCCCGAAACTGGTCCAGCAACGCCTCGTCCATTTCCTCCAGATCCAGCAGCGCATTATGCGCACCCGCCGTGGCCCGGATCAGTTCATCTAGCTTGATCTGGATAGCCTCGGTATCGCGGTTCTGGGTATTCTGGATCAGGAACACCATCAGGAATGTCACCACCGTGGTGCCAGTATTGATCACCAGTTGCCAGGTATCGCTAAAGCCGAACAGCGGCCCCGTTATGATCCAGACGACGATTACCCCGACCGCCAGCAAAAATACCACCGGCTTGCCGCAAACCCGTGCAATAGCCTTCGATATACCAGCGTAGCCCCCGAAAACTGCCATCTTGCCCCCCAATCACAGACCCGAACCACGCCTACTTGCTGCGCAAAACCTCATCCACCACATCTTCTACTGCATCGCCGTAGCTGATGCGCGGATCAAACGCCCCGGTTTCCAGAAACCGAAGGGTCTGGTCGATGACCACCGGGTTCAGCATCATGAACGTATGCGTCACCGGCAAGGCAATATGATCCGTCATCCCCGCCACCCGCGTGCTCATGACCGACACCTTGCCATCATCGCGCCCGGGGATCAGCGCGGAATAGATCGGGTTGACAGACCGCGTGCCCGCAATCACCCCCAGCGAGAAATCGGGCTTCGGCAGCCCGCGCGGCACGTCATCGGCGCCGGTCCCCAGCTCCAGCCCCGCCGGGCCGTTCAGCCACCGAAATACCGCGATGCCACCCAGCACATCCACCAGTTCCGATCCCTCGTTCGGCGGCGCCAGCATCACCACGCGGCCCATATCATCGGGGCGATGCTCGACCAGCCAGACCCGCACCAGAATGCCGCCCATCGAATGGGTGACAAAATTCAGCCGCTCCGCCCCGCACTGCGCCACGGCCGGGCCGACATAACTTTCGGTCAGATCGGCAATATCGGCCGAGGTGGACGGATAGCCCTGATTGATCACCCGGTAGCCCGAAGCACTTAGCGCCGTCTCCATCGCCAGTAGCGAGGCTTGACTGCGCGCCAGGCCATGCAAAAGCACGACGCATTCAGCAGCCGCCCCCGTCGGAACACATGCCAAAGCCGCCATGATGAAAAGCGTTCTCCACATGCCAGACACTTAGGGGATTTTCATCCCCGGTTCGAGGGGAATGGACAATTCCGCCGCGTCACCCCACCTTGGCCGTGATGACACATCGCAGCCCCCGCCTTGCCGCCCGCGCCCTGATCCTGATCAAGGACCGCCTGCTGCTGGTCAACGCCTATCCTGGCGGCACATCCGATCTGTGGTGCGCGCCGGGGGGTGGCGTGACCCCCGGCACATCATTGCACGAAAACCTGATCCGCGAAGTGTATGAGGAAACCGGCCTGACCGTATCCGTCGGCCTGCCCGCGCTGATCAACGAATTTCACCAGCCTGCCAGCGGCTTTCACCAGGTGGATCTCTATTTCCATTGCAAGATCGCTCATGGCCGGCTGGACCCGGCATGGCGTGACCCTGAAGGCGTGGTCACCGACCGCGCGCTGTTCAGTCGCGACGATCTTGCCGATATCCGCTTCAAACCCGACCTATTGCCCGATGCGGCCTGGGGCAATGCCGTGCTCTACGACCCGCTGGAGGTGATCGTGCCATGATCCGGACCCTGCATTCCGCCACCGATACCAACATGGTGCGCGATTTTTTTGCCCGTGCGGCCGACTATGTCATGCTGGAATCCGGTCAGGCACCGGACACCAGTCAAACCCATGATTTCTTTACCAATGCCCCGCCCGGCATAGACCCCGCCACCACCCTGCGACTGGGGTTGTTTGAAAATGGCCTGCTCATTGCCATCGCCGAAGTGGCCTTCGGATATCCCAACACGGACGATGCCTATATCGGCCTTCTGTTACTGGACCCCGCCTATCGCGGAAGACGTCTTGGCCAACAAATGCTGGAGCATGTCTTTACCGCCGCGAAAGACCGGCAGGCCACCCGCATCTTGATCGCCGTGCTGGAAGAAAACTCCAAAGCTCATCGGTTTTGGTCCAATATGGGTTTCGTCGAAGAAATGCGCGGCCAGCCCAAACAGATCGGCCTGAAATCCCATGTTCAAATTCGCATGACCCGCCCTTTGTAAGGGCACCTCAGGCCTTGGCAAAACTCGCAATTGCCACACCGCCCAGCACCAGTCCCGCCGCAATCACAAAGCGCAAACTGACGCCCTCGGCCAACAAGACCGCCCCGGCTCCCGTTGCAATCAACGGCACTGTCAGTTGCGCTACCGCCGCCCGCGCGGCCCCCAGACGCGGCACCAGTAAGTACCACAAAGCATAGCCAAGGCCCGAGGTCACGGCACCCGACACTATCGCCAGCCATACCCCCAAAGGCTGCGCGGCATGCCCCAGCCCCAGCGCGGATCCAAGCCCAACCGCTATCGGCAGGGCGAGCACGAAATTCGCCGCCGTCGCCAGCAACGGGTCCACCGCCCGCCGCCCCGCTAGCGAATAGACCCCCCACCCCACGCCGGCCAGACCCATCGCCACGACCGGACCAAATGCCCCGATATTTCCCCCCGGCGCTACCAGCACCAGCAAGCCGGCAAACGCCAGCCCTGCCCCCGCCCAGCGCAGCGGCGGCACCGCTTCGCGTGCAGCCAGTGCCCCGGAAAACATCGTCAACTGCACCGACCCAAACAGGATCAACGCCCCAATTCCGGCATCAAGCGTCAGATATGCCACTGAAAAGCCGAACAAATATGCCAGCAATCCAGCCACCCCTGCAATGCGCCCCGACCATCCCGGCCAAACCGCCCCACCCAGCAGGAACTGCCGCGCCAACACCAAAGCCACTAGCATCACCGCCCCCGATGCCAGCCGGATCACCGCATAATCCACCGCATCGATCAGCCCGGCGCCTACCGCCATCCGGTTCAGGACCGAATTCGCCGCAAAAGCCAGCATCGCAAGGGCGGTCATCAGGAAAAGTGCCATTCCCCTGCTTAAAGCGACTTCCGAAAAGTGGGAACTGGTTTTCGGCCAAAAGTCGGGCAAAACCAAATAGGCTGAAGCGGGCTCGCGATTAAGGATGACTGTAAACCGCTTCAGACGGTGTCGCCCGCCCCCGCAATCTCGGCCATCCCCATGGCCTCGGGTACATCCTCCAGCGCAAACCAGACCGGGATACCGCGCGCCTGGGCGATCTTCACGCCCATATCCGCCCCTGTCGATGCGCCGGGCAGCCGCAGCACCCCCTCACTCCGCTCAAGCAACCGATGCGCTGTCGGGTGCAGGATGCGATCATACTCGGCATCCCCGATCACACACCCGCCCGCCGCGCGCCAGATCGGCAGGGCAACCCACTCGCCGATCATCGGCACATGGCCCTTCTCGAACAGCGGCAAAGCCGCCGCCTCCAGCCGCAGGCCTGATCAAACCCGGCATGACGGTCATACTTGATGGTGGCACCACTCACCTTGCCCTGATCGCCCGCCTGCCGCTTGACCTGCGCGCCACAATCATCACCCACAGCCCGCCAATCGCAGCAGCCCTCGAAGGTCACTCAAACATCGACATCATCCTGATCGGCGGGACGATCTACCGCCTGTCGATGGTGGCTTTGGGCGCTACGGCGCATCTGGGCTTTGCCCGCCTGCGCGCCGATCTGTACTTTCTTGGCGTCACCGGCCTGCACCCCGACGCGGGCCTCACCACCGGCAATTTCGACGAGGCGCAGATCAAATCGCAAATGATCCGCTCTGCCAACAAGACCGTCGTCTTGGTCACACCTGACAAGGTCGGCACAGCATCGCCCTACCAGATCGCACAGATAAACGCGCTGCACGCCCTGATCAGCACCGAAGCCCGCCCGGATTGGCTACCCACCGTCACGGCCCATCTGCACGCCTGACGCCGATACCTGCCCGGCGCGGTCAAGCCGCTGGATGTGACGCCAGTGATTGCAACAGGACCGGCATCCAGTTTTAACGAAGAGGCTCTGCCAGTTTCCCACGAGAAAAATACTCAAAAAACCTGAGCCGCTCCGGGGAACCCGGAGAAGCGAGGCAAGGCAACGCGCGGCACGCGCTCCGTTCAACAACCGCTCTCAGCAGTCTACACGCCGGCAAATTCTGCCGGATAAATCACTATGTCGTTCGGAACATCATCTCCAGGTCGGTGAAGCAACGTGGACTCCAACGGGTAGGGCGACGTCAGCCCTGCCGCCCGCGCTCGCGAAAATCCGGCTCGGGCATAAAACGACGGCTTTCCAACCACCACCGTTGTCTGTCCTTTGAACGCCAGCAGCCGCGCCATCCCCGCGACCAGCCGCGATCCGATCTGCTTTCCCTGCCATTCCGGTGCGACCGCCACCGGCGCCAGGGCCAGCCATCCGTGCGGCGCTGACAGCCTCGACAACGCCAGATAAGCCACGATAGCCCCCTGCCACGGCGTCACGACCTCCGCCTCCATCAAACCTGCCGCCCGCAGCTTGATCACCAGTCCTGCTTCGTCCGGCCCCGGAAAACTCGCCCGCAACAACGCGTCAATCGCGTCAAACTCAAGCGCGCCTGCCACGCGTAGTGAATCCGGCCCTGCCATACCAATCTCCAAATAAGAAAAGGGCGCGCCGCAGCACGCCCTTTCTTTTATCAGCCTTGCGGAATGATTTACATCATCCCGTCCATGCCGCCCATGCCGCCCATTCCGCCGCCCATGCCGCCGCCGCCCGACTTGGGCTCGGGGCGATCCGCGATCATCGCTTCGGTGGTGATCAGCAAGGATGCAACAGATGCTGCATCTTCCAGCGCTGTGCGTACAACCTTGGCCGGGTCAATGACGCCGAACTTGAACATGTCGCCATATTCTTCGGTCTGCGCATTAAAGCCAAAAGTCTTGTCATTGGACTCGCGCACTTTGCCAGCCACAACTGCACCATCAACACCAGCGTTCTGCGCGATCTGGCGCAGTGGTGCTTCAAGGGCGCGACGCACAATCGCGATACCGGCGTTCTGGTCGCTGTTCGCGCCCGTCATGCCTTCCAGAACCTTGCCGGCTTGGATCAAGGCCACGCCGCCGCCAACCACGATGCCTTCTTGTACGGCAGCGCGGGTTGCGTTCAGCGCGTCATCGACACGGTCCTTACTCAATTTCACTTAGATCTCGGTCAAGCCGCCAACGCGGATGATCGCAACACCGCCAGCCAGTTTGGCAACACGCTCTTGCAGTTTTTCCTTGTCGTAGTCCGAAGTGGTTTCTTCGATCTGCGTACGGATCTGGTCAACCCGTGCCTTGATTTCGGTCTTTTCACCGGAACCATCGATGATCGTAGTGGTGTCTTTGGTGATGGTCACTTTGCGGGCCTTGCCAAGCATGTCCAGCCCAACATTTTCCAGCTTCATACCCAGATCTTCGCTGATCACCTGACCACCGGTCAGAATGGCGATGTCCTGCAGCATGGCTTTCCGACGGTCGCCAAACCCTGGGGCCTTCACGGCCGCAATCTTCAGACCACCGCGCAGCTTGTTCACAACCAAAGTCGCAAGTGCTTCACCCTCAACGTCTTCCGAAATGATCAGCAGTGGCTTTTGGCTTTGGATAACAGCTTCCAGCAATGGAACCATTGGCTGCAGCGAGCCCAGCTTTTTTTCGTGCAGCAAGATCAGCACATCCTCCAGATCAACAACCATCTTGTCCGGGTTGGTGACAAAGTAGGGCGACAGATAGCCACGGTCGAATTGCATGCCTTCGACGACTTCGGTTTCTGTTTCCAAACCCTTGTTTTCTTCGACGGTGATCACACCCTCGTTGCCGACTTTCTGCATCGCGTCGGCGATCTGACGGCCAATCTCGGCCTCACCGTTGGCAGCAATCGACCCGATCTGCGCCACTTCGGCACTGTCGACCACGGAACGCGACGCCGCCTTGATCGCAGCAACCACTTTGGCAGTTGCAAGGTCAATGCCGCGCTTCAGGTCCATCGGGTTCATGCCGGCGGCAACAGATTTCATGCCTTCCTTGATGATGGCCTGGGCCAGCACGGTCGCGGTGGTGGTGCCGTCGCCAGCCTCATCATTGGTGCGGGAAGCAACTTCCTTGACCATCTGGGCGCCCATGTTCTCGAACTTGTCTGCAAGCTCGATCTCTTTGGCAACGGTCACGCCGTCCTTGGTGATGCGGGGGCTACCGAACGACTTGTCGATCACCACATTGCGGCCTTTTGGCCCAAGGGTGACTTTCACAGCGTCGGCAAGAATGTTTACGCCACGCAACATGCGGTCGCGGGCATCGGTATCGAACTTGACGTCCTTAGCAGCCATTTTGCTTGCTCCTAGAATTGGTTGATGGTGGGAAAGCGTAGGGTGGGCAATGTGCCCACCGCCTTCAGGGAAGTGATCCCGAGCCGATCAGCGTTAGCTGATAATGCCCAAGATATCGCTTTCCTTCATGATCAGCAGGTCTTCACCGCCAACCTTCACTTCGGTGCCCGACCATTTGCCGAACAGGATGCGGTCGCCAGCCTTGACCGACGGTGCGATCAGCTCGCCCGAATCCTTGCGGGCACCCTCGCCCACGGAAATGATCTCGCCCTCTGCGGGCTTTTCCTTGGCGGTTTCGGGGATGATCAGTCCGCCCTTGGTTTTGTCTTCGCCTTCGATGCGGCGAACCAGTACACGGTCATGCAGCGGTTTGAATGCCATCTGAGAACACTCCCTAGGTTCCAGGTTGAATTTGATTAGCACTCAGTATGCCAGAGTGCTAACTGCGCTGTAGGTAGGCAGATCACTCCGCCGAGTCAAGCCCCGGTTGGCATCTGCTGCGTCTCTACGGCGCGTTTTCCGAAGCCACCCCTTGGCGTTTTGCCATATCGATGCCACCTTCATCAGGTGCAAATGCCAATACCCCAAATCGAGGCTACCATGACCCGCATCCTAGCCGCCATCGCGACGCTTTTGTGCCTTTCCGCCCCGGTTCAGGCGCAATGTTCCGGTCAGAACCTGATCGATGCGCTGGCGCCCGATGACCGTGCCGCTCTGGTTGCAAGGGCCGCGCAATCGCCCTATCCGGTTGGCAATTTCTGGCGCGCCACAAAGGGCGATCAGGTGGTGACCCTGATCGGATCGTACCATTTCGATGACCCAAGGCATGCCGCGACAATGGCAGCACTGACGCCCATCATAAACGCCGCCAGCACCGTTCTGGTCGAAGCCGGACCGGACGAAGAGACGGCGCTGAGGGCCCATCTTGCCCGGGACCCGAGCGTCATGTTGATCATGTCTGGCCCCACCCTGCCCGAACAACTGCCCGCCGCTGATTGGCAAGCCCTGTCAAATGCCCTGCGCGAACGCCAGATACCGCCGTTCATGGCCGCCAAGTTTCAACCTTGGTACATCTCGGTCGTGCTTGGCATTCCCGCCTGCTCCATGGCCGCCGCGCAAACTGCCAACGGCCTGGACGGTATGGTGATCGATGCCGCCCTCGCCGCGCGCGTGCCGGTCAAGGCGCTGGAACCCTATGACACCATCTTTGGCATCTTCGGATCGCTGCCGATGCAGGACCAGCTATCGATGATCAAAAGCGCGCTGGTGCTGGAACAGCAAAGCGAGGATTTCTCGGTTACCCTTGCCGATGCCTACTTTGCCCAAGATAGTCGGGTGATCTGGGAATTCATGCGCCTGAAATCGCAGTCCATACCGGGCTACACACCCGAACAGATCGACGCCGAATTTTCCCGCATGGAAGAGGCGCTGCTGTCGAGCCGCAACCGATCCTGGATCCCGGCCATAGAGGCCGCCGCTGAACTGGGGCCAACCATTGCGACCTTTGGCGCCTTGCATCTGTCGGGTCAGGACGGCGTGCTGGCCCTGCTGGAACGCGCGGGTTTTACCTTGGAACGTCTGCCACTGTGACCGGGACGATGGGCAGATTGCCCATTTTGCGCACCACCCCGTAGGATGGGCAATCTGCCCATCCTGCCGCAAAGCTCAATTTCGCCGGACACGCCGCACCCCGTGCGTGACAACCGATCAACCCGTGCCTATAAGGCCGCAACTCCAGCCCAAGCAACGGAACAGCTCGCATGACCACCCTCGTTTTCGGCCATAAATCCCCCGACACAGACTCCACCCTGTCCGCCATCATCTGGGCCTGGTATCTGACGAATGTGCGCGGTGACGATGCCAAGCCCGTTCTGCTGGGCGAGCCGAACACCGAAGCGGCATTCGTGCTCAAGCACTGGGGTTTTGCGCAGCCAGAGATCATCGCCGACGTCGCCGCTGACGATAAAGTTGTCATCGTCGATACCAACAACCCTGCCGAATTGCCGCCCTCGATCAACGACGCCACGATCATGGCGATCATCGACCATCACATGTTGGTCGGCGGTCTAAAGACGAAGACCCCGATCGATGTTGTGATGCGCCCACTGGCCTGCACGGCCACTGTGATGCACGACATCATGGGCGATGATCTGGCGCAGGCACCTCGCAACATCAAGGGTGCCATGCTGTCGTGCATCCTGTCCGACACGCTGGAATTTCGCAGCCCCACCACTACCGACCATGACCGTGCGGTGGCGGAAAAGCTGGCCGCCGATCTGGGTGTTAGCATTCCGGCGCTCGCCGCAGAAATGTTCGCCGCCAAATCCGACGTCTCGCGGTTTTCAGACGCCGAATTGCTGCGCATGGACAGCAAGGAATACACTGTCGCGGGCAAGGAACTGCGCATCTCAGTGCTGGAAACCACTTCGCCCAAAGTGGTGCTGGACAGGAAGGCATCCCTGATGGCCTCGATGGTCGGCGTGGCGAAAGAGGACGCTGCCGATCAGGTGCTGCTGTTCGTCATCGACATCCTGAAAGAAGAGGCGACGTTGCTGGTGCCAAATGATCTGGTCCGGCAAATGGCCGAAGCCTCGTTCGACTGCAAGGTTACCGGTGACACCGTCGTCCTGCCGGGCATCATGAGCCGCAAAAAGCAGATTATCCCGGCGCTGAAATTGTGATGACGTCCGCACGACAATCCGCCCCGTCCTTCCAACCGGCTGTCAGCCCGCCTGCACAAGGGGTGCAAAGCGGTTGTACAGCCGGGGCACCCCCTCGAAAGGCCAAACATGACCCCGATCATCGCGTCCCTCGCTGACATCTCATCGCGCTATGACGCCGTTTTCTGTGATCTCTGGGGATGCCTGCACAATGGCAAAGCGCCGTTTCCCGGCGCCGTAGCCGCGTTGCAAGCCTTTCGCGCCAACGGCGGCCGCGTGGTTCTTCTGACCAACGCGCCGCGCCCAAAGCCGAGCATTGTCAGCCAGTTAGCCACAATGGGCCTGCCCCGCGATGCCTGGGACGAAGTCGTCACCTCTGGCGACGCGGCCCAATATGCGCTGATCACCGGGGCCGTCGGGCGGCGCGTCCATCACATCGGCGCGCTGAAGGATGAGCCGTTCTTTACCACCTTCGCCGACGATCTTCAGCCAACCGTCGCTTCCGAATCCCCCATTATCCGCACCACGCTGGAAGAGGCCGAAGGCATCGTCTGTACCGGCCTTGCCGATGACCTGACCGAAACGCCAGACGACTACCGCGCTGCCCTTTTGTTCAGTAAAACCATGAACTTGCCCATGCTCTGTGCAAATCCTGATATCGTAGTCGATTTTGGCGACAAGCGGCTATATTGCGCCGGTGCCATTGCGCAGGCCTACGAAGAAATGGGCGGCCGCGTGTTCTATTTCGGCAAGCCCCACCCGCCGATCTACGATCTCGCCCGCCGCAGATTGGCAGCACTGACGGGCAATGAAGAGGCGCAAGTGCTTTGCATAGGGGACGGGATCAGCACCGATATACAGGGCGGGCAATCCGAAGGCCTAGATACGCTGTTCATCACCGGCGGCATCGCGGCGGATCAGTTCGGGCCAGATATATCAAATCCTGACAAGGGGTTGCTAGAAGCATGGCTGGCTGAAAAGCAGATTTCTGCCACCTATGCCATCAGCCAACTGCGCTGAACGTCAATCTGTGGGCTAATTAAATTCCCTATTGCGCGCTATCAAGGTAATTTTATTGCGCACAGGATTGCTCTGCATCGCAGCATTTGCTAGCGTACCTGCAGCCTGATCCAAGGGATTCGCAGGATGCTGGACAATATGCAACGCGGAACAATCTGCATCGAAGACATCGAAATCGGTATGGTCCGGTCCTTGCGTAAAACCATAACCGACCGGGACATCAGCCTATTTGCCGAGGTTTCCACCGATCACAACCCGGTTCACCTTGACGAATCCTACGCGCAAGACACCATTTTTCAAGGTCGTGTCGCCCACGGCATGCTGACCGCCGCGCTGATTTCTGCCGTCATCGGCGAACAACTTCCCGGTCATGGCGCGGTCTACCTGAGCCAAAGCCTGAAATTCATGGCGCCGGTGCGCCCCGGCGATACCGTCTATGCCGAGGTGAAAGTCGTCTCGATCGACCATGCCAAACGCCGGGTTACCCTTGAAACCCACTGCACAGTGGGCGATACGGTTGTGCTGAAAGGTGAGGCGCTGGTTCTGGCACCAAGCCGCAAGTTCGACTGACGGGGCAGCACCCCGATACCGGGGAAGCATGCAGATTTACCATCACTGGCAAGGGCTTGACGATACGGCCAAGGGGGCATCCGTTGCCATGGGCAACTTCGATGGCGTGCATCTTGGCCACCGCGCAGTGATCGACCTTGCCCGCAAGTCCTCCCCCCTCGGCATCGTCACATTCGAGCCGCACCCCCGCGAATACTTCGCCCCGACCTCGCCACCCTTCCGCCTGATGAACGCCGAAGCCCGCGCCAACCGCCTTGCCAAACTCGGCGTCGAACGGTTGTATGAATTGCCCTTCGGCACCGATTTGGCAGGCCTTTCCCCCGAAGCCTTCGCACAAGACGTCCTCGCCGATGGCCTCGGCGTCTCTCACGTGGTGGTCGGCGCTGATTTCTGCTTTGGCAAAGGCCGGGCGGGCAAAGCCGCCGATCTGCAAGCTCTTGGACAGAAATTCGGATTTGCCGTCACCATCGCCGACCTCGTCAAATTCCACGAACGCGAAATATCCTCTACAGCCATCCGCCAGGCGTTGACTGATGGGCGCCCGCGTGATGCACAAGCCATGCTCGGCCATTGGCACCGTATCGAGGGCGAGGTTATTCACGGCGAAAAGCGTGGCCGCGATCTGGGCTACCCTACCGCCAACATGTCGGTCGCAGGGCTGCACTTGCCCCGATTCGGTGTCTATGCCGTGTGGGCCGATGTACTGACCGGCCCGCACCAAGGCAGTTTCCAAGGGGCCGCCAGCCTTGGGGTGCGCCCTATGTTTGGCATCAATCAACCCAACCTTGAAACCTACCTCTTTGATTTCAAAGGCGATCTATACGGCCAGCACCTGTCCATCGCCTTTGTCGATTACCTGCGACCTGAACTGCAATTTGACGGCCTGCCTGCCCTGCTGACCCAAATGGAGGCCGACTGCACCCGCGCCCGGGCCATCCTGACGGCGCTGCCATGACCGAAAAGAAACGCCCAAAATTCTGGGAAACCGTTCCCCTGAAGAACATGAACAAGACAGAGTGGGAGGCGCTTTGTGACGGCTGCGGCAAGTGCTGCCTGAACAAAATTGAGTACGAGGACACTGGCGAGATCGCCTATACCCGCATCGCCTGCCGCTTGCTGGACGGGGAGTCGTGCCGCTGCGCGCAATACCCGATCCGCCACCAGTTCGTGCCCGATTGCGTGCGCCTGTCGCCCAAAACCCTGCCAAAAATCGCCTATTGGATGCCCCGCACCTGCGCCTACCGTCTGCTTCACGAAGGCAAACAACTATATTCCTGGCACCCGCTGATCACTGGCGACCCCGCATCCGTGCATGACGCCGGCGCATCGGTGAAGGGGTGGACGATTCCGGAATTCGAAGTGCCCGAGGAAGACTGGGAAGACCATATTATCGAGGAAACACCCTGATGTTTTTCACCTCCGACAATGCCTCGGGTGCCGCGCCCGAAATCATGGCGGCCCTCGCCTGCGCCAACGAAGGCTTTGCGCGCAGTTATGGTGCAGATGACATCATGGCCCGGGTCACCCGGCAAATCCGCGATGCGTTCGAACATGCGGACGCCGCAGTTTACCTTGTGGCTACCGGCACAGCCGCAAATTCCCTTGCTTTGGCGCTGTACACGCAGCCTTGGTCCGCAGTTTTTGCCCATGCCGACGCACATATCGCCGTTGACGAATGCGGCGCGCCGGAATTCTACACCAGCGGCGCAAAGCTGGTTGGCGTGCCGGGCGCACATGGCAAAATGACGCCCGCAACCCTCAGTGAAGCCCTTGGCCGAATTGGGCAATCCGGCGTACACGGCGTGCAGCGCGGCATGCTGTCCATCACCAACGTAACCGAGGCGGGGACCGTCTACACCGCCGGCGAAGTGGCCGCGCTGACATCCATTGCCAAGGCCCACGGCCTGCCCTGCCATCTGGACGGTGCGCGCTTTGCCAATGCCCTCGTCGCAACCAACGTCTCCGCCGCAGACATGACATGGCGCGCGGGGATCGACATCGTCTCCTTTGGCGGCACCAAGAACGGCTGCCTTGGCGTCGAGGCCGTGGTCGTCTTTGACCCCGCCAAAGCATGGGAGTTCGAATTACGCCGCAAACGCGGTGGACACCTGTTCTCCAAACATCGCTTTTTGTCGGCACAGATGGAGGCCTATCTGGCCGACGACCTCTGGCTGCGCCTCGCCACCCACGCCAACAGAATGGGCGCGCGGCTGGCCAGGGGTATCGAGGCCATCCCCGGCGCACACCTGATCCATCCCGCCCCTGCCAATATGCTGTTTCCCGAATGGGCCATCGGCACCCATGCCCGCGCCGAAGCCAAAGGTGCTGCCTACTACCAGATGCCCGCGCCCAAAGGGCGTGAGGCCGCACGGTTGGTCGCCTCGTGGAACACCACCGAGACAGAGGTGGATGGCTTGCTTGAGGCGTTGACGTAGGATGGGCGATTGCGCCGATCCCTAGACGTGCAGATTGCCCGTCCTAGATCGCGCCAAGATGCGCCATCACCGCATCAGCCACTTCGCCCGGATGGGTGATCGGCACCATATGGCCCGCACCGGGTACCAGTAACCGTGTTACTTGCGGCAACCGTCGTGCAAGCGCATCCTGCACCGCACCAACGATGGCGGGTGACGACGAGCCTTCGACCATCAGTACCGGAACGCCGATGCTTTCCAGCCCCATATGGCGCAACAGACCCGCCTCGTCATTCAGCAGTACCGGGTTCTGCGCGGCAATGAAGTGAATGCGATCAATCATGTAATCTTGCTGCCGGGCGGGCAGATCGGCGAAAGCCGTCCCTGACCCCCAGTCACCATGAAACATCGCCGCCGCGTCGGCGCGCCGCCCCTCAGACAGGGTCTGCGCCACTTTCAGGTGCTGGTCGCGGAACGGGGCAAAAGCGGTCGAGCCATCCGCCCGGGCCGCCGCGAACAACGGCGGTTCAATCAACACAAGGGATCGCACCAGATCGGGCCGCTCCAACGCCATGCGCAGGGCAACCGTCGCGCCGAACGAATGGCCGATGATATCAATCGGCCCGCCCGTCCCGAGCGTTTCCGCCATCTCGATGCTGATCCGCGTGGTCAATCCGTGCAGATCGGTCACGCCATCCCAATCGGCAGTCCGGCCATGGCCTGGCTGATCCAGCGCAGTTACGGTAACGCCCAAGAGATGCCCGGCCAGCCCCGACCACGCGCCGGCATGCGCGAGCGAACAATGCAGCGCCAGAACAGGCCGTGCACCCCCCTTGTTCCACACCCGGTAGGGATGCGCGATTGTCGTCAAATCTTCCGGCATCAGATCTTGCCGGCCAGATGCAAATCGACATCGTCGAGCCGGTCCTGGCCCCAGAACACCTGATCGCCAATCACATAACTTGGCACCCCGAACACCCCGCGCGCTACCGCCTCTTCCAGATTGTTGGCATAGGTTTCCGCCGCCATCAGCATGTATTTGTCGGCAATCGCGGGGTCAAAGCCGTGTTTGGCCAGAACATCTTTCACCACCGCGTCGTCGGAGATATTGCGCCCCTCGGCCCAGACCGCGCGTGGAAAGGCATGCACCAGACCGCCCAGATCACCGCCACCCGCATTGGCCGCCGCAATGATGGCATACGACGCCGGTGCCGGGTTCACCGGAAAGAATGCAGGCTGCAGGTTCAGCGGCATCCCCAACCGCGCCGACCAGCGTTTCAGTTCCTGCAATCGGTGGGCCTTGCGTGATGGATGGCGGTCGGCCAGAACCTGACCGCCAGTGCGCGGAAACAGCGAAGGTGCGTCAATCGGCAGATAGCGGATGGTAGCGCCATGCTTTGACGCCACCGCCTCCAGCCGTTGGCCCGCCAGATAGACAAAGGGCGAAATCGCCGCGAAAAAATAGTCGATCTGCGCCAATTTGCGGCCCCTTCGAGATGGCTTTGGTTTCCAAGACCCTATCGCGGTGATAAGCGGTGTCAACGTCACGAATCCGTCACGCAGACCAGATCAGGGAAATCACAATGGCAGCCATAACCGAGCCGAAACTGATTTCCGGTACGGCCAATCTTAGCCTCGCCAAATCCATTGCCCGCCGCATGTCGATGCATCGCGGCGTGCAGGTCGGGCTGGTCGAGGCGCGGGTGGAACGCTTCAATGATCAGGAGATTTTCGTCGAGGTCTATGAAAACGTCCGCGGCGAGGATATGTATATCATCCAGCCCACATCCAACCCCGCCAATGACAACCTGATGGAACTGCTGATCATCACCGATGCGCTGCGCCGGTCCTCCGCTGACCGGATCACCGCCGTCATCCCCTATTTCGGCTATGCCCGCCAAGACCGCCGTGCCAAGGCGCGCACGCCGATTTCAGCCAAACTTGTGGCCAATCTGATCACCGAAGCAGGCGTTGACCGCGTGCTGACGCTGGATCTGCACGCAGCGCAAATTCAGGGCTTTTTCGATATCCCGGTGGATAACCTTTATGCTTCGCCCATTTTTGCGCTGGACATCGAGCATCATTTTAAAGATCAGATGTCCGATCTGATGGTGGTTTCCCCTGATGTGGGCGGCGTGGCCCGCGCCCGCGATCTGGCCAAACGGATCAACGCGCCGCTTTCCATCGTTGACAAGCGCCGCGAAAAAGCAGGTGAAGTGGCCGAGATGACTGTGATCGGCAACGTTGCGGGCAAAAAATGCATCATCGTCGATGACATTTGCGACACGGCCGGTACGCTGTGCAAAGCCGCCGAGGTGCTGATCGAAAATGGTGCCACCGAAGTGCACGCCTATATCACCCACGGTGTTCTGTCCGGCCCGGCGGTGGAACGCGTGCAGAACTCTGCGATGAAAAGCCTGGTGATCACGGATTCAATCGAGCCGACCGATGCTGTCAAAGCGGCGAAAAACATCAGGATCGTACCTACCGCCCCGATATTCGCGCAGGCCATCCTGAACATCTGGAACGGCACATCGGTATCGTCCCTGTTCGAGACGGAAACCCTGATCCCGATCTATGAAGGCATGTACACCAAGCTTTTGTAGGTGTTCGTCCTACCGCAGGTCCGGACCTGATCCGGGGCCTACCACGGTTTGGCCAAGAGGCCCCGGATCAGCTGCGGGGCTACTCGGCGACTGTCAGACTCAATACAATTCCCAACCGTCGGGGTCTCGCAGGGGCCCGATAGACATCCAGTCCGCCCGGATACGCGCCAAACGGCTGTCACCCCAGGTGCGAAAGACCATGTCAAAACCGGTTGGAGATATATTATCGGCGCAGATATCCGCGCGTGCATTGGTTTTCTGGTCCATATCCCACATCGAAATGGACACGGTAACAGAAGGCACCTCGGCATAGGGTTCCTTGAAGGTCACCTTGTAGCGGCTTTCACGCGGGCCTTGCCCTGTCCACATCACGCCGCCATCGGCGAAATCCGAAAACAGGACACGCGTTCCCTGGTCCACCCCAAGACTGCCTGACGAAATACGCTTCATACCGTTTACCTCTTGCGTGCGGCTTAACCAGTATTCGCGGCAAAAGTTAGGAATCGGAAAAGAAAAAGCCCCGCATTTGGGGCCATTTCACCTAAAACTGTGGCAGTTCAGTGCCCGGCAGCCACCCGCATCGCCAACATATCCTGCACCAGCTTTTCGGCGCCATCCTTGTCTGCACTGCTTGCTGCAAGTTCGCGCATTTCCGCAACCAGGCTTTCCATCACCGCCGGCGTCGCCTCTTCCAGCGCGATGGCACGTTCGGCCAGAACTGAAACGCCAGTCGCGGTAATCTCGGCAAAGCCACCGGTGACCACATAAGCTTGCGTTCCGGTTGCGCCGATTGCGCGCAGGATACCGGGCCGCAGTGTGGTGATGGTGGGGGAATGCCCCTCCATCGCCGTCATATCGCCATCTGCACCCGGAATTTGCACTTCGGTTGCCTGAACCGATGCAAGCCTGCGTTCCGGTGACACCAGATCGAATTGCATAGTGCCCGCCATGATCTGTCCTTATGCCGCAGCCGCAGCAAGACGCTGGGCTTTTTCGATCACGTCCTGAATGCCGCCAACCATGTAGAAGGCAGTTTCCGGCAAGTGATCGTATTCGCCCGCAACAACGGCCTTGAACGACTTGATGGTTTCTTCCAGCGGCACCTGCACACCGGGCGAGCCGGTGAACACTTGTGCCACATCGAACGGCTGGCTCAGGAAACGCTGAATTTTGCGCGCGCGCGCAACAGTCAGTTTGTCTTCTTCGCTGAGTTCGTCCATGCCCAGAATGGCGATGATGTCTTGCAGCGATTTATAGCGCTGAAGAACGCCCTGAACCGAACGCGCAACGTCATAATGTTCCTGCCCAACAACAAGCGGGTCCAAGATACGGCTGGAGCTGTCAAGCGGGTCAACCGCCGGGTAAATCCCCAATTCAGAAATTGCGCGCGACAGAACGGTCGTCGCGTCAAGGTGCGCGAACGATGTTGCTGGTGCGGGGTCGGTCAAGTCATCCGCAGGCACGTAGATCGCCTGAACCGACGTGATCGAGCCTGCTTTGGTTGAGGTAATACGTTCTTGCAGCGCACCCATGTCGGTGGCCAGCGTTGGCTGGTAGCCAACGGCAGATGGAATACGGCCCAACAGTGCGGACACTTCCGAACCGGCTTGGGTAAAGCGGAAGATGTTGTCCACAAAGAACAAAACGTCAGTGCCCGACTGGTCGCGGAACTGTTCCGCAATGGTCAAGCCTGACAGCGCCACACGCAGACGCGCACCCGGAGGCTCGTTCATCTGGCCATACACAAGCGCCACTTTGGATTTGGTCAGATCGTCGATGTTGATAACACCGGATTCAATGAATTCGTGATAAAGGTCGTTGCCTTCACGCGTCCGTTCGCCCACGCCCGCAAACACTGAAAAGCCAGAGTGCACTTTTGCAACGTTGTTGATCAGTTCCTGAATAAGCACGGTCTTGCCGACACCCGCACCACCGAAAAGGCCGATCTTTCCGCCACGCGAATAGGGCGCAAGCAAGTCGATCACCTTGATGCCGGTCACCAGGATAAGCGCGTCCGTTGCCTGTTCGGCAAAGCTTGGGGCCGGACGGTGGATCGCGCGGCGTTCGGTGTGGGCAATCGGGCCTTTTTCGTCAATCGGCTCGCCGATCACATTAATGATGCGGCCAAGCGTGCCATCGCCAACCGGAACCGAAATCGGCTCGCCCGTATCGGAAACCGGTGCGCCGCGAACCAAACCTTCGGTTGCGTCCATCGCAATGGTCCGTACCGTGCTTTCGCCCAGATGCTGCGCCACTTCCAACACCAGCCGCTTGCCGTTGTTGGTCGTTTCCAGCGCGTTCAGAATTGCCGGAAGATCGCCATCGAACTTAACGTCCACAACGGCGCCGATGATTTGCGTCACCTTACCCTGCGATTTTGGTGCTTTTGCCATGTCTTTCTTCTCCGTGCGGGTCAGAGCGCCTCAGCGCCCGAGATGATTTCGATAAGCTCTTTGGTGATCGCAGCCTGACGCGAGCGGTTGTATTGAATGGTCAGGCGGTTGATCATATCGCCAGCGTTACGCGTCGCGTTATCCATTGCTGACATCCGCGCACCCTGTTCGGAGGCACCATTTTCCAGCAAGGCGGTGAAAACCTGCGTCGCCACACCGCGCGGCAGAAGGTCGGCCAGAATGGCCTCTTCCCCCGGTTCATAGTCATAAAGAGCCGACGCTTGTGCCGTTGCATCAAACGTTGCCGGGATGATCTGCTGCGCTGTCGGGATCTGCGAAATCACCGATTGGAAGCGGTTGAAGAACAGCGTCGCCACATCAAATTCGCCTGCGTCGAAACGCGATAAAATTTCCCGCGCCACTGTCTGCGCGTTGACATAGCCCACGCGCTTGACATCAGTCATATCAACATGGCTGATGAAATGGCTGCCAAGATCACGGCGCAACTGTTCGCGCCCTTTCTTGCCAACCGTCAGGATTTTTACCGTTTTTCCGGTGCCCAACAGCTTGTTCGCATGCGCCCGCGCCAGACGCACGATGGTGGAGTTAAATCCACCACAAAGCCCCCGCTCCGACGTCAGCACGACCATCAGATGCACCTTGTCAGCACCGGTTCCCGCCAACAAACGCGGCGCACCGTCAGTTTTGCCGACTGCCGACGACAGCCCCGCCACCACGGAAATCATCCGCTCGGCATAGGGGCGCGCCGCTTCGGCAGCCTCTTGCGCCCGGCGCAGCTTTGCGGCTGCAACCATCTGCATCGCCTTCGTGATCTTCCGCGTGTTCTTGACGCTTCCAATCCGGTTCTTCAGATCCTTAAGGCTGGGCATCTACCGCTCTCCCCCTTTGACCCGCCCTTAGGCGAAGTCTTTCGCGAAAGCGTTCAAAGCAGCCTTGATCTTGTCTTCCAGTTCACCCTTGACCTTGCGGTCATTCTTGGTGATGTCGTCGAGCAGATCCTTGCCGTTGCTGCGCAGATGCTTCAGCATCCCTTGCTCGAACCGACCCACATCCTTGACACCGATCTTGTCCAACATGCCGCTGGTGCCCGCATAAATCAGGCAAACAATCTCGGCATTGGTCAGCGGCGCGTATTGCGGCTGCTTCATCAATTCGGTCAGACGCGCGCCACGGTTCAGCAGTTGCTGTGTGGAGGCATCAAGGTCTGACCCGAACTGTGCGAATGCCGCCATTTCGCGGTACTGCGCCAGTTCCAGCTTCACCTTGCCAGCCACTGATTTCATCGCATCCGTCTGGGCCGAAGACCCAACCCGAGATACCGACAGACCGGTGTTTACGGCAGGACGCACCCCCTGATAGAACAGCTCGGTTTCAAGGAAGATCTGGCCATCGGTGATCGAAATCACGTTGGTCGGAATAAAGGCCGAAACGTCACCGCCTTGGGTTTCAATAATCGGCAGCGCAGTCAGCGATCCCGATCCGTTGTCGCCATTCAGCTTCGCCGAACGCTCCAACAAGCGGCTATGAAGATAGAACACGTCGCCCGGATAGGCTTCACGGCCCGGTGGGCGGCGCAGCAGCAGCGACATCTGGCGATACGCCACCGCCTGCTTGGACAGATCGTCATAGATAATCAGCGCATGACGGCCGTTATCCCGGAAAAATTCGGCCATTGCGGTTGCGGCGTAGGGTGCCAGAAACTGCATCGGTGCCGGGTCGGATGCCGTTGCCGCCACCACGATCGTATAATCAATCGCGCCGGTTTCCTGCAGCTTTTTCACCAACTGCGCCACAGTCGAGCGCTTCTGCCCGATGGCCACATAGATGCAATACAGCTTCTTCGACTCGTCCGTTCCCGCAGCTTCGTTGTACGATTTCTGGTTCAAAATCGTGTCAAGCGCGATCGCGGTCTTGCCGGTCTGGCGGTCACCGATGATCAATTCACGCTGGCCACGGCCAATCGGGATCATCGCGTCCACCGATTTAAGGCCGGTTGCCATCGGTTCATGCACCGACTGGCGCGGAATGATGCCGGGGGCTTTCACGTCGGCCACACGACGCTCGGTTGCCGCAATCGGGCCTTTGCCATCAATCGGATTGCCAAGGCCATCCACAACACGGCCCAGTAGGGCGTCGCCTGCCGGCACGTCCACGATGGATTTGGTCCGCTTTACGACGTCACCTTCCTTGATCGACCGGTCGTCACCGAAAATAACGATACCGACGTTATCAACTTCAAGGTTCAAGGCCATCCCGCGGATACCGCCGGGAAACTCGACCATTTCGCCAGCCTGAACATTGTCCAGCCCGTGAACCCGCGCTATCCCATCACCGACGGACAGCACGCGGCCAACTTCGGCCACTTCGGCATCCATGCCAAAGTTCTTGATCTGCTCTTTAAGGATCGCAGAGATCTCAGCAGCTTGGATACCCATTATCCGACCTCTTTCATTACATTTTGAAGGGCTGCGAGCTTTGCCTTGATCGAGGTATCGATCATGGTCGAGCCCAACTTGACGACAAGACCGCCGATAAGGCTATCATCGACGGTGGTTTTGAGGATCACTTGCTTGCCGACCCGCGCTTTCAGCGTGGCGGCAAGCTTCCTGGTCTGTGCGGCAGTCAGCGCGCGGGCGGCGGTCACGTCGGCCGTAACCTCACCCTTTTCGTCGGCAATGCGGGCGCGCAGGTCGGCAATCAACTGCGGTAGCACGAACAGGCGGCGCTTTGACGCCATCAGGGCCAGCGTGTTTGCCATCAGGGTCGAAACCCCTATTTTAGCGGCAATCGCCGCAATCGCTGCACCCTGCTCATGCCTTTCAAGCAAAGGTGATGCGATCATCGCGGCCAGTTGCGGACTGTCAGCCAGCGCCGCCTCCAGCGCCGTTGCATCTGCCTCCAGCGCCGCCAGCGCATTGCCGTCCTTCGCCAATTCAAAAAGTGCGGTCGCGTAACGCGAAGCAATGCCAGAGGAGATCGAAGCAGGTTCTGACACGTCAATCCTTCCGCTGTTTTGCTCCGGCACTTCGCAGTTAGCAAAGGCCAGAAGCTACTTATGGCGCACACTTGTCGCGTGCGTCCCGATTTGGCCGGGGTGTAGCAGAGCATTTGCGGACCCGCAACCACCAAGGTCAGAAATTCTTGGGCTAAGTATAGCTTGTTTTCAATGGCTTGACTTGGCTCTGCGTCAACTGCGACCGTTTCGGGCCAACAGGGGCGTACAAAATTGCTGCGGCGCGCATAAATCAATCAGGTCAGTGTGAATCAGTGGCCGGCTTGCCAACTTGAAGGGGGTATTCGCCATACGACACGACCCGGTTCAGGTTGGGGGCAGGCAGTCGCGCCGGAATGCCTTCCAGCACCTTGAGCGGCTTGCGCGCTGCCACCTTCAGGCCACCCCGCGTTGGCGCATAGACCTGCTTGCTGACCTCGACGATCAACACACCGCCCGCGGCCCAGGGACCGATGCGCCTGCCCATACGTTCCCAGAAATCGGCGGTGCGCAGCCAGAAACGCCCCTGCGACGGGGCCACGAACAGCGCAGAGGTGCTGCGTTCAGGGGTGAAATTGTGCTTTTTCAGCTGCGCTTCAAGTTGGCTCATCGAATAGGGCTGACCAAAGCCAAACGGCGTGCCATCGCGCCTTGCCCACAATCCGATGCGGTTGGGCACGATGAACAGCGCCTTGCCACCCGGCCCCAGCACGCGCTGCGCCTCATCCAGAACGGCGGCCGGTTGTTCGGATGTCTCCAGCCCGTGCAGCACGATCAAGCGGTCCACCATCCCGGTCTGCAACGGCCAGTTGCCGTCTTCGCAAAGAACCGACACGTTGTCGGCCCCGTTCGGCCAAGGCATCACACCCTGCGGACCCGGCATCAGTCCAATGACGCGGCGCGCATCCGCAAGGTAGGGGCGCAGCAATGGCACCGCAAAGCCAAATCCGACCACCGTCTGCGCCTGTGCTTTGGCGGCTGGCCAATACCGCACCACCTGATCACGAATGGCCCGCTGCGCCACACGGCCCAAAGGGGTGCGATAATAGAAGTTACGCAGATCGAGGACATCAAGATGCATTGCGGCCAAGGCCTTTCCGGGCGATGCTTTGGCTTACACATAGTTAAGGAAAGTGCAAACACCATGGCGCTGACACTGGTTACGGTTCCTTGCCTTAAGGACAACTATGCCTTTCTAATCAACGACAGCGCCAGCGGTGAAACCGCTGTCATTGATGTGCCTGAGGCTGAACCGATCCTGAAGGCGCTGTCGCTGCGCGGATGGACGCTGTCAGCCATCCTGATCACCCATCATCACGGTGATCACATCGACGGTGTCGCGGCATTGAAGGCGGCAACGGGGGCGAAGGTCGTCGGCAATGGTGCAGACGCGCATCGTTTGCCGCCGCTTGATCTGGCGCTTGCGGGCGGGCAGACTTTTACCGTGGGCGCAGAGTCCGGTGATGTCATCGACGTGCCCGGCCACACCATCGGCCATATCGCCTTTCACTTTCCAGCCTCAGCACTGGCATTCACGGCTGACAGCCTGATGGCGATGGGCTGTGGCCGACTGTTCGAAGGCACGCCCGCGCAGATGTGGAATAGCTTGTCCAAGTTTGCCGCCTTGCCCCCCGAAACGCTGATCTGTTCGGGCCATGAATACACCGCATCGAACATGCGCTTTGCGCTGGCCCTTGAACCGGACAATCCTGATCTTATCTTGCGTCATGACCGGATCACCGCTGCAAGGGTGCAGGGCCTGCCAACCGTGCCGTCTAGGCTGGCCGACGAACTTGTAACAAATCCGTTTCTGCGCGCCGGCATGCCGCAGATGAAAACCCTGCTTGGAACCCCTGATGCAACCAGCGCGGAAGCGTTTGCCGATCTACGTGCCCGAAAAGACCGCTTTTGACCCCGATAAACCATGCATATCGATCACATTTTGTGACCTGCCTACCCCAAACAGAAATTCGCCCCATTTTACCCTTGAAGTGCGGTAAATAAAACCGAAGCTTAACCATATGAGGCCACGGTCACCACAGGCGCACTCGCCCAATTGACCCGCAGGAACAGGAGCACGACAAAGTGCCATCTTTTTCAACCACGCTCGAGCAAGCCATCCATGGCGCCCTTGCCCTTGCAAATGCGCGCCGCCACGAACTCGCAACGCTGGAGCATCTGCTGCTGGCGCTGATCGACGAACCCGATGCCGAACGCGTGATGAAGGCGTGCTCGGTCAATCTGGTTACCCTGCGCAAGACGCTGGTCGAGTTTATCGATGATGATCTGTCCACCTTGGTGACCGAGGTTGAGGGATCAGAGGCAGTGCCCACTGCCGCCTTCCAGCGCGTGATCCAGCGCGCCGCGATCCACGTGCAATCGTCGGGCCGCACCGAAGTGACGGGCGCAAACGTGCTTGTCGCGATCTTTGCCGAACGCGAATCCAACGCCGCCTATTTCTTGCAAGAACAGGACATGACACGTTACGACGCGGTCAATTTCATTGCCCATGGCGTTGCCAAGGACCCGTCCTTCGGCGAACCCCGATCGGTGTCCGGTGCAGAAGAACACCATGAGACACCAAAGGCCGAAGCGGGGGAGGCGAAAGAATCCGCGCTGTCGAAATACTGCGTCGATCTGAACGTGAAGGCCAGACGCGGTGATGTCGACCCCCTGATCGGGCGCGAGGCAGAGGTGGAACGCTGCATCCAGGTGCTGTGCCGCCGGCGCAAGAACAACCCCCTGCTGGTCGGCGATCCTGGCGTTGGTAAGACCGCCATCGCTGAAGGTCTGGCTTGGAAGATCATCAACAAGGAAACGCCGGAAATTCTGGCGCATGCCACAATCTTTTCGCTCGATATGGGCGCGCTGCTGGCTGGTACGCGGTACCGTGGTGATTTCGAGGAACGCCTGAAAGCGGTCGTCAAGGAAATGGAAGATCATCCCGACGCCATTCTGTTCATCGACGAAATTCACACCGTGATCGGCGCCGGTGCCACATCGGGCGGTGCCATGGATGCATCGAACCTGCTGAAACCCGCCCTGCAGGGTGGCAAACTGCGCTGCATGGGGTCCACCACCTACAAGGAATTCCGTCAGCATTTCGAAAAGGATCGTGCCCTGTCGCGGCGGTTCCAGAAGATTGACGTGAACGAGCCGTCGGTCCCCGATACCATCAAGATCCTGATGGGCCTGAAGCCGCATTTCGAAGAACATCACGACCTGCGCTACACCAATGATGCCATCAAGGTGGCGGTAGAACTTGCTGCGCGCTACATCAACGATCGCAAATTGCCCGATAGCGCCATCGACGTGATCGACGAGGCGGGCGCTGCCCAGCATCTTTATTCCGAGGCCAAGCGCCGCAAGGTGATCGGCACCAAAGAGATCGAGGCAGTGGTTGCCAAGATCGCCCGCATCCCGGCCAAGAACGTCTCCAAAGACGATGCCGAAGTGCTGCGCGATCTGGAAAAGTCGCTGAAACGCGTGGTATTTGGCCAGGACAAAGCGATCGAGGCGCTGGCGTCTGCCATCAAACTGGCACGCGCGGGCCTGCGTGAACCCGAAAAACCGATCGGTAACTACCTGTTTGCCGGGCCAACCGGTGTCGGCAAAACCGAAGTGGCAAAGCAGCTCGCCCACACTCTGGGCGTCGAGCTGTTGCGGTTCGACATGTCCGAATACATGGAGAAACACGCCGTTTCGCGCCTGATCGGGGCACCCCCCGGCTATGTCGGCTTTGATCAGGGTGGCATGCTGACGGACGGTGTCGATCAGCATCCCCATTGCGTGTTGCTGCTGGACGAAATGGAAAAGGCGCATCCGGATGTCTACAACATCCTGCTGCAGGTCATGGATCATGGCAAACTGACCGACCACAACGGTCGTTCGGTCGATTTCCGCAATGTCATCCTTATCATGACCTCAAACGCCGGTGCCCGCGAGCAATCGCAAGCGGCCATCGGCTTTGGTCGCGAACGGCGCACCGGCGAAGATACGGCGGCGATCGAGCGTACCTTCACGCCCGAATTCCGCAACCGGCTTGACGCGGTGATCAGCTTTGCCCCGCTTGGCAAAGACGTCATCATGCAGGTAGTCGAAAAATTCGTGCTGCAACTGGAGGCGCAACTGATGGACCGCAATGTCCATATCGAGCTGTCGCCCGACGCGGCCGCATGGCTGGGCGAAAAAGGCTATGATGACAAGATGGGCGCGCGACCGCTTGGCCGCGTGATCCAGGAATACATCAAGAAGCCGCTGGCCGAAGAACTGCTGTTCGGCAAGTTGATGAAGGGTGGCGTGGTCAAGGTCGGTCTGAAGGATGAAGCGATTTTCCTTGATATCGAAGAGCCGCAGAAGCCTGCCCTGACCAAAGCCAAGCCACCGTTGCTGACTGCTGAATAAGCAAGCTACTGCCGGAAACAGGCCCCGGGGCATGTCCTCGGGGCCTTTTCGTTTGCGACAACAGCGGATTTATTCCCTCACATCTGCGCAATCGTGAAAATTTTCAACCTTGGCGGGTCAACCGAGGTGCGGTAAAAACATGTCCTTCAGTTTGAATTTTACGCCCCGTTTTCAGGATTTGACCCATGCCCTTTGACAAAGCCTCGGCTGCTGAGATCGCCAATCTTGTGCGCCGCGCCACTCAAGCCAACGACGCCTTCATGAACGGCAAAATGGACAACTGGCTTGCCGTCACACCCCTTTCGCCCGATTTCTCGATCATGTCGCCGTTTGGCGGCTGGACAACAGATGGCTTTGACGCGCCGCCAGAGCGGCTTGCGGCAATGTCGCGTTACTTCGCCTCGGCCAAGACCGAGCTTGAAGTTGTCTCAACCCATGCCGGCAGCGATATGGTCGTGCTGGCGGTGGTGGAACGTCAATACGGCGTTGTCGGTGATCTGCCGGCGCAAGACTGGTCGCTGCGAGTGACACTTGTGTACCAACGCTGCGGCGAAGATTGGGAACTCGTACATCGCCACGCCGATCCCTTGGTCAAGGCCGTCACGCTTGATCAGATAGCTGCCCTCGCGGGCCCCGTTGCCGGTGACGTGACCGCGCGGGCATAGGTCTCGTCCCACTGCGGCAACACATACTGATAGATATACCGCCAGATATGCGGTGTGTATTTGCCATATGTTTGCTCGCTCTACAGGACCCAGACCATGCCTGCCGCCGACCGTCGTGCCACCAGCCTGACTATGGGTCGCCAACTTTTGGACGAAGCGCGCGCCTTGGGCATCAACGTTTCCCGCGCCACCGAGGCGGGCTTAGAAGCCGCTTTGAAGCAAGCCCGGGCCGAGGCGTGGAGGCGCGAAAATGCGGCGGCGTTCGCGGACTATAACACCTACGTCTAGCAAAACGGCTTGCCATTGGCAAAGTTTCGTCAGTTCTGATCTCGCGGATGGAAGCACAGTTTGATGATTATCGCCTAACAGATCAGACGCTGGTTGTTCTGTTGCAAAACGACATCGTCGATGTGTTCCGCACTCAGCTTGTCGCCCCTTTGATCTCACCAAAAAAGGCCGGGCAGCCTATTCGCGGCCTTAACCCCATCATCCGGATCGAGCAAAAAGACCATATCTTGATGGCACAATTAGTCGCCACCGCACCGATCACAGAGCTGGGACGCTTTATCGCCACTGCCTCGCATCAGCGTGATGACATCATCCACGCACTCGATCTGCTATTCACTGGGGTCTGACCGACAACAATAGCCCCGCTACACCACCGCGCGGCGGTACAAATGCCACGTCGAATGGCCCAGAACCGGCAGAACAAGCACCAGCCCCAACAGCACGGGTAGTGACCCGATTGCAAGTGACCCCGCCACGATCAACCCCCAAGCGCCAATCGGCACAGGGTTTTTCATCGCCACTTTGACCGATGTCGCCACCGCCATCGGCAGGCTGACATGCCGGTCAAGCAGCATCGGAAACGACACCACCGAGATTGCCAGCACCGCCGCCGCAAAGGCAAAACCGACGGCAACGCCAATCACGATCATCGCCCAGCCGGCACCCGTGGTGAACACATCGCGCAGGAAAGCGCTGATAGACACCGGCGTTTCCGGCCCCAAAGTGGCATCGAAGATCACGTTGGCCGACATGATCCAGGCCAGAAACACCACCACATGGAACAGGCTCAGGATCAGGATGCCACCGAATTTCGGTGACTTGATGACGTCAAGATAGGCAAGCCAATTCGTCGGCTGGCCCTGCTCACGCCGCCTGCTCATCTCATATAACCCCACCGCCGCAACCGGCCCCGCCAGGGCAAAGCCCGACAACGCCGGAAACACCAGATGCAGCGAACTCCCCTGTACCGCCAGTGCGGCCAGTACCCCGCCAATCACCGGATACAGCAGGCAAACGAACACCACGTCCGATCTAAACGCCATGACGTCATCCCAGCCTTTACGCAGGGCGGCGCGCAAATCGTCAAAGGTCAGCGTTCTGATCTCCGGCATTTCGGTATCGGCAGCACCTGACGACGTGACGGATTCAGCGACATCCGACGCATAGCCGAAACTGGACCTTATGGCACCAAAGGCCCATGACAGCGGATTTCCTATGGTCTGCGGCATTCATGATCCTCCTGTTTTCAGGCTCGAACCCGGATGCGTCTCTGCCCCGGGGCAGGTTTGACGAAAGCATCTTTACGGTACACGGATCTCTTCTGCATCTGAGTGTAACAGCATTTTCAAAAGATGGCCCTCATAATTTTGCGGACCTACTTTGCGATGGAAAATGCGTTGCCGAAACCCTGATGCGGGACATATCATGACCGACTATCGATCCATTACCTGCCGTAAGGCGTGTTTCCCCAACAAGTCACACACTTATCTCTCGGTCAATTTCAACTCGATCCGCCGATTTTGAGCCAAGGCTTCCGGACCGTCTCCGTTTGCTACCGGCCGATACTCCCCGAAACCTGTCGCCGCCATCCGATCCGGCGGAAACCCCAATTCATCCTGCATATACCGAACCACCGACAACGCCCGGGCCTGCGAAAGTTCCCAATTGTCCGAAAATTCTCCGAACCCGGAAAGTGGTACATTGTCGGTGTGACCATCCACCCTGATGATCCAGTCAATCGTATCGGGTATCTGACCTGCAATTTCGTTCAGCGTGGCCACAACCCCGGCAATCTGGGCGCGCCCTTCCGGCGCAAGATTGGCGGCACCGGCCTGAAATAGCACTTCGGATGAAAACACGAAACGATCACCGACCACCCGCACGCCTTCGCGGCCCGCAAGGACAGCACTTAGCTGGCCAAAGAATTCCGAGCGGAACTTGGCCAAATTTTGCGCCTCTGCGGTCAGCGATTTGGCTTCCTCTTCCAGCCGCTTTCGTTCGGCTTCCTCCAGATCGGCGCGCCGGCTTTGTTCAGACGCAACTTGCGCCAATGCCGCATTCAACTGACTTCCCAACGTATCCAGTTGCACCTTCGCCGCCGCATCCTTTGCCGCCGCCGCATCGAGGATCGATTGTAGACCGCCAAGCTGGGTGCGCAGGGCCGCAACCTGTTCGTTCAACAAAGCCACGCTGCGGGCATCTTTCGCCGATTGCTGTTCCTGCGCCGCAAGGGCGGCTTTTGCGGTTTCCAGAACCGCGTCCTTTCCCACGACTGCGGCTGCCGCTTTCGCCGCATCGGTCTGGGCGGCGGCCAGAAGGGTCAAGGTGTCTTCGGCCCGCTTGCGTTGTTCCTCCAACGCCAGCGTCATTGCGGTCAGTTCGGTATCGGCCCCCGCCAGCTTGGCCCGCAATGCCTCGGCGGCGGCCTGATCAACGGCGCGTGCATCTTCTTCTTCGGTCAGCAGGACCGTCTTCGCCAGAAGGTCAGCCTCCGTCTTGGCGGACTTTGTCCGCAGATCCGCAACCAGCACCTCCAGTGCCTCGCGCCGAGCGGCAGCCAGTCGAGCGGCCTCGGCGCCGGCATCAATTTCGTCGCGCGCGGTGGCCAACGCCAGATCAAGCGCCTCTTTCTCGGTCAGCAACCTCGCTTCGGCGGCCAGCAAATCGCTGATCTGGCCGCGTGCTGCGTCACGATCCGACAACAGCCCGGCAACCTGTGCCTCAAAGCTGGTGATCCTTGCAGTGGCCGCCGCAAGTTCCCCTTCGCGCGCGGCAATCTGGCCGGTCAGCGTGGCAATCAGGGTGGTTTGTTCACCCACTTCGGCCTGCAATTCGCGGGTGCGTTTCTGTTCCAGACCAAGCGCATCGGCCAGTCCGGTCAACTGGTCCGTCAGCGCATTCAATTCGGTATCCTGGGTCGAGATGGTATCGCGCAGCACCGATTGCATGACGGTGAAGATCGTCAGCACGAACATCAACACCATCAACAACGTCGTCACCGCGTCAACGAACCCCGGCCAGATCATCGAGCTATCGCGGCGTCGCCCCCCGACTGCCATGATCTAGCCCCGCCCCACTGTGCCGCGGCCCAGTTGCCGAATGGCTGCCGTCAGGGACATCAGGTCCGACCGCAGGTCTGCGGTGCTTTCCTGCCGCCCCGCAGACAGCTCTTCCAATATGCGCAACAACTGCACGTCGATCGATCGCAGCCGCATCCGGCTTTCGGCATCCGAATGGGCGCCGCCTTCCGCAGTTCCCAGTGCCGCGATCAGGCGGTCCTGCCCTTCGGCAATGCGTGAAAGGGCGGTGGTCTGACCCGCCTCGGCCTGCATGCGCCGGGTCAAAAGACCGATAGCGAGTGCCAGATCACCGATGCGTGCCTCGACTTGGTCGCGGTTCGCTTCGGCTTGGGTATAAAAGCCTTGCAGAGTTTCCATCTGCGCGGACATATGGTCCAGAACGCCCGCCATCGCCGCGGTGTCATGCCCTTCGCCATCCCCGCTGGAAAGCCCCAGTTTGGTGATCGACGATAGCCATTCTTCCAGTTCGCGGTAAAACCGGTTCTGACCATGGCTTGCGAACAGTTCCAGAAGCCCCACAACCAAAGACCCCGCCAGACCAAAAAGCGAAGACGAAAAGGCCGTTCCCATGCCGCCAAGCTGCGCCTCCAGCCCGTTCATCAACTTGGCGAAGACCTCCAGCCCGGTCTGGCCCTCCTCAGGGGCAAGCGACCGGATGGTGTCCACAATCGCGGGCACCGTGGTTGCAAGGCCGTAAAACGTACCCAAAAGCCCCAGAAACACCAACAAGTTGCTCAGATAGCGGGTGATGTCGCGCGCTTCTTCAATCCGGGTGTCGACCGATTCTAGAATGGAACGGGCAGATGACGTCGAGATGCTCATTTTTGCCTTGCGCGTGCGCAGCAGGGCAGCAAGTGGTGCCAGCAATTTGGGCGGTATCGTGATCTCGTGCCCCGGGACGTGGCGGGCAAACCCTTCGATCCAGCTGACCGATTGGATAAGGATGAGAACCTGCCAAAAGCAGGTCAGCACGCCCAGCAGAAAGACCAGGAAGATAAAGCCATTCAGCAGCAGATTGGCTTGCACGATTTCATAGATCTGGGCGTGAATGATCCAGCCGCCAAACCCGACCAGACCCGTCACAATCAGCATGGTCACGATCTGCCGGACCGGTTGGCTGAAGTATAGCGTGCCCTCTGGCTTCAGGTCGTCCATCAAGCGGCAGTGCCCCATTGTTTCCGTGCTGCGAACACTATGCACGCGACACTGCGACTGCCAAGTGAAAGCAGGTCAATTTTCAGACAGATTGTGCAATTCCCTGACACGCGCTGACAGCAATTCCAGATCGGGGTCGGCAAGCTGCAATTTGGCCAGATGTTCGGTCGTGGCATAAAGATAGTCACAATTGGGCCCCCGCACACCGTTGGACGCCGCGATGATCCGGGCCTGCGCATCCAGTGCCAGCCCGCCGCGATATTGGTTGTGTTCGCGGTTGATCACGTAGCAAAGCGCGCGCACGCATTCGCCCGTGGTCAGGTCAACGTCCAGCCACTCTTCCAGATAGGCATAAGAGATCAATTCGCGTTCGCGAAGATAAGCAAGTGTCGCGTCCCCTGCCGCAGGGTCAACCGCATAGGCCACACCGTCGCAATGGCCGCCTTCTGCCCGGTCCAGCGCCAGCACGAGCCCGGGGGCGTCCGGGGTTCCCCGGTAGTGCACCGATGCCATGCAAAAGCTGCGATGCCAGCCGGACAACCGCGCGACTTCTGCCCGCTGATAGGCAAAGCCGGGATGCCAGATCAGCGATCCGTACCCAAAGATCCACAGCGTGCTGTCCAGCGGCTGGCCCTCCTGTCCGTCTGGCTGTAAAGGGGGGCGGACCGAATGAAAAGGGCTGGACCATGCGTGCAATGCTGATACTCGTTCTGGCATTGGGCATTATGTGGAGTAGCTATTGGGTTGTAGGGTCGATAGCTCTGCAAAATGTGGCGGAAAGCTGGTTCGCCCAGCGCAGCGCGGCAGGTGTCATCGCGACCAACAGCGCGCTCAAAGTGCAAGGGTTTCCGAACCGGTTCGATCTGACTGTGAACGATCTGCATGTTGCCGATCCGGTGTCGGGCATCATCTGGGACGCGCCGTTTGCGCAACTGTTCAGCATGACCTGGAAGCCATGGCATCTTATCGCGGCACTGCCGAATTCTCAGACGATCACCACGCCCAGAGAGGCAGTGACGGTTGGCTCCACCTCGTTGATGGGCAGTCTGGTGATGGTTCCGGGCAACGCGTTGGCGCTTGATCGCATTGTCGTGGATGGCGCAGGTCTTACCGCCACGTCATCTTTGGGATGGACGGTCTCGGCAGCGAAGGCTGCTTTGGCGACGCGGCAGGACACGTCGCTTGCCAACGGGCATCAAATAAACCTGTCGATCACGGGACTGGTGCCCGACCCCGCCCTGATGGCAGCCATTGCACCAACGTCGGATTTGCCTGCTCTGGTCGAAGCGGCGGTGATTGATGTGGTTGCCGGGTTTTCCGCACCGATTGACCGGTTTGCGGGAGACAGCAGGCCCATCCTTCAGGCACTGACCCTGAAGGACGCACAGATACGCTGGGGCGACATGGTGCTCAGTGCGACGGGCGCTGTGGTGGCGGATGGCGATGGGTTTGCGGAGGGGCGCATCGATCTGACCCTGCGGAACTGGCGCAAAGTGCTGCCCCCGGCGATCGCGATGGGCCTGATCAAGCCAGAAGTGGCCCCGACGATTGAAAAAATGATGGATGCGATGGCGCAGCAATCGGGCGACATACTGGTGCTGGAACTGCCGCTGGTGATGCAGGGCGGGCGGATGAGTCTCGGGTTCCTGCCGCTTGGCCCGGCGCCACGCATGATGCAAGGCCCGCTGGGATAGGGTGTAAAGTCTTGCACGCCCGACCGCTGTTCTAATCGGGCACAAACGCCGCTATCGGCAATACACACCGCTGCGATGCTTGGCGGTATCGAAATGCATGTGATCTTCGTGGTAGCCGTCTGAACCGGGGCCAAGCGTCGTGGAAAAAATGCCGCAACCGGCCTTGTGGGCCTTGCGCAGCGATCTGTTGAAATCCTGCTCCACAGTCACCTGTTTGCCATTGGCAAAGACGATACCCGAAATATCTATGGCCTTGCCGCGCCCATGCTCACTGATCTTCGCGCCGCGTACGTTGTTGCGGCTGCGACAATTGTAATGCGCGGCAATCTGCAACTGCACGATGTCGCTGCCGCGAAAGGCGGGACGCAGGCCCTTTTGTACCCAAGTGTTCAGCGCGCGCGCCGTGGTGCAATCCAGTGTCGCGGCCTGACTAAGCTGCACGCCATCAACCGAGGTGACGCTGACCGGATCATCTACGCCACAGCCCCTAGTCTTGGAAGTGATGCGCGGCAACTCTTTGCCCTTGATCGACGGATCGCCGCAGACCGAGCCTTTGCGGCTGACTGCCGCGCGTTTGGCAGGCTTGGCCGGTTTGCCGCGTGGCTTCAGCAACCCCAGCAACCCGGCACGCGGCTTTTCGGGGGCCGCAACAAGAACAGCCTCTGGGCGGCGCACCGGGCGCACCATCGGCGGTTGAGGCTGTGCCACCGCCACCAATGGCAGTGCCTCGTCAACCAGTTGCACGGCAATAGGCCGCGGCATCGGGCGTAGCGAGGTTATCGGCGCTTCGGCCACGCTCGCCCCGCCGGTGCAGATCACAAGAAGAATTGCCAGTAGTGCGCGCATCGGTCAACTGCCCTTGGTCGGTTGCGCCCCGCGACCAAAATCGGGGGCTGCGGTATCCTGACCTGCTTCGATAATGCCGCGCCGAATGGCCCGCGTCCTAGTGAAATAATCATGCAGATGCGCGCCGTCCCCCAACCGGATCGCGCGTTGCAGCGCGAACAGCTCTTCCGTGAAGCGGCCCAGAATATCCAGCGTGGCATCCTTGTTGGTCAGAAACACATCGCGCCACATGGTCGGATCAGAGGCAGCAATGCGGGTGAAATCGCGAAAGCCGGTGGCGGAGTACTTGATCACCTCGCTGTTGGACACACGGCCCAGATCATCGGCGACACCGACCATGGTATAGGCAATCAGGTGCGGCGTATGGCTGACCACCGCCAGCACCAGATCGTGATGCGGCGCATCCATTGTATCAACATTCGCGCCCATGCCTTCAAGCAGCGACTGAAGCCGCGCCAGGGCTTGCGCGTCTGTGTCTGGCAGCGGCGTCAGCAGCCACCAGCGGTTCTGAAACAACGTCCCAAAGCCGGACCGTGGTCCGGAATATTCGGTGCCCGCCATCGGATGGCCGGGGATGAAATGCACGCCCGGGGGTATATGCGGAGCCACCGCATCGATCACCGCCTGTTTCACCGACCCCACGTCGGTGACCGTTGCCCCCGGCTTCAGGTGTGGCCCGATGGCCGCCGCCATATCCCCCATCACGCCGACCGGCACCGCCAGTACCACCAGATCGGCCCCCAACGCCGCCTCGGCTGGGGTGTCGCAGACGCGGTCGCAGATCCCGATTTCCAGCGCCGTCGCACGAGTTTGCGCCGATTGCGCGTGGCCCGCAATTTCGCCCACAAGACCCGCCGCTCGCATGGCATGCGCCATCGACGATGCAATGTGGCCAAGCCCGATCAGGGCGACACGGTCATAGACCTGCGCCATCACCTGACCCCTTTGAACTGCGCCATCGCGTGCGCGACCCGGCGGCACGAGGATTCGTCGCCGATCGTGATGCGCAGACAGTGCGGCAGCTTGTAGCCCGCCACCCGGCGCACAATCAGGCCCTGCTTTTGCAGATAGGCATCGCAGGCCTCGGCTTCGGCGGCATCCGCAAACCGCGCCAGCACGAAATTGGCAAGCGACGTGTCGGACGGCACCCCCAGCACAGCCAGAGCCTCGGCCAGCCAGTTGCGCAGCCGGGTGTTTTCAGACCGGCACCGCGCCACATGGTCCCGGTCGCGGACCGCAGCCTCTGCCGCGTCCAGTTGTGCAGTGGAAAGGTTGAACGGCCCGCGAATGCGGTTCAGCACGCCGATGATTTCGGACGGGCCGTAACCCCAGCCGATACGCAGCCCGCCCAGCCCGTAGATTTTAGAGAATGTCCGCGTCATCACCACGTTATTGCGCGTCTCGATCAGGGCCGCACCGCCATCGTAGCCGTCAACATATTCGGCATAGGCCCCGTCAATCACCAGAATGGCCTGCGGCGGCATTCCGTCCGCCAGTCGCGCCATATCGGCGGAGGAGATCATTGTGCCGGTCGGGTTGTTCGGATTGGCGATGAACACCAGTTTGGTGCGGCGGTTGCAGGCCGCCAGAATTGCATCGACATCGGCGGTACGTTCGCGTTCCGGCACCTCGACTGGCGAGGCCCCCACCGCCAGCGAAGAAATGCGGTACATCAGGAAGCCGTGTTCGGTAAACACCACCTCATCCTTGGGCCCGGCATAGGCCTGGCACAGCAAGGTTATGATCTCATCCGAACCGGCGCCACAGATGATGCGGGCCGGATCAAGATCATGCACTTCGCCGATCGCCTGGCGTAGATTTGCGTGATCCGTATTGGGATAGCGGTGCAACGAATGGACGGATCGCTGAAATGCCTCTTTCGCCTTGTCCGACGGGCCGAAGGGATTTTCGTTGGACGACAGCTTGACCGCATTTGCCACGCCTGCCAGATGCGCCTTGCCGCCCTCGTAAAGGGCGATGTCAAGGATACCGGGCTGCGGGCGGATCGCGTCGTTCATTCAGTCCTCCATCTGACTCAGGCGTTCTAACGGGGTGGGCGGATCATTGCCAGTGGCATCTTGTCCCGACGAATGCGGCAACATTGTCCGTTTCACGCGCATCTTTGGCAGCTTGGCGAAAGCCTGCATGCCTGCCCTAAGCTACGATTTGGCATATCAAGTCAGGGGCATAGCATGTTTCAATCCATCACCAGGCCGCACGATCTGCGCGAGATGTACGATGCCGCTGCCGCATCATGGCATGACCGGATCACCGCACTTGGCTATTGCGATGCGTACTGCGCGGCGATCACGGCATTCCTTCCGGTCACATCCCGGCCGCAGCGAGTGATGGATGCTGGCTGCGGTGCGGGCAGCTTTGCCCGGGCGTTTGTCCAGCATCGGGGCCGGGTTGCCGTTCTGACCCTCGCCGACCCGGCACCCCACATGCTGCATGAAGCACAATCCCGTCTTGCTGGAGATGCGGACGAAATCATTTTGCTTGCGCAGGCGGTTGAGGGCCTGCCGGCATTCCCTTGCCAGGACCTGATCCTGTGCGCCCATGTGCTGGATCATTGTACCGATCCCGTGCGTGCCCTGCGCGCACTTGGACTGGCACTTTCGCGCTATGGCAGGCTTATTCTGATCGTGACCAAACCACATTGGTGCAACTGGCTGATGTGGCCGGTCTGGCGTCACAAAAGCTATCGCCCCGCGCGCATTTACGAAGCGGTGGTCGCTGCCGGGCTGACCTGCACGCGCGACATGGGCTTTGCCAGCGGCCCGCCCCGCCGGACCAGCCACGCCTATCTTGTCACCCACACCGAATCGGAGATCCTTTATGCTGATTGTCATCGTTGATTTTGTCGTATTGCCTGAAAATCTGGGGCTCGCGCTGGCGACCCTGAAGGCCGAGGCACCGATTGCGCGGGCACTGCCGGGCAATCTGGGCTATGCTATCCGGACTGATCCAGATCACGCCGGAGCGGTGCGCCTGATGCATGAATGGTCTGATGCTGCAAGCTTTGCCGCCAACAAGGCGACGCCCACGTTCAAAACGGCGGGGGCCGTGCTGTTCCCCCTGATTATGGGCAAACCGTCGTCGCGTACCTTCGAGGCGACCGAGGTGATCTGACGCAATGCCAGGCCTTCCCGCCTTTGCCGTAGTCGGCGGGTTCGATCCCGAACCCCTGACCACGCACAGTTTTCCGCATCACTACCTGCTTTATGCCCTCGATGGCCTGATGCGGTTGGAGGCGGACGGGCGGTGCTGGACATTGCCGCCCGCCCGCGCCGCGTGGATTGCTGCGAATGAACCGATCAACGTGCGTATCGACCGCAGGATATCGTCCTGTTCGGTGCTGTTTTCGACCGATGCCTATGCCGGCCCCGGTCACCCCCTGCGGGTTTTCGACATGACACCCCTGCTGCGCGAGGTGATGCTTGCGCTGCGCCCCTTCGGCCCGGATCGCACCGATCTGCCAGCCCATGCACAGCAGATGTTCGATCTGGCGGCCACCCTTGCAGAACAGCTTTCCGCCAGCCCCAGCCGGGCCTGGATGCCAACCGTGCGCAGTGACATCCTGCGCCGGGCCTTGGATATCACGAAAGAGAACCTTGATACGGCGCAGTCATTCGAAGACGTCGCATCCGCGGTCGGCGCCACTCCGCGCACCCTTGCACGGCGTTTCGCCGAAGAACTGGGGATGACATGGCGGCAAACCCAGCGCCGCCTGCGCATGGTCTACGCGGTCGAGGTTCTAAGTGAAAACAAGGCCAGCATCACCGAAGTCGCCTTTGCCACCGGCTATTCCTCGCTGTCGGCCTTCAACGCCGCGTTTCGCGATTTCATGGGGCAAACCCCAAGCGATTTTCGGCGATCAATACGCACGGATGCCTGATCAATACTTGGCCTTGGACCCCAGCCAATCCATCAGGGCCATCAGCACACCCGAAATCACGAAGGTCAGATGCACGATGACCAGCCAGTAAAGCTCGTTCGCAGCAACCGCCGGGTCTTTGTCGGGACTGCCGATTTCAAAGAACCGCTTCAGCAGATCGATGGCCGAGATTGCCACGATAGACGCGATCAGCTTCATCTTCAGGCCCGAAAAATCAACCTTGCCCATCCATTCGGGTCGATCCGCCTCGGCGCCGATATCCAGTTTGGACACGAAATTTTCGTACCCCGAAAACAGCACGATCAGCAGAAGATTGGCGGCCAGCGTCAGATCGATCAGCGTCAGCACCACAAGAATGGCTTTTTCCGCCGACAGATCAAGAATCTGCGGAATGTAATACACCAGTTCACGCAGAAAGATCACCGTCATCATGCCAAGTGCCACCACAAGGCCCAGATACATCGGTGCCATCAACCAACGCGAGGCAAAGAGCGTGCGTTCAAGTCCGGTTTCCAAACTCGATTTTTCAGACATGCTGTACCGTGCCCCGTTTTTGGTTATCGCAATTGGTAAGGGGCCCACCCTGCGGTGAGCCCCTGTAAATTTCAACCCGCCAAAACTTAGTTCTTGGCGTAATATTCGACAACCAGGTTCGGTTCCATCACCACCGGATAGGGCACATCGCCCAAAGCCGGGGTGCGCACGAACTTGACGACCAGTTTCTGCTGGTCAACTTCCAGATAGTCGGGAATGTCACGTTCGGTCAGCGCGATGGCTTCCATGATCAGGGTCATCTGGCGCGATTTTTCGCGCACAGCGATGATATCGCCTTCTTTCACGCGATAAGACGCGATGTTGACACGTACACCGTTGACGGTGACGTGGCCATGGTTCACGAACTGGCGTGCGGCGAAAATCGTTGGCACCAGCTTGGCGCGGTAGACCACCGCATCAAGACGACGCTCCAACAGACCCACGAGCATCTCGCCGGTATCGCCCTTCACGCGTTCAGCCTCGGTATAGATCTTGCGGAATTGCTTTTCCGTCAGATCGCCATAGTAGCCCTTCAGCTTCTGCTTGGCGCGCAGCTGGGTGCCGAAGTCCGACAGCTTGTTCTTGCGACGCTGGCCGTGCTGGCCGGGACCGTATTCGCGCTTGTTCACCGGGGATTTAGGGCGTCCCCAGATGTTTTCGCCCATACGGCGGTCAATCTTGTGCTTGGCAGACGTGCGTTTTGTCACGGCTGATCTCCTTCTTAAAAGTGAAGGGCGTTGTCCTTTCCGGGTTTCCCCGGCGACAGGCATCTTCTTGCGAAGGCCACCAACACCAATGAAAAGCCCCGAGGCATGCCCCGGGACTTGCGCGCCTTATATAGGCGGAAAGGGCAGAGTCAACAACCCCTAGACCGATTTGGCCCTGACCGGGTCAGCCACGATCAGCGCAGCCCGGCCCGCCTCGCAATAGGCAGCGCAGTCCGGGGTCAGCACACGCCGCTTTGCCGCCTCATACATCGCCAGTTCTTCTGGGGTCAGAACGTCCCGCCAGCGTCCATTGGTGCCTTTGAAAAAGAAAGTCAGCAGCCCATCGGGCCAAACTGCATCGGCGCCCGCTTTTGGCATTGGCCCCGCCATATCTGCGTTCGCCCGGATTGCCTCAAATGTCGTTTCAGCAGCAGTCGCATCAACGGCTGCATCGGACAATTCGATGCTTAGATGACGCGCGACACGGCGCACTTCGGTTGCGCGATCCGCCAGAAGATCATTGAAGTGGACGAACAGGATATTCGGCAGATGCCGGAAATTCCACCAGCTTTGCGTATGCACCATATTGCCGGAACGGGGATAACCTTCGCTTTCCCACGGGAACCAGCCCCGGTTGATCCAGCCGGCCCAGAACGCGTGAATATCCGTGCCGACGCGCGGCATTGGGTCCCCCACCCGCGCGGGGTACGTGTTGATCATCTCTATCACCGCATCACTCATCGTTGAAAGATGGTTCCACAGCAACATGAACACATCCCGCGCGTCGCGAACCACCACGATGTAGCGCGTGCCCGGTTGATACGGGATCGCATCGAGCGACAGATGGCTTTTCATGATCCGCCGGTGGGTCTGCACGTCCAGCTGGCTGACCACGGGCGACATGTCTGCGCGGCGCCTGTCAACCCAAGGCGATACATCGGCGACGGCAGGCAGTTCTTGCCTCTGAAACACCAGCCGTAGCACGATGTTTTGCATCCACGTGGTGCCGGATTTGTGCGATGTGGTGATCACGATATCGCCGTCGCGCGGGATGATCAGATCCCAGTTCCGGCTTTCGAAACCATAATTCCTGCATTCGCGGCTGCGTTTGGGTAATGGCTGTGACATTCAAAATTTTCCCAGTGGTGAAATGAAAGTGTGGGTCGTGCAGAATGCGCAGCGCCCGACAGCGGTTGCCGACTGTCCGATCCGCACAAGACCGCCGTGATGGCAACGCTGCGTGTGAGCGGGCGTGGTACCAAGCGTTATCGGGGCGTGGAATCTTTGCTGTGCGGCGGGGCTAGAACAGAATGCAGTTTGAACGAAGCATCATCCTGCTCTCGTTTTTGAGTGGTCGCGTGATTGTTGAAGAAACCGGATCCCGCTTTTCCTCATCACGCTCTATGCAGCCCGATCATGCCGCAAGATGGCTGCTTCGGATGATGTCAGGTTGCGCCGGGCGAAATCACCGTAGGCATAAGGATCGGCGGCAAGGTCCGGCAAAATGCCAAGCAGGCCGTCACGTTGCACCGAATCAATGGTTTCCAGCGCGGAATTGGATGGATGAAAGCTTTCCGTCTCCAGCCCGTTGGCCCAGACAATTTGGTGACGTTCCAGCAGGACATGCACATAGGTCACTTCGCGCAACATCCGGTCGACGCAGATAGAGCCGTCGTTGAGCAGGTCTTCTGCGGCAATCAGCACTTCGTCGGCGTGAAAGAGGCTTTGCGCGGCGGCACCCTTCACCAGCATCCGGTGTTGGGGCGATACCAGCAGGTCTTCGTCGGGGCGGTCAATGCCCAAGGCACCGCTGCGAAACCGGATCGGGCGCAGGTGCGGCATGGCGTAAAGCCGCGCGCCGGACATGCGCCGATGACCTGTCCAAAGCACCTCTTGCTCACCATTGTCTTTGGTCTGAATGCGGTCGCCGGGATGCAGGTCTTCAATCCGCCGCGTGCCATCCGGGGTCGTGATGCGGGTGCCGGGGGTAAAGCAGATCACCCCACCGGGCCTGAGTTCAGCGGCCTCCGCCCGGCATGGCAAGGAAACACGCACAACCCAAAGATCGCAGTCCACCGCGGGCACATCCCCCATGAACATCACAAGTTGGACGCCGGTATCCGGCACCGGGATCAACGTGGCGAGAAAGCTGCGCCTGCCGTCTGTCACAACGAAGCTTTGATCGCCCTCTTTTTGATCAAGCGCGCTCGTGCCACGCGGCACTTGCACCCCGCCAATGGCATTTCCAATCAGCCGGCGCACCGTTTGGGCTGCCCTTTTCCTGACCTCCATGACACCCTCGGCTCCGTCCAGAAGCAGTATGCTTTGCGGACCATCCACCCGGACCACATCGCCCGTCCAGCGCCACGAAGCGCCGACGACCAACAGGGCCAGGGGTGCGGCCTGCATCCCATCCACTTCTGTCTGTGACCAAGAGATGACAAACGTGCCTGCGAAGCCCGTCTTCATACCTGTCTGCCCGCCCGTTTTTTCTTTTTCTGCACAAAGATTAACAGGCGATTCGCAGCGAAGCTATGCCTAAATCGCAACACTTTGTGGGATTTGCGCACCCCAACCCAAGGGGAAGCACCAGATATCGCAACCCTTGCGTGTATTTCTTGCTGATCGGCCCAAAAATGCACCCGGTCGGCGAAATTTCAACGGCTGTTGCATGTGACACGGCCCGCATTGCCCCAGCAAGCAAGACTGGCTAGAGTTACTTCTTCAAGGTCTTTTTGCGCCCACGGCGCATCACGGTAGCGCGATAACCGAAGGCCGGCCTTTACAGACCTTCGCCTGCGCATTTATCGATGATCGATCTGATTGATATAAGCGATACATCGATGTGGTCTAAACGGTGAATTGTCACAATGCCGGGGTTGGGTTGCCAACTTGTTTTGTTTCCTGCCAGCCCACCAGAAATGCAGCTAACTGGCGATCCGCGCAATCAAGTCAAGACTGAACGCAAGAGGGGCTACCCAACACTATGGAAATGCAGCAAATCCGCTATTTTATTGCTGTCGCCAAGGAATTGAACTTCACGCGCGCGGCGACCAGATGTGGAGTTTCCCAGCCGTCACTGACCAGAGCAATCAAGCTGCTTGAAACGGAACTTGGCGGCGATCTGTTCCGGCGCGAACGCAATTTGACGCATCTTACCGATCTTGGGAAGCGTATCCTTCCGTTGCTGACGCAAAGCCACGAAAACGCAGAACAAGTTGCCCGCTTGGCAAAAGCCGTGCAAGCAAAACAGGCGGCCAGCCTGGCTCTTGCCTTGCCGGATGGCGTATCACTGGAACCGTTCTTGCCACTTTTGCTTGAACTGGCACCGATGTTTTCCGGACTTGATCTTCGGATCAAGCGCGGCTCGAACGAGGAATTGACAAACAGCCTGCGCGAAGGCGACGTTGATCTACTGTTAGGGCCGACGCCGTTCGAACCATGGGACAGATATGAAAGCTGGGTCTTGTTCAGCCGAAATTGTGGCCTGGTGTTTCGCAAGGATCATCCAATGTCCGGGCGGCAAAAACTGGACGCGAACGATCTGGTAAAAACCCACATCCTGCATCGGCCTTATTGCAACGTATCAACAGCGTTGCGCAGGCACCTTGTGGAAACGGGCCACGTCTTGCCGCCGGCCCTCGAATTCACCCGCGATGAGGATGTCCTGCTGTATCTGGGCCGCAGCGATGCTATCGCCGTGATGCCCGCACCGCCCAATTTGCTGACAACCTTGACCGTCCGCCCCTTTCAAGGGCTCGATCTGAGCTACACCTTGCACGCGACCTGCGTCAGCGGCAGGCAGCGCGGCCCCGCGCTTAATCTGTTTCTAAATCAATTGCGTGCAGGCGACTGGCTGGCCGTTGCCGCCTGAAGGATTACGTCGCCGTCGATGCGCGCCCGTGGGTCCGCGTCCACGTGCCGGGCGACCACCCGGCCCTCCATGTCCAGAACGAAAGTTGCTGGTATCGGCACCAGCCAGCCCGCGCCGCCGTTTGCGGCGTTAATGTCCACCTGAAGCACTTCAAGCTCGTGGCGTAGGGCTTCGTCAACGAAACAGGTCAACCCAAGCATCGTGGAGACGCCAAGTCCCACATCGCGAAGAATGGGAAAGCTTGATGTTGCTTCCGCGTGAAATACTGCGTTCTGGGTGGATTTCTCCGGGGCAACGGCGCGGATCTGGCCGCCAAAAGCAGCGATCTTCGGTGCAATTTCGCTTAACGTTCGCATGTTGAGTTGGCAAAAATCGCACCACGACCCGCGATGGAAAGAAAAAACGACAGGCCCTTTGGCAAGGCACCGGTCAAGGTGCCATAGCTTGCCCTTGGCGTCTGGCAGCGTGAAATCGGGAAAGACGTCACCGACGTTCGGGGCGGTCTGGCCCGCGCCAGCATCACGAAGCCGCGCCACAAACCTGTCCAGCGCCAGTGAATAATTCGGTATCTCAACCTTGTAGGCATCGGCAATAGCCCTCAGCCTGTCGGCCAAGGGTCCTTGCATCGCGCGCGCTTTTGCTATTGCCGAGCCGCCTTCATTTGCCATTGTAAACCACCTTAGTCGCAGTCAATCTTACCCGATTTTACGTCAAAGTTAATGTTCAATCCTCATAGCGCAAGGCTATCAAATTCAGAGGCAAGCGAGGCTTTTCCTGAAGTTTTCCGAGGATTATTCTTACGCACACTGGCCGGACTGGCCGGCAGCGAAAAGGATGTAAAAAATGAAAACTCTCATGGTTGCAGCGATCGGCATGGCTGTTCTTGGAACGAATGCGTTTGCGGGCCAGTGCCCTGCCGATCAGGTTCTGACCGAACCGCGTGAAATTGAGATGGCGCCGGATGTCGGCGTCGAACGCCCGATCCTGCACGAAGTCGATTTGACCGGCTGGCAGGGGATGGGCTCGTTCCATCTGCGGATGCGCCGGATCACGGTCGCTGTGGGCGGAATCGTTCCGACCCATGAACATGAAGACCGCCCGTCAATCGTACTCATTCAATCGGGCGAAATCATTGAGCATTCGGCACTTTGCTCGGTTCCGGTTGTGCACAAAGCCGGCGAGTCAGCCCCAGAGTTCGGTATGGGTCATGATCACTGGTGGGAAAACAAGACCGATCAGCCGGTCGTCATCATTTCGGCCGACGTCATTCCCGTGAAGATGCGCGACCAGCCAATCGCGGACATGCCATGAACGACAGCGCTGCCATTTCCGAGGTTTCCCCAAGATCCGGCAGCGCGCTTCGGTTCCTGCTGATCGCGGTGATCGCGTTTCTGACGCTGGTCGATCTGTTTGCAACGCAGGTCATCATCCCCAGCCTGACATTGCGCTACAATGTGTCACCCGCTGCGATGGGATCCGCCGTCAGTGCCTGTACATTCGGCATGGCGGCGGCCAGTCTTCTTGTCGCGCTGTTCTCGGCGCGGCTGGACCGGCGTCTTGGCATTGTGCTGTCATTGCTGGTGTTGTCGGTTCCGACGGCACTTTTGGCCTGGGCCCCCAATATCGCGGTATTCGCGGCGTTGCGTGTGGCACAAGGCCTGTGCATGGCGACCGCGTTCAGCCTGACGCTCGCCTATCTGGGCGAACGGATGTCAGGCACTGCAGCGGCGTCGGCGTTTGCGGCCTATGTCACTGGCAATGTCGCCTCGAACCTGATCGGGCGCTTCGTCTCGTCCGGTGTTGCGGGCGAATGGGGGATCGACGCCAGCTTTTTCGTGTTCGCCGCCCTAAATCTGGTGGGTGCTGCACTTGCCGCGGCGACGATCCACAAGGCACCGAAAATGCGGCTGGCGATGGACCATGCCCGGTCGCCCTTGACCGCGCTCAAGGTGCATCTGTCAAATCCTGCCTTGAGGGCGGGTTTTGCGTTCGGGTTCTGTATCCTGTTCGTATTCATCGGCGTGTTCACCTACGTGAATTTCGAGCTGGGTGCTGGCGGATTTGGCCTGTCGATGATGCACGTTGGTTTTGTCTACCTGGTCTTTCTGCCGTCGATTTTCACCACGCCGCAGGCTGGCCGATTTGCAGGCTGGGTAGGGCTGCGCAATGCCACATGGACCGGGATTGCCATTGCAATGATTGGCACCGGGCTATTGGCGCTGAACTCTTTGCCGGCAGTGTTGCTTGGCATGAGCCTTGTGGCCGTTGGCACGTTTCTGGCGCAGGCCTTCGCAACCGGCTATGTCAGCCGGGCGGCCAAGGGCGACAGGGCGGCGGCAAGCGGGCTTTACCTTGCCAGCTACTTTTCGGGCGGGCTTGTCGGCGCCATTGTCCTTGGGCAGATTTACATGCTTCTCGGTTGGCATGCGATGCTTGCTGGTACAGCCGCCGTGCTTGGTCTTGCAATCTATCTTGCGCGGGGATTTGCGCTGCCAGACGCGGCCTGACACAGCAGGCCACGTCTGCGACAGTTATTGGCGCTTGTCCTGGGCAGTAAACAGCCCGGCTATCCGCCAGCCGGCAGCCTCTTTCTGGCAAAGCACTTCAACCAGCCACTTCAGGCGCGCAGGCTCGGCCTTCGATCCCACAACCAGAACCAATGGAATGTGAAACACCGCCGTATCATCATCCAGAACGATAACGCGGGACGCCTCGTATTCCGGCTCCACCAGCCAGACCTCGGACTTTTGAAACCCTGAAAGGCGGCTGATCATCTCGTCGCGGCCCCAAAGCGGTCGGCCATCCGATATCCAAAGAAAATCCGGGCTTTCCGATAGGTACCCTCGGATGGCATCGGTATCATGCGCGTTTTGAGCCGCAACAAAATCACCGTACAGATCACGCACTTCCTGTTCGGTATCGCCAAAAGCCTGACCCGCAAGGGTCAGGCTCAGGACAACGGCAAGGCTGGTCTGTTTCATTCGGCCACACTCGGCACATCGGACAGCTTGGAAACGTCATGCAGGATCAGGCCTTCGTGCGGGTCATGCGGATCAAGCCAGGGCTTTGCCGCCAGTGTCGCCCGCATGTCGGTAAGGCCAGCCCGCCAGCGCGTCTCGATGCTGTTGGGTGAAAAGTCCACGTCCTTGGTGTGATCCTCGTTCTTCAGGCGCGGGGCAAGCAGGCGCACAACGTGCATTTTTGTCTTGCAACCCTGTGCGACAAGCGCGCTGATTTCCGGATCGGCCAACGCCTCATTCGACAGCTTGCTGGCCAGCGTCGACACTGTGTGACGAAGCCGGTGAATCTGGCGCTGGCGCTTGATGTGGCTGACGGCGCGGCTTGCGTATTGCAGATCCTTTTCCCGATTTGCCACGTCCCAGATGCTGCCCGGCTCATCTCCCTGACGCCTCCACAGATGCACCGCAAACACGATACCGGACCGGCGCGGATAGTCGTCAAACACCGCCTCGACCGGCGTGTTCGACAAGATACCGCCATCCCAGTACAATTCGCCGTCAATCCGGATTGCCGGAAAGGCGGGCGGCAAAGCGGCCGACGCCATGATGTGCCGGATGGTGATTTCCTCTTCGCGACTGTCGAAATAGCGCATCTCGCCAGAGGATACGTTTGCCGCACCCATCGTCAGGCGCGGTTTCTTTGTGCCAAAAAGATCCGGATTGACCAGATGCGTCAGCGTTTTTTCAAGCGGTGCCGTACTGTAGTAGCCCGCATCATCGGCCCCAAGCGGCATTTTCGGGCCCATGAAGGCCATCGGATTGGGCGTAAAGAACCCCGGCAGGCCGGACGTGATAGCGTTCATCGCGGCAAAGGTGCTGCCGAGGAACGGCAATGCTGAAAGAGACGTTACCGGGGCAGGATGCCGGACACGCGCCCAGAACGCCTTGAGGTTTTCCAACCGGTCCTCAGGCCGATTGCCCGCAATGATGCCAGCGTTGATTGCACCGATCGAGGTGCCGATGATCCAGTCAGGTTCGATGCCGGCCTCGTGCAGCGCCTCATAGACACCCGCCTGATAGGCTCCCAGCGCACCACCACCCTGAAAGACCAAGGTCACCTGTCCTAGTCCCGCAAGCGGGCCGGACCCTATCGTCGTTGGTTTTGCCATCATTGAACTCCTAATGTGCGGTCCAGCCGCCATCGACTGGCAAGGCGGCACCAGTGATCGAGGCTGCGTGATCAGATGCAAGAAACACTGCCAAAGCGCCAATCTCGGCGACCGTGGCAAACTTCTTGTTGGGTTGTTGTGCAAGCAGGACGTCGCGAATGACAGCCTCGCGGGGAATGCCATGCGCCTTGGCCTGCCCCGCTATCTGGGCCTCGACCAAGGGGGTCAGCACATAGCCGGGGCAGATCGTGTTTGCGGTGATGTTTTCCTCGGCCGTCTCCAAAGCGGTAACTTTGGTCAGACCGACGACCGCATGCTTTGCGGCCACATAGGCGGACTTGAACGGCGACGCGACAAGTCCGTGCGCCGAGGCAATGTTGATGATCCGCCCGCGCCCCAGCCTGCGCATCATCGGCAAGGCAAGCCGGGTGGTATGGAACACCGAACTTTGGTTCAGCGCGATGATCAGATCATATTTTTCGGGCGGGAAAGACGCCAGTGGGGCGACATGCTGGATACCTGCGTTGTTCACCAGAATATCCAGACGGCCAAAGGCGGCCTCGGCTTTCGCCATCATATCGACAATCGCGTCCGTCCGCGACAGATCGGCGCGCAGATACACCGCATTGCCGCCAAATTCGGCCGCTATGGCGGCGCCATCCGCCTCGCTTTCGATACCGTTCAGCAAGAGACGCGCGCCCGCATTGGCCATTTCATGCGCAATGCCAAGCCCGATCCCACTGGTCGACCCGGTAATCAGGGCCACTTTACCTTCGAGATTAACGTTCATGTCCTATCATCCTGATTGTTGAACAGGCGCAAAGCGGCGGATCACATAGGCCACGATCAGCCCAAAAATCATATGTCCGCCTAGAGACGCCCAGGTCAGTTTGATCCACCCCAGAAACGGCGGGTTGCCAGCGATCAGATGCGCCATCACGTAAAGCGCAAACACCCAAAGCCCGACCCCGAAACCAAGCCCGACTATTTGCCACGGCAGAAATGGCGTGACCTTGTCGGCAATCGGACGGGCGACATAAAGATAACCAAGCGGATACGCGACTATCCCAACAAATGCATGAATGACCTCGGCCAATTCATAGCTGATACCACCAAACACCTGCTGCACAAGTGTTGCAGGTTGCAGTGGGCCGCCGACCCAAAGTGGCGTGATGTAGCGGGCCCAGATTTCCCAAACAACATCGGCGGCAAATCCTGCCCCCAATGCAACAAGAAACAGACCCAGCGTCAATTTTGGAAAAGTTGTGATCATGGTGTTGTTCCAGCAGTTATGTCGTCAACTAGCTGCCACTAAATGCCATTTTTGGGCGCAAAAAGGGGGTATAGGATCCATAGCCAAAGGGCATGAACAGTGCTCCGAGTGGCGGAGGCCCGCTCTGAAACAACACACAATTCAGGCACCGTTCGAACCGGGAAAAACGGTTTTGGAATTGACGCCATGCCACGGGATCAATGCTGGCATCCAACCCGCCTTCAAGGCAAACGCCATGACCCGCACCAAGCGCGGGACAATCGGGCAGATCGGGTGTCGGGACGCGGTTTCAGGTCAGGGACAAAAGACCCCAACCCGAGGTCAGCCGCATTTTGAATAGCCGCAGTTGGCGCAGGTCATGCAGCCTTCGATCATCCGCATCTCGAAACTGCCGCAACTGTCGCAGGCTTTGGATGGGCGCCCCCCGATAGCTGCAACATCGGCTTTCGGGTCGGTTTTCAGACCCATGCCCATGCCCTCGATAAAGCCGATTGCAACCAGATGCCGTTCGATGACGCCACCAATGGCGGCAAGGATCGACGGAATGTACTTGCCCTCGACCCAAGCGCCACCGCGCGGATCGAACACCGCTTTCAGTTCCTCCACCACGAACGACACATCGCCACCGCGCCGGAACACGGCAGAAATCATCCGGGTCAGCGCCACCGTCCAGGCGAAATGTTCCATGTTCTTGGAATTGATGAACACCTCGAATGGCCGTCTGTGTCCCGCGATGATGATGTCATTGATGGTGATATAAAGCGCGTGTTCCGACCCCGGCCATTTGACCTTGTAGGTGGCCCCATCAAGGGCGGCCGGCCTGTCCAGCGGTTCAGACAGATAGACCACCTCTGCCCCGTCATCGCCCGACCGCGCGTGTGCCGGTGCCTCGGATGGTGTCTTGTCAGAGCTTTCGGACACAGTCAGCACCGATCCTGTCACATCATTCGGCCGGTAGGTGGTGCAGCCTTTGCAGCCCTGATCCCACGCCGCCATATACACCTCTTTGAAATCTTCAAAGCTGATGTCTTCCGGGCAGTTGATGGTTTTCGAAATGCTGCTGTCCACCCACTTCTGTGCCGCCGCCTGCATGCGCACATGGTCCAGCGGTGGCAGGGTCTGGGCGTTTACGAAGTAATCCGGCAGCGCCGCCGAACCCTTTTTTTCGCGCCACAAACGCACCGCATAATCGACCACTTCTTCCTCGGTCCGACTGCCATCTTTCTGCAGAACTTTGCGAGTGTAGGCATAGGCAAACACCGGCTCGATGCCCGAACTGACATTGCCCGCATAGAGGCTGATCGTGCCAGTTGGGGCGATCGAAGTTAGCAGCGCATTGCGGATGCCATGGGTGCGGATGGCGTCGCGAACGTCATCATCCATCTGCAACATGGTGCCCGATTCGAGGTACTTATCCGCGTCAAACAGCGGAAACGCGCCCTTTTCGCGCGCCAGATCAACCGATGCAACATAGGCCGACCGCGCAATGGCCTTCATCCACAATTCAGTCTGGATGGCCGCCGCTTCAGACCCATAGCGCAGCCCCAGCATCAACAGCGCATCGGCAAGGCCCGTCACCCCCAGCCCGATCCGCCGCTTTGCATGCGCCTCTGCGGCCTGCTGCGGCAGCGGGAAACGGCTGGCATCGACGACATTATCCATCATCCGTACGGCAAGGCGCACCAGATCATCCAGTGCCGCAAGGCTTAGTTCTGCATCGTGCTCGAACGCATCCGCGACCAGCGTCGCCATGTTGATTGATCCCAACAAGCAGGCCCCATAGGGAGGCAACGGTTGTTCACCGCAAGGGTTGGTCGCGGCAATGGTTTCGCAATAATTCAGGTTGTTCATCGCATTGATGCGGTCGATGAAAATCACCCCCGGCTCGGCAAATTCGAAGGTGGACTGCATGATCTTGTTCCACAGATCACGGGCTGGCAGGGTTTTGTAAATCTTGCCATCAAACAGCAGCTCCCACGGCCCGTCGGCCTTGACCGCTGCCATGAACGGGTCTGTCACCAGCACCGACAGGTTGAACATGCGCAGGCGGGCCGGGTCTTTCTTGGCTTCGATGAAGCCTTCGATATCAGGGTGATCACAACGCATGGTGGCCATCATGGCCCCCCGGCGCGATCCTGCCGACATGATGGTGCGGCACATCGCATCCCACACATCCATGAAAGACAGCGGACCCGACGCATCTGCCGCCACGCCTTTCACCTCGGCCCCCTTCGGACGGATGGTTGAGAAATCGTAGCCGATGCCGCCGCCTTGCTGCATGGTCAGAGCGGCTTCTTTCAGCCCTTCGAAAATACCCGCCATATTATCCGGAACGGTGCCCATGACAAAACAGTTGAACAACGTGACCGCCCGCCCGGTACCTGCGCCCGCAGTTATCCGACCGGCAGGCAGGAACTTGAAGCCCTCCAGCGCGCCGTAGAAACGGTCTTCCCAAAGCTTTTGGTCCGCCTCCACTTCCGCCAATGCCCGCGCAATCCGCCGCCAGCTGTCTTTGATCGTCACATCGATCGGCGTGCCATCGGCGGCCTTCAGGCGATACTTCATATCCCAGATAGCTTCCGCGATTGGGGTAGAGAATGCGGACATCTGTTTTCTTTCTTTCTCAAAATGGAAAATGGGTGTGGACGCGGGACTTGAACCCGCAACCTTCTCGCCTTATCGTGCAGTGGCCGTCAAGCACACCCACGATCTAGTTTCGAGACGCTCTATCCGTTTGAGCTAGTCCACATCGTACCCCGACCTATTGTCTTTTGGCGATCGGTAAGTACAAGATACGCCCCCAATCATCAGTGTCAAACATTGTCTTTGTCACAGGTAAAGCTAAGATCATAGCTCTGTCGCAGGGGGATTCGTGGCCGACTTCATCAATATTCTTAAGCTGTGTGTCGGGGCGGAGTCGGTCGAAGATCTGATCGCCTGGCACGACAGCCACCGCGCGCAATGGCCTGCGGGTACGACGCGGCATGTCACCCGCATGTGGCCAAAACGCGAGGCCGAAGTGACCAGCGGCGGCTCGCTTTATTGGGTCATCAAGGGTATCGTGCTGGCCCGCCAGCGCATTCTGCGGCTAGATGAGGTTATCGGCGCTGACGGCATTCGGCGGTGTGGCTTGGTGCTTGAAGCCGACGTGATCCGCACCGAACCCGCCCCCCGCCGCCCATTTCAGGGCTGGCGTTATCTGGATCCCGCCGAAAGCCCGCGCGATCTGCCCAAGGGCCGGGCAAAGGAAGAAACTTTGCCGCCCGAACTTGCCCGCGCGTTGGCCGATATTGGCCTGCGCTAGACCAATTGCCGCCTGCCAGAAGATTAAAAGTTGTTCGGGTTGCCCGCCACGATGGTGCCGGTGCCGTCATTGCCATCATCGCTGAGCCATTTCACCTGATCGCCGCTGATCTGCACGGCGAAACAGGCCGGCGCATCTTCGCCATAGGCAAAGCACATCTTGTCGCCATCAATCGTCCAGGACCCGGAATAATCCTTGCCCTTGATCGTGCCATCAGCGTCATAAAATTCGGTGTACGACCCCGATGCGATCATCGATCCCTGCACGGTGTTACCGGAAATCGCGGCTTGAATGGCGTCGCCGGTTGCAATGTCCTGGGCAAAAGCAGCCGTCGCCAGCAGCAATGCCGCGACTGTAATGCGAAGGGTCGGCATGGGGTATCCTTTCGTGCAAGATGATCGGGTGGCATGATCGAGGCGGTTGCGCGCAAAGGATAGCCGGTCGCACCGGGCTGTCAATTGACCATCAGACCTCGGCGTCAACCTTCAGCATCGCTACCAATCGGGACAATGTCATGCGCACGTCCGGTGACCAGTCAGCGGCGCGTGCTGCAAACAGGGTGGCTTGCGATTGCAAGATGACCGACCCGGCCAGAACTTTCAGATGGTTGTCGCGCAAAGTGGCCCCGCTTGACGTGATGTCGGCTATCGCCTCGGCAGTCAGGTTTTTAACCGTGCCCTCGGTTGCGCCCTGACTGTCGACCAGCTGATAATCCGCGACCCCTTGTGCTGTCAGGAACTCACGCACCAACCGGTGATACTTGGTCGCAATGCGCAACCTGAACCCATGGGTCGCACGAAACCCCGATGCCACCGCATCCAGATCATCCAGGCTGTCGACATCGATCCATGCCGCTGGCACCGCGATGATCAGATCAGCCTGCCCGAACCCCAGCTGCGCCAGTTCGGTCACATTGGTCCGCCAGTCGATCAGGCGGTCGCGCACAAGGTCCGATCCGGTTACCCCCAGATGAATGCGCCCCGCCGCCAGTTCACGCGGAATTTCGCCAGCGGACAGCAAGACCAGCTCCACCCCCGCCACCCCGTCGACAGCACCGGCATATTCACGTTCCGCCCCGGTCTGGCGCATGGCAAGCCCGCGCGCGCCGAACCACTCGAACGTCTGCTCCATCAGCCGGCCTTTGGATGGTACCCCGATTTTCAAACTCATCGCGCACCGCCTTTCAACGCGGCCACCATGCCGGGGCGGATGACACCGCCCACAGCCGGAATGGATCGCCCCTGCCCCAGCACTGCAGTCAGCGCATCATACCGCCCGCCCGATGCGACCGGGGGCAGCGTGGTGTCGGCGCTCTGAAAGCTGAACACGAAGCCATCATAGTATTCCAGTGTGCTTTGGCCATGGCTTGCCTCGAACGGCAGGCTCGCCACGTCGATACCGCGCGCAGACATGGCATCAAGGCGCAATTCTAACCGGTCCACCGCACCCGAGATTGCAGGCATGGTACGCGCCAGATCGCGCAAGTCGCGCAACGCCTTTTCGGCGGGCGCTGCAAGTGCCAGCAACTGGTCCAGTACGGCCCCTTCAGCCACAGCAATCGGGGCTGCACCGGCATCATCGACCAAGGCGCGGGTGCGGGCGGATATTTCGGCCTCAGATCGCAGCCCGGTCAAAGGCCCGGCACTGGCCACCAGTGCCTCGGGCGAGGCCGATTTCAGGCGGTCCAGCAAGGTTTTGCGGGCATCTGTCTGCGGGCTGTGTCCTGAAAACCGTGCCAGCAGATCGCGAAAGCGGTTGGGCCGCCAGACATGGCGCAGCAGTGCCCCCTTGCGGCGGTCGGTGGTGTTCAGCCCCCGCACTGCCGCCAAAAGGATACCGATATCACCAGTGGCAGGCGTCAGCTTCAACGGGGCGAGCAGCTTTGAAAACAACGCGAAAACCTCGGCATCGGCGGCCTCGGGTGACGTGCGATCAAACACCTCGAACCCTACCTGCAGGTATTCGGACGCCCTGAGGCCAGGATGATCCTGCTTGCGAAACACCTCGCCCAGATAGGTATAGCGCGCAGGATCGGCCCCGTGCGCCATGTGCGCCTGCACGACGGGCAGGGTGAAGTCCGGGCGCAGCATCATCTCGCCGCGCAAAGGGTCGGTCGTGACATAGGCGCGCGCGCGGATATCTTCGCCATAAAGGTCCAGCAGCGCACCTGCGGGCAGCAGAACGTCTGCTTCGACCGGCACGGCCCCTGCGGCCTGAAAGGCGGCGAACAGCGCCTCGGCCTCCGCCCGTATGGCGGATTTGGGGATCATTGACCAAGCATCTTGCGCACGGCGGCGACCAGATCAGCAACCGGCACCTCGACCTGCGCGGGGCGGTCTTTCCATTCTTCCAGCGTGGCATTTTCGGCGATTTTAGCACCGAGGATCAGGTCTTTGAGGATGACCGTGTCCCTCGCCGCCTCATCACCACCTTGGATCACCGCGATGGGAGACTTGCGTTTATCGGCATATTTCAACTGGTTGCCGAATTGCTTGGGGTTACCGAGGTAAACTTCGGCGCGGATACCCGCCCGGCGCAGATCGCCGACCATGGCCATGTAATCGGCCATGCGCTCGCGGTCCATCACGGTAACGACGACGGGGCCTGCAGTGTCTGTGGCACCGCGCCCTTTGGCTGCAAGAGCTGCCAGCAAACGGTCCACCCCGATGGAAACGCCCGTGGCCGGCACCGATTGCCCGGTGAAGCGTTTGACAAGATCATCATAGCGCCCGCCGCCTGCTACGGAGCCGAATTGCCGCTTGCGGCCCTTTTCATCGAGAATCTCGAAGGTGAGTTCAGCCTCATAAACCGGGCCGGTGTAGTAGCCGAGGCCACGGACGACGGAGGGGTCGATGACGATGCGGTCCGGTCCGTAGCCTTGGGTGCGACAAAGCTTTGCGATTTCTAGCAGTTCCAAAACAGCCTCAGAACCACGCACAGTTTCGTTCAAGAGATCGAACAAGTTAAATACTACTTGGCGGTCCGCATCGGTGAGGAAAGGATCAAGGGAAATGTGACTTTCATAACGCAACCTAGCTTCTTCGTTGCGTTCGGTAGTTTCCTGTTTGCCAGCATTCAAGAAGCTCAGAACAGAAGTTATCGCTTCGGAACCTAATCCCGCGCCCTTAGTAAAATCTCCACTTTCATCTTTGCGGCCATCTCCCAATAGGGCGCGAACTCCTTCCAGACCGAGGCGATCAAGTTTGTCTATGGCTCGCAAAACTATGCCACGTTCAGACGAAAATCGGCTTGAATCTGAAATATCGTAGAGGCCAACCACCTCCATTACCCCATCTAAAACCTTGCGGTTGTTCACCTTGATCACATAATCGCCGCGCTCAATCCCAACCGCTTCCAGCGCATCGGCCAGCATCATGCAAATCTCGGCATCGGCGGCCACACTCGCTGACCCTACCGTATCTGCATCGCACTGATAGAACTGCCGGAACCGGCCCGGACCCGGTTTCTCATTCCGCCAAACAGGCCCCATCGCATAACGGCGGTAGGGGCTGGGCAACTCATTGCGGTACTGGGCGGCGACGCGGGCCAAAGGGGCGGTCAGGTCATAGCGCAGGGCGAGCCAATCCCCCCGGTCCTTGTCGTCATCTTCTTTCCAAGCAAAAACGCCTTCGTTGGGGCGGTCGACGTCGGGCAGGAATTTGCCCAAAGCCTCGACCGTTTCCACGGCGGAAGTTTCCAAGGGATCAAAGCCGTAGGTGTGGTAGACGGCGGCGATCTTGTCCAGCATCGCTTTGCGGGCCAGCACTTCGTGCCCGAAATAATCGCGAAAGCCCTTCGGGGTTTCGGCCTGCGGGCGGCGGCTAGGTTTCTCATGTGGCATGGCGGCTGGCCCTTCGCTTTTGTCAACGCGGCGTGTAACGGATGGGGCCAGTCGCGGCAAGAGTGGGGCGGCAAGACTACGAAGGGGTTGCGATGGACCGGCTAGGGGCGATCGAGGAACGGCTGGCGCATCTGATGCGCGCGGTTGAGGATCTGTCCGACATGGTGGCCCGTCAGGGTGCCGAGATCGACCGCCTGACCCGGCTGAACCATCTGCTGATGGAGCGCGAAGCCGTGCGCGAAGCCGATGGCGGCGGTGCCATTGCGCTGGCCGACCAGAAACCGCCGCATTGGTAGGGGCGGAGTTTGAAGAATGAGTATTTGGGCGAAGAAAAAGCCGCAAGCGCATGACCCTGCCTGATCAGAGGGCGATCGCCGGCATCATGCCCGGGCTGGTGTTGACCTTGACTATTGGCACCATCGGTGGCCTTGCGGCGCAGGCCCTGCACCTGCCGCTGGGGTTGCTGTTGGGCTCGATCCTGGCGGTCGGCCTGGCCGCGATGATGGGCGTGCGTTTGGCCGGGGTTGGCGTGTCGTTTCCGCAGGGTTTGCGCAACCTGTTCGTGCCGATCATTGGGGTGGCGATTGGCGGCGCATTCACGCCCGATGTCTTGCGCCAGATGCCGGGGTGGTGGATCAGCCTGCTGGCACTGCTGATCTATATCCCGGTGGCGCACGGCGCGGGGTATTTCATCTATCGCCACGGCGGGTTGCCAAAAGCGGAGGCTTTTTTTGGCGCAGTGCCGGGCGGGTTGATCGAATCCGTGGTGCTGGGCGAAGAAGCGGGGGCAGATGCGCGCACCCTGATCTTGTTGCAGTTCCTGCGGCTGATCTTGACCATCATCGCCGTGCCACTGATCTTTCTGGGCCTGACCGGGCATTCGGTAGGCTCAGCGGCGGGGGCACAAATGGCCGGAAACGGATTGCCGCTGGGCTGGGGCGACGCGGCGATCTTGCTGGTGGCGGGGGCGGTGGGGTTCTGGGTTGGGCGTGCGTTGCATCTGCCAGCGGCGATCATGACCGGGCCGGTTCTGGCATCGGCCATCGTGCATCTGACGGGGTGGACGGAGGGAGTGCCGCCAGCTTGGGCTGTTGGCGTCACGCAGGTGGTGCTGGGATCAGCCCTTGGCGCACGGTTTGTGGGCATGGAGCGGGCGGCGCTGCTCAGGGCGTTGCGGTTGGCCATGCAAAGCGTTGGCGTGGCGTTGGTGCTGGCGTTCGGCTTTGCGTGGGCGGTGTCGGGGCTGGCGGGCCAATCGATTGCGGCGGGGTTCCTGGCGTTCGCGCCCGGGGGGCTGGCCGAGATGAGTTTGATTGCATTGAGTTTGAAAATCGGGGTGGTTTATGTGGCAGTGCACCATGTGGTGCGCATTGTGGTATCAGTGACGGTGGCGAAGATCGGGGTCAGGTGGATCAGGTAGTGCGCGCTAAATCTCTTCCACCGTCACCACGCCTTGCACAGCCTTGATCGCACCTTTGATCTGGCGGGTTATTGGGTAGGGGTTGGGCAGGGCCAGGTCGATCTCGCGGCCCGTTGCGGGATCAGGCACGCACAGGATGATCTGGCCTTTGGAGCGGCCACCATCAAGGCGCGCGAACAGGGCGGCGACGGAGGCTGCCGCCTCGGCGCGGTCGAGGTAGATGCGCAGGGTCGATCCACCTGCATCGGCGGCAACCTGATCAATCGGTTGAACGGCGGTTGCCAGCAGTTTCAACGTGTCACCTTCCAGTTCCGCCTTGACGGTCAGCACCACGTTCATACCCGGTTCCAACAGATCGCGCGCCTGCTCCAGCGTGTCGGAGAATACGGTTACTTCGTAAAGCCCCGTTGGATCAGATAGTTGTACGAAGGCAAAGCGGTTGCCCTTGGCGGATTTGCGTTCTTGTCTGGATGAAACGGAGCCGGCGATTTTGGCGACCATGGGGCTACGTTCGGCGGCGCGGGCAAGTTCCGCAAGGGTCAGCACGTTTTTGCGTTTGAGCGGCACCATGTAGTCATCAAGCGGATGGCCGGACAGGTAGAAGCCAATGGCGAGGTGTTCTTGCGTAAGGCGTTCAACCGGCAGCCAATCATCGCGGCCAGCAAGGCGGGGTTCGGGCAAGTCTGCCCCGGCCTCGCCGAATAGCGAAACCTGCGATGACGTGCGCGCCTCGTGTGTGGCGGCGGAATAGGCGACAAGCGGGTCGAGCCCTTCGAACACGCGGGCGCGGTTTTGGTCCAGCACATCGAAGGCACCGGCGCGGGCAAGCATTTCAAGCGGGCGTTTGCCAACGCGTTTCAGATCGACCCGGCGGGCGAGGTCGTAAAGGGTAGCGAAGGGTTTGTCGCCGCGTGCGTCAACGATCAAGCGCATTGCCTCGACGCCGACGCCTTTCAGCGCGCCCAAGGCGTAGACAACGGCGCCATCTTTGACGCTGAAGGTGGCGAGGGAGGCGTTGACGCAGGGGGCGGCGGTTTTGAGGCCCAGCTTGTCAATCTCGCGTTTATATACGGCGAGTTTGTCGGTCAGGTGGATATCGCAGTTCATTACGGCGGCCATGAATTCGACCGGGTAGTTGGCCTTAAGGTAAGCGGTTTGATAGCTGACCACGGCATAGGCGGCGGCGTGCGATTTGTTGAAGCCGTAGTTGGCGAATTTTTCGAGCAGGTCGAAAACCTCACCTGCCTTGTCCTTGGGCACACTATGGGTTTCTGCCGCTCCTTTGATGAACTTTGGCCGTTCCTTGGCCATTTCTTCGGCGATCTTTTTACCCATCGCGCGGCGCAACAGGTCGGCACCGCCAAGGCTATAGCCCGCCATAACCTGGGCAATTTCCATCACCTGTTCCTGATAGACGATGATGCCTTGGGTTTCGGCGAGGATATGGTCGATCGTGGGGTGAATGCTTTCCAGATCGCGCAGGCCGTTCTTCACCTCGCAATAGGCGGGGATGTTTTCCATCGGACCGGGGCGATAGAGGGCGACGAGGGCCACGATATCTTCGATGCATGTCGGTTTCATGCGACGCAATGCGTCCATCATGCCCGACGATTCTACCTGAAACACTGCGACGGTTTTGGCGGAAGCGTAAAGATCGTAGGAGGCCTTATCATCCAGCGGGATCATGGCGATGTCGATATCGACACCGCGCAGGCGCAAGAGATCCAGCGCGTTCTGGATGACAGTCAGGGTTTTCAGGCCGAGAAAATCGAACTTTACCAGACCGGCGGCTTCGACCCATTTCATGTTGAATTGAGTGGCGGGCATGTCGGAACGGGGGTCTTGATAGAGCGGCACCAATTCATCCAGCGGGCGGTCGGCGATGACCACACCAGCGGCATGGGTCGAGGCGTTGCGCAGCAGGCCTTCGAGTTGCTGGCCGTAGTTGAGCAGGCGCGCGACAACTTCTTCCTTCGCAGCCTCGCGCAGACGCGGCTCATCCGCTAGCGCTTTGGTGATGGATACCGGCTTCACGCCTTCGACGGGGATCATTTTCGACAACCGGTCAACCTGCCCGTAGGACATTTGCAGAACCCGGCCCACATCGCGCACGGCGGCTTTGGATAGCAGGGCGCCGAAGGTGATGATCTGGCCGACGCGGTCACGGCCATATTTGGCCTGGACGTAGTTGATAACCTCTTCCCGGCGGTCCATGCAGAAATCGATGTCAAAGTCGGGCATCGAAACGCGTTCCGGGTTCAGGAACCGCTCAAACAACAGGCTGTAGCGAAGGGGGTCCAGGTCGGTGATGGTCAGGGCGTAGGCGACAAGGCTGCCTGCACCCGACCCCCGGCCCGGCCCTACTGGAATGCCCTGCTTCTTGGCCCATTGAATGAAATCGGCAACGATCAGGAAATAGCCGGGAAAGCCCATCTGTTCGATGATCCCCAGTTCAAACTCCAGCCGCTTTTCATAGTCTTCGACCGACACTGCGTGGGGAATGATGGCCAGCCGCGCGGCCAAACCTTCGCGGGATTCGCGTCGCAGTTCGGCAACCTCGTTATCGGCGAATTTCGGCAAGATCGGCGCGCGTTTCTCAGCTTTGTAGGCACAGCGGCGGGCGATTTCAACTGTGTTTTCCAAGGCTTCCGGTAGATCGGCGAACAGGGTGGCCATTTCGGCCTCGGTCTTGAAATAGTGCTGCGGGGTCAGGCGGCGGCGGGGTGCTTGCTGATCGACATAGGCCCCTTCGGCGATGCAGATCAGCGCATCGTGCGCCTCAAACATCGCGGCTTTGGGGAAATAGACATCGTTGGTTGCAACCAGCGGCAGGCCCATCGCATAGGCCATTTCGACAAAACCCTGCTCGCAAATCGCTTCAACGTCTGGCAAGCGGTTGCCGGGGCCGGGATGGCGTTGCAGTTCGACATAGAGACGGTTCGGATAGATCGAGGACAGACGGCCAAGCAGGGCTTCAGCCTTGGCGCGTTGCCCGGCCCGCAGATGCCGCCCAATCGGTCCATCGGCACCGCCGGTCAGGCAGATGATGCCGTCAGAGTGGCGCGCAAGTTCATCAAGTGTTACTTGGGGCAGCGCGCCCGCCTTGTCTAGATAGAGGCAGGAGTTCAGCTTCATCAGCCCCAGATAGCCGGCCTCGTTCTGCGCCAGCAGAACCATCGACGCAGACAAACGCGACTTTTCGCCGACGCCCGCTGGATCGAATGCCACCGACACTTGGCAACCGATGATCGGCTGCACGCCCGAACTTTGTGCCGTTACCGAAAACTCCAACGCGGCGAACATGTTGTTGGTATCGGTGATCGCCACGGCGGGCATCGATTGCGCTTTGCACAGATCAATCAGTTTCTTGACCGGCACCGCCCCTTCCAGCAAGGAGTGTTCGGTATGCACGCGCAGGTGGATGAATCGGGGCTTGGTCATAGCCTCACCCTAAAGCAGGATGATGTCCGAAGGAAACATCATCCTGCTCTGGCTTTAGAGTGGTCGCATAGTAGTGGGGAAAACCGGGGCCCACTTTTCCTCATCACACACCGGCGCGGCCACGACCGGATCTCCATGCCGATCAGCCGGTTTCGTTGGGTCAGGCGATCTCGGCCTCCGGCGCAGGCGCCGTGATCAACGTTGCGGCAAGGGCAATCAACACGGCCATCGCGGTCAGGATGGCGACATCGCTCCATCCAGGTTTGACCACCATTGCAAAGACGGTGCTGAACTGCACGACATAGTCAAACTTCGCCAGCCGCAAAAATCGCCGAGATGCCGCGTAGAAATCCACCTCTCGACCAGGCTCGCCCGAAAGGCTGATGATCCGGGCGGAAAGTGGCCCAAGACCAAGTGCGCCGATGGCCGATGCGGTCGCACTGCCGCCAAGCCCGATGATAAGCCAGGCATCCCACATCAATCCCCCCAGCCACACCATTGCCAACCCGGACAGCAGTACCGCAATGGACGCCGGGATAAAGACGACCGGGGCAATCTTCACGATCCCACCCATAGCCGCAAGAAACTCTGTCCGGTCGCGCGCCCGGTCAGCAAGAATGGCAAGAATAACCAGACATACTCCGCCCCCGACCCACGCCACCGCCAAGGTGACATGCAAAAATTTCACGATCAAATACCAGTCCATTTCAAAACCCCTCTCGCCGCAGCATATGTGCGGTTGGTTGCGCATTATTATCCGTCTCAATGATGCGGTGCATATACCCCTGCGTCAGTTGCGCCTAGGTCAGGGTTTCCCGACCTGACCGGTCAGCGCCGCCTTGCACCCTGACGCGGGCAGACCTTTCAGCAAAAAGCGAAACTGCTTCCCGGTTTCTTAGACAGGTAGTGCTTGCAAGATGGCCCCGGCGCTGGCTTCATGTCATCAACGACACCGGGTAAATCCGGGGCGCGTGCCCGCTTTACGCCGCATCGGGCGGCACGCACCGGCCCTCAACGCAGGGCCATGATGGGGAGAAGGCGGCAGGTTACGACTATGGTCGATATCACGTTTCAGCTGAATGGCGCACCAGTCCGTGTGGCGGGTGAACCGCCAACACGCACATTATTGGATTGGCTGCGCCTTAACCGCGGACTTTGCGGCACCAAGGAAGGGTGCAACGAAGGCGATTGCGGCGCGTGCACCGTCATGGTCACCGATGATCAGGGCATGCGCGTGCTGAACGCCTGCATCCTGTTTCTGCCCCAAATTCACGGCAAGGCCGTGCGCACTGTCGAAGGCATCTCGGGCCCGGATGGTGCCCAGCATCCGGTTCAGGCCGCGATGATCGCCTACCACGGCAGCCAATGCGGGTTTTGTACGCCCGGCTTTGTCGTCTCAATGGCGGTTGGCCACGCGCAGGGGCGCAACGATCTTGACGATGTGTTGGCAGGCAACCTGTGCCGGTGCACCGGGTACGCGCCGATCATTCGCGCCGCGCTGGCCGCCCAATCCGCCCCGGTACCGGACTGGATGACCCAAGACCCTGATGATTTCACTTTGGCAGAAGTATCATCGGGGGGGTCTGGGGGGGCAGACAGCCCCCCCGGCTATTTCCAACCGCGCTCCAGCGACGAACTTGCGGACTGGTATCTGCAAAACCCGGATGCCACCCTGATCGCGGGCGCCACGGATGTTGGCCTGTGGGTCACCAAGGACATGCGCGATCTGGGCACGGTCGCCTTTCTGGGTGGCATCACAGACCTGCAACAGATCGAACGCAGTGCCGGGGCGCTGCATGTCGGCGCAGGCGTCACCATCGCGGCGCTTCGGGCAGCGATGGCCGATCTGCACCCGTCCTTCGCCGAGTTGTTGCGGCGCTATGCGTCCGAACAGGTGCGCAATGCCGCCACTATCGGTGGCAACATCGCCAATGGCTCGCCCATCGGCGACGCCCCGCCCGCGCTGATTGCACTTGGGGCAACGCTGCATCTGCGCCGGGGTAACGATCTGCGGGCCATCCCGCTACAGGACTTCTTTGTCGAGTACCGCCGGCAGGACCGCCGCCCCGGCGAGTTCGTGGCGGGCATCTCGATCCCCGCCCACGCGCCTGCCTTGCGCTGCTACAAACTGTCGAAGCGGTTCGATCAGGACATCTCTGCCGTGCTAGGGTGTTTCAATGTCACGGTCGAGTATGGCCATGTCACCACAGCCCGCATCGCCTTTGGCGGTATGGCGGGCATTCCCAAACGCGCAAGTGCGGTCGAGGCCGCTCTGATCGGCCAACCCTGGACGCTTGCCACGATCAAGGCCGCACAGGCCGCCTTCGCCCGTGATTTCACGCCGCTGTCAGACATGCGCGCCTCGGCCGACTACCGCCTGACCGCTGCCGCCAACCTGCTGGTGCGCTATTTCCATGATCTTGCCGGAACGCCCGTCAACGTGCTGAAGGTGGCCCCATGACCGTCGGTCTTGCGCTGCCGCACGATGCCGCCCCCCTGCATGTGACCGGGCAGGCGCGCTACATCGACGATCTGCCCACCCCCGCGAACACGCTGCATCTGGCATTCGGTCTGTCCACTGTCGCACATGGCACCATCACCACGATGGATCTGCACGCCGTTCGTGCCGCAGCCGGTGTCGTGGCCGTATACAGCGCCGCCGATTTCGCCGAGATGCCCGATTGCAGTCCTTCGGCACATGACGAGCCGCTGCTGGCGACCGGTACGGTGCACTACATCGGCCAGCCGGTGTTTCTGGTGATCGCGCACAGCCACCACGCCGCCCGGCACGCGGCACGTCTGGCAGTAGTCACATATGCCGAACGGCCGGCACTTCTGACGGTGGATGATGCGCTGGCCGCAAACAGCCGGTTCGAGGCTGGCCCGGTGGTCTGGGCGCGGGGCGACGCCGCCGCCGCGATCACCGCCGCTGCCCACCAGATCGAGGGCACATTCGAGGTTGGCGGGCAGGAGCATTTCTATCTGGAAGGCCAGATCGCCCTCGCCCTGCCTCAAGAAGGCGGCGACATGGTGGTGCAGTCGTCAACCCAGCACCCATCCGAGATCCAGCACAAGGTCGCCCATGCCCTGCACCTGCCTATGCACGCCGTGCGGGTCGAGGTGCGCCGCATGGGCGGTGGATTTGGCGGCAAGGAAAGTCAGGGCAATGCGCTTGCAATTGCCTGTGCGGTTGCGGCAAGCCGGACCGGGCGACCCTGCAAGATGCGCTACGACCGCGATGACGACATGATCATTACCGGTAAACGCCACGATCTGCGCATCTGCTACCGGGCCGGGTTTGACGATGCGGGTAAAGTGGCAGGGATCGAATTTCAGCACTTGTTTCGCTGTGGATGGAGCATGGATTTGTCCTTGCCGGTGGCAGACCGAGCCATGTTGCATACCGACAATGCTTATTTCCTACCAGCCGTTCGCATTGAAAGCCACCGGTTGAAAACCAACACCCAAAGTGCGACGGCCTACCGTGGGTTCGGCGGGCCACAGGGCGTGATCGGGATTGAGCGGGTGATGGATCATGTGGCCTTCACGCTGGGCGTTGATCCGCTGATGGTGCGGCGCATCAATTTCTATGCCGGCATGACGGCCAGTGCGGATGCCTCCGGCGGGGATATTTCAGAACAGAAGAAACCGCAGACCACGCCCTATCACATGCCGGTGGAGGATTTCATCGGCGATGAGATGGTGGCGGCACTGGAGGCAAACGCTGACTATGCCGCGCGCCGGGCCGCGATAGCGACGTGGAATGCGACGCAGCCGGTTCTCAAGCGCGGGATTGCACTGACGCCCGTGAAATTCGGCATCTCGTTCACGCTGACCCAGTACAATCAGGCCGGCGCTTTGGTGCATGTCTATCAGGATGGCTCGATCCATCTGAACCATGGGGGCACCGAAATGGGTCAGGGCCTGTTCCAGAAGGTGGCACAGGTGGCGGCAGGGGTGTTCGGGGTGGATACCGGGGTTGTGAAGATCACTGCGACCGATACCGGAAAGGTGCCCAATACCTCGGCCACGGCCGCCTCCAGCGGGACGGATCTGAACGGCATGGCGACGCAGGCCGCCTGCGAGACGATCCGCGCGCGGATGGCGGAATGTCTGGCATCCCGGCATCAGGCAGACCCTGCGGATGTGACCTTTGCCAAAGGACGCGTGTCGGTTGCGGGGGCGGATTACAGCTTTGCCGAGGCCGCCCTGATCGCCTATCAGGCGCGCATATCGCTGTCCGCGACCGGGTTCTATGCCACCCCCAAAATCACCTGGAACCGCATCAAGGGCAGCGGCCGGCCATTCCTGTACTTTGCCTACGGGGCTGCCGTCACCGAAGTGGTGATCGACACACTTACTGGCGAAAACCGTATCCTGCGCGCGGATATTCTGCACGATACCGGCACCTCGCTGAACCCCGCAATCGATATCGGGCAGATCGAGGGGGCTTATGTTCAAGGTGCAGGCTGGCTGACCACCGAGGAGCTGGTCTGGGATACCAAGGGCGCGCTGCGTACCCACGCGCCCAGCACCTACAAGATCCCCGCCTGTTCCGACCGCCCGCGTGTCTTCAACGTGGCTTTGTGGGATCGCCCGAACCGCGAAGATACGGTGGGCAAATCGAAGGCGGTGGGCGAGCCGCCGTTCATGTTGGGCATTTCCGCATTCTTCGCCCTGTCTGATGCGGTTGCGGCAGCAGGCGACGGATCGGTTTACCCGAGCCTTGATGCGCCCGCCACACCGGAGCGTATTCTGGCGGCGGTAGGAAGGCAGCGCCATGTTTGATCTGGCTGCCCTTCGCAGTGCCGTAGCACAACATGGCCGCGTTGCCCGCGTGGTGATTTCTACGGTCGAGGGATCGGCCCCGCGCGAGGTCGGGGCGGCGATGCTGGTCTGGGCCGGGGGGCAATCGGGTACGATCGGGGGCGGCGCGCTGGAATGGCAGGCGATTGCGCAGGCGCAGGGTATGCTCGCCCATGGCGCGGGTCTGCATCTGGCGCGGGTGCCACTTGGCCCGAGCCTTGGCCAATGCTGCGGCGGGGCGGTGAAACTGCTGACGGAAATCTATGATCCGGCAACGGTGGCGGCCTTGCCCGACCATGTCATCGCCCGGCCCGTTGATGGCCGCGATATGCCGCTTGCGGTAAAACGTCTGCTGGCAAATGCGCGGGCCACAGGCACTCTGCCGCCCGCGCAGTTGGCGCAGGGATGGATGGTGGAACCGGTGGCGCTGGCTTGGCGCCAGTTATGGATTTGGGGTGCGGGGCATGTGGGCCGTGCCGTGGTCGGGGTGCTGGCACCGCTGCACGACGTGGCGATAACCTGGGTCGATGTGGCGGCTGATCGCTTCCCCGACGACGTGCCGACATGGGTGCAGGCACTGCCGGTGCCGAACCCGGCGGATGCTGTGGCGCTGGCACCGCGCGATGCCGAACACCTGATCCTGACCTATTCGCATGCGCTGGATCTTGATCTGTGTCACCGCTTGCTGGGCCACGGCTTTGCAGCCGCTGGGCTGATCGGATCGGCCACCAAATGGGCGCGCTTCCGGTCTCGGCTGGCCGCCCTTGGTCATCCGCCTGCACAAATCGCGCGCATCCGTTGCCCGATCGGCGAGCCTGCCCTTGGCAAGCATCCGCAAGCGATTGCAATCGGTGTGGCGGCGACGTTTCTGGCGAACCCGGTGACACTTCAAAGAAGCGAGGCCATCCGATGACTCTGGAGCAAGGCATGCTGCGCGTCGAAGGTTTGACCAAGGCCTATCCCGGCGTAGTGGCCAACAGCGATGTCTCTTTTGCAATCGCGACAGGTGAGGTTCATGCGCTTCTGGGGGAAAATGGCGCGGGCAAATCCACTCTGGTCAAGATGATCTACGGGTTGGTGCGCCCCGATGCCGGGCACATATTGCTGGGCGGCAAGCCCTATGCGCCCACAAAGCCCGGGCAAGCGCGGGCGGCGGGCGTTGGCATGGTGTTTCAGCACTTCAGCCTGTTCGAGGCGCTGAGCGTTGCCGAGAATGTGGCACTCGGCATGGAAAACCCGCCACCAATGCGGGCGTTGGTGGGGCGGATTACCGAGGTCAGCCAGAATTACGGCCTGCCGTTGGACCCCGCCCGCAGGGTTGGCGATCTGTCGGCGGGGGAACGCCAGCGGGTCGAGATCATCCGCTGCCTGCTGCAGGACCCCAAGCTGCTGATCATGGATGAACCAACCAGCGTGTTGACCCCGCAAGAGGTTTCGATCCTGTTCAAGACCCTGCGCCAACTGTCATCCGAAGGAACCGCGATCCTGTATATCAGCCACAAGTTGGAGGAAATTCGCACGCTGTGTGACAATGCAACCATTCTGCGGCGCGGAAAGGTGGTGGCCACATGCACCCCGCGCGACCGCACGGCGCGGGAGATGGCGGAACTGATGGTGGGCGCAGTGCTGACGCCGCCAAAACGCAGCGCGCCAAAACAGTGGCCCGACGCGAAGGCAGCACTGGAGGTTGCCGCCCTTGCCGTCGCTTCGCCCATTCCGTTTGGCACCGCACTGAAGAATGTCAGCTTTTCGGTGCGCCGGGGGGAAATCCTGGGCATCGCTGGCGTCGCCGGCAACGGTCAGGATGAATTGCTGCTGGCCTTGTCAGGTGAATTGAAATCTAACCCTGAGATGGTCAAAAGCTTTGGCATCCCGCTTGGCAAACAAGGCCCCAACGAACGCCGCGAAAAGGGATTTGTCACGGCCCCGGAAGACCGCCTTGGCCATGCCGCGGCGCCGGACATGAGCCTGGTCGAAAACGCTTTGCTGACCGGGGCAATCCGCAAGGGTCTTGCGAAAGCCGGCTTCATCGACTGGGCTGCATCACGCCAATTCGCCGAAGCCGTGATCAAGGAGTATGACGTGCGCACACCGGGCCCCGGCGTTGCCGCGCGCTCGCTGTCCGGTGGCAATCTGCAGAAATTCGTCATCGGGCGCGAACTGTCGCAGGCCCCGGATGTGATCGTGATCAACCAGCCCACCTGGGGCGTCGATGCCGCCTCAGCCGCCGCCATCCGGCAGGCCATTCTGAACCGCGCTGCCAACGGTGCCGCCGTGGTGGTGATCAGCCAGGACCTTGATGAGTTGCTGGAAATCTCGGACCGCTTTGCAGTGCTAAACGAGGGGCGCCTGACCACCCCCCGCCCGGTGGAAGGCCTGACAATAGACGAGATCGGCCTGATGATGGGTGGCGCGCATGGCATGGAGGTGGCGCATGTTCAGGCTTGAAAGACGCCCGTCGCCGTCGAAATTCTGGCAAGTGGCAACACCCGTCTTGGCCGTGATCCTGACCATGATCGCGGGCGGCGTCATGTTCGCGATCCTGGGCAAAGACCCCGCCCTCGCGATCCGCACCATCTTCTGGGACCCGCTCTTTGGCGAGTTTGCCTGGTATCTGCGCGGTCAGTTGCTGGTCAAGGCCGGGCCGCTGATCCTGATTGCCATTGGCCTGTCATTGGGCTTTCGTGCCGGGATCTGGAATATCGGTGCCGAAGGGCAGTATATCATGGGGGCCATCTTCGGCGCGTCGGTTGGCCTTGCCGCCTTCCCGACCGAAAGCCGGCTGATCTTTCCCGCCATGATCATCGCGGGCGCGTTCGGGGGCTGGATCTGGGGCATGATCCCCGCCATCCTGAAGACCCGCTTCAACACCAATGAAATTCTCGTATCGCTGATGCTGGTCTATGTGGCAGAGAAGATCCTGTCGAAAGCCGCACTTGGCTTTTTGCGCAATCCCGACGGCGCGGGCTTTCCGGGCAGCCGGAATTTCGCGCAATACCCCGCCGCGTCCAACCCCGAACTTATTGCGGGTACGGGCATGCATTGGGGCGTCGTTGCCGCCTTCATCGCTGTGATATTTGCCTATATACTGTTGCAAAAACATATGCTTGGCTTTCAGATCAAACTGGCAGGCCAAGCCCCCCGCGCGGCCCGCTTTCACGGCGTTGACCCGAACCGGCTGATCGTTTTGTGCATGGGGCTGTCAGGCGCGCTGGCGGGCCTTGCAGGCGTATTCGAGGTGGCCGGCCCGGCCGGCCAGATCAGCATCGATTTCAACGTCGGCTACGGCTTTACCGCCATCATCGTGGCGTTCCTTGGTCGGCTGAACCCGGTCGGCATCTTGCTGGCGGCGCTGTTGATGGCGCTGACGTATATTGGCGGCGAAATGGCCTCAACCAATCTGGGCCTGCCATCGGCGGCCATTCAGGCGTTTCAGGGGATGCTGCTGTTCTTCTTGCTGGCGGTGGACGTGCTGTCCAACTACCGCATCAGAACCTTTTTCGCATCGGGGGCCAAATAATGGATTTCGGCGGTATCAACCCGGCCCTTCTGATCGCGTCCCTGATGGTGGCTGCCGTGCCGATCCTGCTGGCCGCGATCGGCGAGTTGGTGGTGGAAAAGGCGGGCGTTCTGAACCTCGGGGTCGAGGGGATGATGATCATGGGGGCGATCTGCGGCTTCATTGCCGCCGTCGCCACCGGCAATCCGTATCTGGGGTTTCTGGGTGGCGCAGCAGGTGGCGCGGTCCTGAGCCTGATCTTCGCCTTTCTGACGCAGACCCTGCTGGCCAATCAGGTGGCGACCGGGCTGGCGCTGACGTTGTTCGGGCTGGGGCTGTCCTCGCTCATGGGGCAAGGCTACAACGGCATCAAGCCGCCACTGACGGCAGCCGTGCCACTTGGGCCTCTGCGCGATATTCCGGTGCTGGGCCGCATCCTGTTCAGCCATGACTGGATGGTTTACGCATCCATCGCAATCATCGCCGCTGTCTGGTGGGTGCTGAAATACTCCCGCATAGGTCTTGTCTTGCGCGCCGTCGGCGAAAACCACGATGCCGCCCACGCGCTTGGTTACAAGGTGCAGCGCATCCGGCTGGCGGCCATCGTGTTCGGCGGGGCGATGGCTGGGCTTGGCGGGGCCTACATCAGTCTCGTGCGCGTGCCGCAGTGGACCGATGGCATCACCGCCGGGGCCGGCTGGATTGCACTTGCCATCGTGGTCTTTGCCAGCTGGAAACCTTGGCGCGTTCTGGTCGGTGCCTATCTTTTCGGCGGTATCACGGTGTTGCAGCTGAATTTGCAGGTAGCGGAGTCGGGAATTCCGGTCGAGTACTTGTCGATGTCACCCTATTTGATAACCATCCTTGTGCTGGTCATCATGTCCTCTGGCAAAGGCCGCGCGTCGCTGAACGCGCCGGCGGCCCTTGGCCAGAACTTCCACGCCTCACGCTGAGGCCAACAATCAACCGGGGCGGCTGCCGCCCCACCAATGGGGAGATTACAATGTTTCGAAGAACCCTGCTTGCCACCGCCGCACTCGGGCTGGGCATGGCCTTTGGCACCGCTGCCATTGCGCAAGACAAGACCAAGGCCTGCTTTGTCTATGTTGGCCCCATCGGCGATGGTGGCTGGACTTATCAGCACGATCAGGGCCGCCTTGCCGTTGAGGCCGCGTATGGCGACAAGGTGGAAACCGCGTTTCAGGAAAGCGTGCCGGAAGGTGCCGATGCCGAACGCGTGCTGACGCAAATGGCGCTGTCGGGCTGCGACATCATCTTCACCACCTCGTTCGGCTACATGGACCAGACCAACGCAGTCGCCGCCAAATTCCCGGACGTGAAGTTTGAACATGCGACCGGCTTCAAGCGTGATCACGCCAACGTGTCTACCTACAACGCGCGCTTTTACGAAGGCCGTGCCGTCATGGGCACCATCGCGGGCCGGATGACCAAGACGAACAAGATCGGTTATATCGGGTCCTTCCCGATCCCCGAGGTCATCCAGGGCATCAACGCCAGTTTCATCCATGCGAAAAAGGTGAACCCCGAGGTCACCATCTCGGTGGTCTGGGCCTATACATGGTTTGACCCCGCAAAAGAGGCGGATGCTGCCAAAGCCCTGATCGAACAAGGCGTCGATGTGATCCTGGCGCATACCGACTCGACCGCACCACTTGCCGAAGCCGCGAAAACCCCGGGCATCATCGGCTTTGGTCAGGCATCCGACATGGCCGCCTATAAGCCAAGCCCCCGCGTGTCATCGATCATCGACAACTGGGCACCCTACTATGTGAAACGCGTCGGCGCAGTGATTGATGGCACATGGGCACAGCAAGACGCCTGGGAAGGCATTGCAGGCGGCGAAGTTGAAATCGGCGAGATCACCAATGCGGTTCCTGCCGAGATCAAGGCCGAAGCCGAGGCGCTGGCAGCCAGCATTGCCGACGGCAGCTATCACCCCTTCACCGGCCCGCTGAACAAGCAAGACGGCTCTGCGTGGCTGGCGGACGGTGTGGTTGCGAATGACGGCGAATTGTCTGGCCTGAACTTCTATGTCGAAGGCATCACCGGCGACATTCCGAAGTAATCGGCCTTTCGCATTAATGTCCCAGAAGGCCCGGTCCAGCACCGGGCCTTTTCCTTTTTTGTCGGGCATGACACTCTGCACTGATGAAAACAGATTTCCTGATCATCGGCGGCGGTATCGCCGGAATTTCCGTCGCAGCCCGGCTTGCACCACATGGCAGCGTGATCGTACTGGAGGCCGAGGCAGCCCTTGCCTACCACGCCTCTGGCCGGTCGGCCGCTCTTTACGAACCCCACTACGGCTTGCCCCCGGTGGTGGACTTGTCGCTTGCCTCGGGCCAGCATTTCCGGGCGCTGACGGGTGTCTTGTCGCCGCGCGGCATGATGGTGCTGGCCCATGCCGGTGATCGCGCGGTCTTCGACCGGGACGCAGACACGATGAACCTGAACCGGATCTCGCCAGATCAGGCCAGATCGATGGTGCCGATCATCAACAGGGATACCGTGGCCTTTGCCGCCCATGCCGAACACGCATGGGATATCGATACCGACTTGCTGCTGCAGGATTTTGCCCGTCAGGCCCGCAGCCACGGCGCCCAGATCATCACCGGCGCGCGCGCGACTGCCATCAAACGCATGTCAGGCGGTTGGCACGTCACTACGGCACAAGGCAGCTATACCGCCCGAACCCTGATCAACGCGGCGGGGGCATGGGTTGACGACATTGCCGCACTGGCCGGCATTGCCCCCTTGGGGTTCGCCGCCATGCGCCGTTCCATGGCCCGCCTACCCGCACCCGGCGGCCATGATGTTTCCAGATGGCCGATGATGTTTGGCGCGGGCGAGACGTGGTATGCCAAGCCCGACGCGGGTGCGCTGATCGTGTCACCAGCCGAGGAAGATGCCGCCACCCCACACGACGCCTGGGCCGACGACATGGTGCTGGCCGAAGGCCTGGCGCGGTATGAGGCGATGGTAACCGAACCTGTCACGCGGCTCTTGTCGAACTGGGCGGGCCTGCGCACCTTTTCACCCGACCGGGTACTGGTGATCGGGGCTGACGTGGCAGAGCCGTCGTTCTTCTGGCTGGCGGGTCAGGGCGGATACGGCTTTCAATCCTGCCCGGCGGCCAGCCAACTGGCGGCTGATCTGATCATCGGCACCAAACCCGACGCACCGGCAGCGCTGGTTGCGGCCCTGTCACCCGCGAGGTTCCGATGACCCTGAAATTACCAGACAGCGGAGCCGATATTTCGATCGACGGGCGCCGTCACGCGCCGTCTGCACTGCGCAACGAAGGCCCGATCATTGATGTTCTGCGCACCGAGTCCCCATCATCGGGCAAACTGCTGGAGATTGCATCCGGATCAGGTCAGCATGCCGCCGCCGGTGCAAAGGCGCTGCCCGGCATCATCTGGCAGTCCAGTGACGCCAATCCCGACAACCTGACCTCCATCAACGCCTGGGCGGCGCATGATCCGCAGCCCAATCTGCGCGCAGGCATCGTGCTTGATGCCGCCCGCCCCGGTTGGGCCTCTGATTGGCCCGGGCAGGATATCGTGCTGATCATCAACCTGTTGCATCTGATCCCGGAAGATATGGCAACCGCGGTACTGGCCGAAAGCGCCCGCGCACTGGCGCCGACCGGGCGCCTGATGGTCTACGGGCCATTCCTGCGGGGTGGAAAGGCAACCTCTGATGGCGACGCAGCCTTTGACGCCAGCCTGCGCGCGCAGGATGCCAGCATCGGCTACAAGGATCTGGCTTGGGTAGAGGTGATGTTTGCCAAGGCGGCACTGGCCCTACGCATCATCGACATGCCCGCAAACAACCTGATGCTGATCGGCACACGACGCTGACGCGCGGCTTGTTGCCGAACCCATAGACAGACCGGTGACAGCGCCAATCCCACACGCCACCCTGCGCTACCCTGTCATCTGGAAAACCACATGCGACATTGCCGATTGATCCTGCTGATGCCCGTCCTGCTGGCCCTGTTGGCAGCCTGTGGCCGCCCCGATCCCACCCCGGACGCGAATGCCCCGCAAGTCACCGTGCTGAAGCCACAATTCGGCGACACCCACCCGCAGGATTTTCCCGTCAAACAACCGCAGCGCTACCCAGTGTATGGCATCGATGCCGCGCGCTACCAAGGTACCATCGATTGGCAGACTGCCGCCGACGCAGGCGTGTCTTTCGCCTTCCTGAAGGCAACCGAGGGCGGCGACGGGCTTGATCCGGCCTTTGCCACGAACTGGCGGGGCGCTGCCGCAGCAGGTATTCCGCGTGGCGCTTTCCACTTTTTCTACTTCTGCCGCCCCGCCGTCGAACAGGCGCGCTGGTTCATCCGCAACGTGCCGCGCAGCGCGCACGCCCTGCCCCCGGTGGTTGATCTGGAATGGAACCCATTTTCACCCACCTGCACCCTGCGCCCCGATGCCGCCGTCGTGCGGGCCGAGGCCGCCAGCCTCATGACCCTTCTGGAACGTCACTATGGCCAGCGCCCGCTGATCTATACCTCGCCCGATTTTTATGCCGAAAATCAGTTGTGGCGCATGCCGCGCGCCGAGTTCTGGCTGCGCGCGGTCGCTGATCATCCGTCGAATGTTTATGCGGGGCAGGACTGGACCTTCTGGCAATACAGCAGCACCGGCGTGGTTCCGGGGATCAGCGGCAAAATCGATCTGAACGTGTTTGCCGGATCAAAGGCCGATTGGGCGCGCTGGTTGTCTGCCAGGGTCCGGAAGTAGCTCTTTCATTTTGGTACAAATATCTCGGGGGTGCGGGGGCTGGCCCCCGCTTTGCCTCACCGGTCAGCCATCCAGCCTGATCCGGGCGTTGGCCGGGTCAAAGGGGCTGTCTTCGACCACCACGGCATCCCACAGATCGCGCAGCATCCGCACCTGAAGCCGGGTGCCCACTGCCGCCAGATCGGGGCGCACATAGCCCATGCCGATCTGCTTGCCGAATGCCACCGACCAGCCACCCGAGGTCAGGCGGCCGATCTTGGTGCCGTTATACAGCAGGGCCTCCTTGCCCCAGGGGTCGGTGTCTGGCGGCCCGTCGACCAGCACCGTCACACATTTGCTGCGGATGCCGGTCGCCAGCATCGCCGCCTTGCCCTGAAAGTCCTTCGACAGATCGACAAACCGCTCCAGCCC
>JANOGW010000022.1:0-41314 GCA_031406155.1 Pseudorhodobacter sp.
ACGGCGTTGATGAAATCGACTTCCCATCCGACCCAGTTGCCGGCGGCATCAGGCGAGGCGAAGGGGGGATAGGGTTCGGCGGCAATGCCGATTTTCAAGGGTTCGGCGAAGGCGGCAGTGCCTAGGGCGAAAGTCGCGGCGATGGCTAGGAGTGTTCTTTTCATTATTTACCTCTGGTAGGACGATTACGGGATTGTCCCCCGTATTTGGGATGACCGTGGTTAAGCCACGGATTTCAGGAACTGCCGAAGGCGTTCCGATTTGGGCGCGCCGAACAACACGTCCGGCGGGCCTTCTTCTTCGACCACGCCGTTGTGCAGATAGATCACATGGCTGGCAACTTCGCGGGCGAATTTCATCTCGTGCGTGACGAGGATCATGGTGCGGCCTTCGGCGGCCAGACCACGGATAACATTCAACACCTCGCCGACCAGTTCGGGGTCAAGTGCCGAGGTGGGTTCATCAAACAACATGGCGCTCGGCTCTATGGCCAAAGCGCGTGCAATGGCGGCGCGCTGTTGCTGGCCACCCGACAGGTAAGCGGGGTAGCTGCCTGCCTTTGCCTCCAGCCCAACCCTTGCCAGCAGTTTTTCGGCACGGGCAATCGCCTCGGCCTTTGGCACGCCAAGCACATGCACCGGAACTTCGATCAGGTTCTCCAGAATGGTCTTGTGGGTCCACAGGTTGAATTGCTGGAACACCATGCCAAGATGCTGGCGCAGCCGCTCGATCTGGCGGCGGTTGGCTGGCGTGCCGTCTGCCCGCAAGGCAACCTCTTCGCCACCGATGACGATTTTGCCGGATGTAGGGGTTTCCAGAAAGTTGATGCAGCGCAGCATGGTGGACTTGCCAGAGCCGGAACCACCAATGATCGCCACGACATCGCCTTCATGGGCAGTCATGGACACGCCTTTCAGGACTTCAAGCGATCCGAAGGATTTTCGCAAACCTTCGATCCGGATTGCTTCTGGTTGCGTATCCGTGCTCTGGACAGCGGTAGTCGGCGGATTTGGGTTGGCCATCGACCCTCCGGAAAGATTCTGATTGCAACTAAATCCGGGGAGTTGCAATTGTGCAAGCGTATAATTGGATGATCGAATGACCACTGGTGAACGAAAACCCTACAAAAGGGTTGGTGAGGAAGTTCGACGCGAAACGATGATTGCAGCGGCGCTGGAACTGATTGCCGAAGGCGGCATCGCTGCGGCGACAGTGCGGGCGATAGCACAAAAAGCGGGTATCACACCGGGGCTGATCCGGCATTACTTCCGTTCCAAGGAGGACCTGACCCGCGCCGCCTATCAATCCTTGATGGAACGGATGACACTTGCCAATGCCATCGTGCTGGACACCGCGTCCGACGAACCAAAGGCCCGGCTTGCGGCCTTTGTTGCAGCAGCGTTGCGCCCGCCCGTGGTGGACCCGGCGTCAATGGGGCTATGGGCTGGCTTCATCCTCAGTGTCCAGCGTGACCCGGAACTGCGCGAGGTTCACCGCGTGACCTATCTGGGCTACCGCGATGTTTTGCAGGGCCTGATCGCAGCCCTGCCCCGAGAGGCGGATGCAGCACGCTTGCGCGCCGAAGCGATTGCCTGCAACGGGGTGATAGACGGGCTGTGGCTGGAAGCTTGCGCACTGCCAGAGGCATTTGTGAAAGACGAATTGGCAGAGATTGGATTGCGTTCCGTGGGCGCTAACTTAGGTGTAAACTTGTTAACTGAAATTGAGATCATCTCATGAGATACGCAAAAATCACCGATCGGCTGAACGGACTGGGCGGCGCCAAATGGGCGGTTCATGCTCAAGCCCGCGAAATGGCAGGTAAAGGCCATGACATTATCGAGCTGACAATTGGCGAGCCAGACGTGCCGACGCCTGCGGCGCTGATCGATATTGCGTCGGCGGCAATGATTGCGGGGCGAACCGGCTATTCCAACGGGCGGGGCGAACCCGGGCTGACACAGGCCTTGGCCACGCGGTATACGGCACGGCGCGGGCGACTGATCGGCGCGGATCAGGTGATGTGTTTTCCCGGCACACAAACCACGCTTTTCGCGGTGCTGACCGCCCTGCTGGGGGTGGGCGACGAGGTGCTGCTCGGCGATCCGATGTACGCCACCTATGCCGGGCTGATTGCGGCGACCGGCGCCACGATCGTGCCGGTGCCGCTGCGTGCCGAGCATGGCTTTCGGATGCAGGGGCGCGATGTGGCGGCGCGGGTGACCCCGCAAAGCCGGGTGTTGTTCCTGAACACGCCGCACAATCCGACCGGCGCGGTATTGGCCCGTTCGGATATTGCCGCCCTCGCCGCGATTGCCGTGCAGCATGACATGTGGATCCTGTGCGACGAAGTTTACGAAGAGATGGTTTTTCAGAGAACGGCGTTTGCATCCCCGCTTGATGACCCGGCGATTGCCGAACGGGTGATTGTCGCATCCTCGATCTCCAAATCGCATGCGGCACCGGGCTTTCGGTCGGGCTGGTGCATCGGGCCGGCAGAGTTTTGTGCGCGCCTGTTGCCGCTGTCAGAAACCATGTTGTTCGGCAGCCAGCCCTTCATTGCAGATATGACGGCGGCGGCAGTGGCAGCACCATCACCGGTGGCAGCCGGCATGGCGCAGCGGTTTGAACGTCGCGCGCAGATGTTGCGCGATCATCTGGACGGCAAGGCCGGGTTGCGGGTGAACCGCCCAGAGGCAGGCATGTTCGCCTTGGTCGACATTTCCGCTACCGGCCTGTCGGGCGAGGCTTTTGCCCAAAGCCTGCTGCACGACAAGCACGTGGCGGTGATGCCGGGCGAAAGTTTCGGGCAGGCACTTGCAGGGTGGATCCGGCTAAGCCTGACACAGGATGATGCCAGAATTGCCGAGGCTTGCGGGCGCATTCTGTGCCACGCGACTGCGTTGCAGGAAAAAGCGGCGTGACATCGGTTGGCGAGGCACTGATCGCGGGCCTGCGCGCGCGCGGCGTGGACGTGGTGTTCGGCATACCGGGTGTGCACACGGTCGAATTGTACCGCGGTCTTGCCGGGTCTGGCATCCGACACGTCACGGCCCGCCATGAACAAGGGGCCGCCTTCATGGCCGACGGCTACGCGCGGGTTTCGGGCAAGCCCGGCGTAGCGCTGGTGATCACTGGGCCGGGGCTGACAAATGCGTTGACGGCGATGGCACAGGCACGAGCGGATTCCGTACCGATGCTGGTGATATCGGGGGTGAACCGGCGCGACAGTCTTGGCCAGGGCCTTGGCCTTCTGCACGAATTGCCCGATCAGACGGCCATGGTGCAAGCACTCTGCCCCAGCTTTCATGTGACCGGGCCCGACGCGCTGGATCGCTGCCTGACCCTCGCTTTCGCCGCGATGTACGATGGACGCGTAGGCCCCGTGCATCTGCAGGTACCCACCGATGTGATGGGGATGCCGGCAGTGGCTACGCACAACGCACCGTCGCCGTTCAACCGGCCCTTGCCCGACCCGACCAGAATCGCCGATGCGATCGCACGTTTGGCACGAGCACGGCACCCGGTCATTTTGGCGGGTGGCGGCGCGCGGCAAGCATCCGTCTCGCTGCGGCTGTTGGCTGAACGGCTGGACGCACCGGTGGTGCAAACCATCAATGCACGCGGTCTCATGCCGTTTGGGCACGCGCTGTCGGTGCCTGCCTCGCCCAGTCTGGACCCCGTACGCGATCTGATCCGGGCATCGGACCAGATCATCGCGGTGGGCACAGAGCTTGGGCAGACCGATTATGACATGTATGCCCGCGGCGATTTTCCCGACCTTTCGGGCATGATCCGCATTGATGCAAGTTCGGCGCAATTAGCGCGCCATGTGGCGGCGGTGCCGATCCTTGCCGATGCCGATTTAGCGATGACCGCCCTGCTGGACGGACTGCAACCGCTGTCCGGCGACGGCGCAGCGCGCGCCGCACATGCCCGCGCCGCCGCCCGCGCCGCCCTTGATCCGCATATGCCGGCACAACTGGCGATGGTGGAAGCGATCCGAGATGCCTTGCCATGTGCGATCATCGTCGGCGACAGCACGCAACCAGTCTATGCCGGGAACTCGTACTATGATCACGACCGCCCCGGCGGCTGGTTCAATGCGGCGACCGGTTACGGCGCGCTTGGCTATGGCCCGGGCGCTGCCGTCGGGGCGGCCATTGCGGCGCTGAGCGTGCAGGTGGTCTGTCTGATCGGCGATGGCGGCTTGCAGTTTTCGCCGGGCGAATTGCGCACGGCGGTCGACGAAGGTTTACCGATCACCTTCGTCATCTGGAACAACGCGGGCTACCGCGAAATTGCGCAAGCAATGGCAGGCGCCGGTACTGTGGTGATCGGCTGCGATCCGTCGCCCCTGAAAATGCAGCCGTTCGCCGCCGCCTGCGATCTGCCGTTTGCGAGCGTTGCAAACGATCCCGCAGCACTGAGGGCAGCATTGGCGTCCCCTGCCACCGGGCCCCGGATGATCGAGGTTCGTGTCGCCTGAGGCTACTTATTATTCATCGGGATACGCCTGCGTACAGCGTCTTTGGCAGCAAATCGGTGTCTCCGGCGGGGATATTTCAACAGAAGCGAATTGCGCAAGCATTGTCTTTCTTTTGATCAAATGGCGCGGCATAAGGGCCGCGTGATCTGAAAGGCTTGTCATGGGCAATGAAACACTCGCAGGCGTAAGGACTGACCGGCTGAACGCGCTGCAGGCGCGCGAAGCGGCACGTTATGCCAAGGGGCGGCCAAAATCCGCAGCGGCGCTGGCCACCGGGGCGGCCGCCTATCTGGACGGCGTGCCTATGCACTGGATGAAGGACTGGCCGATGCCCTTCCCGATGCTGGTCGACAAGGCGCAGGGCGCCCGGCTGATCGATATCGATGGCTTCAAGATCGATGATTTCTGTCTGGGCGATACCGGCAGCATGTTCGGCCATTCGCCCAAACCGGTGGTCAAGGCGATCGAACATCAAGCACAACGCGGGCTGACCTACATGCTGCCGACGCGGGATGCGATGGAGGTGGGCCGATTGCTGTGCAGCCACTTTGGCCCCTATCAGTGGCAGATCGCCACCACCGCAACCGATGCGAACAGATTTGCAATCCGGGTGGCGCGGGCGGTCACGCGGCGGCCGAAGATCCTTGTGTTCAACGGCTGCTATCACGGCACGGTCGATGAAACCATGGTCACACTGAAGGCAGGCCGCACCGTCACCCGGCCCGGCTTGCTGGGGCAGTTCGCCGATCTGTCATTGTCGGCGGTGTGCTGCGAATTCAATGATCTGGGCGCAGTTGCGGCCGCCCTTGCCGGTGGCGATGTGGCCGCGATCCTGACCGAGCCTGTCATGACCAACTCGTGCATGGTGTTGCCCGAGCCGGGGTTTCATGACGCCCTGCGCGATCTTGCAACCCAAGCCGGCACGCTGCTGATCATCGACGAAACCCATACGATTTCATCCGGGCTTGGCGGCTATACCCGCATCAACGGCTTGGAGCCTGACATGTTTGTCGTTGGCAAATGCGTGGCAGGGGGGATGCCGACGGCGGTCTGGGGCATGACCGACGCGGTGGCTGCGCGCTACATATCGGTGAATGCGCGGCGGGCGTCAGGCCATTCGGGCATGGGCACCACTCTGTCCGCCAATCCGATGCAGTTTGCCTGCCTGAAGGCCACGCTGGCCGAGGTGATGACCGAAAAAGCCTACGCCCATATGGAAAAACTGGCCAAGCGCCTGTCGGGTGCCCTGGCAGCCACCATCAAGGCGCGCGGGGCGCCTTGGCATGTGGTGCGGGTGGGCGCGCGGGTCGAGGTGATTTGCGCGCCGGGCCCCTTGCGCAACGGCACCGAGGCAGCCCTAGCCCATTCCCCGAAGGTGGAGGCGGCGCTGCATCTGGCCATCCTCAATCGCGGCTGCCTGATTGCGCCGTTCCACAACATGATGCTGGTCAGCCCTGCCACCAAGACCCGGCAGGTGGATCGGTTGATCGCCGCCTTTGACGAAGTCCTTTCCGACCTTTTTGCCTGAGAAGATGACATGACCCAGACACCCAGCCCCTCCGGCTCTACCGTGGCCGAGGCCGAAGCCTTCCTTGCCAGCCACCCGGAGATCGAGGCATTCGATATCGTCTTGCACGATGCGAACGGAATTGGCCGCGGCAAGATCATCCGGCGCCATGAACTTTTGCCATTTTACAAGGGTGGGCGGCATTTGCCGATCTCGATCCTTGGCTTGGACATCTGCGGCGAGGATGTGCATGAAACCGGCCTGATCTGGGATCAGGGCGATGGCGATCTTCGGGCATGGCCCATTCCGGGCACGCTGGTGGCACTGCATGGCAGCAAGCCCGCACGCGGCGAGGTATTGATGTCGATGTACGATTTGACGGGGGTCAAGATGACCTCTGACCCGCGGCATGCTTTGCAGGCCCAGGTGGATGCCCTGGCGGCTGAGGGGCTTGTCCCCACCGGCGCGTTCGAACTGGAGTTCTTCTTGCTGGCCAACGACCGGGGGCCGGATGGCCGCGTGCAACCGGCGCGCGATGTGCTGGACGGGCGGGCCAGCCACAAGACCGAGGTTTATTCGGTCGATCATCTGCATGGGATGTTGCCGCTGTTTTCAGACATTTACGCCGGGGCAGCACTGGCGGGGATCACGGCGGAAACCATGATTTCTGAATATGCACCGGGACAGTACGAATTGACGCTGCACTACCGCGCCGATGTGATGCAGGCGGCGGACGACCTGATCCGCTTGAAGCGGATCGTGCGGGCGCAGGCGCGCGCGCATGGCGTGACGGCATGTTTCATGGCCAAACCGGTGGAGGCTTATGCCGGGTCGGGCATGCATTTTCATGTGTCGATGATGGATGCGACGGGCACGAACATCTTTGTCGAAGCGGTCGAGGGGCAATGGTCACCGGCCATTTTGCATGCGATGGGCGGCCTGCAGGCGACGATGGGGGAAAGCATGCTGGTGTTCGCCCCGCATGGCAATTCGTGGCGTCGCTTTGCAAATCAGTCCTACGCGCCGATTTCACCCACCTGGGGGGTGAATAACCGGTCCGTGGCCCTGCGCATTCCGGCAGGCGACATCAAGGCACGGCGGATCGAGCATCGCCCGGCAGGGGTGGACGCGAACCCTTATCTGGTTGCTGCAACCGTGCTGGCGGGCATCCGGCACGGGCTGGCGGGCAAGATCGATCCGGGTCCCGAAACCACCGGAAACGGCTACGCTGACGGCCAAGATGCGCCGGCAATTCCGGTGGATTGGAGATCGGCGATCGAGGCGGCGAAGGCATCCGAGTTCCTGAAAACCGCATTGGGGCACGACATGCATCGAACCTTCACCGCAATCAAGGCGGCTGAATATGCGCGCGTCGCACGGACCGTCTCAGAGGTGGATTTCGATCTTTATCTGCACACTGTCTGAAGTCTGAAACAGACTGCCGGCGCAATCAGACATAACCAGCATCGCGGGCGATCATCGCGGCATGGGTGCGGTTCTTTGCGCCCAGTTTGCGACACAGGGTTTTGACGTGCAGCTTGACGGTGACCTCTTGCAGGTCAAGTTCGCGCGCAATTTCCTTGTTCGCCAGACCCTTGCAGATGCCACGCAGAACATCCGCCTCGCGCTTGGTCAGACTGGTCGTGCCGATGGTGGTGCCCGCATCGAATTGCAGGATGCTGACCGGGTTAAACACATCGCCCGCGGCCATCACCCGGATAGCCGCAACCATCGCTTTCGATCCAAGTGTTTTGGGAACAAAGCCGATCGCCCCTGCGGAAATGGCCGCTTCGGCCAGATCGCGCGAAGATGTGCCCGACACGATGGCCACAGGGGTGGTCTCTGCCAAGGCACGGGCCTGTCTCAAGCCTTCAAATCCGTTCATCCCCGGCATGTTGTAGTCAAGCAGCACGAGGTCGAACTTGCGGCTACGCAGCAAATCCAGCGCATCAGTTACCGAAGCGGCGGTCTTCACCGTAGTGAAGCCCTCCGCCAGCAAAAATGCTGCTATGGTTTCCCGCACCAGATCATGATCATCGGCCAGAAGTATGTGCAGTCCGTCCAAGGTCATTCTCGCAAATAACTGGGCGTGAGGGCACCCAATACTCTATGACCATGACTATAGCACCTTGTTCGGGATAAGAAACCTGTCGCGATATGTCCGCGAGAGTTGATAGGGGATATATTCACTGGCCCCGATTGGCGAGGTCGACTAGCCTGAATCCGTGCCAAAGGGTGAAAAGAGCCGCAAATGGCTGAACAAAAAGAGCTGGCGTGGACCGCGAAAATTCTGATCCGGCTGCGCCCGTTCGGTGTCGCAGGCCTGCTGATACCATGTTTTATTGGCATAGCGTTTCTGGCTGCGGATGTGTGGCGCGAACTCGTGGAGTTGGACCGCCTCAGTTTTGACAATACGCAATGGGCGGTGATGCAAACCGAAGTTGAAGTGCTGCGCCTTGAACTTTCTGTCGAGACCGCAATACAACAAGGCATAAACGCAGATCTCTCCGACCTTCGGCGATGGTTTGACGTGATCTATTCGCGCATACAGATGCTGGCCGAAAGTGAGGCCTATGCGCCCAAATTCTTTCTGCCGGACTTTGCCCCTGATGCAAAACACCTGCAGGCGTTTCTGGACCGCACTGTACCATTGATCGACGGGCCCGACAGCGAATTGCGCGCGGCGCTGGCGAGCTTGGCCGAAAGCTTGCCCGAGGTGCGGCTAGGCGCACGCCGGCTGACGTTGAATGCACGATCCGATTCTGCCGTGGCATCGGACGCGCGGCGGCAGGCCGTGAAATCGACGCTGGTGTATCTGGTTTCGTTGACCGCATTCCTGATCATCGCGCTGAGCGGTCTGGCGTTGATCTTGCTGCAACTGATCCGCGGCGGCCGCGAGCAGATGCGACAGAACTCGCTGACGTCGGCGCGACTGCAGACCATCTTTTCGACCTCGGCGGACGCGATCATCGTTACAAACCGGGGCGGCTGGATTGTCGATTTCAACCCGGCTGCCGAGTCGATGTTCGGCTATGCCCGCAAGCAGGTTCTGGGTGTTCATGCGCTGGACCTGTTGCTTCCGCCCGACCTGGCCACGGCACAAAGCAATGAGATTTTCGCAACTCTCGAAGTGGCCGGTGCCCGGGCGAACGAGGCCGAACAAGGACCACTGCGCATTGAGTTGTTAGGAATGCGTTCCGACAATGTCCGCATTCCGGTGGAAATGTCGCTTGGCACCATGCAGGTTGCATCGGGCGGCGTGATCGTGGCCCTGGTGCGTGATATTTCAGACAGACGGTTGGCACAAACGACGCTGACGGATGCGCTTCAACTGGCACAGGCGGGGGAAAAGACCAAGGCAGATTTCATCGCCGTGATGAGCCACGAGATGCGCACGCCGTTGAATGGATTGCTTGGATCGTTGGAATTACTGGGGGCCACCAACCTGCATGCCGGGCAAAAAGATCTGGTCAATGTGATGGCGTCTTCGGGCCAGATATTGTTGCAGCACGTCAATTCCGTACTGGATATCTGGAAAGCAGAGGCGGACCGCGCCCCCACGCTGCAGACTGCCTTTGATCTTGATCGATTGATCGAGGATTGCGTCGCAAACCAATCTGGCCTTGCTACAAAGAAGGGATTGGCGCTGTCGGTTGAACCAGTTGATGGACCGATAGGCTGGGTCAGGGGTGACCCGACCCGGGTCCGGCAGATCCTGCTTAACCTGGTGGGCAATGCGGTCAAGTTCACAGCGCAGGGGCGCATTTCCATCGAGGTGGAGCGGTTGGGTCGTGACCTGCCTGTTGAAATCAGGGTGATTGATACCGGCGTTGGCATTGCCGAGGACGATCAGGAGCGGGTTTTCGATGATTTCATCACGCTTGATGCGCGCTATGACCGGCAGGCGGGGGGCACCGGCCTGGGCCTCGGCATCGCACGGCGGGTGGCGCGGGCAATCGGTGCAGAGATCGGCGTTGAAAGCGTTTTGGGGTCTGGCAGTCTGTTTTGGGTGCGCATACCCTTGCCCCCAGCCGCTGCCGTTGCCCCGGACCCCAAGGTGGAGCCAGCCAAGACCAGCTTGCGCGTTCTGTTGATCGAGGACAATCCGGTCAATCGTTTCGTCTTGCGGCGGTTGCTGGAGGAAAGCGGACATCTGGTCCAGGAGGCAGCAAAAGGCGCCGAGGGCGTGGCCACAGCCATGTCGAATGTGTTCGATCTGATCATGACCGATATCTCGATGCCGGGTCTGGACGGCGTCGAAGTGGCCCGACAGATCAGGGGGCAAAGCGGGCCGTCGCAACATGCGAGGATCGTGGCCGTAACGGCACATGCACTGGATGCCGATCTGGCGCGGTTTCGGGCCGCAGGCATGGATGATTGCCTGACCAAGCCCATCACGCGGGTATCTCTGGCGGCAACGCTGTCAGGGTCGCCCGCGTGGACGATGCCGCAGCAAAGCGTTCAAATTCTGGACCGGACGCAGATTTCTGATCTGGAACAGCGGCTGGGCAGCACCGCTACAGCGGCACTGCTTATACGGGCAATCGCCGAAGGAGATGCAGCAGAGGCGGACAAGGTGTGGCTGGCAGGGGACACTGGCTCGCAACGCCTACACGCGCTTGCCGGCACAGCCGGTACCTTCGGCGCGCTTTCCCTCCAAACCCGGCTAGCCGCACTTCTGGATGCGCGCACCACCGGTGACAGCGCCGAGATCGCGCGCCTGAGCGGAACTCTGGTGCAGGTTTGGCAAAACACCAAGGCAGCGTTACAAAACGAAGCATCGCGATTGCAGACCTATCCGTCACCTGCCGAAGCGGGCGCGTAACGCGCGGCCGATTGCAGGGTCCGCGCGATCACTCCGGGCACCCGCGGATCAAGCCCGACCGGGGGCAAGATACGACCCCTGAAGCCCGCCGCAGCCAAGGCTTGCGGCAGATCGTCGGTCACATGCCCGCCCCGGGCGGCGAAGAACGGCAGGCAGACGGCGTCCGGCCCAAAATTCTGTGCAACTTCGGCGATACGGGGGGATTGGTCGATAAAACCTGCCTCGGCGCGGACAAAACCCGCCTGCAGCATCTGGCGGGTCACCTCATACGCGACAGAGGACGGAGCAATGCTGCGAAACGATCCGTGTGCGGCCAGCAGCACTTCCGGCCGGGACTGGCCGCGCGTGGCGTTGAGGGCAAGTGTCACGGCCAGCGACTGCACCTCGCGGTCAAGACCAAAGGGGGTCAGCAGCTGCCAATCCGCGCCGCCTGCCGCTGCCAGCCGGTCGGGCAGATGGGTGGCAGTGAACCAGCCCGCCGACATGAACATCGGGTAGACAAAGCCGGTCGGATTTGTGATGGCGCGGGCCAGCGCCGAAGGGTCGGCCAGCGTGGCAGAGGCGACGTGCCAGCCCGGCAAATGCGCGGCAACGGCTGCTGCAATTGCGGCCAGTTCCACCTCTGCCGGCGCGGGATCGGACGGCTGGCCATGCGCCACAATCAATGCGTGGCCGGAAGGTGGTACGGTCACAGGCGCGCCTTTGGATGTGTCTCTTTGCGCCAATTTAGGCCTGCGCTCGGCGAATGCAAGCGGCACGTCCGTCACGGATCGCCCGGTACGCCATAGCTGGGCGCGCCGCCCGGGTCGGTGGCGCGCTGGACATAGGCGTGCATTTGCGGGCGGTAGACCGCCCATGCGGCGGCAAGCGTTTCAACCGGGCAGTCTTCGGTCCAGTCACAGCGCAGATCGACAATGGGCCAGGACAGGTGATCGACAACCAGCAACCCGGCAGAATGCAGCGCGCCGGCCTCGCCACCGGCATCGCGACCGGCAAACAGGGCGGCCATCAGGCGGTCAGCAAAGGGGGCGGTTGAGGCAATGAAGGCGTCACACATCGCCTGCGGTACGGCGGCGTTGGCCAAAAGATTGCCGCCGGCAATCGTGCCCGCCGCTTGCGCAACAGACCAGATGCCAAGCATGCCCACCCCACAGTGAAACGCGGTCTCACCGCGCACATCAACCAGCATCAACTGGCGAAACCGGATATCGCGGGCGGCGGCGACGACCCGCTGCATTGCCTGCACGGCTGGCAGACCGGCAGCCAGATGATCCAGCAATGCCGCACCAAGGGCGGGATCGGTGATGTTCTGCGATGCGGCAACCCCGACACGCGCCCGGACATGCGCGCAGCGCGCGGCAACCGCCGGGGAAGACGAGGCGATGACCATGCCGAATTGCTGCGTGCCGGGGCAGCGGGCAAGCAGGGACAGGGTCATGGTTCCGCCCCTGTGGTGAGGCCGGGGGCTGCGCACCCCCGGACCCCGCGGAGTATTTCTGCGAAAGAAAAGCCAAAGCTTGGCCGGCAAACATAGATACCGGTTTGGTCAGACAAGCCTGATTTCGCAAGGCCCTGGGCCGTCTGGCGAAAACTGATCGGCAGACAGACTTCAGGGGCGGTTTCCTTTTCGCCGCTAGACTGAACTGCGAGGGTTTCTGGAGCCGTCAATCGGGGATAACCGCGGTTGCGTCGATCTCGACCAGCCAGTCGGGCCGGGCGAGCGCGGTGACGACAACGCCAGTGGACACCGGATGCACGCCCTTTATGTACTCACCCATGGTGCGGTAGACCACCTCGCGGTGGCGCACGTCGGTCAGATAGACCACCAGTTTGCATAAGTGTTCCATCCTGCCGCCGCATTCCTCGATCAACTGGCTGATGTTCTGCATGACCTTGTGGGTCTGTTCCACCGGATCATGGCTGTTGATGTTTTGCGAGGTTTCAATGTCTTGCGGGCACTGGCCGCGCAGAAAGATCATGGTGCCGCGTGCAACGACCGCCTGCGCCAGATCATTGTCCAGCCGTTGCTCGGGATAGGTGTCGCGGGTGTTGAAGGGGCGGTGGCGGGTGTGGGCCAAAGGGAAAATCCTGTGCTTGCGGGGGGGACGCCGGGGGCTGCCTGCCCCGGGACCCCCGGGGGATATTTGTACCAAAATGAATGCCGGTCAGGGCATCTTGCCGGCGATGTAGCGGGCAAATTCGAAGTTCGGCCGTTCCAGATGGCTAAGCGTGCCGGGGGCGGACATCTGCGCGCTAAGGCCCTGATAGACGCGCTCGACACAGCCTTTATCCTCGATGTTCACATCGTCGAGCAGGGCCTTGATGGTGGTGAGGTGCGCGGGGGCCGCGGGGTCGGCACACCAATCAGCACTCATGCCGCCACCGTACAGCACGTTGACATGGCCGGGCCCGTCCGGCGTCAGGCACAGATACCAGAAATAGCCTGGCGTCAGCGTGATCAGCAAAGCGGGGTAGATCGACAGCAGCCATGTGATGCGGCGCTGATCGCCCGTCAGGGTGGTGTTGGTGGGATGGGCGAGCGACAACGGGATGGTGTCGTTTTTCATGATGTAGTGGTAGTTGAACGAGGGGTAGCCTTCGGGGCAGGTCATTTTCGCGAGATCTACCGACCCGCCAATGGTGCCCGAATGACAGACCGGCAGGTGGTAGCTTTCCATGAAGTTTTCGGCCAGCACCTTCCAGTTGGTGGCCCAGCGAAACTCTTCGCGGAAGGTTTCCCGGTAGCTGGACATGTCAAGATAGCCAACAAGGTTCTCGACATCTTTCAGCTGGGTCTGCGGATCGGGCGCATCAGAGTTCAAGGTGACCATGATCCAGCCAAGCCAGCTTTCTGCCCGCACCTTTGGCAAGGCGATCTGATCCTTGCAGAACGCCTCGTTCAGCGTCATGGCGGGGGCGCCGCGCAGGGTGCCGTCCAGATTGTAGGTCCAGGCGTGATAGGGGCAAATGATCGACCGCACATTGCCACGCCCTTCCAGAAGCGTGCTCATCCGGTGCCGGCACACGTTGGAAAGGCCGCGCAAAAGGCCGTCACGGTCGCGCAGAATGATGATCGGCTCGCCCGAGATATGCATGGTCAGGTAGTCGCCGGGGTTTGGCAGCGCATCGGCTCGGCCCGCGCAAAGCCAGTCCTCCGCGAAGATATGCGTCAGCTCTGCCGCGGCAAAGGCGGGCGAGGTATAGACCGATTTCGGCATCGCCCGCGCCTGAGTGAACGGCACGGCGACATTGGCGCGCAATTCGGCAATTGCGGAAACAGGGTCATGGCGGGTCATTCGGCGGCCTTTGCAGATGTGGTGAAATAGGATCGGACGGCACCATCGCCGGACCTTCGTGTGCTGCCGGGGCGGACGCGGTCCGACAAACCTGCGGATTTCTTGACGAAATCCAGCGGCCCATCCCAATCGAAATTGCGATAGACCGCCTGCAGCTGGTTGAACCGGGGGCTTTGGGCAAACATCTGGAACGCCAGCCGGTGGCCTGCATAATCCGATGAGATCAGATCGCGCGCGAAAGCCAGCAGTTTGCGGCGATCATCGGCCTGCCAGTCGTCATTCAGGGTGTAGTATTTGTCGAGCCAGGGCTTGGTATCGGGGTGGGCGAAACTGGCGGCATCCGGCGTCACGCAGATCTGGCCGCCACACAGATCACGCGCGGTATTGATCGCCTCGTAAAGCTGCGAACAGGCGACCACGCGGCCTGCCATCAAAAGCGACTGGTTCGGCATCATCAGGCCCGCGGGCGACCGTTCTGCAAGTGCAATGGAGGCGGTCAGATGGGCGTTTATCGTCTCGCGGTAGAGCGCCAGTTCGGCCAGTTTTTCCTGCACGGCCTGTTGCTTATCAAGGCCGGTCTGGCGGGCGTTGAACAGCGACGCCCCGATCAGCATGTCTGCGACCTTCAGGTTGCGCTGCACGAAGGCAAAGGCAGAATAGCGGTGCAGGCAGGACCGGATGAAGGTAGCCGCGCGCGTATGTCGATAAAACAGCACGTTTTCCCACGGGATCAGGACGTTATCGAAGATAACAAGAGTATCCACCTCGTCGAACCTGTTCGACAGGGGGTAGTCATCAATGGGGGCGCGGCCGGTAAATCCGGTGCGGCAGATGAAGGTTAACCCGGGGCTGCCCAGATCGCAGATGAAACCAACGGCATAGTCCGACAACGCGTCATTGCCCCAGTTGGCGATGGTGGGTTTGGTGAAGGCCTGATTGGCATAGGCCGCGGCGGTTTCATACTTTGCCCCGCGCACCACGATCCCGGCATCGGTTTCGCGCACGACATGCAACAGCATGTCCGGGTCCTGATCCTGTGGTGCCTTTGACCGATCGCCCTTCGGATCGGTATTGGCCGAGACGTGGAAGGGATCGGTTTTCAGAACGTTTGTGATGTGGTTTTCGATGTTGCGAGCAAATTGCGGATCAATCTCGGCCAGCACATCGGCCCCATCGAACAGCGACCACATCTCGCCCACGGTTTCATCGCCGACCCGGGTGACGACGCCGCCAATGTCTTCCATCACCGCATCTGTGGCGCGGCGTTTGGCCCACCAGTCATCGGCGGTGTAGGGCAACGCGTTACCGATGGCGTTGATATCGGCGCCGTTCCGCACCGTCATGATCGGGGCGGTGGCCGGGTCATGCGCCATGTCGTAAATCCGCGCGCGGATATCGACCAGTGGCTTGAACTGCGGGTGGGTGGTGACATCGGCAACTTTTTCGCCGTTCACATAAACCCGGCGGCCATCTTGCAGCGAGTCGCGGTAGTCTGAACTGGTCCGGATCATCAAAGCCTCATGTCAAGGTGGCGGGGCTGGCAACAGATTGGCGCAAGTCTTGCCCGCAGCAAAGAGATAGTTTTGCAGTCATCCCTCACACGTCGGGTTTGGCTGCGGCCATCACGGGTTTCTCGCATGCTGTCACCTCTTCGCGAGACGGTAGAGCGGGGCGAGATTTCCATATCGGCACTGTGTAGCGTCGAGAGATCATTCACAAAGAGGGAGACTTTCATGTTCAGCAAAACTCTGATTGCCGCAGCCTTCGCCGGGCTGCTGTCGACCGCCGCTTTTGCCGGCGATCAATACCTCGACAAGACCGGTTTTGCCGCATCTGGATATGACGTGGTGGCATATTTCGATTTGTCGCAATCAAAAGTGGGCCAGTCACAGCCCAAAGCAATTCCGGGCCGCGCCGATCTGACGGCGGAGTACAACGGTGCTACTTTCGCATTTTCGTCGCAGGCCAATCTGGACCGCTTCAAGGCGGACCCGGCTGCCTATGCGCCGCAATTTGACGGGCATTGCGCTTACGGTGTGGCACAGGGCGGCAAGGTGCCGGGCAACCCGAACCTGTGGCGGATTGTGGATGGCAAGTTGTACCTGAACATCACCAAAACCGTTGTCGGATTCTGGGAAGAAAACATTCCGGGCAACATTTCGACTGCCGGCAATAACTGGAACGGCGGGCTGGAAACGCAGGCGGCATCGAACGACCGCATTCCGAAGTTTACATCTGCCGCGCCCATTGCAAACTGAGGATATGGTGGCAGGCGCGAACAAAGGCTTTTCCCGGCGGACATTGCTGGGACTTCTGGCCGGTGGCACTTTTGCCGCCGGCCTTTACGCTTTTGGCGTTACCGCTAAATCTGATCCGATCACACCCGCCGCAACCCTTACAAGACTGCGCGACAAGTCGTTGATCCTGATCGACATTCGAAGACCCGATGAATGGGCGTTGACCGGCGTTGCCGCGGGGGCTGCAACGCTGGATATGCGCGATACAGACTTCGTGAAATCGCTGGACCGTCTGACGGCGGGCAATCGCGCAGCCCCCGTGGCCTTGATCTGTGCCCGTGGAGTGCGATCACGCAGACTGGCGGCAAAGTTGACGGCGGCCGGATTCACATCCGTACTGGATGTCTCCGAAGGTATGCTCGGTTCTGCCGCCGGGCCCGGCTGGATCGCGCGTGGCCTGCCTGTATCACCGTTTTGACTGGAGTCTGTGAATGCGTTTTCTTCGATTGGCCGTGGCTGCCGCTGGATTTTTGATGGCTGCGGTTCCGGCCGTTGCGGGCTGCCTTGATCAACAAGGGCCCTGCAAGATCGCAATGGGCGAGTATCACATCGTGCGACCGCCGGGCGTGCAGGGAGTGGTTCCGGCCGTGATGTTTTTGCATGGCTACGGGGCCGACGGGGCCGACATGCTGAAGAACACCGGCATGGTCAACGCGGTCCTCGCACGCGGCTATGCGTTCATCGCACCTTCCGGGCGCGACAGGGATGGCAGCGACGGCAATCGCTGGTCGTTTCACCCCGAGTTTCCCGAAACTCGCGACGAGACGGTGTTCCTGCGCGCTGTGCTGGCGGATGCGGCGTCAAACTATGGGGTCGACCGAGAAAAGGTGTTGCTGTCGGGCTTTTCCATCGGCGGATCAATGACAGCCTATGCCGCTTGCGAAGACCCTGGCCTTGCAAGTGCCTATGCCCCGGTCAGTGGAAATTTCTGGCGATCCTATCCGGCAGGCTGTGCTGGCGCGGTAAGACTGCTGCACACCCATGGCTGGGTGGACAAGACCATCCCGCTTGAAGGCCGTTTTCTGGGCAAAACCATTGCCCAACAGCCGCGCCGCGCACAGGGCGATGCGTTTGCCGCGATGGAGATCTGGCGCGCGACCAACGGCTGCACCGAAATGGCCGCCGATGTGTTTCTGATCGATGGCGACTTCTGGCATCGCCGCTGGGATCGCTGCACGCCGGGTTCGGCGTTGGAATTCGTGTTGTGGCCTGGCACGCATGCGGTACCCAAGGGTTGGGCCGATATGGCGCTGAACTGGTTCGAGGCGACGTGAGGCTTATTCGGCCGCAAGGCTGAGCGAGCCGGAATGGGCCAGCATGTTGGCATACCGCCCGCGCGACGCGATCGAAAGCTGAACAATTGCGGGGGGTGTCAGGCTTTCGGGGGTGGCAAGGCGCAATGCGCGAGGTCGGGCGTTGGTGACCGGGCGTTCGCTAAGTGCCGACAACGGGACAGCCAGCAGCAGGCTCAGGCCGACCGGCAGCAGCCAGATCGTGATAGCACCGGATGCAATGCCGATCACGATGACCGCCCCCAATAGTGTTTCGATACAGTGGAAAAGAACAAGTGCGCGCAGCCCGTGACGTGCGCCACTGCGGCTTTGCGGGGCCCAGATGTCGTGCTTCGACAAGGCGCTGAAGGCGACAGATATCACTTGCTGCACCATCAGGATCGGGGCGTAAAGGAACGTCACCGCGATCTCGACCATCAGCGCGCCAAGAAACGTGGCAGTACCCCCTATGGCGAGGCGTTTTGTCCGCGAGGCAATGATCGTGGCGGCCGACAGCAACTTGGGGCCCAGCAGCATGATCAGAACGCAGGCCAGCAGCACGCCGCCACTATTGCCAAAGCCTTCGATGACGCCCGCCACCGGTGGTGCGCCATCGATGCCAAGTGGCGCTGAAGCCATCTCAGGCGAGGCCCAGATCGCCAGCAAGACCAGCCAAACCGGGGCCAGCAGATAGCTGACGGCGCCTTGCAGCATGTGAAACCGCGACAGCGGGTGCAGCCCGCGCGCACCAAGGATATGCAGGTGTTGCAGATTGCCCCGGCACCAGCGCCGGTCGCGTTGAACATATTCGATCAGCGAGTTTGGCGTTTGTTCGTAGCTGCCACCAATCTCGGGCAAGAACCGCACGCGCCAGCCAGCCCGGCGCAGCATCGCCGCCTCGACAAAATCATGCGACATGATCAGCGTGGTGCCGCCAAGGTGCGGCAGCCCTGCTGATTGCGCGAATGCCCGGGTGCGGATGATGGCATTATGGCCCCAATAGTTCGCTTCGCCCTTCGTCCATGTGGCAAGACCTGCGGCCAGCAACCAGCCATGTGCAGCGGTGGCAAATTCCTGTACGCGCGCAAACAACGAGGTGGAATGGATGATCTTGGGCCAGGATTGCACAAGGCCGGTGTCTGGATCGCAAGCTAATTCGCGACGCAGGGACAGAACGGCATCCGCGCTCATCAGGCTGTCGGCATCAAGCACCAGCATGGCGTCATGGCGCGCGCCCCAACTGGTGACCCAGTCCGCGATATTGCCGGTCTTGCGATCCGTGTTCTGGGCGCGGCGGCGGTAATAGATATCAAAGGTATCGCCCTGTTCCATGCGAAGCAGTTCGAACGCGCGCCATTCCCAGTCTGCAACGGCATCATCGCGGGTGTCGGACAGGATGAACAGGCTGAAGCGACGCGCCTCGGGTTGTCCGCGCAGGTCGGCAAGCAGGGCGGCGGCATTGCCGAAGACATCGCTGGGGTTTTCGTTATGGATCGGGATCAGCAGGGCCACGCTTAAATCAGGCGCTGCGCGCGCTATGCTGACCGACGGCCGCTCGCGCCGGGCCGCAAACAGGCCCACGATGGCAGTGCCAACTGAAATCGCGATCCAAAGGAAGGCAATGCCCGACAGGTAAAGGTGCACGTCTTCGACCCATGACAGGCCACCACGCGACAGCGCCTTGGCCTGCGCCCAGATGAAGGCTGCGGTTATTGCAAAAGCAGGCATGAAGGCGGCGGCCCGCCACAACCAGACCCTACGGTCGGTCGGCACAACGGCGCGGCGCGGGGTCGGTGCCGTTGCGAAATCCTGCACCGGCATCGCCAGCGGCGCGCGCGCGGGCATCGCCTCGCGCAGTGTCGCATCAGGATGGATCAGGCCGTCCATCGGTACAACCAGACCTCACTGTAGGCGCCGCCCGGCAGGGCCAATTGCGCACGAAATTCGATATAGGGTTCTGTCCCGGGATCGAACGAAAAGGCCAGCCGCGGGCCGCCGGTTTCCGGGTTGATCTGCACAAGCGGGTTCGACAGCATTTTGCCATGGCTGTTCGCCACCGTCGCGGTCAGGGTTGCCAGATCGGCGGGCATCGCATCCGTGCGGGCAAAATCCACCGTGGCAATCAGGCCATGTTCATACGCAGCCCCCATCCGGGTGTTGAGGATACGGGCCAAAGCGCCGGGCAATTCAGGCTCGCCGCCCCAATTAAGCCGGTATGTCATGCGGCGCGAGGTGCCCGCCTTGAAGGGCTCTTTTGGCCGCCAATAGGCCACGATATTATCATTGATCTCTTTGTCGGTCGGCAGTTCAACCAGCGTGATGGCGCCTTCGCCCCAGCCTTCGCCGGGTTCGACCCAAAGCCCGGGCCGGCGATGATAAAGCGCCACCATATCGGCGAAATCGTCAAATTCCCGCGCGCGTTGCATCAGGCCAAAGCCCTTCGGATCCTTGTCGCCAAAGCTGCTGACTTGGGTGGCCAACGGGTTGGCAAGGGCACGCCACAACACCTCGCCCGCGCCGTTCCAGATCAGCAGGCCGTCATTGTCGTGCACGGCGGGGCGGAAATCATTGAACCGGTTGCGGTTCGTCTCATCAAACAAAAACATCGAGGTCAGCGGGGCCACGCCGACATGGGCAAGATCGCGGCGGGCGTACAGTTCGACGTCGACATCCATCTCAAGCGTCAAGCCGGGGCGGACGGTAAATTTGTAGGCACCAGAAACTCCGGGGCTATCCATCAGGGCGTGGACCACAAAGCTGCGCTGGCCGGGGCCGGGACGTTCTATCCAATAGGCGATGAAATCGGGAAATTCTTCGCCGGTGGGTTCGGCGGTATCGATGGCAAGACCGCGCGCGGACAGGCCATAGATTTGCCCGGTGCCGATGGCGCGGAAATAGCTTGCCCCCTGCATCACCATGAATTCGGTGAAAATTCCGGGACGTTCCAGTTCTGCGCGAAGCCGGAAGCCAGAATAACCCATCGTGTCATCAACGGGCAGGTCGGGAAAATTGTCAGTCGAGTCGAACACCTTGATGTCATAGGGCAGCACCTGTGCCAGACCACCCTCTACCACGTTGATCTCGACCGCGCGCGGGATGTAAAGGCCGGCGGTAAAAGCATCGATCCGTAGCGCCGCATCGGTTCTGTTCCAAAGCGCGTTGCGTTCGGCAAACCAGATGTGGCTGAATTCATCAAAGCTCAGATCGCGCCATGCGGCGGGGATCATCGGGCGGGCAGCATAGGGCTTGGCCGCAAGTTCGGCAGCACGCGCACGCACCACATCAAACGAGAACGGCGTCGCCGGGCCGGTCGGCGCCAGCGGGGTTACCGGAAGATCCTGCGCACGCAGGGGCAGGGGCGAGGCCGCAACAAGCGCCATCAGACTGACCAGAACTTCGCGGCGGATCATGCTTTGACTTCCTTCTTTGTCCAAGGCTTGGCCTTGAACCATTGGGCAATATAGGCAACCAACGTGATGCCAATGGCACCGAGCAGATTGACCCAGACCATCGACACGGCGTTGCGGCCAACCACATCGAACAGCGCCGACAGCACCACCGCGTAAAACATCGAGAACACGAAAACCGCCAGGGATTGCTGGCCCACGGTGACGATGACGGGCAAAAGCCGCGACCAGAGCCGCGCGAGGACCGGGTTGCCGGGGCCTGCACTGATGCGCGCGCCGTTGGGGCCGGCAAAAGCATAGGCCAGATAGGCGAGTGCCAGAAAATGAACATAGCGCAGAATGCCGAAGTCGGTCTTGTTCAGCAAAACGTCATTGGCTTTGCGCCAGACCCTGATTTCCGGGAATTCATTCAGAATCCTGTAATAGGCGAAGGGAACCGACAGAACGACGATGGCCAGCGCCAGCCAGACCAGACGACGATCAATAGGTGGCGCTTTCAGCCAGCCCATCATGAAGGCAAAACCGGTGAAGAACACCAGTTGCCAAGCGAAGGGGTTGAAAAACCACGGCCGCGCCGATTTCGGTTCAGCGGGCAAACCAAGATCGGCTATGTTTGCTGCAAACCAAAGGCCGAGGACGAACAAAGCGACCAGCGCCGGATGGATGCGCGACAGCGCAACCACGACCGGCATCATCGCCAGAATGGCGATGTACATCGGCAAAATGTCAAAGTAGTTCGGCACATAGGTCAGCGTCAGCAACGCTGGCAGATGCAGTAACGGCGCCCCGAAAAAGCGATAGAGATTGAGCGCCGCGGTGTAGTCGACATCGGTCACATTCAGCGCCGTCAGCCACACTGTCGTGGCGGCAATAACGAAGAACAGACCGATGTGGGCCCAATAAACCTGCCACATGCGAAAGACGACGCGGGACGTACCGATCAGCAAACCCTGCTCACGAAACACCCGGCCAAAAGCGATGGCAGATGCCATGCCCGAGCAGAACACGAACATTTCGGTGGCATCGGAAAAGCCGAACCGGGCGGGGATCCACAGCGCCAGCCAATCGTTGCGCACATGCGCGATCAGGATGATGAACATGGCGATGCCGCGAAAGAAATCGAGCCGCAGATCACGCTGGCGTACGCTCGCGCCCACCGCCTCCTGGGCTACGCCCGATCTGCCCAAGTCATTCATCACCACGCTCGCCATAGCCGTGCCCTTACTGAGCGGCGTGCACAAAGGGCGTTTGCCGCAGCGCAGCAATAGCGTCACGCCGCAGCGCCGTAAAGTGATCTTCTGAACCCGCCCGCAGCGAAACCCGCTGCAATAACAACGCCTCCGCCTTGTCGGCCTGGCCTGCGCGGATGCCCGCGTCGATGGTCAGCCGTTCAAACACGTCGCGCTGTGCGTGACTGCCGCCGATGGTCTGCAAAACCGGGCGAGCGGCTGAAAGAGCCACGAACGACGCCTCGAAATTGCCCTCGGCAAATTCGGCCAGACCCTTTGCGCAGGCCAGACCGGGATGAGCGAGGATCTTGTCAAATTCTGCCTCGGGCAGCGATCTGGCGGTCTGGCCCAACCGTGCCAGCAGTTTCTGGATCGCCTGATCGCGCTCACCGCCCATCAGGGCCAGCATGTAATGCAGATCGGCGAACGCCAGGCAGCCGTCATCGATCCGGCGTTCCGAAAGATCGGCCAGCTCGTCCCAGCGCGACCCCACGCAGATGCCTTCCAGAGACAGCCGCATGAGCAGCGACGAGGCGTTGGCGATGTCGCGGTAATCGTCGGTTTTGTCGAGGCGCATCTTGGTGTCGTAGATGTCCATCACCGCATCAATCTCGCCCCGGTCAAGATGCAGCAGGGCCTTGTGCCACCAGACGTGATAGCGAAAGTTGTTGCAATGCAGCCACGATCCGTCGCGCGCATTGATCAGATCGATGCCGCGTTGCGACTGCGCGGTCATGTCGTAGACATGGGTGACGGCATGTAGGCCCCAGGCATCATCGGGTGCGGCCTCCAGACCCTTGAGGCCGGCCACTTCGGCACCCGCGTAATCGCCGGTTTCCTCCAGCGTGAAGGCGTGGCAACCATGCGCAAAGCCGCGCAAGGCGTGATCGGAACCATGCGCACCAAGCACCCGTTCAACCGATGCGCGCATGCCATTGGCATCGCCCATCACGAAACGGATCGCCTGCGACAGCTTCATGGCAAGTGTATCAGCCGGGTTGGCAGTCAGTATGTTTTCCAGCGCCGCGATCGCCTGGGTTGGATGGCCGTTCAGCCAGACTTGTAGGGCCGTGATGAAAGCTTGTTCACGCGGGTAGGTCGCGCGGCCATTTTTGGCAATCGCCAATGCCTCTGCCGCTGTCACCACCATTTCACGGCGGCCCAGCAACATGCAGAACAGCCCGCGGATGGCCTGCGCCATTGCAAACTCCGGATCCGCCACCAAAACCGCGCCCAGATGTGTCGGAGTGGCGGCACCATGCGCAAGAAAGGCGCGGATCGTGGCATTCCAGTCGGCCAAGACGGCGGCATCGAACAACGATGTGTCGCCGTAACATACGTCTTTCATACGAAAACTCCTACCTCTTGGTCGACCGGTCTGGTCCTTAGGACCTGTTTGTGGCCTTTGCTTCAACAGACAATCGAGTGAGGCACGGCTTTGTGAAGCGGGGTGATCAAAGAATGTGCGGTTGCCCGGCTTTGTTACAGCCTCGAGCGTTTTGCTGCCGGATTTATGACAATTTACCAGTTTGTCTACAGGTTCTTCAACAGCCTTGCCGTATCTGCCCCCAAACGCGGCGGTGCCAGACGGTATTGCACCGGCGTGCGCGACAGTTTCAGTGGATTGCCAAGCAGTTGCACGCTGCCCCCTGTTACACCGGCTGCCGCCATCTCAATAACCGCCCCGCGCGCCTTTGCCTGTGACGACATCAGCGCCTGCCCGACAGTCTGGATCGGCCCGACCGGCACCTTGACCGCCTCAAGTGCTGTCACCAGACTTGCCACGGTCTGGCGGGCAAGTGCCGGCATCATCCGGGCGTAAAGCGAGGCACGATTGTTCAGTCGCGCAGGGTTGGTCGCGAAATCCGGGTCTGCGGCAAGGGTGGGCAAATCCAGCACGTCGCAAAAGCGGGCAAACTGGGTGTCGTTGCCGACCGCGAGGATGACGTGGCCGTCGGACACTTCGACCACGTCATAGGGCACGATGTTGGGATGACCATTGCCGCGCCGGATCGGGTCTGCGCCGGAGGCAAGGTAATTGGTGCCTTCATTGATCAGCCAAGCAATCTGGCTGTCGACCAGCGAGATATCGATATGCTGCCCCTCACCGGTGCGCGCTACATGACGCAGAGCGGCCAGAATGCCGACCGTCGCATACATGCCGCACATCACATCGGCGATACCGACGCCAACCTTGGAAGGCACGCCATTCGCCTCGCCCGTCAGCGACATAATGCCGCCAAAACCCTGCGCCATCAGGTCGTACCCCGGCTTTTCCCGGTTCGGCCCGGTCTGGCCGTAGCCAGAGATCGAGCAGTAGACTAGACCGGGGTAAGCGGCACACAGCGTGGCATGGTCAAGACCATATTTCGCCAGCCCACCGGGTTTGAAGTTTTCGACCACGATATCGGCGCGGGCGGCGAGTTTGCGCAAGGTGGCCTGCCCGTCCGGCGTGGCCATATCCACCGCGATCGACTGCTTGTTGCGGTTCGCGGCCATGAAGTACGCGCTCAGATCACCTTCTGCGCCGGGCGCATAGGGCGGGCCCCATGTGCGCGTATCGTCACCGCCTTCGGGGTTTTCGATCTTCAGGATCGTCGCCCCCAGATCGCCCAGAAGCTGCGTGGCATAGGGACCGGCAAGAATGCGGGTCAGGTCAAGAACAACCACGCCGTCAAGCGCCATGGGCGTGTCAGATGCGGCCATCATAAGCCCCCCGTTCGATGATTGCGGCGATGACGGTGAAGGTATCAGCGGTCTGCGCCGCCCCGAGTGCCGCCTTCAGTTCGGCGCGCGAGGTGACCGTGACCCCTGCGCCGCCAAAGGCGCGCCCGATGGCGGCAAAATCGTGCCTGCCGAAATCGACGCCGGTATTGGGCATCTGGCGCTGGCGTTGTTTCAACTCGATCAGGGCGAGGCTGGCATCGACGAAAACCACAAAGATTGTGCGCAGGCCCAGTTCCTGTGCGGTGGCAAGTTCGCCCGCAACCATCAGGAACCCCGCATCGCCGCTGAAGGACACCACGGCGCGCTGCGGTTCGACCAACGACAGGCCCATCGCCATTGGAACCGCGCAGCCCATGGTGCACAGTCCTGAGGATTGGATCAAAGCGCGCGGCTCGGCACAGGTCCACATCTGCGACAGCAAGATACGGTGCGCGCCTGAATCGGCGGTGGCAAGCGTGTCGGCGGGCAAGGTGCTGCGGCACTCGTCGATGATGGCGGCGGGGCCCCACGGCTCGGCGGTCGGAAAGGCACAGCCAAGAGCCGCCCGGGTGGCGGCAATGTCGCCGTCCGGCCACGTTGCCTGTGGGGCAATACCATCCGACAGCGCGGCAAGACCGGCCACGCAATCGGCCACGAACGGAAAGGTCGCGTGATGCATGTAATGGCGGTTCGGCTCGGCGGCGATGTCGATCACCGGTATTGCTGCCGGGTTCCAGACAGCGCGCCAACCGGGGCGCATTTCGATCGGGTCATAGCCAAGGCACAGGATCAGATCGGCCTTTGCAACCAGCGGCAGCAGGTGCTTGTCGGCCAGCGGTGACAGACCCGCGCCACCAAGGCTGAGCGGATGATTTTCGTCAATCAGGCCCTTGGCTTTGTAGGTGGTGATGACAGCACAGCCGAACGTTTCGGCAAAAGCCGTCAAAGCGGGGCCAGCGGCATCGTTCATCGCATCAAGGCCCACGATCATCACCGGGCGCCGGGTGTTCGCGAGTGCGGCGCGCGCGCCGTCCAGCATGACCCCCGGCGCGGGCGAGGCAGGGCCCGGCCGCGTGGCAAGCGGGGCATGGGCGGCAGGCACCATCGTGTCGGCGACAGAAATCGGCACATCGATATGCACCGGGCCGGGGCGGCCTTCGGTGGCAACGGCAAGCGCCTTGTCAGTGATCACCAGAGCTACGCCAGCGGTCAGGGTGAAGCTGGCCTTGGTGATGGGCCGGAAAACCTGCGGCTGATCCAGCACTTGGTGGGTGTAGGTCTGCGCCTCGTCCGCATCGACGGCACCGGTCAGCACGATCAGAGGCACTCGGTCCTGCTGGGCATTGGCCACCACATTGATGCCGTTCAGCGCCCCCGGCCCCAGTGTGGCCACCAGAATGCCCGGCGCACCGGTGCGGTGATAGACCGCCTCTGCCATGAAACCGCCGGAGTTTTCGTGCCGCACCAGCACAAAGCGGATACCCGCGCCTTCCAGCGCGTCAATCAGGGTCAGCACCTCGCCCCCCGGCATACCAAAGGCATAGCGGCAGCCTGCCGCGTAAAGCCGTCTTGCGACGACATCGGCTGCGCGCACTTTGGATTGGGTCATGTCGGGTCCGGTCTGATGGGGCAACGTGGCTTTGTCGTACTGGCGCAGGCAAGCCGTGAAAAGGTCCGTAGTGCAAGGGCAATCGCAGCGTTGTGATCAGGATTTCACGGTTTGATCAGGTACCGCGTACGGTGATGAGCGCGCTGACCGTGGCAACAGCCTTGGCAAGTACAGCGCGGTTTCCGCGTGCCTCGACGTTCAGTCGCAACAGGGGTTCGGTGTTGGATCGCCGCAAATTCAACCGCCAGTCGGGAAATGTCAGGCTCAGGCCGTCTATTTCGTCAGTGCCTGATGCCGTGGGCGACAGCGCGGCGTGCACGCGTGCGATAGCGGCTTTGGGGTCGGAAACGGTAAAGTTGATCTCGCCTGATGACGGATACGCAGCGATGCGCGGGGCCACCAGATTGGCGAGCGGCTGGCCAGTGCGACCCATCATTTCCACCACCAGCAGCCAGGGGATCATGCCGGAATCGCAGGCCATGAAATCGCGGAAATAGTGATGCGCCGACATCTCGCCGCCATAAACCGCACCGTGGTCGCGCAAGGCGCGCTTCATGTGGCTGTGCCCGGTGCGCGACAGGATGCCCAGGCCCCCTGCCGCCGCGATGACATCTTCGGTGTTCCAGATTACGCGCGGCTCGTAGGCAATCGCCGCGCCGAGCTCTTTGGCCAGAAACGCCTGCGCAAGCAGGCCCACGATGTATTCCCCCGGAATGAACGCCCCGGTATGATCAAACAGGAAACAGCGGTCGAAATCGCCATCCCAGGCGACACCCATATCCGCACCGGACGCCACGACGGCCTGCGCCGTCGTGGCTTGGTTTTCTACCAGCTGCGGGTTCGGCACGCCGTTGGGAAAGCGGCTGTCCGGGGCATGGTTGTGGCGCACGAACCGCAGGGATGTCGGGCCAAGAGCCGCCGTCAGCGCATCAAACGTGGGGCCGGCGGCACCATTTCCGGCGTTCACGAGGATGGTCAGCGGTTTCAGCCCGGCTGTATCGATGAACCTTAGGACATGGGCGACATAGGCCGCGCGCGCGCCGGTTGCGGAGTGCAGCACGCCGGTTTTTGCCGGGGCGAAGACCCCGCTTTCGGCAAGCACGCGCATGGCCGCCAGATCGGTTGCCGGATCAATCGGAGCGGACCCCCGGCCCACCATTTTCATGCCATTGTAATCCACCGGATTGTGCGAGGCGGTGATTTCGATGCCGCCGTCTGCCTCAAACCAGGTGGTCGCGTGATAGACCTCCTCTGTGCCGCAAAGCCCCAGATCCAGCACGTCTGCCCCGGCGGCCAGCAACCCCATCGTCGTGGCGTCCTGCAAGTCCGGTGACGACGGACGGCAGTCGCGACCAATGACGACACGTTTGGCGGCAAGGGTCTGCGCAAACGCCCGCCCGATGCGAAAGGCGATGTCGGATGTCAGATCGCGCCCCACGATGCCGCGTATGTCATAGGCCTTGAAACAGGTCAGCGCGGGCATGGAGCGGGCTTTCATCAGGATCTGGCAGACATGCAGACCTAATCAAAGCAGAGCGCGGCGTCAAACAACGGGCTGGAAATCGGCAGGACTTGCCTTTGCCAGTGGTCGCCAAGATTGACGTGCCACCGGCCTAAGGCGGAAAATCTGCCAGACAAGCGATCAAATAGGATCGCTGGCAGGACACGGGTTACAAAACAAGACACAAGGCAAAAAACAGGTCACAACTGGCACTTGTTACTGGAAAAGACACCAAACAAAGACAACTGGTTACTGGAAAAACACACCAATTAGGCGGCAGGCTAAAACGTCAACTCATTACTTGGGAAACAGAACCCAAATCGGAACTGGCAGATAAAAACACCGTTTTATCCAACAGTTGCCAATAGCAACAACGCAGCAGAGGCAAAAATCTCAAACCGCGGCAGACTTGTCAGCAGGTCGTTACAAGCAGCACCACAGTCGGCGAACGCCTGATCTATGGGTCCAAACGAGACCGCAACGGCGATCCCTTCTGACGGCAACAAAGACGGAAACCCGGGCCGCAGTTTTACGGCGACACAATTGACACTTACACTACGATCGGTCGCTAGATTTTTCATATCACTCACTACTCACAACTCACTCGCTACATGGTGGTGTTTGTCACTATGCAACTCTCCTGAGAAGGCATCTTTTGGGACTAGTCTATTTAGACAGGTAAATGAGTCAAATGTGCATCAAGCCTGTCGCATCCGTGATCACTGGTCCACAGCAGGAATCAATTTGCTCAAGATCACTAATTCGGCGGAACGGTTTGGTGGATGCAAGCGTTGAGGCGCGCGAAAATCCATTTGTGCCGCAGGTGCCCCGCACGAGGCATGGTGATTCGGATCTTGGGCAGCTTCGGTCAGCGCTGATTTTGCTTAGGCCGGGTCGCGCTGCAATCGGGCAAATCGCTGTCGGCTTGGTTGCGCCGGCGCGGTGAAGACTGTCACCGAAAGACTGCCCTACAAAAGCAAGGACCGGCTAAGCCGGAACACAAACACCAAATCAAATGGCCAAAGGTTGTTCGGTGGTACCTCGACCACAGGACAAGATCTAGCGCGCAGCCCAAGCCATGCCGCGCGCGAAGATCGTGGCCATTTCGGGCACGGCGAATTCCTCGGCCGTATGGCCAAGCGCGGAATAGAACACCCGGCCTAGGCCATACTGGCGCGTCCAGACGACGGGCATCACCACGCCCTCGACATCGGCCAGATGCTCGCCCGTAAAGCGCGTGTTGGCCAGCACCGTGTTCGACGGATCGACATGCATGTAATACTGTTCCGACCGATAGTCGAAATCCTGAAGGCCGGTCAGGATCGGATGGTCAGGCCGGGTCAAATTCACCCGGTAATCGATGATGTTGCCGGGGTGCGAAACCCATTGGCCGCCGGTCATGAACTGGTATTCGGGTTCACCCCGGAAACTGTCGCACATCAGGCCGTGAAATCCGGCAAGCCCGCTGCCTGCACGAACCGCCGCAATCAGGCCTTCAAGCTCGGGCTTTTCGATGGTCGACATGGTGATCACCGGCACAATCAGATCGCGGGCAGGCAGGTCGGGATCAGCGAAGGCCGCGGTCGTATCGGCGACAGTCACATCAAAACCCTGCGCCGCCAGCATGTCGGCCACGACAGCAGCACTGGCTTGCGGCGTGTGGCCTTCCCAGCCACCCCAGACGATCAGTGCCGATTTTCGCGCCATATGCCTGCCCCTTTATTCGTTGGTACCAAAACCCGGACGAAGCGCCAGCGCCGCCGGGCGGTCGCAGCCGTGCGTCAGGGTTTGCCGATTGCCGGTTTCTGCAGAAATGCCAATTGCTTCCATAATTTCCAGCACATGCAGCGCCAGATCGGCACTGGCGCGGTGCGGGCGGTTGTCAGCGATCGCATGCGCCATGTCTGCCAGCCCCAGAATGCGGTGATTGCCGCCGCCATAGGCATGGGCTTGTGGCACGCCCGCCCAGTCGCCGGCACCTTCAGCCACCAGAATGTCGCCCTGAAACTGGTTCGGATCGCTGACGATCATCGAGCCCGTGCTGCCATAAAGTTCGATGTGATTGTGCCCGTGTTTCCAGACATCGAAACTGGTGGTCAGGGTCACCTGCGCGCCATTTGCGAAGTCCAGCAGCGCAGAAACATGGGTCGGCACAGCGACATCAAACCGTTGCCCCGCACGCGGGCCGGACCCGATGGTGCGGCTTTGGCGCGGCATTGAGTGCAGGCCCGCAACCGCCCGAACCGGGCCAAGCAGGTTGATCAGGCAGGTCAAGTAATAGGGTCCCATGTCCAGCATCGGGCCGCCGCCCGGCTGATAGTAGAAATCGGGATTGGGGTGCCAGCGTTCATGCCCCGGCACCATCATATGCGCCGATCCCGCCACCACGGTGCCGATAGCCCCGTTATCAACGGCGTGCCGCGCGGTCTGGTGTGCGCCGCCCAGAAAAGTATCCGGCGCCGATCCGACACGCAAGCCGGACCTGCGCGCCGCCAGAACCAGCCGCAGGCCATCCGTCAGGGTAACCGCAAGGGGTTTCTCGGCATAAACATGTTTGCCGGCCGCCAGCGCCTGCAACCCCACGTCGACATGGTGCTGCGGTGTGGTCAGGTTCAGCACGATGTCGATGCGCGGATCGACCAGCAGGGCCTGCACGGACAGAGCCTCTAGCCCCCACTGGCTTGCCTTGGCCGTGGCAACTTCTGACTTGGCATCCGCGCAGGCCACTATCCGCAGAATGGGAAAACCCGGCGCGGCACGTAGATAGGCGTCGCTGATGTTGCCCGTGCCGATTATCCCGACCGTCAGCGGCGTCATGTGCCCAGGCGTCCTTTCAAGCGGAAAACATGCGGGGATGATGCCAACCCGATGCCACCATTTGCAAGAGCAGATACGCCGCAACGCCGCAATCCGGCCAACATCAGCGGCGTTGGGCGCGCCAGCGATGCTGGCCTTGCCGGTTAGTGGAAGTTTTTTGCTTTTCTTGGCGCGGCGATGCCGTAAACAGGGTCTTCCAAACCGTTCAGGACCCGCCCTTGGCTGACACCGCTGACAAGTCTGACCCGCCACGCCGCAAACTTTCGCGCGATGCGCGGCGCGTTCAACTGATGGATGCGACACTCGAAATTCTGGCCCTGCGCGGCTATGCCCGCACCACGCTGACGGAGGTGGCAAAACAGGCCGGCCTGTCGCATGGCCTGGTCAACTTTCACTTCCAGACCAAGGAAAAACTGCTGACAGAGACGTTGCTGTATCTGGCAGAGGAGTATCGGCAGAACTGGATCGCGGCACTTGGCACCGCTGGGCCCGGCCCGGCCGAACGGCTTGACGCGCTGATCCGTGCCGATTTCAACCCCGACATTTGCACCCCCGTCAAACTGTCGGCGTGGTGTTCGTTCTGGGGCGAGGCGCAAAGTCGCCCGATGTATCAGGAATATTGCGGATCAAACGACCAGATCTACAATGAACAGATGGAAACGATCTGCGCGCATCTGTTGCAGGGGACAGGCAGCCCGGTCCGCGTCGCGCGGGTGTTGCGGGTGACTATCGAAGGCGTCTGGCTTGACATGATGACGATGAACGCACCCTATGACCGGACCGAGGCGCTGGCCACGGTGTATTGCTGTGCGCATGCGCTGTTCCCCAAGCACTTCTCGCCGGATGGCCTTATCGGTTAGCGCCAGCGACGGGTCACGCCACGGCCAGATCAAGGCAGCCTTGGGCGTTCGACTGCACCGCCAGATCCAGAACCTTCTGCAACGCAGCACCGCGTTCAAAGTCGGGCAGCACCGGATTGCCCGCCTGAATGGCCGCAATGAAACGTTGGTAGTTTGTCAGAACCGGGGGCACCTCGACATCGTGCCAGATCGCCGTCAACCTGTCAGCACCAGTGCAGGCGCGCAGCGCGCTGATGTTGTTTTCATAGCTGACATCCAGACCACCCTTGGTACCAAAAATCCGCAAGCGCAGATCGTTGAAATGCCCGGTCGCCATGCGCGATGCGTGAATGACACCTGCAGCGCCGTTTTCCAGCTGCAGATGCATGGCGAAGCTGTCATTCGCGTCCAGCACATAATCGCCGATCCTGCCGCCGGGGGCCTTGTCGAACGTGGTCAGCCGGCATGACACATGCGAGGCGCCGGAACCAGCCACAAGCGTGGCAAAATCCAGAATATGCACCCCGATATCGCCCAGAACACCAAGTGAGCCATGCACCGATGACAACCGCCACAGCCACTGGGTTTCGGTCGTCCATTCGCCCCAGGCGGGTTGGGTCAGCCAGCTTTGCAGATAGGACGCCTCGAAATGACGCACTTCGCCGATGGCGCCGTCGGCAACCATCCCGGCGGCATGGGTCAGCGCGGGACCATTGCGATAGGTCAGATTGACCATGTTCACGACGCCGGCACGCTTGGCCGCAGCGGCCATTTCGGCGGCGTGCGGATAATTCGTGGCCAGCGGCTTTTCACATAGCACATGCTTGCCAGCCGCCAGCAGCGGCAGCGTGGTCGGGTAATGCACCGGGTCCGGCGTCACGTTCGATACGGCATCGAACTGCCCCCAAGCCAGCGCCTCGGCAACCGTTGCGAACCCTTGCGCGATGCCATGCTTTGCAGTGAACGCCGCAAGCCGCGCGGGATCGGTATCGACGCCCGCGACCAACGTCACACCGGGCATTTCGGCATAGGCTTCGGCGTGGGCATTGGCCATGCCGCCGGTGCCAAGGATCAGAACGCGGACCTGTTTCAACGCAACCCCTCCTCGCCGTCATAGTGCAGGCGGGGGCCGCGTTCGACCAGCGGTTCCAGCGCCATGGTGACGGGCACGTTGGGGGCATCGGTCGGATCGGCGATCCGGTGTGCCGGGTTGTGCGCCCATTTCACAGCATTGCGCAGCACGGTATGGATATTGGCATCGTGATAGGTCGGGTAGGCTTCATGCCCCGGGCGGAAATAGAACACGTTGCCCGCACCGCGTTTGTAAGTGACGCCCGACCGGAACACTTCGCCGCCCTGAAACCAGCTGATGAACACTGTCTCCAATGGGTCGGGGATGCCGAACGGTTCGCCATACATCTCTTCTGTTTCCAGTTCGAAATGATCGGGAAGTCCGGCCGCAATCGGATGGTTGCGCGAGGTCAGCCACAGCCGTTCCCGCTCGCCCGCCTCGCGCCAGGTCAGGTTGCACGGCGTACCCATCAGGCGCTTGAATATCTTGGAGAAATGGCCCGAATGCAGCACGATCAGACCCATGCCGGACCAGACCTGTTCGGCCACCCGTTCGACCACCGCATCGTCGACCTGCCCGTGCGCGGCGTGGCCCCACCACAGCAGCACATCGGTCTGTGACAACCGGGCGGCGGGCAGGCCATGTTCGGGTTCTTGCAGGGTGGCGGTGGTGGCGGTGATGGCGGGATCGCCGTTCAGCGCGTCGGCGATGCAGTGGTGCATGCCGTTGGGGTACAGATCAGACACCACCTTGTTGGTCTGCTCATGCACATTCTCGCCCCAGACAACCGTGCGGATCGTCATGTCAAACCTCCATCATCGTCGGGATCATGGCTCTGCGTGCCACCGCCAGGTTAGTTGACAATGCGGGCATGATCCAGCCCAAAGCGCTTTGAGGCGCAGGCTCTCAAGCGCCGGGCGAAACCAACCACGCGCCTTCCGGGTCAGCTTGCAAGGTACCGTGCGATCACCGCGCGGGTGCCATTGGCCCAGACATCCGTCAAGGCGCCGGCGAAACCGGCGACCAATTCCTTGTTCTGCGCCAGATCGCCGTAAATTTTCGGCATCGCCAGCCACTGCGCCGGTTCGGCCTTGGCCACATGCGCCTGCGCCCGCAATCGGCCCCAGTTGGGATCGTTCGCCTCGATCACGGCCCCGCTTTCGGTAGTGCCATAGCAATAGCGGCACCACAACGCCGACAACAGCACCAGACCATCCATCTGGCCCTTGCCTGAAATCGCATCGCGGATGGAAGGGATAATGAATTTCGGCTGTCGGTTTGATCCGTCAAGACACAGACGGCGAATGGTATCGGCGACCTCGGGGTTGGAAAAACGGTCGATGATCAGGGCTTTGTAGTCGGGCAGCGCAACACCCGGCACGGGGGGGACGATCGGCAGCACTTCACGTTCCAGGATCCGGTCAAGGAAGGCGCGGATCATCGGATCGGCCATGGCATCATGGACATAGTGAATGTCCAGCAAACCCGACGGATAGGCGATGATCGCATGGCCGCCGTTGAGAATACGTATTTTCATGGTCTCGAACGCATCGACGCGGGCTGTGAAGGTGACACCGACCTTTTCCAGCGCCGGGCGGCCAGTGGGGAAATTGTCTTCCATCACCCATTGGCGGAACGGCTCGCAGGTTACCGGGGCTGCGTCGGGAATACCCAAAGACAGCGCCAATGCGCGTTCCTTGTCGCCACTGGCAGGCGTGATCCGGTCCACCATGGAATTCGGAAAGGCGACGGTCTGCGCGATCCAGTCAGCCAGACCTGCATCCGACAGGCGGGCAAGGCCCACAACCGCGTCACGGGTGACGTGGCCATTGTGCGGAAGGTTGTCGCAGCACATGACGGTAAAGGCGGGTCTGCCGGTGGCGCGGCGCGCGGCAAGGGCCGCGATGATGGCACCGAACACCGTATCAGGTGACGCGGGGTTGGCCGCATCATGGCGGATATCGGGATGATCCGGGCCAAAGGTTCCGGTCTTTGGATCAATGTAATAGCCGCCTTCCGTGACGGTCAGGGAAACGATCCTGATCGCAGGATCCGTCATTGCCGCAATAAGGGGGCCATTGCCCGCCACCACCCGCACAAAGCCGGTCATCGCCCCGATGATCCGCGCGTGCACCTTGCCGGGCGACCGTTCGATCACCGAGAACAGATAGTCCTGCCTGGCCAATACGTCACGCATCCGGGCGTCACCTTCCCGTACCCCTGCCCCGGTGATCGCCCAATCATGGTCCAGCCCCAGCGCGAACAGATCGTCCAGATACACAGCCATGTGCGCGCGGTGAAAGTTGCCGCAGCCTATATGCACGATGCCGGGACGCAGGGTTGCGCGGTCATAGCCGGGCACCGCAACCGACGCGGGCAATGTGGCAAGCGAGGCGGCGGTCAGGGTCATGTCAACTCATCCAGTTGCCGCCATCGACATTGTATGTCTGGGCGACGATGTAATCAGCCTCGGGCGAGGCAAGGAATATGGCCATGCCGGTCAGATCGGCGGCAGTGCCCATCCGGCCAAACGGCACGGCGGCCCCGACGGCGCGCTTCTTTTCGCCGGGGGCGCGGTTCTCGTACTTGGCAAAGAAGGCATCGACCCCGTCCCAATGCTCGCCGTCCACCACCCCCGGCGCAATGGCATTGACGTTGATGCCGTGCTTGATCAGGTCCAGCCCCGCCGATTGGGTCAGACTGATGACGGCGGCCTTGGTGGCGCAGTAGACGGCGACAAGCCCTTCACCACGACGCCCAGCTTGAGACGCCATGTTGATGATCTTGCCGCCATGGCCTTGCTTGACCATTTGCGCCGCCGCCGCCTGCAAGGTGAACAGACAGCCTGCGACGTTGACTGAGAATAACTTGTCGAAACTCGCGCGGGTAATCTCGGCAATCGGTGCCGCCTCGAACAAAGCCGCATTGTTGATCAGGATATCCAGTTTGCCCATGGCGGCCACCGCCGATGCAATGCCGGCGTCAATGCTGGCCTGATCGGTCACATCCATCCGCACGGCATGTGCCCGCAGTCCAAGCGCCGCCACGGCCTTTGCCAGCGCGTCCGCATTGATATCTGCAAGCACCACCTGCGCCCCTTCGGCGATGTAGGCGCGGGCAAATTCATAACCGATACCGCGCGCGGCCCCGGTGATCAGGGCGCATTTACCTGCCAACCTTATGCCAGACGGGCTCATGCCAGTGTCTTTCCATCAGCACCGAAGCGGTGCACCTTGCCGTTCTGTGGCGTCAGATGAACCGTATCGCCGTGGCCGAGGCTGATCTCGCCGCTGCCGCGCACAGTAACTGAAGGCTGGCCGGGCACGTTGACATGCAAAAACGTGTCGGAGCCCAGCCTTTCGGCAACTGAAACAGTGCCAGTCCATTTCCCGGCGGTGGTCGAGATATCCAGATGTTCCGGCCGCACACCGATGGTCTTTGCCCCCAGCGCCTGTGCATCGGGCCCTTCCATCAGGTTCATGCGCGGGCTGCCGATGAAACCTGCCACAAACACATTGGCGGGGTTGTTGTACAGATCGAGCGGGCTGCCGACCTGTTCGATATGCCCCGCTTGCAGCACGACGATCTTGTCGGCCATGGTCATCGCCTCGACCTGATCATGCGTGACATAAATCATCGTGGTTTTCAGGCTCTGGTGCAGTTCGGTGATTTCCAGCCGCATGTTGCCACGCAAGGCAGCGTCAAGGTTCGACAGAGGTTCATCGAACAAGAACGCCTTAGGTTCGCGCACAATGGCGCGGCCAATCGCTACCCGCTGGCGTTGCCCGCCCGACAACTGGCCGGGGCGGCGGTCCAGATAGCTGGTCAGGTTCAGAACCTTGGCAGCGCCCTCGACCTTGCGGTCGATCTCGGTCTGGGCAAGCCCTGCCATTTTCAGCGGAAAAGCGATGTTCTTGCGCACCGACATATGCGGATAAAGCGCATAGGACTGAAACACCATCGCCAGCGACCGCTTGGCAGGCGGGGTTGAGGTTGCATCCACCCCGTCAATGGAAATGGTACCGCCAGAGGTATCTTCCAGCCCCGCGATCAGGCGCAAAAGCGTGGATTTGCCGCAGCCGGATGGGCCGACGAACACGACAAATTCACCATCCTCGATATCCAGATCCAGTGACGGGATCACCGACACCTCGCCGAATTTCTTGGCTACATTGCGCAGCGTGATCTTGCCCATGATGCGTCTATTCCCCCAATTTCATTTCACAGCGCCAAAGGTCAGGCCGCGGACAAGTTGTTTCTGGCTGAACCATCCAACGATCAGGATGGGTGCGATTGCCATCGTGCTGGCTGCCGACAGTTTTGCGTAGAACAAGCCCTGCGGCGCCGAGAAGCTGGCAATGAAGGCTGACAACGGGGCCGCATTCACGGTGGTCAGGGTAATGGTCCAGAACGCCTCGTTCCATGCCAGGATGATGTTCAACAGCATGGTCGAGGCGATGCCGGGTATCGCCATCGGCGTCAGCACATAGAGGATTTCGTTTTTCAGGCTGGCCCCGTCCATCCGGGCAGCTTCGAGGATTTCGCCCGGAATTTCCTTGAAATAGGTGTACAGCATCCACACGATGATCGGCAGGTTCATCAGCATCAGCGCCAGGATCAGACCGGTACGGGTGTCGAACAGCCCGGTGCGCTGGAACAGCAGATACATCGGGATCAGCACGCCCACCGCCGGCATCATCTTGGTGGACAGCATCCACATCAGCAGATCCTTGGTTCGCTTGCCCGGCGCGAATGCCATCGACCAGGCGGCAGGAATGGCGATTGCCAAGCCCAGCAGCGTCGAGCCGACCGAAATCACCACCGAATTCCAGAAGAACCGCGGATAGTCGGATCGCGCCCAGACATCCGCATAATTCTGCAGCGTCCAGTCCGCACCAAGAAATTCCGGGGGCGAGGCGACAGCGCTCGCCTCGGTCTTCAGGCTTGTCAGAATGGTCCACAGAACTGGGAAGAAGATGATCAGACCCACGGCCCATGCGGCCGCAGTGTAGGCGATCTTGCGTCGGGTGGTGACGGTGCGGGCCATGGTTCAGCTCTTCCTCAGGCGTCCAGATGCTTGCCGATGGCGCGCATCAGGAAGACGGCAACAATATTGGCCAGGATGACGGCAATGATCCCTCCGGCGGCGGCACGCCCGATGTCCTTGGCGATCAGCGCCTGCTTGTAGATCATGTAAGGGAGCGTGGTCGATGCGTTGCCGGGCCCGCCTTGGGTGGTGGTGAAAATCTCGCCAAAGATGCCCAGCAGGAAAATCGTCTGGATCAGGATCACCACGGTGATGGCGCGGCTCAGATGCGGCAGCACCAGATACCGAAAGCGCGAAAAGGCGGATGCGCCGTCCATTTCAGCGGCCTCAAGCTGTTCGGATGACATCGATTGCAACGCGGTCAGCAAGATCAATGTGGCAAAGGGCAGCCATTCCCAAGAGGTTATGAAAATGATCGATGCAAGCGGATAGGCTTCCAGATACAGGATCGGCTCCCATCCAAAGCCCAGAGACACGGCGGCAAGCAGACCGTTCTGCGGATGCATGAACAGGTTTTCCCAGATCGACGCGGCCACCGGCGGCATCACGAAGAAGGGGGAGATCACGAGGATGCGAAGCGGACCTTGGCCCCAGATCGGCTGGTCGATCAAAATCGCAATCAAAACCCCCAGCACCACGGTGATGATCAGCACACCGCCAACCAGCAGCAACGTGTTGATGATGGCGGTCCAGAAATCGGGCGAATTGAGGAACCACAGATAATTGTTGAACCCGACCCAGCCGGTGCGATCGGGCGACAGCAGGCGGTAAAACCGGAACGAGAAATAGATCGTCATCGCCAGCGGCACGATCATCCAAATGAACAGCAAGATGACCGAGGGTGCCACCATCAGGCGGGCAGCAGCGCGGGTGCTTTGGGTGGACATGGCGGCGCTCTCCCTGAAACGGCTTGAACGAGCGGTCAGATTGACGGCAAAAGGGAAAATGCAGTGAAGTGCAGGTTTGTCCGGCAGCGAAGGTGGGGACCGATCCGCCTTGTGGAGCGGTCCCCGATGTTTGCAAACAGACCACCTATTACTTGATGTAGCCTGCCGAGGTCATCTCTTCGACAGACAAGGCCTGCGCTTCTGCCAAGGCATCATCAACCGACTTCTGTCCGGCCAGGGCGGCCGAGAAAATCTCGCCCACGCTTGTTGCAAGGCCCGCAAACTCCGGGATCGCCACGAACTGCACGCCGACATAAGGCACCGGTTTGACCGAAGGATTGGTCGGGTCAGCCGCGTTGATCGAGTCGATCGTCAGCTTGGCGAAGGGCAAAGCCGCATATTCCGGGTTGGCATAAAGCGAGGTGCGTGTGCCCGGAGGAACGTTGGCCCAGCCCTCCTTGGATGCGACCAGCGCCAGATAGTCCTTGTTGGTCGCCCAGTTCACAAAAGTTTTGGCGGCATCCTTGGCGTCTGACGATGCCGGAATTGCCAGCGACCAGGCCCAGAGCCAGTTCGCACGCTTGCCAAGCCCCGCGTCGGGGGCCAAAGCAAAGCCCACCTTGTCCGCAAACTCGGACTGCTTGGGATCGGTCAACGCGCCGGCCGACACGGTTGCATCCATGCGCATGGCACACTTGCCTTGCAGCGACAGGGTCAGGTTTTCGTTGTAGCCGTTGCCGCTGGCACCGGGCGGGCCGTATTTGGTCAGCAGTTCGACATAGTCGGTCATCACGGCTTTCCATTCCGGCTGGTCAAACTGGGGGTTCCAGTTTTCATCGAACCAGCGCGCACCGTAGGAGTTGGCCATGGTGGTGAGGAAGGCCATGTTCTCGCCCCAGCCGGCTTTGCCACGCAGGCAGATGCCGTAGATGCCGGCCTCGGTGTCGGTCATTGCGGCGGCGGCGGCCTTGATATCGTCCCAGGTCGGGGCGTCGGGGATGGTGATACCGGCTTTTTCCGCCAGATCCTTGCGATAGTTCACGAATGAAGATTCGCCATAGAAGGGCGAGGCCAGCAGGTTGCCGTCAACCGTCAGGCCGCCACGAATGGCGGGCAGAAGATCGTCGATGTCATAATCCGCAGGCAGGTCGTTCAGGCTTTCCAGCCAGCCCTGCTTGCCCCAGATCGGCACTTCATAGGTGCCGATGGTCATCACGTCATACTGACCGCCACCGGTCGCGATGTCGTTGGTGACGTTCTGGCGCAGGACGTTTTCTTCCAGCGTCACCCATTCGACCTTGATGTCGGGGTGCTTGGCATAGAAGTCATCCATTAGCCCTTGCATGCGGATCATGTCGCCGTTGTTCACGGTCGCGACTGTGATTGTCGTCTCGGCCACGGCGGCACTGCAAAGCGCGCCGACAGCGCAGGCACCAAGAAGCGCCCGGAATGTCAGTGTCATGTTCATCCTCCCTGAGTGACTGAGCATATGCTCACCACATGGGTAACTACTCATATTCACGCGTTTCAAAGTCAACTGAAAAATTGGCAACGGTTTGCTGGATGTCTGATTTTTCGACGTTCAGGCAAGAATGGCGGTTGCCGTCGGTTCATCCGTGATCAGGCCATTGATCAATTTGCCGGTTAATGCCGCACGAATCGCCCCAATCTTGCCGGCACCGGCGGCTACGCCAATGACAGGGGCCGCGCGACCGGGCTCGATTCGCACCCCCCCCATCCGTTTGGTGACATCGGTATCGATATAGCGGCCCTGCGCGTCAAAAACGCCGCCCACCACCTCGCCCACCGCACCCAAAGCCTGCATCTCGGCCAGTTGGGTGGCTGTCACGAAGCCGTCCTTCAGCAAGGGCGCGTCATCCCCCATCTGGCCCACGCCAACAAAAGCCACATCGGCTGTTTGCGCAAGGCGCACCACTTCCTGCACCGGGCGCAGCGCATGAAACAAGGCGCGCTCTTCGGCGGTTTCGGAAAACACCGGCACCGGCATGGGATAGTGCGGGGCCGACAGCTTGTCGGCGATCCGCATGATCACGTCGAAGAAAGACGCAGACCCGTCGGGGGCGATGTTGCCGATCAGCGAAACAATCCTGTGCCGCGCGCAATCCTGCGAGGTCAGCTCTTCGACCATCGCGCGCAACGACCGGCCCGTGCCCAGCGCCACGATCATCGGCTCTGCCCGCGCAAGAAACGTCTCCAGCAGGGCCGCAGCGGGCGCTGCGGTCGCTCGGGTCGGATCGGCCCCCACGCCAAGACCGGGTGCCACGCGGCAATGGCCAAGCCCATAGCGGCGCGTCAGTTCCGCCTCAAGCCGCAGACAAGCGCCGATCTTGTGTTCCAGCCGCACATGGATAAGCCCTTCCGTCATCGCACGCGAGACCAGCCGTTGGGCCCTTTGCCGCGAAATGCCCAATTCCGCCGCGATCTGATCTTGTGTCATGCCACCCACATAATAAAGCCATCCCGCCCGGGCGGCTTCGTCTTGCAGGCTGGTTTC
>JANOGW010000025.1:0-3660 GCA_031406155.1 Pseudorhodobacter sp.
CGATGGCGTCCGCCAGCGGCGACAGCAGGGCGGTGGATTTACCCACCCAATCCGCCAGCGTCGAGCGATCCAGATCGAGCCCGTCGCGCTCGAAGATCTGGCTTTGGCGGTAGAGTGGCAGATGATCGGCATATTTGTTGACCAACACATGGGCGAGCAGTCCCGGACCGGGACGTCCACGCTCGATCGGGCGCGACGGCAACGGGGCCTGCGTGAAGCAATCGCAGCCCGAGCAAGCCATCCTTGGGCGCACAATCCGGTTCACGATGAAGCGCCCGGGGACGTATTCCAGTTCTTCGGTCACATCCTCACCCAACCGGCGCAGCTTGCCACCACAATGGGCGCACTCTGCACTGCCGGGGGTCAGCTCAACCTCCACACGCGGAATATGGTCCGGGATCGGCTTGCGCTTCGGCTTGTCGGCGGGTGTATCATCGGGTAGGCGCAGCTTGGAGGTCAGAGCGGCAATGGCAATCTCACTCATCTCCAGCGCCAGTTGCAACTGCTCGGATGTCTCCGACGATGGCCCAAACCGATGGGCGCGCTGGCCAGCCAATTGATGCCGCAGCTTCGCGATCAGAACCGCCTGCGACTTCACTTCGGCCAGTAGAAGGGCGGTGAATGCCCGCAGTTCTGCAGGGTCTTCCGGCAGTGATTTTGTGACATCCAGCATGATGAAAGTATAGCAAAACAAGGCGTTTGCGGGAATCCAAAAACCGCAAAATCTCTCGATTTATCCTGCCGTCAAAGGCCGCCAGGTGCGCTGTGGCAATCGCCAATCGATCCCTTCCAACAACATCGCCAACTGGGCCGGGGTAAGGGCAATCTTGCCGTCCTTGGCTGAAGGCCAGACAAACCGGCCCTTCTCCAATCGCTTCGAGAACAAGCAGGCACCCTGTCCATCCCACCAGATGATCTTGATCAGATCACCCTGCCGCCCGCGGAACACAAACATATGGCCGGTGAACGGGCTCTGCTTCGTCGTCTGCTCGGCTTGGGCTGCCAGCGAGGCAAAGCCCTTGCGCATATCCGTCACCCCGGCCGCCAGCCAGACCATCGCGTTCATCGGAACCGGGATCATCCCGACAGGCCACGGATCAGCCGGGCCAGCGCTTCGGGATCATAAGGCCCGCTGACCCGAAACCGATGCCCACCTGCAATCTCGATCTCAAGCAGGCAGTCGGGCAAGACGTTGCTGGGCAAAGTGGGCCTGGCGGCTTCTGAACGGGCAGGGTTCACAATCTCTACAGGCAAAAAGACCGGGGCATCCACAGCACCTGGCGCCGATCCCGGCGCATAGCGTGCATCCCGCAACCATTTGAAGATCATGTTGGCATTCAGCGCATATCGCCGCGCAACCTGCGCCACCGAAACGTCAGGGGTCGTCGTCTGAACACAGATCGACCGCTTCTCATCGTCAGTCCAAAGTCGCTTCGTGCGCCGAACCACCCAAAACCCCATAGTGTCCACTATCCGAAGCGGACACTATCTCACCCTCTATAAGCGCGGCAGGGCAGTCAGGCCGGACGCTTACGAAGGTGCGGGCGTCGATCAAGGCCAGCACGGAGCCTGCGTCGGCGCTGGCTGAGCGGTTCGGGACGACCGAACAGACCGTCTACAAGTGGAAGCATCGCGACAGCGTTCATGACCGCAGCCACACCCCGCACCGGCTGCAGACGACGCTGACCCCGGTGCAAGAGGCGGTCGCGGTGGTGCTGCGCAAGACGTTGCTGGTGTCGATCGACGACATTTTGGCGGTGGTCAGGGAGTTCCTGAACCCGGATGTGTCGCGCTCGGGCCTCGACCGCTGTCTGCGGCGGCATGGGGTGGGCAATCTGCGCGATCTGCAGGCGAAAGACCCCCGGCCCAAACACAAGGCGTTCAAGGCCTACGAGCCCGGCTACCTGCATGTGGACGTGAAGTATCTACCTCAGATGGCAGACGAAATCTCGCGCCGCTATCTTTGCGTCGCCATTGATCGGGCGACCCGCTGGGTGTTCATCAGCATCTACAGGTCCAAGACCGCCGCCAATGCCCGCCGCTTCCTGCGAGACCTGGAGCGTGCCTGCCCGCTGCGCATCCGCACCATTCTCACCGACAACGTCCTAGCTCGGGAACAAAACGCGGTTTAGGGCGTCAGATCACGGGACATCCGAGCGACCGGATGCCTTTTGAATAGTTGCCCAGGCGGGCTCCGCCGTCAAGAAGTGGTCTCTTCCATAGCAAATACAGGGTCGGCCTGGTTGCCGCCCTCACCGTCCTTAAGACGAGATCCTAAATCCCAAGCGGAAGGCCCGAACATTATCTACGAGATCAGCAACCTGCCTCCACGGCTCTACAGAGAGGGGTCCTTCCGCCTGGGCTCGTCCCCTCGAAGAAGGGACGATAGGGTTCGCCGGATTTGATCACGGCGTGAATGGTGCGGGCCATCTTTGCGGCGATGGCGGTGTAGGCCTTTCGGCGCAGATCGGGGTTATGGCGATCTTGCGCGATGTAGCGCTCGAATTTGTCGCGGAAGCTGTTGGCCTTCTTCAGGACTGCGGTCTGCCCTGCCAACCACAAAGTACGGCGCAAGCGGGCATTGCCATACTTTGAGATTTTGCTTCGACCGCGGAGTTGCCCATCGAGGCGCCATCGGTTCAAGCCCGATGGGCGACGCCGGACTGGACGGTAGCCAGATCCATGCCGCAGAACTTAAGAAACTGCCGGTGATGGTGGAAACGGCGCAGGTCGCCCGTCTCTGCCAAGATCGTCAAGGCATTGATCGGCCCGATGCCGGGAATGGTGCGCAAGAGTTGATAATCGGGTCGCTCACCCAGCAGCTCGACCGCCCTCTCTTCGATGGCATTGCGCTGTCGGACCAGGCTTCTGCCCTCGGCCAGCATCAAACGAAACATGCGGATAGCGTCTGAATCCGGCGACACGGGCAATCCTGCCGACGCCTTGGCTGTCTCGTAAATATCTGACAACAGGAGCGTCTTCTCCACTTTGCGTCCGACCACCTCCCATGCCGCCTTGGTGAACTCCTCCTTGGTCATGGCCGAGATCATGTGGGGCGACGGGAACATCTCGAGGAATGCCAGAAACCAATCGGTCCGCGAGCTGCGGTGGAAACGGTCGGCTTCGGGAAAGTAGAGCGGCAGGTAATGGGTCAGGATACGATGCCAAAGCTCAGTCTTGGACCGCGACACTGCATCATGAGTCTTGGACAATTCCTGAATGTCGTTCGTGCCGGCCACCATCGGGTCCTGGAAGATCTGCACCGCGCCGATCTGCAGCATGTGCAAGATGACCTGCGCATCCTTCGGATCGTTCTTGTCCCAGCTGTTGTGCAGCGCCTCCCGCGTGCGGGCCAGGGCGACCGAGGATACGAGCTTCAGATCGAACCCGGCCACGCAAAGGTGATACATCAGCACACGGTGATAGTTGCCGGTGGCCTCAAAGCCGATCCGAACCGGCAGGCCATATTCCCGCAAGATGGCGATCAGACGCATGAAGTCATCGGTGGTGTTGGTGATGGTCATGCGCCGACGGCGTGACTTGCCGGGAACGGAAATCAGCACTTCGTGCCGATGTTTGGAAATGTCGATGCCTACCAGAACACGGGCATCCGAAGTAAGCTCAACCTTGGTCATGGCCGGTCTCCTCTGTGGTGTGGTT
>JANOGW010000043.1:0-34845 GCA_031406155.1 Pseudorhodobacter sp.
ACGGCGTGTCGAGGAACGGACGGACCTGCTAAGCCGGGAACGCGCGCGCCTCGCGATTGCACTGCGTACTGGCCGGATGGGGGCGTATGAACTGGCACTGCATGAAAGCGTCCTGTGGTGGTCGCCCGAGCTATACCCGCTGTACGGTGTCGATCCGGCAACTTTTCAGCCAACTGCCGATGCCCTGCTGGACCTTGTTCACCCCGACGACCGGCAAGAGGTTGCGCTGAAGTTCGGGGCAAGCCCGCGCCACGGCGAAATACTGGACGCGGAATTTCGCATCGTCACCCCGGACGGCGCGGTGCGCTGGCTGCACAAACGTCAGTTCTTCGGTTTGGGGGCCGACGGCGTTGCCGACCGCGTCACCGGTATCGTGACCGATATCACCGAGCGCAAGGCAGCGGAGGCCGCCCTGCGCGAAAGCGAGTCGCGGCTGCGTGGCATTCTGCAACAGTCGCCGGCAGGCATCGTGCAAACGGACGCTGCTGGTCGCATGACCCTGTTCAATGCTCGCTGGTGCGACATGCTGGGTTATTCCGAGGCCGAGCTGTTGGGCCGCAACGTGCTGGACCTGACCCACCCCAGCAGCATGACGGTGACAATCGATGCGATTGACCGCCTGATTGTTGGCGGCCCGGACCTGCAGATCGATAAATGCTATCAGCGCAAGGACGGCTCGCACTTCAGTGCGCAAAGCAACATCTCGGCCATAAGGTCTGCAGCGGGCAAGTATCAGGGCCTTCGGGCTGTCGTGCTGGATATCACCGAACGGCTGCAATCAGAAAAAACGCTGCGCGAAAAGGAACATTTCTTGCAGCGCATCACCGAGGTGATGCCGGGCGTTCTGCAGGTCTTTGATCTGAAGGAAATGCGCTCGGTGTTCATCAACCGGTCCGTCGCGGTACTGCTTGGCTATTCGCCAGAAGAAGTGAACGCCATGGGTGCAAACGCGGTCTCCTCGTTGATGCACCCCGACGACATTACCGGATTCGAGCAACACCTGGCGCGGGTCCTGACCCTTGACGATGGTGAGGTCGCCGATTTCGAACATCGAATACGCGACCACGCGGGTGATTGGCACTGGTTTCACAGTCATGATGCGGTGTTTGCACGGGATACGACGGGCGCTGTGCAGCAATTGATTGGTGTCGCTTCCGAAATCAGCGCGCGCAAACAGGCAGAAGCGGCCCTGCGCGAACGCGAAGAACGGCTGCGCCTGATCCTTGACGGTTCGGTCGCCTTCATGGGTGTGATGGAACCGGACGGCACCCTGATCGAGGCAAACGCCAGCGCATTGACCGCCGGCGGATTGACGCGCGCAGAGGTGCTTGATCGCAAGCTGTGGGAGAATCCGTGGTTCAACCACGACCTGGCGGTGATAAATCAGATCAAGGACGCTGTGCGCCGCGTATGTGGCGGCGAAACCGTGCGCCAGGATGTCATTGTGCGCATGCGCGGCGACAGCCGGATGACCATAGATTTCATGCTGGCACCGGTGCTGGACGATGCGGGGCGCGTACACCTTCTGGTGCCGTCTGGTTTTGACATCACCGAACGCAAACGGGCGGAAACCGCGCTGCGGCTAAGCCGCGACACCTACCTGAACCTGATCGAGACCAATCCGTTCGGGGTCTATCTGGTCGATTCCGACTTCAGGGTCGCACGGGTCAGCGCGGGTGCGAAGAAAGCCTTTGACAATATTGATCCCCTGATCGGCAGGGACTTCGAAGAGGTTCTGCGGATCATCTGGCAGGAACCGTTTGCCAGCGAGGTCATTGCGCTGTTCCGCCAGACCTTGCAGACCGGAGAAAAGTACCACTCAAAGGACACAACGGAGCAGCGGGGCGATCTGGATCGGGAAGAAAGCTACGATTGGCAGATCGAGCGTGTGACCCTGCCGGACGGCAGCCATGGCGTGGTTTGTTATTTCTATGACATGACGGATAACAAACGCCACGAACAGCAGATCCGATATCTGATGGGCGAGGTCAATCACCGCGCCAAGAACTTGCTTGCGGTGGTGCAGGCGATTGCCGGACAGACCGCGCGCGCAGGCGATCCCGCGACCTTTGTCACACGCCTGTCCGAGCGTATTCAGAGCCTTGCGGCGGGGCATGACCTACTGGTGCGCAATCAGTGGGAAGGCGTTGACGTCGCTGAGCTTGTGCAGGCCCAACTCGCGCATTTCGCCGATATGTTCGGTTCCCGTGTCATATTTGACGGCCCGCCGCTTCGGCTATCGCCAAGTGCTGCGCAGGGTGTCGGCATGGCGCTGCACGAAATGACGACGAACGCCGTCAAACATGGCGCCTTGTCGAATGGCGACGGACGCGTGCACATCACATGGCGCACGAGTACCGAGCCAGAGCCAACTTTCTCGATGCAATGGATCGAGGCCGCGGGACCAGCCGTGACCCCGCCAACGCATGAAGGTTTTGGAAGCCGCGTGGTCAAACGAATGGCAGAAGCAGCAGTTGTAGGGGTGGTCACAACCGATTACCCTGTCACAGGATTTGTCTGGAACCTGGTAGCACCACTGTCCAATTTGAATGGGGATTGACGCAATGAAAACACATCACATCCGACCGCGCCGCATTCTTGTTCTTGATGATGAGCCGGTCATTGCGATGGACATCGAATCCGTATTGCTTGACGCAGGTTACGAAATCGCCATCGTCACTGGCCGTGTGGCGGCTGCGCTGTCGATCATCGAAAGCGGGGCCTGTGATGCCGCCGTACTTGACGCCAATCTTTCGGGCGAAAGTGCGGCTCCGGTTGCCGCCGCGATGACCGCCAGGGGCCTGCCGTTCGTGGTTCTGTCGGGATATGCAAAAGACCAACTGCCCGAAATCATGCGTGCAGCCCCGTCGCTTGAAAAGCCGACCAATGCCAAACTGCTGATCGCCCGACTCGACAGCATTTTTGACCTGCATCAGGCCTGATGGGCGGTTGCGCTGGCACACAAGGCGATGTGCAGGGCAGGTCCGAGGCTACAACCCGTCGACGATCATGTTGCGACTGATTGCTTCATCAGTTGACGCCGCTTTTGCTCCGTCCTTCAGCACAGCCCAAGACATGACCCGCACGATGGCCGTCAGGGGCCGGCATGATCAACCGGCGGCGACTGTATCTGGATAGGGAATGATACTGATTGACCCCGAGGTTTCAAGGATGGCAAAGCGGATTTGCGCCATATTGAGCAGACCATGTGCCTGTCGTGCGGCCTCAAGGATGTCTTCGATCGACACACGGGACGATGTCATCTCATCCGTCAGAATCCGCCCATCGCGGATCAAAACCGTTGGCGCGCCTTCGGATAATAATGAGACGATAGGCACCCGGAGTTTGAGGTAGGACAGCAGAACATCCAGAAGAACCAGCGTCCCGATCACCAGCACCATATTCGTCAGCGACGCATCAGCGCCCAGCAACGCGTTCTGCGCGGATTCTGCGATCAACAGCAGCAGTACAACATCAAACGGCGTTGCCTGCGACAATGTCCGGCGGCCACAGATCCGGGTGTAGAACAGCACGACAGCGTAGATGGCAAGTGCCTTGATGATGGTTTCCATTCCGTCCCTTAAGGTAATATCATTGGCGAAAGTTCGTGCTGATCGGGGCCGATCACAATGCTGAACGGTTGGCGCAGGACCGTCTTTGGTGTGACACGCAAAGCAATGTGCAACTGCCCGGCCTGAGCAAACGACAGCACCAGTCCCCCGTCGAGCGATGTCTGAACGACCGGCATCGGTGAAATAACGTCAATGTCGAAAGTTGCGATGAAGCGCTGATCAAGCCAGATTTTCGCCACCGCACTTGTGATCTGGATTGTGTCCGGCCGCGAGCGGCGCATGATCGCGGAATAGCTGACCGAGCTGCCGGCAGCCTGTGACCGCGCCATCGACAATATGCCGCCATCCCCCGTCAGGCCCGCCAGTGCGGCGACGATGCCGATGAACAAAGCGGTCCAGGCCAGTCTTTGAAACTTCCAAAACCATCGCTGAAACCGGGGATATTCGTGCAGCTCAAGATGGTTGTGGCGACCCTCGTCATCAGGCTGGACCGCCACGTCTTCGTTACCGCGACGGGGCATACGGCAGGTCTGCCGCGTCATCCATCATCGGCTCTTGCACGATCCGACGGCCGCGATCATCGCCGATCTCCGGGGCGTCAGTGCCCGGAAGATCGATCTCGTCGTCCTCCATCGGATCTTCGTCATCAATGTTGTCACCCATATCAGGCAAATCCGAACCATCCTCGTCATCGTCAAGATCACCGTTTACATCATCAATCGGCAGCGGCGTCAGTTCGCTGTCGGGTTCGTCACCGATCTGCTTGTCAGTCGGGTTTACCACGTCGCGATTGGTATTCTGCCAGCCACCGGTCTGGTGACCCAAGCTAAGGTCAGTCGAATTTGGCTGGGTGTTGGTCGTGTTGTCCATCGCTGTCTCCAATCCAGAGGTTGGGCCAAGGTCGCCCTGCTGAAAGAACGCAGTTGGGGAAAAACCGTTCCCCGCACTATCAATGGAAAGGGGCGCCGTTTCTTGCGCCCCCAACCTTTTCTGGGTTCAGAAGGACGCGACCATGTCGCAAAGCGTCTTGACGTTTTCACCCGTCAGGCCGGCCGCTGTGGTCGCGGCACCGGCATCCGCAGAAGCACCGACGTCTGCGGTCGTGTCTGCGGTGACCGTACCATTTGCGGCATTGCCCGTGTCGTTGGTGTAGCGGGCACATTCCGCTTCGACCGCATCACGATCCTCTTGCGACAACGACGACCATCCGGTGGTGATTTCCTCCGGCGTGCGCATCGTGGTCATGTCGGGATCCGAGAAAAAAGTGCTGCCAACGGCCGGTGACCACGACGTCCCGTAGTTGGATCCGATCTGTGCAGCACCCTTGTTGGTTGCCGTGTCGGCGGTTTGCGCGAAGGCGGCACCGCACATCAACGTGGCCGCTGAGAGTGTCAAGAAATAGCGTGTCATGTCTGTTTTCCTTTTGTCGCTTGCAAAGCAGCGCGGGGCGCTGCACCAGTGGTGAAAGTGCCGGACATCATCGAAATGACGCGCATGATGAGACTAGCCATGGCCCGCAAAAGATCAGAGCCGCGCACCGTCGACTGTGCATCGTCCAGACCATCAAATGGGATTTCGTGCCGCATCGCGAACGTCCCGATTGCCAGAGACGTCCAGTGCATAGACAACTGCCAGCCCGCCAACATGTTCCGAACGAGGTTACAATGGTTGGCCGGACCAACCGGATGTGCGCGGTTAATCGCCTAACGGATCGCACGACGGGTCCCCGACGCCCGGGTAACCGATCATTGATCCAGCGCGGGCAACCTTTCTGGCCGTATGGGCGTTGACACCGCATCAGCCCATCCAAGCCGTCCCGAAATCTTTCGCCGACCGGCTTGTCCGACCCGACCGTACTCCTTGAATTGAACAGAAAGCACCAGATGACCAACCATTTCGCCCGTGGCATGCTAAAGGCCACCGAACTGACGAGTAGCGGCAAGCTGGCCGAGGCGACAGTGCTGATCCAGTCCCTGCTGCATATCAAAATGCCTGATGTAGACGGATCGCCGGACGACACGACGATTGAAGGGTCCTTCACCCGGTTGGATGGAACAAGCGCCCGCCCTGCCGACAAGCCAAAGGCCGCGCCGCGCCCTGCCGCGCCCAAGCGCGCGCGGTCCTCACTTGGCCAGACTTTGCGCAAGATCCGGGCGGGCGGCATGCCGGCACACGCGCCGTTCCGCAAAGGCGCAGTGCCGGTTCCCGCAGGCGCAGACTTCGCGACGTTGTCGCATGCCAATCGCCGCGATCAGCGTGACTACAAACTATACGTGCCAGCATCGCGGTCGTCAAAACCGATGCCGCTGATTGTCATGCTGCACGGGTGCACGCAATCGCCGGACGACTTTGCCGTCGGAACCGGAATGAACGCGCTGGCCGAACAGCACGGCTTTCTGGTCGCGTATCCCGCCCAGCCATCCGGCGCGAATGCCAACAAATGCTGGAACTGGTTCAAACCCGAGGATCAATTGCGCGATCGCGGCGAACCTGCGCTGATCGCGGGCCTTGTGGGCGACATCATGCGTGACCAGTCCGTTGATCCGGCGAAGGTCTATATCGCCGGGTTGTCGGCTGGCGGGGCCGCAGCGGCGATCGTTGGTGCGGCCTACCCTGAGCTGTTCAGCGCGGTCGGCGTGCATTCGGGCCTACCGGTCGGTGCCGCGACGGACATCCCGCAGGCGTTTTCGGCAATGCGCAATGGCGCAAAAGGCAAGCCGATGACGCAGCCGGTGCCAACCATCGTGATCCACGGGATGGCTGACGGCACGGTGAACCCCGACAACGGCAAGTCTGTCGTTGACCAGGCGCTTTCCGGCTTTGGCCGGCTGGACACCACCGTGCACCGTGACGTATCCGACGGCGGCAGGCCGTTCCGCCAAACCAGCCACAACGACCCCGATGGCCGGTCAATGTGCGAGCATTGGGAGATCGAGGGCGCAGGACATGCCTGGGCAGGTGGTGCGCGGGAAGGCAGCTATACCGACCCCGCAGGCCCTTCAGCCTCCGCAGAGATGGTACGCTTCTTTTTCCAGCACTCGCAAGACTAGTGGAGTCACCCCAGCGCAGTGGCAAACCACGTAATCCGTGATGCCAGCGCAATTTCTACCGGGTCGGCTGCAACCAATATTGGCCGACCCGCGTTGTCGCCCGAAACATAAGGGGTGACCGGATGACCATGCAAGAAAAGATAGCAATTGTCGGGGCTGGACCAATGGGGTTGTTTCTGGTCAAGCATCTGATCTGCAGCACAAACTCTCTGGACATCGTGGTATTTGAGCGGGCCGGCACTGCGGGCACAGGCATGCCGTACCGCGAGGATATGAGCCCAGACTATATGCTGTCGAACATCTTCAGCACGGAAATACCCCCGATCATATTGCCGCTGGCCGACTGGTTGCGCCAGCAACCGGCAGAGATGCTGGCGAGGTGGGGGCTGTCTTGTGACGTCATTTCGGAACGCGCGTTTTATCCGCGTACCTTGCTAGGTGCTTATCTGTCTGCACAACTGTACGACCTTGTCGCTGCGGGCAACAGCGCCGGTCATCGGCTCGAGGTGCGGACCGGGCAGGATGTAACGGATGTCCACCCCGGCGCCGACCAAGCCCGTGTCGTCGTAAGGTCAACCGAAAGCTTGCACGAAGGCGCATTCGATATCGTCGTTCTGGCAACCGGCCACACTTGGGAAGATCACCCGAAAGAAGGGGATGCCCAGTTGGTGTCGCCGTGGCCTGCCGCAAACATCGCCGCACTGCCCGCCGCTCAGATCGGTATTCTTGGCTCGGCGCTGTCGGCTGTGGACGTGGCAGTAGCACTTGCGCATGACCACGGACAGTTCTCCGAAACAGCGGGGGGTCTGACATGGGCGCCACACCCCGGATCAGAGGCGCTGCACATTACGATGGTGTCGAAAACCGGCATTCTGCCCGAGGCCGATTTCCACTATCCCTACCCCTATGATCCGCTGGTCCATGTCACGGACGACGCGGTGCTGCGGCTGATCGCGGACGGCAACGGCGATGTGCTGGAGCGGACGTTCGATCTGCTGATGACAGAGGTGCAGAGTTGCGATCCCGCTTATCTGGCCGAACTCGGCATCGGCAAACCTACCATCGAAGCTTTTGGGCAAGCGTATTTCCAACGCCGCCAGCGCATGGGGGCATTCCGCGCACTTCGGGTCAATCTGGCGGAATCCCGGGCGACAGCGGCGCGCCAGCAGACGATTGCGTGGCGCTATGCCCTGCTGCGCGGTCATGAAAGTTTCGAGACGGCACTGCCGCACCTGACGGATGACGAGTGGAACCGGTTTCGCACGCATCTGCTGCCGGTATTTGCCGATTGCTATGCCGCCGTTCCACATCTTTCGCTGGAACGCCTGGCGGCACTGCATGCGGCTGGCACCATCGATATCGTCTGTTCGGGCGAGGATGCGCAGTTCTTGTACGGTCCCGACGGCGGTGTCATCGTACGGGTTGACCAGGATGAGTATGCTTTCGCAGCAATGATTGATGCGCGGGGTCAAAGTAGCGCCTTGCCCGGCGAGTTGCCATTTCCATCCCTCGTGCAGGCACTAGCTGACCCGTCCAGGCCAGTGGATGTGCCGTTCCGGTTGGTGTTGGATGCGCACTGCGAGGCACCGGTATATTGCCTTTCGATGCCGCAGGTTCTGGCTCGCCACCCCTTTTCGCAAGGCCTGCCGAACTGCGACAGTCTTGCAGAATTGGTGGCCACATCAATCTTGAGCCGAAGTCTGGCGGTCGTCCCCCCGGAAGCCCCGGCCCGGTTTGCCGACGCCGTGCCCCAGTTCTGAACGCCGACAGGGGCGGCCTGCAACGCATTGGTGGTCGGTTGCTGCGACATGGGTCGGTGCCCACCATAGCCCACGTTCATGCAAATGCGCGATTATTGGGAACGTCTGTTAGTCCCACGTGTTGACCCTGCAGCGCAATCGAGTGCGCCGAACCTCACACTTGGAGGTTGGCGCCCCAATTTCCAAGAAAAGGACTGCCGCCTTGAAAACTCCGTCCCAATCAGCCGACCTCAACGACCTTATCTCTGAACATGGCGCAGGTGGCGAGATACACCAGCACGCCGACGAGGGCCGCGAAAAACTGACGACCGCGCAGGGTGTCGTGATTGCTGATAATCAGAACTCGCTGCGAGCGGGCGCGCCGGGCCCGACGCTGCTGGAAGATTTCGCCCTGCGTGAAAAAATATTTCACTTTGATCACGAACGTATTCCGGAACGGGTTGTGCATGCGCGGGGCTATGGAGCGCACGGCACCTTTACCTGTAGCCGTGACATGTCGGATATCACATGTGCCGCACCCTTCGCACAGGTCGGCAAAAAGACCGAGATCTTCGTGCGGTTTTCCACCGTGGCGGGCAGTAAGGGGTCACCCGATCTGGCGCGCGATATCCGCGGCTTTGCAGTGAAGTTCTACAGCGATCAGGGCAACTGGGATCTGGTGGGCAACAACGCCCCTGTATTTTTCATTCAGGATGCAATCAAGTTTCCCGACCTCATCCATGCTGTCAAACCCGAACCCGACCGCGATTTCCCGCAAGCCGCAAGCGCGCATGACAATTTCTGGGACTTCATCTCGCTGACGCCCGAGTCAATGCACACGATAATGTGGGCAATGTCGGATCGCGCGATCCCACGGTCATTCACCACGATGGAAGGCTTTGGCGTTCATACGTTCCGCTTTGTGACTAGTGATGGGATATCTACCTTCGTCAAGTTTCACTGGAAGCCAAGGATGGGCCTGCAATCCGTCGTTTGGGACGAGGCGGTGAAAAGCAATGGCGCAGATGCCGACCGTCACCGGCGCGAACTGTGGGATGCAATTGACAGGGGGGATTACCCGGAATGGGATCTGGGTGTGCAACTGTTCGATCAGGAATTTGCCGACGGCTTCGAATTTGACGTTTTGGACCCGACCAAGCTGATCCCGGAAGAAGACTGCCCGATTCAGATCATCGGCACCATGAAACTTGACCGCGCCGTTGAAAATTTCTTTGCCGAAACCGAGCAGGTGGCGTTTTGCACCGGCAACGTGATCCCCGGCATCGACTTCACCGATGATCCTTTGCTTCAGGGGCGCAACTTTTCCTACCTCGACACACAGTTGAAGCGGTTGGGATCGCCGAATTTCACCAAGATCCCGGTCAATGCACCTCGGGGCTGCCCGGTCAGCAATTACCAGCAGGACGGACACATGCAAACCGCCCACCGCAAGGGCCGGGTGAATTACGAACCGAACGGCTGGGGCGAAGGACCGCGTGCGCATCCGTTGGAAGGCTATGTCAGCTACCGCGCGCCGGTTACCGGCGAAAAGGCGCGGCTGCGGCCAGAAAGCTTTTCCGACCATTACAGTCAGGCGCGGCAGTTCTACATCAGCCAGACCACCTCCGAGCAAGGGCATATTGCGGACGCCCTAGTGTTCGAACTGTCGAAATGTGCCGAACTTGGCATCCGGATGCGCATCGTCTCGCATCTGCGCAACATCGATGAGGGTCTGGCTGGAACGGTTGCGCAGAAACTTGGCATTGCCGAATTGCCGCCAGCCGCACCGGCCACTAATGCGACGCGAACCGATCTGAAACCGGCGAAGTCGCTGAGTATCCAATACAATCCGCCGGGCAGGTTCAAGGGCCGCGTGATGGGCATAGTATTGAGCGACGGATTTGATGGCGCTTTGTTGGCCGCACTCGAAAATCTGGTGGCAGAGGCGGGCGGCGTGGTGAAGATCATCGCGCCGACAATTGGCGGGGCCACTTGCAGCAACGGCAATCTGCGCGCCGCGGACGAACGGCCTGGCAGTGCCCCGTCCGTGCTGTTTGATGCGGTGGCATTGATCCTTGGCGATGACAGCCTTGCCACGGTCCCGGCGGCAAAAACGTTTCTGTCAGACGCTTATGTTCACTGCAAATACGTGGGGTGGTCCGAAAATGCATCGGCTTTGATCAACGTCTGTGGGCTGGCGGGTGCTGAAGATGAGGCATTTTTCGCCATTACGGGTGCTGCTTCGGCCGATGCGTTCGTCCAAGGATGCAGGCACCTGCGGCATTGGCCTAGGGAGGCGCTGATCCAATCCTGATCGTCATGCCAGCTGGGCCGCTGGCCCGGAATGCGTGCGGGACAACTGACGAGCCACCTTGCGTTTTACCAGCGCAAGGCGGAACCCGACCGTGATCAGAGGCGTTGACGCACTGAGACGGCCTCACCCGCCTGCCAAGACCGGCGGACAGCCGTGCGTAGTCCCGCCCAAATCGTCGCGACGCGGTACTTGCTGCAATGAAAGCCGAACCCGATCCTACAGGAGTGTTATTCATGGTCGTATCCCTCAATCGCCGTGCCGTATTTGGTATCGCCACAGCTCTGTCGCTGTTTGCCAATGGCGCATATGCGCAAGACCCCGTGCGGGTCGGCTCCAAGCTGGATGGAGAAGGCGGGTTGCTGGGAAGCATGATCATTCAGGTGCTTGAGGCCAACGGTATTCCGACAGAGAACCGGCTGCAAATGGGCGTGACCAAGATCCTGCGTGAAGCACTTGTCGCAGGCGAGATCGACATCTATCCCGAATACACTGGCAATGCGGGTTTTTTCTTCAGCGTTGATACCGATCCCGCGTGGAAGAACGCCGAACAGGCGGCTGCGAAGGCAGCAGAGCTGGATGCGGCGAATGGCATTGTCTGGCTGAAATCCGCGCCTGCGAACAACACCTGGGCCATTGCGCTGCGCGAAGATTTGGCGAGTGCCAAGGGACTGGCCTCGATGGAGGATTTGGCAACCTTTATTGGCGCTGGTGGCGATTTCAAGTTGGCTGCTTCCGCCGAATTTGTGGAAAGTCCGGCCGCCCTTCCGGCGTTTCAGTCGGCCTACGGATTTTCCCTGACGCCCGAACAGACGCTGGTTTTGGCAGGTGGCGATACCTCCGCCACGATCCGGGCGGCAGCCGAGCAAACCTCGGGCGTCAACGCCGCGATGGTCTACGGCACGGACGGCGCGATTGCGGCGCTTGGCCTGGTCGTGATGGCCGACAGCAAGGGCGCGCAGGCGGTCTATGAACCAGCCCCGACAATCCGCCAAGCCGTTCTGGATGCCTATCCCCAGATCAGGGACTTGCTGGACCCGGTGTTCGCGTCGCTGGATGCCGAAACTCTGCGAGGACTGAACGCCAAGATCCAGGTCGAAGGTGAGGATCAAGCCGCCGTCGCCAAGAACTATTTGACCACGAAGGGCTTCCTGAAGTAACGGCGGCCCCGCGACGTCAGTGAACGGGGATGTGCAAGTCACGCGCCGAAAGCGGGATGATGTGATCAAGAACCGACCCTTGATGCTGCTTGCCGGGCTTATCGTTTTGGGGGCAGTCGGACTGCCATTCCTGACCTATGCGCCTAACCGGCTGGTCTCTGGTCAGCCGGTGCCGCTCTGGGTGGCTGGAAAAATGGCAGACCTGATTTTCCTTGTACCGGGGCTTTTCCTGATCGCCGGTGTCTTTATTGACCAGACGCCGCAACTGCTGCGTGCCTTGATCGTGGCGGCGGTTCTATTTCTGTCGGGTCTGCTACATCTGGCGGCATTGGGCGCAGAAACATTGGCGCAGGCGGGGTCGGCGACTGCCTCGCGAACCTCGTTCGGGTCAGGCTTTTGGGTGATGGCCGTGGCGACAGCACTGTCCTTGGCGGATCTGACAGCGCGCGCAGGCCTGTCGCCGGTATCACGCGTCTTTGTAGGTCTGATGGCCGCGGTGCCGGTCGCCGCGATGATCTTTTTCGGTCATCTGGATGCCATGTCGATCATGAAGGAACATGCAAACAAGGCGGATCTGTTTCATCAGGCCGTCATCCGTCATTTCGTAATCGTCATCTCGGCGCTGATCCCTACCTTGCTGGTCGGGGTACCTTTGGGCGTGCTCGCGTTCCGAAGCACGGCGGTCGGCGGGCCGATCCTGACGGTGCTGAACATCATTCAAACCGTCCCGTCGATTGCACTGTTCGGCCTGTTGATGGCACCGCTGTCGGCACTTGCGGTCATGGTCCCGGCACTCAGGGATCTGGGGATCAGTGGTATCGGCCTGGCCCCCGCAGTGATCGCGCTGACGCTGTATTCCATTTTGCCAATTGTGAGGAATACGTCTGAAGGGCTGGCACAGGTGCCCGCCACGGTGACCGAGGCCGCGATTGGTATGGGGATGACGGCGCGGCAGGTGTTCTGGCAGGTCGCGGTGCCGCTGGCCCTGCCGGTGTTTCTGGCCGGCCTGCGCGTTACGGTCGTTCAGGCCATTGGGCTGGCGGCGGTTGCTGCCCTTGTTGGTGCTGGCGGATTGGGGTCGATCATGTTTCAGGGTTTGTTTTCGAACGCACTTGATCTGGTGCTGCTGGGTGCGCTGCCGATCATCGCCATTGCGGTTCTGGCCGACGCAATCTTCAAACTGGTGCTGGCACTGTCGCGAAAGACCGTGCCATGATCCATTTTCACGACATTTCCAAGACTTTCGGCACAACAACCGTGGTCCAGAATCTGAACCTGACCATTGATCGGGGCGAGTTCTGCGTGCTGATCGGGCCGTCCGGTTCTGGCAAATCGACCATCCTGAAGATGATCAATCGCATGGTCGAGCACAGCACCGGGGAAATCCTCTTTGCTGGCGAAGGCATCCGGACCTTTGCACCCGAGGTTCTGCGCCGGCGCATCGGCTATGCGATCCAGTCGGTTGGTCTGTTCCCGCATTGGACGGTCGAGGACAACATAGCAACCGTGCCGCGCCTGTTGAAATGGGATGCTGCCCGGATCGACGCGCGAATAACCGCGCTGCTACGGCTGCTGAACCTTGATAACGCCCGCTTTCGAAATGCCTACCCGCATCAGTTGTCGGGTGGCCAGCAACAGCGCGTTGGCGTGGCCCGCGCACTGGCAGCCGATCCTGATGTGCTGTTGATGGATGAACCCTTTGGCGCGCTGGACCCGATCACTCGCGACAGTCTGCAAGCAGAGATGACGCGCATTCATGCCGAAACCGGCAAGACCATCGTCTTTGTGACGCATGACATGGACGAAGCGCTGCGCTTGGCCACCCGTGTGGTCGTGCTGAACGCGGGCAGCATCGTGCAGGCGGCAAGCCCGCGCGATCTTCTTTCCAATCCAGCCAATGACTTCGTGCGCGCGTTTCTGGGCAAGGATGACTACGGCCTCAAGCTGTTGTCGGTGCAATTGGTGGGCGAACGGATGCGCATCGTCGATATCCCCTGCGGTCCCGAAACCGTGCGCCCTGACGACAGCCTTCGGGTGGCCCTGTCGCGGATGCTGGCGATGAAGGCCAATCGCATCGCTGTTTTCGGCGCAGATGGCACGCGGGATGGGACGGTCTTTCTGGAGGATCTTGTGCCATGACCAAAGCGCCCTCGGCGACCCCGTTCGAACGCGCCGCGATGGGCCGGTTCGTGGTGGGATTGGCTGCATTTGGTCTTTTGCTGGTGGCCCTACCGTACAGCTCGCCACTTTTTGCAGCTCTTTTCCCGCAACTTGACCGGCCACTTTATCAGCAGCAGACCTTTGCCACTCTGGTCGGCGCGCATCTGTGGCTGGTGGCCGTGGCCAGTCTGATGGCAACCGTCATCGGTGTTGGGGCCGGCATCTTCGTCACCCGCCCGATGGGCCGCGAGTTTCGCGGACTGGTGGAGACACTGTCGGCAATGGGTCAGACGTTTCCCCCGGTGGCGGTACTTGCGCTGACCGTGCCCATCATCGGGTTCGGCTTCTGGCCTGCTTTCGTTGCTCTCGCCCTTTATGGCGTGCTGCCAATTTCCGGGAACACCATTTCCGGGTTGGAAAGCGTTTCTCCTGCGGCACGCGAGGCGGCAGAAGGCATTGGCATGACCCAGCGCCAACGGCTGATGCAGGTGGAACTGCCGCTTGTCGCCCCGATCGTGCTGGCAGGGATCCGGACTTCGGTCACGATTAACATCGGCACCGCTGCAATCGCCTCGACTGTTGGCGCGGTTTCGCTCGGCTCTCCCATCATCATCGGATTGAACGGCAACAACACGGCTTACATCGTGCAGGGTGCCGTGCTGGTTGCGGGTTTGGCGATTGTCGTTGATCTGGGGTTCAATGTCATTGCCACCCGATTTCTGCGATGGCGGACGCAGTGACCGGCATCGGCGTGCTCTTCCATAAGGACATGTAGCCCGGCGGTGCGCGGCCTGCTATCGGATCACAGGGTCAAATTCCCACACAAACGCAATACGGCACCCGGTGAGGGTGCCGTGTCGGGTCGCAGTTCAGTGGCGTCAGCGATGATAGGCAAGGCCCGCGAAAATGCGTCCTTCGTCGCGGTGCCGGCCGCCCTTGACGGCGCAAATGTAGGCGGTAGCTGCGGCAACCAATGCCGTCGCTGTCAGCAGGAACGCGGTCAAGACGGCCGAAATCCGTGCTGTCTCTGCCGCGTCCCGCACTGCTTGCTCTGCCTCGGCGGCCAGACGCGCTGCCTCTTCGCGTGCCGACTGGGCGGCGGCCACCGCCTGATCGACGCGCGCCTCTACCTCGGCCGGGGAAAGGCCCGTCCGTGCTGCGGCCAGTTGCACAAGATAAGCGCGGTCGCTGTCAGAGATTTCGCCTGTTGCCACCACGTTCGACAGGATCGAAGCTGCATCCGTCATGCTTGCCTCGCCGGCATCCGCCCCGGGCTGCACCGTTGTGGGGCGCAACAGCGTTCCCGTCACGAAGCTCATCGGGTCGGCATTGTCCATCTCGGGTACGAGCGTGGAGGCCGCGGTCATGGCACCCCCAGCGGCGGCGCCTACCGTTGCACCCGCTACTTCCGCGCCGGTCGCGGCAACGTTGCCAACTGCCGAGACGGCAGAGGATACAAGCGACCCCACAACCACAGCACTAAGCACGGTACCCAATGCCCAGACGATCAGACCGTTGATGCCATCGCGCGCGGTAACCTCTTCAGCCGTCGCCGCATCCACACGGCGGCGCATGCGACCGGCGATATAGCCGCCCACAGCATAGGCCGCGATCATGCTAAGCACGATCCACAGCGTCGAGATGATCAGGCCAAGAAGGCCCGACGATGCTTCGCCCTGTTCGGCCGAGACCGCGGTCATGCCGAGCGCCGCGCCGAAACCGGTGGCCAGCACACCGATGGCCACGGCCACAAACGCACCACCAACTATGGAAGGCCAATCCACGTATGAACTAATGCCGGCCTGCGCGGCACTGATCCGCGCTTCGCCGCCGGACGCGGCGCTACGGTTTTGATTTTCCATGATTTACCTCACCGCAGACCGACAAAGGAGAGGACGGCAAGGACCACGACGACCAGTCCGACAAGATAGATGATGCTGTTAATTGACAAACCCTTCATTGATTATGCCCGAAAAACCGAGCCATAGACTGACAACTTCCAACCCGGGAATTTGTTCCGTCATTACCGCGTGCCAACCGACAAATTACCGTCCGATTGGGTAGTGCGATGTTCGGTTGGTAGAGGTTATATTTTCGATCTTTGCTTTCGATGTCTGGCAGGCCATTCCGATGGTGCAACCCTTGGAAGTGGGCAGTCTTGTTTCTGCTCTTCTTTAACAATTGTGCGACCCATCCGCGCGAAAGCCCGGCGGCCAGTCCCGTCTCGTCGAAGTGCCGGCCCCGGATATGAGAACGCCGGTTCCATCGGTCCGACAGGTCCGTCTGAAAGCGTCATGAAACGTCTACAACCCGGTTCTATTGATGCGATCTTGAGCCTGCACTTGCCGTGGGCTTCTGCGATAGGAAACGCACATGAACATCACTTCGAGAAATATCCTCTCCCTGACCACCGCGATTGCGGTGGTGTCCGGCAGCATCGCTCAGGCCCAGACCCTGGATATGGATGCCCTGATCGCCGCGGCCAAAGCCGAAGGCACGCTGACCACCATCGCCCTGCCACATGACTGGTGCAACTACGGCGCAGTCATCGAAGGCTTCAAAGCCAAGTACGGCCTGGAAGTGAACGAACTGAACCCGAACGCCGGCTCAGGCGACGAGATCGAGGCAATTAAGGCGAACAAGGACAATACCGGTCCGCAGGCCCCCGATGTCATCGATGTGGGTCTGTCTTTTGGCCCCGCAGCCAAGGCGGAAGGTCTGATCCAGCCCTACAAGGTGTCGACCTGGGCATCGATCCCCGACACCGCCAAGGATGCCGAAGGCTACTGGTACGGCGATTACTATGGCGTTCTGGCCATGGCGGTGAACAAGGACCTGGTGACCGATGCGTCACCGACCAGCTTCGCCGATCTGAAAGACCCCAAATATGCGGCGATGGTCGCAATCCCGGGTGATCCGCGCACGGGCAACAGCTCCATGATGTCACTTTATGCGGCGGGCACAGCAACGGGCGCCAAGGGTGGCGCGGATGCGGCTACGGCGGGCATCGCATATCTGAAGGCGCTGAAGGACAGCGGTAACTTTGTCGAAGTTGGCGGATCGTCGCAAAATTTCGCCCAAGGCACGACCCCGATCATGTTTGATTGGGACTACAATATTCTGGCGATGCGCGACAACCTGGCCGGCAATCCGCCGATGGACGTCGTCATCCCGTCTGATGGCGTGATCGCGGGCGTCTATGTGCAGGCTATCTCGGCCTATGCACCACACCCGAACGCGGCCAAGCTGTGGATGGAATACCTGTATTCCGACGAAGGTCAGTTGGGCTGGCTGTCAGGCTACTGCCACCCGATCCGCTTTGACGACATGGTTGCCCGTGGTGTCATTCCGGCAGATCTGATGGCAAAGCTGCCGCCCGCCGAGGCGTATGCCAAGGCGATCTTCCCAACGCTGGATGAACAGTCCGCAGCCAAGGCCGTGGTCGCCGAAACCTGGGCTAACGAAATGGGCGTCCAGTAACCACTCTTGTTGTCAAAACCCGTGGATGCCGGCGTGATGCCGGCATCTGCTTTTTCCCGGCCAAGTGCCTAGAGGTCGATCCATGACCATGACCCCGACCGCAGTCAGCGGTGAAGATCATGCGGCAACGCCTGGTCCGCGTCTGCGTAGCACCTTTGGCTGGAGCTGGCTGGGTGTCGTCCCATTCTTTGTTTTCGCGTTCCTTTTCCTGATCGGCCCATTGCTTTACCTGATCCTCGGCGCATTCCAGAATTCCGACGGTGCATTCACCTTCGACAACATTGTTGCCCTAGGCGGCGCAAACATTGTCGCAAGCTTTTCGCTGTCGATCCGCCTAAGCCTTTTGTCGGCCGCGATGGGGGCTATTGCCGGTCTGCTGCTGGGTCACGCGGTGGTGCTGGGCGGTTTGCCGAAATGGGTCCGCAACGCGTTCATGACATTCTCGGGTGTCGCATCGAACTTTGCCGGCGTGCCACTGGCCTTTGCGTTCATCGCCACGCTGGGCAGGCTGGGCCTTGTCACCGTCCTTTTGCGCGATCTGTTTGGCATCAACCTTTATGCGGCAGGCTTTAACCTCTTTTCGTTTTTCGGGCTGGCGCTGGTCTATCTGTATTTCCAGTTGCCCCTGATGTTGCTGATCATCACGCCCGCCCTGGATGGTCTGAAATCCGAATGGCGCGAGGCGGCAGAGATCCTTGGCGCAACCCGGCGGCAATACTGGCAGATGGTCGGCTTGCCGGTGCTGACACCGTCGATCCTGGGGTGCTTCTTGTTGCTCTTCGCCAATGCGTTTGGCACCCTCGCGACGGTCTACGCGCTGATGGGTTCGGGCTTTGACGTGGTGCCGATCGTGTTGTTCCAGCAGATTCGCGGTAACGTTTTATACAATCCGAACCTTGGTTATGCGCTGGCTGTCGGCATGATCAGCATCATGGCACTGACAAATATCCTTTATCTGCTGCTGCGCCGCCGTGCCGAGAGGTGGCAGAAATGAAGCGTTCCATCCCGATCCTACCCGCCATTACTGCCATCGTCGCGGCCAGCTACTTTCTGGTGCCGCTGTTTGCGACCTTCTATTTCTCATTGAAGATGACACGCGGTACCCTCAGTTTCGCTTCTTATCAGTCAGTTTTCCAAAGCGACGAGTTCCTCGCCACATTGGGCTATTCCACGCTCGCCTCGCTGGCGGCGATTGTTATGGGGGCCGTCATTATCGTGCCGACCGCCTATTGGGTCCGGCTGAAACTTCCCAAACTGCGCCCGCTGGTCGAGTTCATCAGCCTCTTGCCGCTGATCATTCCGGCGGTCGTGCTGGTGTTCGGCTATATCCGACTGTTCGGGTCGAACTCCTACCTGCCGATGACCAGCACCGATCATGGCACCAACCTGTTGTTGGTGTTCGGCTATGTCATCATGTCGATGCCCTACATGTACCGCGCGGTCGATAACGGCATGGCGGCGATCGACATCTCTACCCTGACCGAGGCCGCACAGAGCCTTGGAGCGTCGCGGCTGCGGACCATTGCAACGGTGATCTTTCCCAATGTGCGGGCGTCTATCATCGCGGGTTCGTTCCTGACATTCTCGATTTCACTTGGCGAGTTCGTACTTCCCAGCCTGCTGAACCGCCCCGCCTTTGGTCCCTATCTTGTTCAACTTGGCCAGGATCGTGCGTACGAGCCTGCGGCCCTTGCGATCATGTCCTTCGGGTTCACCTGGGGGTGCATGGTTCTGATGCAGGCGTTCGCCAACAAAAAGCCAGGGCAGGGCGTCTTGCCGCGCCTGCCGTTCCTATCCCGCAAAGAAAGACGCGCATGAGCTTCCTGTCGATCAGCGATGCCACCAAATCCTTTGGTGCCAACACCGTCGTAAAAGGCTTCGACCTTGCCATACAAAAGGGCGAGTTCGTGTCGTTCCTCGGGCCATCGGGCTGCGGCAAGACCACCGTCTTGCGCATGATCGCGGGGTTCGAGACGCCGACGACCGGCAAGGTGATGATTGACGGCCGCGACGTGACACAGCTTGCACCCAACAAGCGGCGCATCGGCATGGTCTTTCAGTCCTACGCATTGTTTCCCAACATGAACGTCTTTGGCAACATCGCGTTTGGTTTGAAAGTCGCGGGTCTCAGCAAGACCGAGACCGAGGATCGCGTACAGGAAATGCTGAAGCTCATCGGGCTGGAACATCTGGCGGCCCGCTATCCGTATGAGATGTCGGGTGGCCAGCAGCAGCGCGTCGCCCTTGCCCGCGCGTTGGCGCCGAGGCCGCAGGTGTTGCTGCTGGACGAACCACTATCGGCGCTGGACGCCAAAATCCGGGTGTCCCTGCGTGAGGAAATTCGTGACATTCAACGAAAGCTCGGGATCACCACCGTCTTCGTGACGCATGATCAGGAAGAGGCGATGTCTATCTCGGACCGGATGGTCGTGATGAACAGCGGTCGGGCCGACCAGATCGGCTCCCCCGCCGAGATCTACAACAGGCCCAGTACCAGCTTTGTTGCAGGCTTTGTGGGAACGCTGAACATCCTCAAGGCCAAGGTCACCGATCTGGCACAGCGCCAGGTTTTCGTTGGTGGCAAAACCATCGTTCTGAACGAGCGCATCAAGTCGTCAGACAGCAACCTCTTGCTGGCCTTGCGCCCCGAGGCGTTGTCGCTGACCCCGTCAGCTCGGCAAGATGTCGCGGTTGAGGGAACTGTGAGCCATGTCAACTTCATGGGTTCGGTGATCCGGATCCGCATGGATGTTGACGGGGAGAAGATTGTTTTCGATATGTTCAACACCCCCCATCTGACACCGCCAACAATCGGACAGCGGGCGCTTGCGCATTTCTCCAGCGCCGATGTATTCGAAATAACCGCCTGATCCGTGCTTGCCTAAGGAAGGTCCGGCAAGCTGGCGTTCATCCGTTCGGCGACGCGCCATCCCTGACAGGTGTCTGCCGTCGTCTCTCAGCAAATGCTGATACCCTCAACTGTTCAAGACATCAGCAGATGCGAAGCGAAACTACCTCTGGATCAAAACGGCGCATCGCGGCCAAAATGCCTGCCGCCTGATGTGTTGACACATAGCTCGCGTGAAAGACCGATGGCGCTTTCAATACGATATACCCGTCCTCGGCCGCGATCATTTCCAGCCCCGCAATCCAGGCCGCAAAAACCGTTGGCTGCTCGGCGTGTAGGACACTCCGCACCCTGCCCCAAAACGTCCTGTCATCGGGTATGGCTGCCAATGGCACGAATTGGACGACGTTGGTTGTCGAAATGTCTGGCGGCAACGGGCCGTTCAGCCGGGCTACCAGATCAGAACCGATCCGCCCCCAATCCGGCCTCGTGTCTGCCAAAATCTGATCTATCCCCAAACCATAAAGCGTCACCCTGCCCCGCGCAGCACCGCGTTTTTCCACCAGCCAGCCCCGCGCCCGCAGCACTGCTATCTCGCGTTTCACCGTGCGCAGGTCAACCGACCATAGCTTTGCAATCTCCCCCTGCCCCACAGACAGCTCATTGGACAGCCAGTTATACCGCGCTGTAATCAAGCATATCAGCCGCAGTGCCAGCCGCTGGGCAGACTTGCCCCCCGCCAATCCATGCGCACCCAGAACGCTGATCAGATCATACTTCCGTGTGGCTGCATTCTGCCCCACCGGTTTTTTCATCAACATCGTACTGCCCTCAACTGGGGATTGCCCCATCGTGCCCGGACCTTTGTGGTCTCTTGTCAGGGGCCAGATCAATTTGACAACGCTAATTCCAGACCCTGCTCCATTTGCGTCCGATGATCCGATTCTGTCAAGTCTCAGTTGTACAATGTGCTCAGCTGGCTCCGTTTCTGGATCAATCCATTTGATAAAAATGGTTCATATGGTTATAGGGGCCATGCTTGATGTCACCCCAAAGATCAGTAACGTCACCCCAAGCTGTAGTGTTCGCTAAATTCTGTCACCCCAATTGCAGCGTATTGGCGGTTCGACCCTGGCCTTGCTTCTTCAACCTGATTCGCAGTGGAACCACCGCATTTCATTGGCACATCGCGAACTTCGGCCAATCTTGCGCATACCATAACTTGCCCTTTGCGATTTCTGCAAATCCGGCGTATTTACAGCATTGGAAGAAATCTACGTCCAGAAAATTTCCGGAGCGCCAATGTACAGTCACGAAGACCTTGCCGCCCTGCAGGCTCAATCCCTGAAGATGCAGGGCTGGATACGTCGGCAGACCTTCAGTCCAGAGCATGAAAAGACGTTGCGACGGTTCTCCAGCTGGGAGGTGGCGGAGCTGATCTTCAAAATCAATCAGTCCACCTTCCGCGGTCGCCTTGCCGCCGAGCCCGACCTTCCCGGCGGGGAAGTCGAGGAAGACGGCCGCCAGCGCTGGTTTTCGCTGACCGAGATCAACGAACTGCGCCGCCGCATGAAGATCAACCGGCACTCGCTGATGCCCAAACGCCCTGCAGGCAAGCGGGCAGTTCGGGTTGCCATCGCCAATTTCAAGGGCGGTGCTGGCAAGTCGACCGTTGCCCTGCATATGGCACATGCCGCGGCACTGGACGGCTACCGAGTGCTTTGTGTTGATTTCGACCCGCAGGCGACGCTGACCCATTCGATGGGCCTCTATGACGTATCCGAAGATCTGACCGTCTGGGGCATCATGGCGCGCGATCTGTTGCAGGAAACGGACCGGATGAATGCGTCCCCTCGGGCGGCTGAAAGCGGCACTGCCCTGCCCCAGCGCCGCATCCCTTCAAGCATTCGCGATATGGGTCTGGATGCGCTGCGTGTGTCTGATTTCATCCGGGCGACAGCCTGGCCGACGATCGATATCGTGCCGTCTTGCGCCAACGCGGCGTTCGTTGAATTCGCCTCGGCCCAGTACCGCCACCTCAATCCGGATTGGTCATTCTTTGCCGCTGTGTCGCGCTATCTGGATGCGCTGCCGGATGATGCTTATGATGTCATCATCTTCGACTGCCCGCCTGCCATTGGCTATCAGTCGATGAATGCAGTGTTCGCTGCAGATGTGCTCTATATCCCGTCTGGCCCGGGCTATTGGGAATATGACAGCACCACCTCGTTCATTGGGCAGTTGGCCGAAGCGTTGGGTGATCTGTCGAAGGGCTTTGACGGAACCTTCCCTGCGGGGAAGATGCGACTGCCAAAAGCCTTCCTCGAAGTGCGCTTTCTGATGACACGGTATGAGCCCGGAAATGATCTGCACCGCGCGATGCTGGAAGCGTTTCGAAAGGTGTTTGGTGATCTTGTGACCCAACACCCGGTTGAAATGACGCGGGCCGTCGAACAATCCAATCGGTTTCTGTCGTCGGTCTACGAGATCGACTATCGCAATATGACGCGCGAAACATGGCGGCGGGCGCGCACAACTTTTGATCGCGCCTATGATGAGTTCAAGGACTGCTTTTTGAAGGCCTGGGATCAGGTGGAGGGTAAGTGATGACCAAGAAGCGTTTGACGTTTGATATCGATCTTCCCGAAGAAGAAACCTTCCCCGCAGGGAAGGTTTTGCCCCCCCTGCCCCGGCGCGGCCCGATGGCGGCGGCGATCAGCGAAAACGCTGACAGCTTGCGCGAACGCCAGCAGATCGAGGCGGAAATTCGCGCCGAGAACGATGCGCTGGCCATCGAGCATGTGCGCCTGAAGCGTCTTGGTTTGATCACCGATCTTGTGCCGCTGGATCAGATTGAAACCTACAAGCTGACCCGCGACCGCGCCAAGGGCGATGATATGGAGCTTGCCGACCTGATCACCTCGATCCGCGATGTCGGTCTGTCCAACCCGATTCGGCTGGAACAGCGTGAAGACGGCAGGTTTGAACTGATCCAGGGCTATCGGCGTTTGCAGGCGTATCAGGCGCTTTTGGCCGAAACCGGGGATGCCGATCGCTGGGGCGCAATCCCAGCTGGCATCATGCAGCGAGGCGAGTCGATGGAAATTCTTTATCGCCGCATGGTCGATGAGAACATGGTTCGAAAGGACATTTCCTTTGGCGAAATGGCAATGATGGCGCTTAACTTCGCGCGCGACCCGTCTACCAACGAAGACGACCCCGACCGCGCGGTGGCACAGTTGTTTCAATCAGCCGGTTATTCAAAGCGCAGTTATATCCGCAGCTTTATTCGGATGATGGATGTTTTGGGCGAACATCTGAAGTTCTATCCGCATGTTCCGCGCGCGCTTGGCTTGCGGCTATCGGCCGAGCTTGAAGAGCGACCAGAGCTGGGCGCGATGATCAAGGCAGATCTCAAAGGCATGGACAATAGGTCTGTGGCAGAAGAAATCGAGGTGCTGCGCCACGCCCTTGGCCTGTCGGCCGAGGATCCTGATGATGTTGATCCGGGCCGAGCCAAGCGTGTGCCGCGGCCAACGCCAGATGGCAAGGCAAAGACCACGTTTCAGATTGCATCGCGCATGGGGGCGGCCAAATGCGCCGCTGCAAACGGACGGCTGGAGATCAGGCTTGACCGTGATTTTTCGGCGCTTGATCGCAAAAAACTGGAGGCCGCCGTGCGCTCCATGTTGGACCAGTTGGCCTAAGACCTTCCCTGCGGGGAAGGTTTTGCCGCCATATTCGTCATATTTTCGATTTTTCCCCTAACTTTGCTTTCAGTAGGCGGAATGGCGTGCATGGTGCTGCCGTGGCAAATATCGGGCAATCGATCCACTCGCCAAGGTTTGCTGGTGAAGCGCCCGGGATCTTAGTCGCCCAGCAGATCGGCCGCAGGATTCTCGCTGATTTCGACATCGGCGTAATATTTCTGGGCCTGCACGGCCGACCGGTGCAGCGAAAGTTTCATAGCGGCGGCAAGCGGCGCACCATCAAGTGCTGCCTGGGTCAGGAAGCCGGCACGCAGGCCGTGCGGAGTGGCAAAGTCCACCGGCAACCCAGCCAGCAACAGCCGATGCCGCAGGATGATGCGCAGGGCGTCCGAGGCAAGGCGGCGGGGCAAGGGGCGGTCCGACAGGGAGATGGGTCGGAAGAGGGGCCCCTCGGTGATCTTGGTAACCTCGAGCCAGTGCACCAGTGCGCGCGCGGCGCGACCCTTCATAGGCAGACACGGCGCCTGATCCTTATTCGTGGTCTTGGTTTCCAACAGCCTGATCCATACAAGGCCCTTCGTGGCAAAGTCATCAAGGCCGATATCTTCTGAATTCAGCGCGGTCACCTCTGACCGCCGCCGCCCGCCGCTGGCGAAGGTCAGCATCAACATTGCCCGGTCGCGAATGCCACGGTGGCTGTCGTCGCAAGTCGCCAGCAAGGTCTCGAGGATATCGCGGGTGATCGGCTTCGGTGATTTCGGGATACGTGGCCTGGCATTGGCGCGTCGCGCCTTTTGCCGGGCTTGTTGCACCAGAGGGGTCGAGAAGGGCGAGGTCAGATTGCGCATGCGATGGAACGCCTGCCAAGACGCGATGCGCCGGTCTAGCGTCGCTGGGGCAGGGCAGCCGAGGGCGATGCGCAACCCGATGGCCATCAGTTCCATCGCCACATCCTGTGCGGGGCCAGGCTTCTCCAACAGGTCTTGGGCGTGGTCGAGAATGAAGCGCAGCGCCACTTTCTCATCTTCGGGCCAGGCAAGCGGTTGGCCGAAGGAGGCCATCTTCCAGGCCGAGATATAGGCCAAATCCCGCTCCCAGGCGCGCAGGGTATTGGGCGGGGTTCCCCTCCGGTAAAGCTCGGTCAGGGCGGCTTCGTCGGCGTCGGACAACTGGGCGTAGGCGGGCAGGGCGAGGGCGGTCATCCGGCCGCCTTGATTTGGTAAGGCAAGTATGCCACATGTAATGCAATACTCGGAAACGCCTTGGAGGGTGCCATGCAGGAATCCACAGTAACGATCAAGGGCCAGACCACCTTGCCGAAAGACGTGCGCAATGCCCTGCAGCTCCATCCCGGTGACCGGGTCCGGTACATGATCCTCGACGGCGGCGAGGTGCGGCTGGTGCGGAGCCAGCCCGTCGCGCAACTGGCAGGCCTGCTGAAGGGCAAGACCAGTCGGATGGTCAGTCTGGATGAGATGGAGCAGGCCATTGCCAAAGGGGCGATTGGCCAGTGATCGGGCTCGACACCAATGTGCTGGTCCGCTTCCTGGTGCAGGACGACCCGGATCAAGCCGCGGCCGCTACGGCCTTCATGGCTGGCCTTACCGAAGCGGAACCCGGATTTGTCAGCCGCGAAGTTCTGATCGAGTTGGTCTGGGTGCTTGAACGTGCCTATGGTCTTTCGCGGGCCGACATCGCCAAGGCACTGGACGGGCTTCTCGAAGCGCGGGAGCTGGTGATCGAGGCGGCGGATCGCGCGGCGGTTGCAGTGGATCGCTACCGCAAGGGCGGACCGGGGTTCGCCGATCAGATGATCGCCCTGGCGGGGCAGGGTGCTGGTTGCCGCGACACGATCAGCTTTGACCGCAAGGCGGCGGGCTTGCCGGGGATGAGGCTTCTTGGAGCGGTTTCCGACCATTGAACGGCACCTGATGTGCGGGCTTTGGGAGGCATTCTGCGCCGTGGACGTACGGATTTCAACAGTCATGATAAGGCAAACTTATCGTGGGTAAATCATTCCTAGAAAAAGTCCTTGGGTCGTGCGCATAATTTACCCATAATGCGCACCATGAAGCGGATGCCCGTGCCTTTGTTGGGTGACTTGGCGGACCAGAGTCTTGGGCCGTATGACCCCGATCCCGAAGCCGAAGGCGACCTTTGGTTTCTGCCGCAGCGCGATGAACCCGGAGAAGTTAGAGTTTGGGGCGCACCGTCGAGAGCGACATCGCGGAATTCCTCCTCGACACCGCTGGTGGACGGCGGGCTGTGGCGGGAAGCCGAGGCCGCCCTGGCTGCCGATCTTGCTGGCCTCGCCTATGACTATGGCCGCCTGAGCGAGCGGGCCGCTTCGCTGGGACAAGGGGCGGTCCAACGCCTGGCGCATGCAGAAGCCGCCGGCCTGAGTTGGTGGACGGGTGATCGCATTGGGTCGGACCGACTGGCGCTGTGGCTCGCGTTCCACATTGGGGCCACGGGCCTGGATGGCGATGGACTGATCCGCGCGTCCTGGGCTGCACGGCGCCTGATGGCCCCGCCCGTACCACCCGGCTCAGACTTGGCCGCGACGCTGGCGCAGGTCGTTCATTCGGAAGATCCCAAGAATCTCGCATTGGCGACGGAGGTTGCGGCAGTGCTCGAGGCTGCGGGACCGCTTCATCCGATCACGCGAGGAGCAGCCCTGTTCCATCTCTGGCACGGGCTCGGGGAACGACCGGACCATCTCAGGGGACTCGAAGCCGCCATCTTGGCATCCCGGTTGTCGGTGGGGCAGGGCAGGGATCTCCCCTTCGTACCCCTCTCGCTGATCGGCTTTGCGGGCTTGACGGCCAGCGGCTCCCCGGAGCGGCGACTGGCCGCTTGGATTGCCGGTGCCCATGGTGCTGTGCTTGCCGCCATGCTGGAACTGGATCGGTTGATGGTTTGGAGCCGCTGGGCCGAGCAGGAGATCGCCAGTTTGTCGGGCCGGACGCCCGCACGGCTGATCGCTTGCCTCGCTGCACACCCGATGGTGGCCGCGCCGCAGGCCGAAGTCGAGACTGGCGCAAGCCGTGCGGCAGTGCAGAGAAACCTCGACCTACTTGTAAACCGGAATCTGGTCCGGGAGGTCACCGGCCAGGGGCGTTTCAGGGTCTGGGCCGCGAAGCTCTGAGGGGAGGCTGATTGCAATTGCGGATGAGCGCGCCGGCAATGGCGATAGCAAGGTGGGTTTTGCCAGGGCCTGTTCCACCGATCAGGGCGACGTGGTCTGGAAGCTCGACCAGTTCGGGCGCAGCCTGCATCACTTGGTCAGAACTGTGACCATGCTGTCCGAACGCGGCATCGGGCTTAAGGTGCTGACAGGGCAGGGCGCACAGATCGACACTACCACCGCAGCGGGCAGGCTCTCATTCGGGATTTTTGCGGCACTTGCCGAGTTTTAAAGCGAGCTGATCCGGGAACGCACCATGGCCGGGCTGCAAGCTGCCCGGGCGCGGGGCAGAAAGGGCGGTCGACAGTTCGCCCTGACAAAAGCTCAGGTCAGGGTGGCGCAAGCTGCGATGGCTAACCGCGATACCAGCGTGGCCGAGCTGTGCAAGGAACTCGGCATCAGGCCCGTAACACTTTATCGCTATGTCGATCCGAAAGGAAATCTCCGCGACTATGGCAAACAGGTTCTAGCCCCTTGACGTACGATGCCGCACTCCCCGGCATTCGACCCCTGTTTCGTGTTCGGTAAGACCATGGTTTTGCTCCTGTTAGGGTTTAGGTGGGGCATGGCCAAACAGAAACGGTTTTTGGTGTTTTAGCCTTTAGTGTTAGGATGTGTGAAATTCACTGTGATCCTTTAGGGTGTGCTTAGGCATGCAAACGCCAAAACGGCTTTTAGGCCTGCTAAGACTGGCGATTTATTGGTGCTTGACTGTCTGAGGTCAGAGTTGGAATTAGTAAAAGCAGTAGTGAAATTAGTAGAAAAAAGAGAGACGTGGCCGCACTCCCGAACGAACAGAGCCACGCCTGAGCTAAAAAATCCGGAACTAGGCCGGGTAGGGTACTGCTGGTACGCGGGATCAGATTCAAAGCGTGTCCATCGATCACGTCTGTCGGGATTGGCTTAGCTTTTAGGGTTAGAAAGGTAGTTCTAACCCGCTATTCTTTAGGTGAACGTTAGGTGGATGAGCAACACCACAGGCATGGTCATGGGCAACAAGGCACTCAGGATCGCCAGAAGCATCGCTGGAGGCTCTCAGAACGCGCTGAAAGGGGGAGAGAACCTGTTGCCGGTGTTTGATGCACTGGGCAATGTGGTGGCCTATGAGCGCAGCATGGATCCAGCACAGCTGAACGGTCTGCAGCAAGATACCCACCTGGGCCGGATGCTCGGAACCTGGACAGGCCGCATTGCTGAAGAAAGCATGGCGGAAGAGTTCAACCGAGATCTGTTGAAAGTCATCAAGAAGACCTATGACGAGCAGTCAAAAGACACGGCCAAATATCCAGGCGTGAAATGGATCAACGTGGCTGACAAGAAGAACACCGATCCCCTGGTTCGGGATGCGTGGAATGCTCTGGGCTGGAAGATCAAGGCAAATGCCGCGGCTATCTTTGGGCCAGACTATCTGCCGGTGAGAGCTGACCTGGTGAATGACACCATTGGATACCAGGTTCCGGGCATTGCTGTGCGAGGTGGCGCGCCTACTCGGCGACCAGCGGCAGGCCGGTGAAGCGCACGTGATGCACGGCAGCCGAGACCATGATCTGCTCCATATCCTCAGGGATGCGGAACTGGCCCCGCGCCATGTCGGCGAAGAACCGCCCGAAGCCTCCCGGTGTGAAGATAAGGAGAACCCTGCTTGGGCTGTCGCCGATGACGCGAAACGTGTGGTTCCTGCCGCGCGGAAGGTGTGGTTCCTGCCGCGCGGAACGAACACCGTCTCGCCCGGCCCCCGGATCAATGTCTCGCCTTCCAACCAGAATTCGCATTGCCCGGTCAGCACGACGAAGGTCTCGTCCTCGTGGTCGTGCATGTGGCGGGGCGGGCCGCTTCCCGCCGGATCAAGGTTGTCGACGATCGACATCAAACCGCCGCTTGCCGCGGTCGACAGAATGGTTTTGTCGCAACTATCCGGGTTCAGCAAAAGGGGTTTTTAATTTCACTCCGCTGCGCGGCCTGCGCTGCAAATTTGGCAAGAGCACGGCGTTTTGGCATCGCCGGGCCTTTGCGGACGATGTTTGGCGTGGCCGGGGGGGGTTGCGGCGGCTGGCGGCTGAACGTTGGCGGGTGACTCCGGATGCTGATCACAGCGCGGCACGGGACCGGGCGAAGTGCACGTGCCGGCGCAGAGTTTCGCAACGGCAGTGTCGCGGATCTTTTTTTTGCGCCGAGTGATCGAACCCGTGTGCCCGGCCTGCTCAAATTTTATCACGTGAGCGGTCGGCTCAGGGAACCGGTTCGATCCCTTGCCCGTTGTGACAATTGAACCTGCCCAGTGCACAAAAGGAATGCTGTCATGACCTCGAAATTGAGAACCGTCATCATTCCCGCTGCCGGTAAAGGCACACGGCTTTTGCCAGCAACCCGTGTTACCGCGAAAGAACTGCTTCCGGTTTATGACCATGTCGTGATCGACTTTGCCATGGCGGAGGCGGTTGAGGCTGGTGCGGAACACATAATCGTGGTGATAAGCGACACCAAGACGGCGATCAGGGACTATCTTCAAGGTGACCCCAAGTATGCGATCCCTGATTATCACCGGTCTGCGCCGATCGTCGCGGGTGGCATACGCCCTGACACGATCCGTGTTGAGTTCATCTTTCAGGAAAGCCCTCGCGGGTTAGGAGATGCGATCTTGTGTTGCGCCGGCCACACCTTGCCGGGGCCGTTCGGTGTGATCCTGCCCGACGATCTGATCTTTGGAACAGGGTGTCTGGCCGAAATGGCGGCACACCAAAGCGGCGACCACATGGTCGCAGCGATGCATGTCAATCCGGACGCCGCGTCGCAATACGGTATTTTCCGGGTCATGTCGTTGCCGACAGGAAACTGTGTACCTGTTTCGGGAATGGTCGAAAAACCTGCGCTTGGAATGGCTCCGTCAACTCTTGCTGCGGTTGGTAGATATATTCTTGATCCGTCGATTTTCGACATCCTGAAGCACACGCCTATCGGTGCGGGTGACGAGTTGCAGTTGACCGATGCAATTGCCATTGCAGCGAAAGTTCGTCCGCTGACCGCCTTTCGTTTTTCAGGTGATCGATATGATTGCGGCAATCACGAGGGGCTTCTGGCAGCCGCGTTTGCGCGTCAGGCGATTGCGGCAAGTCGGCGTGAAATGCCCTGGTTCCAGACCATTCCCGCCATCGAAGTCAAGGCTGTATGCCGCGCTATGGACCACTTTTCGCACGACGAGCAGTTGATGCACGGGCACGTCGGGCGCGAACAGAGCATGCAAAAACTGGGTGCGACCAAAGGCAGCGCCGATCAGGGGTGATCGGGCAAGCAATTGCTTCAGGCGGTACGGTCGAGACGCCGGTTGATTGGCCGAAGCGGAGACGACGTTGTTCCGTCCGCTGGCAATAGAGGCAAGCGGACGGGATAGATTTAGCTGTCAGTCCTGATGTTCCGGCATTTCGTCAATCTCGGCCTTGGTCCAGTGGGTGGTGGCGTGAACGATGCCTTCCTCGTCACGCATGAACTCGAGCTGATCGGTGCTGAGCGCGACTTGCCGACTGCCAATGCCCATGAAACCGCCTACGTCAACAATGACCCGCGTCGCGGGCCCATTTCCGTGAACATGCGCCACGGTCCCGATTTCATAGTCGTCGGGGCCATAGATTGCTGCATCAAGCAGATCCGTTTCCGTCAGCTCGGCGGTATCAAGCGGGGTGTGCAAGTTGTGGTCCATCCAGATCGCTCCTGTTTGCGATTGCGAGCGGGAGTGCTCTTGCAAGAAACACACTGACGAGGCTCAGGTTCCCAACGATCAGTGATGCAAGAGCGGCGATTGCAATCCGGCGTCGCGGTTGTTTGGCACGCTCTAAGCGAGATGTGGGGCCGGCACGCGGGCAAATGCGCGGACCGGCCCTTTGCTGATCAGGCCGCGGCTTGGTTGATGTGGCCTTCGGCCATTTCGCTCAGGCTGTCGTTGGCCGCGTGTTCCTGCGCCAGGATACCAGAAATCATTTTCGCAGCGTCAGTATGACCCAATGCAGTTGCGAACGCCGCCATCGAGCCGTAGCGCGTGATCTCGTAATGCTCGACCGCCTGGCAGGAAAAGACGATAGCGGCATCTCCCGCACCGGTCTTGCCGAAATCTTCGAGCAGGCCATTGCCTTCTTCTAGGATGCCGTCGATCGCATCGCACTTTTCTGCCTTCGGACGCTTGCCGATATTTTCGAACACCTGTTCAAGAACCTCGATCTGCTCTGCAGTTTCCTCGCGGTGCGCGGTCAGCGCTTCTTTCAAAGCGGGGTCTGTCGCGGCCTATATCATCTTGGGCAGCGATTTGTAGATTTTCTTTTCGGCATAGTACATGTCCTTCAGCGCATGTTCGAACAGGGCGCTCAAAGGAGTGTCTTCGGCAGAGGCGTTGGTGGCCTTGGCCGAGGCGGCGACAGTTTTGGATGCGGTCATGATTGGCTCCTTTTGGGGTTGGCCCGGGGCACGTGCGCGCCATCGTGGCATGCCGGTCAACGCCCGACCGCGCGCACCGGTTCCTCAGGATTGCCCCGGGCAATACAGCGGCGGCGGGGTGATGAAGTTGCGTGCGCAGGGTTGGGGCGAGTGGCACATTGCGTGATACGGAACAATCGTTCATATATCGCGACCGGCTACGAATTCGCCGGCGGAAAGACCCACGCTGTTCCGTGCATGCGGAACCGGCTGTGCAAGGCATACGTTGGTACTGCGCGCGGCTTCGCGCCATCCACTGTCCAAAAAAGTGCTTTCATGACATCCGATGCAACCACGCACGAAACCGATACGAAAAAAGTATGGGACATGATCGAGAAAATCGATATCTGCATGTTCGTCACGAAAACATCCTCTGCCCCCCGCGGCCGGCCGATGTCCACGATTGCGATGCGGGATGAAGGCGCGATTTACCTTCTGACCGAAGCCACATCCAGCGCGGCCCAAGATGTCGAGGCGGACGGCACGGTCTTGCTATCCTATCAGGGCAGTGGAGATCACCTTGCGGTCGCAGGCACCGCAACCGTTGTATCCGACATGGCGCTGGTCAAGCGCCTTTGGTCCACTGGGGCGCAGGTGTTCTGGCCGGATGGTCCAGAGGCCAGCAATGTTCTGGCAATCGAAGTCGATCCGGACCGGGCGGATTACTGGAACGGGCATAATCCGGTTGTTTCCTCGGCCAAGTTTCTATTCGGCCTGATCACCAAACAAGAACCTGATTTGGGTCAACGCGGCGTGGTCAATCTCTGACCGACGTGATGGGGCGGCTCTGTTTCAGGTTCGCCCCACCGTTCTTAGGTCATGTCAGAATTTGCTGCTCCCAATTGTTTGTCGGCCAACACGGGGCGGTCATTCCACGATTTTGTCGATGGATGCGCAAAACGGCTCTCGTCCGGTCCACGACACCGCAGGTTATTGCCGCTCGGGGAACCCTTGGCTGTATCGACGCGTTGACATCCGCAATAGTGCTGAACGAGGAACGGTAATGTCAGGCGTCTATTTCGCAAGCCTGGAAAGCGAAAAGCGCGCTTTGGGCGCCATGTCGCCGCGTGACAACCTGTCTGCGGAGATCGAGAGAAATCTGAGACTGGTCTACGAAACTTCGTTTGCCCAGGATGTACCGGAGCGTTTCGCGCAGCTTCTGGCGAGGCTTCGCGCGCAGGAGCACCTGTCGTGACACGACGCGATCTGCGCGGTGCAGAGCCTGATCCTCGCGAAGACATCGCGCTCCATATCCGGGAATTGCGCGCTTTTGCAATGTCGTTGGCCCGCAACCATGCGACGGCGGATGATCTGGTGCAGGATACAATAGTCAAGGCATGGTCGAAGTTCGACAAATTCACACCGGGCACAAATCTGCGGGCTTGGTTGTTCACGATTCTGCGAAATACATTCTTCTCGAACCGCCGCAAAATCAGCCGCGAAGTCCCGGATCCGGATGGAGCTTTTGCCGGAAAGCTGGCGGTTCTGCCGCAGCATGACGGGGTGCTTGCGCTGCGCGAATTTGAGGTGGCGTTCGATGCGCTTTCCGCCGAGCATCGTGAGGTGCTGATGCTGGTCGGGGCCAACGGCTATTCCTATGATGAGGCGGCGCAGATGATGGGCGTCGCCACCGGAACAGTAAAAAGCCGGGCCAGTCGGGCACGAGCTCGACTGGCTACATTGATGGGGATGACCAGTCCCACGGGCAATCCTGTGCTGGCAGACGCAGTGACGTTGGGCATTGTAGGCCAATTGGGCCAGACCGTGACATGATCAGGTCACGCAACGCCGCGTGGTTGGGCGGCGTTGCAGAAACGTGTTGATCAGTGAGTTGACGTCCGGTCGAAAACGCGAAAATACCGATGCGCCCAAAAATCCGCCGTCGCAGGCACGCTACTACCGCGTTGCTTGTAAGCAACGTGCCGATCTGCAACACTCTATCATACATCAGCACTTCAGCAGATCGAACTTCGAACTCCCGGTTTCGAATGCGATCAGGTCCGGGACAGTCAGAAATATATGAATTCAGAAGACTTCGCCAGTCGGCATGGCATTAGCGCCAAAGACCAGCCTCGTCTGCGAGACACGCCAGATCATGGCGCGGCATATGAGATGCCTGAACAGATCCGTCTGCATTTGGCACAACTGGTGGTGTTCGGCGTGGCGTATGTTCTTGCCGGCGGCTTTGGACAGGGGCTTCCGGCTATCCCCGGCATCGCCATAACGTTTTGGCCGCCTGCCGGCATTTTCCTTGCGGCACTGTTGCTTAGCCCCCGGTCACACTGGTTCGCATATGTTCTGGTTGCCTGTCTAGCCGAACTGGCCTGCAACCAGATCTGGTTTCACAACCCGGTTCACTTTGCGGTCGTCTACTTTGCGGCCAATGCGCTGGAGGTGTTGTTTGCCGCCTGGGTTCTGGGCCGGTTCACCCAGCATCCCTTCGATCTGGCGACACCGCGGGATGTTGCCGCGTTTGTGGTGATTGCCGGAGGTATGGCTCCGATGATCGGGGCGACGATCATCGCAACCACCGACGCGATCATCGGCAAACATGATTTCGCAACGGCCTGGCCGCTGGTGTGGCTGGGCGACGGGTCCGGCATGTTGTTGACAACGCCCATAGCGCTGGCGGTGGGCCGGGTCTGGCACCGCAGGCAGGAGGTGTCTATGCCGCGAATGTTGGAAGCTGCCGCCGTTGCAATCCTTCTGGTCGGGGTGGGGGCATTGGCATTCGCGCACGCGCTGCCGACCGTCTACATGACCATCCCGCTGTTGATGTGGGCGGCAGTCCGGTTCCAGTTTCAGGGCGCGGCCGCAGGTTTGGCGTTGATCGCGGTCACGGCTGCGGTGGTCACCAAGGCGCAGCTTGACGGGTCGGCCGTTCCGCAAGTCGCGCGTCTTGCCGAGGTCGTGATCCTTCAGACGTTTTTCGGGGTGGCGGCGGTGTCAACTCTTGTGGCGGCTGCTTTGTCGCATTTGCATATCCAAGCCGCCACCGCGTTGCAGGCAATCAAGCATGATCTTGAACGGCGTGTCGAGGAACGGACGGACCTGCTAAGCCGGGAACGCGCGCGCCTCGCGATTGCACTGCGTACTGGCCGGATGGGGGCGTATGAACTGGCACTGCATGAAAGCGTCCTGTGGTGGTCGCCCGAGCTATACCCGCT
>JANOGW010000039.1:0-61153 GCA_031406155.1 Pseudorhodobacter sp.
TCCAGCAGCCAGCGCAAGCCCAAGATATGCGCCTCGACCAGATCCATCACATGTACGTAATCGCGAATGCAGGTGCCATCGCGCGTTGCATAATCAGTGCCGTAAACAGTCAGGTGTGGCTGCGCGCCCGAAATAGCCTCCAGCATCAGGGGGATAAGATGCGTCTCCGGGCGATGTTGCTCTCCCACCTCGCCGTCAGGGGCAGCACCCGCGACGTTGAAATAGCGAAAGATCACATGGTTCAGCGCGTGACTTTCGCCAAAATTCGCCAACATATCCTCGATCGCGCGCTTGGAGGCACCGTAAGCATTGATCGGACGCTGCGCGGTATCCTCATCCAGATGCATCCCGTCCGGATTGCCATAAACCGCGCAGGTCGAGGAAAACACGAAGTTCAGGACATTTGCTGCGACCGCTGCTTCGATCAGGTTCAGTGACCCGCCGACGTTGACCCGCCAGTATTGCCCGGGATCGCGTGCGGCATCCCCGACCAAAGCGAGTGCTGCGAAATGCATGACTGCCACGGGCTTGTAGCGCGCAAAGGCAGCATCAAGCGACGCTCTGTCCAGAACATCGCCCTGCACGAAGGGGCCGTACTTCACCGCATCGCGCCAGCCCGTCGCCAAATTGTCAAAGGCAACCGGCACGTAGCCCTCGGCCGCCAAGACCTTGCAGGCATGCGCGCCGATATATCCGGCACCGCCCGTCACCAGAACATGTTCAGACAAACCCAGCCCCGCCCTGCTTCCAATTTCCCATACTGCGATAGTCGGATTGTCTGGAAATGTCGAACCCACAATAGCAGCTTTTTGGGGCCTGCCCCCGTTGCTTCGGGAACAACGACAAAAAAGCCGATTGCATCCGTCATGTGCGCACAATTTTTGCATCGGTCTGTCACGAATTTGCCCTTTTTGCCTGCGAACCCAAGCCAATCAGGACAAGGAAAAGCGTGTGCAATGCGGATTGACCGGTCATTTTTGGCAAAGTCGTGCCGAACAGGTGCTGCGCGTTGGTATGAGCGCTGTTCTGGCCCTGGCCGTGGGAACTGAAATGGCCCTTGCGCAAGCGCGATCAACGGTGACCATCACAGTTGCTTGCACCGGCAACGACACTGTTCCTGACGCAACGCTGGCGGTGCTTTGCTCAAGTCTGCACAACTCCCTTTCGGCCCATTACCCCGCTGAAAATTTTGCCCTGATCGACGAAGATCACGCGGATGCCGCCCCCTTGCTGACGCTGGAAACCTTTACCGCCAGTACGGCAATGCTGGAGGCGCGGTTGATCTGGCGCGCCCCCGGATCTGACAACATCGATGGCCCCCGGATGGGACTTTCGATCAGCGACGCCGATCTGACACCTCGGATGCAACAGCAATTCCTTGACCGACTGGTGCTTGACACCCCGCTTCCCCTTTTGACCCCCAACCCTTGACAGGATCATCATGTGCACGATTTGCGCCGCATTGAACCCCGCCGACCACTCCGCAGCAGCCACCACACATGCGCGGGGCGATGGCGGCTATGGCTTTGGTTTCGGCGCAATCGGAACGCCACGCATACCGGTCCCCATCATGTCGACACTTGACGCGCTCGCAGGGCAACTGACCACCGGGTATTGGGCGGCAAATGGCGGCGGCGTGCGGTCTTTCGCGCTGGGATCCGACCGCCAGATCACGGTCAATCTGACCGGACTTGATGCAGCGACGCAGTATGTGGCGCGTGCAGCCCTTGCGGCTTGGTCCGATGTCACCGGGATCGCCTTCGTGAACAGCAGCAGCGCCCAGATCACCTTTGGCGATGACAGTGCCGGCGCTTATTCCTACTCGCAGACTTCCGGCCGCACCATCCTGTACTCTGTCATCAACGTCAGCACGACCTGGGACAGTGATCCCAAATCGGTGAACAGCTATTGGTTCCAGACTTACCTGCACGAGATCGGCCATGCGCTTGGCCTTGGCCATGCAGGCAACTACAACGGCAGTGCCGTCTGGGGGCGCGACAACACGTTTACCAATGACAGTTGGCAGGCCAGCGTCATGTCATACTTTTCGCAAAACGAGAACCTGAACACCGGTGGTGCATCCTACGCCTTTACGGCGACCACGATGGCGGCCGACATCATCGCCATTCAGGCGCTCTATGGCGCAAACACGCAGACCCGCAACGGCGATACAGTGTACGGCAACAACTCGAACGTCGATGGCTATCTGGGCGATCTGTTCGATCAATGGATGGGCGGGGCGGCTGATCGGGACGCGGTCTATATCGGCAACAACGTTACCCTGACGATCTATGACACCGGCGGCACCGATACGCTTGATGTCAGCGGCACGTCGCTTGCGCAGCGGGTCGATCTGAATGCCGAAGCGACATCCGATGTGGCGGGCCTGAAAGGCAACATCATCATCGCGCGCGGGACTGTGATTGAAAATGCCACCGGCGGTTCGGGCAATGACAGCCTGTCTGGCAACGCCGTTGCCAACGTCTTGACCGGAGGCGATGGCAACGATGTGCTGGATGGTCGCGCGGGCGACGATGTGCTGATCGGCGGGGTCGGAAATGATATACTGATCGGTGGCGCGGGTGCTGATCTTATGTTTGGCGGCATCGGTGCAGACCGATTTGATGGCGGCAGTGAAATCGATACCGTCAGCTATCAAAGCTCGACCCTGGCATTGACTGTCGATCTGGCGACGCCGGGCCTGAACACCGGGGACGCAGCTGGTGATACCTTTGTCTGGATAGATATCGTGATTGGTGGTTCAGGCACAGATATCCTGCGCGGTGCAGGTGGTGCAGAATCGCTGCGCGGCATGGGCGGCGCAGATCAGATATTTGGCCGGGCTGGCAATGACACGCTCGACGGTGGCGCAGGCGATGACGTGCTGGTCGGCGGTCAAGGGGCAGATTTGCTTAGAGGCGGCGAAGGCCGCGACAGGGCTGATTACGCGGATGCCGCCGCAGGTGCCACAGTGACACTTGACGAAGCCTTGTCAGTGGCGGCGGCGGTGCAAATGGCGGGCGTCACTTTTGCTGCCAGCTACATATCGGCGGGCCGTGGTGGTCGCGGTGGGCGAGATGGACGTGACGGACGCGATGGGCGGGACGGTCGGGATGGTCGGGACGGGCGCGATGGACGGGACGGGCGCGATGGACGGGACGGGCGCGATGGACGGGACGGGCGCGATGGACGGGACGGGCGCGATGGACGGGACGGGCGCGATGGACGCGGCACCGAACCCGCTCCAACGGATGACGCAAAGGGCGATACGTTTGAGTCGATCGAAGATCTGGCAGGCTCAGGTTTCAACGACGCACTGACTGGCAACGCCTTGGCCAACGCGCTTTGGGGCAACAACGGCGATGACGTGCTCAACGGCCGGCTGGGCAACGATACGCTGACCGGCGGTGCCGGGTCAGACACATTCGTGTTTAACGGCGGCACTGACACCGTGACAGATTATTTTGACAATATCGACACGATTTCCATCGCGCGCAGCCTTTTCGGAACGGCCACGGTCAGTGTGGCACAAGCACTTGCACTGGCTGTCGTTGACGGCGGAAACACCGTCTTCCGCTTCAACGATATAGATACACTCATCTTGACCGGCCTGACCGACATCGCGGCCCTGCAAGACGACCTCATTTTTGTTTGACCCCTCTTTCCGGCCCCAAGCCCCCTATTCGATGCCGCAGCCTGCCGGGCCTGACTGTCCGGTCATCGTAAATCCAAAATTAAGTCTGTCGTCACAGGATGCCAGTCGAGGGTGCGAATCTTGTCACCGCACCACCGGCTTTCGCGAACCTGTTGGGGATGCAGATGTTTTATCAAAGACTTGCAGCGTTGTTTGCGATCTATTGCAATCACCACCTGACGGTGGCCGGACAGCCAACCGCTTTGCCGGGCGAGAACGGACAAACACTGGGGCATATTGACCGCGTTTGCCTGCATGGCCAGCGCCTGTTGATCGAAGGCTGGGCCGATTGCGGTCATATCGTCGTGTCGCATGCGGGCCAGCTGCGCACGTTAACACCCAATTTGCGCCGAAGCGATGTCACGGCGGCCTATCCGGATATCGTGTCCGACAGCCCCGGATTTGCGATCGAACTGCCAGCCGGCGATGGTTCGGTCATCCTGACCTTGGTTCGTGGCCGGGACCACATGATTTACGGCATTGCGACCCCGGGCCAACGGGCCCGACGCGCCGCACGCACGCGGCTGATGGCGCCGTTTCTGCGTGATCTGGGCTTTGCAACACCCGCGATCCTGCACTGGCTAGCCACTCGGGATCCTGCCGATCGCGGCCGGGTGAAGAACCATCTTCGGCTGGCGCCACAGGCACCGAGCCGTACCATGCAATCGCTGTTGTTTGTGGACGACACTCTTGCCGGCCTGCCCACGACCCAACAAAAGGCAGAACTGGCGCGCCTGCAGCCTGCGGCCCTTACCCACCGGGCCATTACCGTGATTTTGCCCATTTACGACGCGCTTGATCTGCTGCCCGAGGTTCTGGACCGGCTGGTTCGGCACACCGATCTGCCGTGGCGGCTGATCCTGATCGAGGATGCCTCGTCCGATCCTGCCGTGCGGCCATTTCTGCGCGACTGGCTGGCTGTGCACGATGCCGCCTTTCCAGGTCGCATCACGTTGATCGAACACGCCGAAAATCAGGGCTTTATCGGATCGGTCAATGCAGGGCTAACACGTGCCATCGCGCATGGCGACCATGTGGTTCTGCTCAATTCCGATGCTTTCGTGCCAATGGGCTGGGCCACGCGCCTGATGCGGCCGTTCCTCGTGCATGACAGGGTTGCAACCGTAACCCCGATGTCAAACGACGCCGAGATCTTTACCGCTCCCGTCATCTGTCAGCGCAACACGCTTGCCCCCGGCGAGGCAGATGCCATCGACGCGCTGGCCGCCCGAATTCACCCGGATGCCGCACTGGCGGATGCGCCCACGGGGGTTGGCTTTTGCATGGCCATGTCGATTGATTACCTGCGCCAAATTCCGCAGTTGGATACAGCCTTCGGGCGCGGCTACGGCGAAGAGGTGGATTGGTGCCAAAAGGCAAGTGCGCTTGGCGGGCGGCACTTGGGCCTTGCCAATCTTTTTGTCGAACATCGCGGCGGCATCTCGTTCGGATCGACCGAAAAGCAGCGACTGATCGTGCGCAACAACGGCGTCATTTCGCGCCGCTACCCTTCTTATGACGTGGCCGTGCAACGATTTATTGCCGACGATCCGCTGGGTGCGCCCCGATTGGCGCTGGCTATCGGCTGGGCTGCGGGGCGGGTTACGGGCAGGCTGCCGCTGTATCTGGCACATAGCCTGGGAGGCGGTGCCGAAGACTATCTCGCCCAGCGCATCGCCCGCGATCTGCCGACGCCCGCACTTGTTCTACGCGTCGGATCTGCCCATCGATGGCAGTTGGAACTGCACACCGAATACGGCATCACGCGCGGTAGTACCGATGATCTTAGCTTGGTCAGGCACTTGTTGCACCCGGTAAAAAGCCTTCAGATCGTCTATTCCTGCGGCGTCGGCGACCCCGACCCGGTGCAGCTGCCCGAAACGCTGTTAGCCCTGCAGCGCAGCACGGCAGACCGGATCGAGATGCTGGTGCATGACTACCTGCCGATCAGCCCATCCTACACCTTGCTGGCCAGATCCGGGCGCTATTTGGGCCTTCCCGATCCGCAATCACCCGACCCGACCCACAGCATGCGCAGGCCAGACGGCCGCGTTATCGACCTGTCAGGATGGCAGTCGGAATGGTACAAACTGATCGCAAAAGCCGATCAAATCACGGTTTTTTCGGAAAGCAGTGCCCGGATTATCCGCGCCACCTATCCGGTGGCCACCGCCAAGCTGCAAGTTACCCCGCACCGGATGCTGGTCGATCTGCCCCATTTGCAACGGACGGCACGATCAAAGCGCCCGGTTGTCGGCGTGCTGGGCAACATCGGCGCGCACAAGGGTGCAGGCGTCTTGCAGGACCTGTCGCTGGCCCTGGACCGCACAGGTGCCGGCACGCTGGTGGTTCTTGGTCGCCTTGACCCCGCCTATCCGCTGGGTGCCTCCGCGACGGTGCATGGCGGGTATGCGCGGTGCGATATCGCGGCGCTGGCGGCCCGATATGGCATCACCGATTGGCTGATCCCGTCGATCTGGCCCGAGACGTTTTCCTACACCACGCACGAGGCCATCGCGACCGGTCTGCCGGTCTGGGGCTTTGATCTTGGCGCGCAGGCCGATGCCATTCGCCGCACTGCATCTGGCGGTGTCTTCGCAATACCGGGCGGTGTGCCCGATCTGGATGCTTTTCTTGCGGCGCTGCTGCTGTCGCACCATCAATCCGAAAGCGCTGCTGCATGACCCAGCTTAACGTTTCCATCCCGATCCTTTATGCTCAGGGCGTCGAGGTTCTGCGCCGGCCTGGTGGCGGTGGTGCCATCAGCATGCCGCTTCATTCGGTTATCGAAGCACCAGCCAGCCTGAAATGGGCGGCGTTTGAACATTCGGTCGAACTTGGCGCATTTTCCTACCAAGTGTCGGGCACCTGCATCGCCGCACGCATCGGGCGCTATTGTTCATTCGGCGAACAGGTGCAGATCGGCCGCCAGAACCACCCGCTGACCTGGGCCTCGACCAGCCCCGCGTTCTATCTGCATGATCAGATGATCGAACTGGCCGATGGCTTTGTGGGTGCACACGATTACCACAGCTACCGTATCGCCGCTGATGAGGCCCCGACAAAGGCCCGCGTCACCACCATCGGCAATGATGTCTGGATAGGCCACGGCGCACTGATATCGGCGGGCGTCACCATCGGCGACGGCGCGATTGTCGCCGCCCATGCGGTGGTTGCCAAAGACGTGCCACCCTATGCGATTGTCGCGGGCAACCCGGCGGTGATCAAGCGGTTCCGGTTGCCCGTGCAGCTGATCTCGCCGATGTTGCGCTGTCGGTGGTGGCGCTTTGCGCCCTGGCAACTGGCGCATCTCAACCCTGCGCGGCCCGAGGCGTTCATCGCGGGCGTCTTCCAGATGGCCGAGGTGGACCCCTTCGTGCCCAGCATTGTCGATCTGCGAAAGGATGGCCCATGGACCTGAGCCAAGCCCCGATCGTGTTCTTGCACATCCCCAAGACCGCCGGTCAGACGGTTCACAACAGCCTGTCGCGGGCGTTGAAGGCCCGGCGCGTCTCACCGATCCGGGTGCACACGCAGTCCGCCACCGTTTTGGGTCAGTATCCGCCAGGCTATTCGCTGTATTCCGGACATCTGGATTGGCCGTCGCTTGATCACCTGCCCGCACAGCGCTTCGTGTTCACTGTCCTGCGCGACCCGGCGGAACGGGTTGCGTCGTTCTACTTTTTCCTGCGGCGTGAAGCGGCCAACCTGTCTGCCGCAGCTCTTGCCCTGCCACAGAATATCGGCTTCAGACGCGCCCTCGGCTGGTCGCCGGATGATTACTTCTTTGGTGGCGATGTGGATTGGCAAACCTTCGTGCGCAGCCATTACGATAATTTCTACTGCACCTATTTTGCCACCCGGCGGATGCTGGGCTGGGGTGCCACGCAGGCGAGGACCAAAGCTCAGATCATGGTGCAGGCGCGCTGCGGCCTTGCGTCGCTGGATGGGGTTTATTCAACCAAAGACCTGGCGCGTATGGAAAGCGATTTCAATCATCGCTTCGGGCTGCGCCTGCCCCTGACGAGACGGTACGACAACACCAGCGGCGAGCCTGCAAATTCGCTACGCTGGCCGCGCCTTCTGGCCGGCTTTGCCACTGACGCCGCCGCCCACCGGATGCAGGATCTGGTGGAGCAAGATCAGATCCTGACCGAAGGTTTGCTGTAGCGCGGCCTCATTCGGCAAGCAGATCGCGGTGCGATCGGCGCAGCAACAGCAGCCCTGCGGCAAAGGTCACAAGCGACACCGACAGCACGAAGATGACCGAGACATAGCCCGCATCATAAGTCGGATAGAACCCCGCGCGCATGATGCCGACCACATGGATCAGCGGGTTGAACCAGATGAAATCTTGCATAGGATGCGGCATCGCGTTGAAGAGAAAGAAGATGCCGGAAATCAGGAACAGCGGTCGCGTCAGAATGGACCAGACAATCTGCCAGGCCGCGAAGCGCGCGATCAGATAGGCATTCAGCGTGCCAACCCCAAGCGCCAATGCCGCCGACAGCGCGAGACTTTGCGCAATCAACAGCGGCGCGGGCAGCGTGCGGGTTTCATAGAACAGCAAGATGCCGCCAAACACCACATAGCCCACCATCGCCTGCGTCACCGCATTGACCGCGAATCGGGCCAGCAGCGCATCCAGATAGGTGACCGCCGGATAGGCCAGCAGGGATTTTGAGAACAGCAGCGCAGTAGAGACGCGGTTGCAGACCGAATTGAACATCATGAACGGCAAAATGCCGGTCGCATAGAAGATCGGAAAATTTGTGCCCAGTGACGGCGCGCTGAAACCAAAGGAAAAAATCAGGGTCAGGATTGCAATCCCACCCACCGGTTCCAGAATCGCCCACAGATAGCCACCGGGCGACCGGCCATAGGTGGTGGCCATTTCACGCAGCATCAACGCCAGCACCGCGCGCAATGTCGCAAAGCGGCGCGCGTGGGATTTTGGCCGAAGGGGGGCAAATGTCTGGATCATGCGTCCGATCATCAAGCGCAGAATCGCAGGGGCGTAAAGCACAAATCAAGAACAATTTGACGGGTTTTTCCTGATGGCCGACGCCCGTGGATAACGCGGCATTAAGGATGGCTGGCCTAGGTCTGATGGCAGTACCCCTTGAAACAAGGAATGTCAGGTTGGCCATGTTTGATGCAACTCTCGCCCGCCACCCAGCCATGTCGCTTGCCCGGGTGCAGAAAACCGACCTTGCGCCCGCGCTACAGATTGCAGCTCCACCGGCGAGCCGGGCCCGGCTGCGGCCCCGGCACCTTGCCCTGATGGTCAGCTTCGCGTTGTGCGTCTTGCTGCCCTGCACGGTGACAAGCTGGTATCTTTGGGCCCGCGCCGCCGATCAGTATGCCTCTACTCTTGGTTTCTCGGTACGGCAGGAAAATGTTGGGTCCGCTGTCGAGCTACTGGGCGGATTCACCAACATCACAGGGTCCAGCTCCGCCGATACGGACATACTTTATGACTATATGCGTAGTCAAAAGCTGGTTGCCGAAATCGACGCCGACCTTGATTTGCGCGCACTCTGGTCCAAGCCTGCAAACGATCCGGTGTTTGCCTATGCCACCCCCGGTTCGATCGAAACGCTGGTGGACCACTGGCAGCGTCAGGTGCAGGTGACCTATGACAATGCGACGCGGCTTATCGAGATCAGGGTTCTGGCCTTCGATCCCGCCGACGCGCAAGCCATCGCGACCCAGTTGTTCGACAAATCATCGGCCATGATCAACCGCTTGAACGATACCGCACAGGCCGATGCCTTGCGGTTCGCATCCGGCGAACGTGCCACGGCAGAGGCCCGGCTGAAACGCGCACGGGGGGCGATGACGGAGTTTCGCAATCGCACCCAAAGCATTGATCCAGCGGCAGATTTTCAAAGCCAGTCCGGGCTGTTGGCCAATCTGCAAACCCAACTGGCCGAGGCGCTGATCGACAGTGACATGCTGAGCGCCAGCACGCGGAACGCCGATACGCGCGGCGAACAGGCGGCCCTGCGCATCAAGGTGATCGAGGACAGGATCGCCGCAGAACGCGCCAAACTCGGCCTTGGGCAAACTGGGGCCACGTCTGACGTGTTTGCGAGCATGGTCGGCGAGTATGAGCGTTTGTCCGTGGACCGCGAATTTGCCGAATCCGCATATCGTGCGGCGCAACTGGCCTATGAGGCCGCGCAGGCCGATGCCCGCCGCCAGACGCTGTATCTTGCCGCACATATCGCGCCGACACGGGCCGAAACGGCGCAATTCCCGCAGCGCCAGATGATACTTGCCACGGTGTCGATGTTCCTCATCCTGGCCTGGTCGATCTGCGCCATGGTCTACTATTCCTTGCGTGACCGGCGTTGATCCGATGATCGCGCTGGACAACCTCAGCAAGACATTTCGGATGAACGGCGTGTCAAAAACCGTCCTGCGCGATGCAACCCTGACGCTGCCGGCAGGGCGGTCCGTGGCCTTGCTTGGCCGCAACGGGGCGGGCAAGTCCACGCTGTTGCGGCTGATTGCGGGAACGCTAGACCCGACCGCTGGCGAGGTGCGGATCACTGGATCGGTCTCCTGGCCGGTGGGGTTTGCCGGGTCGTTTCACGGCGATCTGACAGGCGCGCAAAATACCCGGTTCATCGCGCGCATCTACGGCGTCGACGGGGATGAACTGATTGATTTTGCCGCAGGTTTTGCCGATCTTGGGGCGCATTTTCATTTGCCGTTTCGCAGCTATTCATCGGGCATGAAGGCGCGTCTTGCCTTTGGCGTGTCGATGGGCATCGCCTTTGATACCTATCTGGTGGACGAGGTCACGGCAGTGGGCGACGCGGCCTTTCGCACCAAAAGCAACGACCTGTTTCGCGCCCGGATGCGGCATGCGGGGGCCGTGGTAGTCAGCCACTCAATGGGTCTTGTGCGCGATCTGTGCGATGCGGCCGCCGTGCTGGAGGCAGGACAACTGATCTATTTCGACGATGTCGAAGCCGCCATCGCCCATCACGAACGCAACCTTCTGGGTTATGCCTGATGCCGGATCACAGACCCGCGGTGCCGGCCTAGAAAAGATCGATGGCCGCCGCCAAGCCCGCCAATGTGCTGACATTTTGCAGTGTCAAGGTCTTGCCATTATCAAAGTCGAACACAACCGAGCCGCCCGCCAGCGACGCATAGGTTGCAACCACCTCGTCCGCAGTCAGGCCCCCGCCATAAAGAACGTCGTTCAGCGCCAGACGGTCGCGATCAGTCAACCGGAAATCCTCGATCACATCTTGCCCGGTGTTGAACACAAAGGTATCGGCATGGGTGCCGCCGCGCATCGTGTCATTGCCGCTGCTGCCCTCCAGCCAGTCCGCCCCTGCCCCGCCGTTCAGATAATCATTTCCCGTTCGGCCGTACATCAGGTCATCGCCATCGCGGCCAAACAACTGGTTGGCTGATCCGTCGCCAAAAAGCATGTCGTTAAACGAACTGCCCGCCAGCCCTTCGATGCCGGAATAGACATCGCCCACCGCCTCGCCGGTGTTGTTGAAGGTAAACTGCAGGTCAACCAGCACCGCCGCCGTGCTTTCGGAATATTGCGCCCGGTCTCGCCCCAGACCGCCGATCAGGGTATCCGCGCCAACCCCGCCGAACAACACGTCATCCCCGATGCCGCCGTCCAGCACATCATTGCCGCGCCGCCCGAAAAGATAATCGACATTGCCTTCGCCGCGCAGGATGTTGTCGCCCAGCGTGCCACGGATATTGTCAGCCCCAAAGCCGCCGATCACGCCCTCGATGGATACATGCCGATCGCCCGTAGCCAGATTTGTGTTCAGTTCCGGAAACATAAGATCGATGCGCTGGCTGCCGCGTGCTTCGGAATAGTCGATAAAATCAAACCCCGCGCCACCATCCATCAGATCAGCACCGGTTGATCCAACCAGCACATCATCGCCGGTCCCGCCTTGCAGAGTTTCCGCGCCGGGCACACCTTCCAGCCGCAGACCGGCGTCGGCTGCGTCTGCCCCGATATGCCACAGCCCAAACAGATCGGAGGACAGGAATGCCGATACAGGGATCGGCTGCCCATTGGCGGAGTGTACGACCAGCACCTCGTCCTGATAGCTGATGACGGCCCCGGTCGCGGTCTGTTCAATGCCAAGTGCGCCCACCGAATAGACCCTTCCCCAGCCGGTCAGATCCAGCCGGTCGATCCCGGTCTGATAGTCAAGGATCACATCCTGCGCGCCGTCGCGGGTCAGCACGAACACATCCGCACCGGCACCCCCCGACAGCGTGTCAATGCCCGAGCCGTCCATCAAGATATCGCCACCTGCGCCGCCGTCCAGCAAGTCCTGCCCCGCCCCGCCGGACAGCAGATCGCCGCCCATGCCCCCGCTCAGCGTATCGGCGAGCGCCGTCCCCAGTTGCATCGGCGCAAGCACACCGGGGTCAAGCCGCAGCCGCGTGATGCCCTGCCCTTCGCCCGCGACGAACACCTCGATCAGGCCGCCCACCGCCGTTGCTTCAAGCGCCGTGATGTTGTGCAGACCCATGCCGGGGGCCTGCAACTGGGTGGCGACCAACAGCAATTTGCCGTCCGGCAGCAGTGTGAACAGGTTCAGACCGTCGTCGCCGCCCCCCGCGATGACGAAGACCCGGTCGCCAAGCGTGACCGTTGCAAGGGTTTGCACGCCCTGAAAACGAGTGTCCAGCGTGTCGCCGACATGATCGGTCACCCGCAGTGATCCGTCCGGTTGTACGGCCACCACGCTTAGCGACGATGTCGACCCCGCCGCCACAACCAGATAGGTGACACCCCCCATCACCATAGATCGCACATCATTTGGGTCATTGATCCCCAGACCACCACTTGCCCCGATGGTGCCGGTTTGCTGCAAGGTGCTGGTCGGCCCCACCCGAAACAGCATGATCGCATCCTTCGCCCGTGATGTGGCGCAAAGGTAGATTTGCCCGCCGCTTTCAAGCGTGACCAATGACGTGATGTCGATACCTTGCAGGTTCGGCCCCAACGACAGCGTCGCCACCGCCACCATCTGGCCGATCGCATCCAGCCGAAGGCACTGGATCGACGATTGCCCGTAGGTGCTGATGTAGGCAAGCGTGGCGCCGCCCACCACCGCCATGGTCTGCGCCGACACCACGCCGGCCGGGCTGCCGGTGATGGTCACGGCGGTGCCGAACCCGCCATCCGCGCCAAGGCGAAAGCCGCCCATGCGCGGCATGCTGCCCCCCATCACGATCACGCTGGCAACCCCGTTCAGCACCGCCATTTCCAGCCGCGCCGGTGCCGGCAGAACGCTGGTCGAGGCGGTTACCTCCTGATCGATCAGGGTCAGCCGCGCACCAACGTCCAGTGCAGTGATGCCACCGCCTGCCCGGGTTGCCGAATACAACCGGGTGACCCCGCCCGATTGTACAATCTCAAGGTCGGTAATCCCGCCAAGCAGGTTTACCGGCCCGCCGAGAAATGTCTCGACGACCTCAAATGCATACACGTCGTTCACCCACCACACAATTCAACACCTACGCTCAGGGTAACCCGCCCGGATTTGCCAATCCTTAACGGATTGCAGCGAAGCTTAATCACCATCAGATTTCTTCAGGCAGGCCACGGGGCACAGCGAATGACCGATCCGCATATCACCATCGTGATGGCCACCCACAACGGCGAGGCGTATCTGCAGGCCCAACTGGACAGCCTTCTTGCCCAGACCCATGCCAACTGGTCGCTGGTCGTCAGCGACGATGGTTCGTCCGATGGCACGCGGGCCATTCTGCGCGCCTTTGCCCTTGCGCATCCGGCGCGCAATCTGCGGCTGGTGGATGGGCCGGGATTGGGGTCGGCTGCACAAAACTTCATGGCGTTGTTGACTTGGCCGAACCTGCCCGGCGGTCTGGTCGCGCTGTGTGACCAAGACGATGTCTGGCTGCCCGCAAAGCTTGCCCGCGCGGTCGGGCATCTGGACCGATGCCCGCCGGGCCTGCCTGCGATCTATGCCTCTGAAAGCACTCTGACCGATGCCAACCTGCGGCCAGTGCGGCAAAAGGTTGATCCACGGCCGGCCCCGGGATTTCGCAACGCCTTGGTGCAGAACCTGTTTGCCGGGCATTCCACCGTTCTGAATGCCGCCGCACTTGCCGTGGTACGGGCGGCGGGCGCACCGCAGGGCATCGCGTTTCACGACTGGTGGCTCTATCAGCTGATCGCCGGGGCTGGTGGTGCCTGCCTGCTGGATCCCGCCGAGGCCGTGCTTTACCGCCAGCATGGTCACAACGTGTTTGGTGCATCGCACGGCCTTTTCGGCGCGCTGCGTCGCCTTGGCCATCTGGCGCGCAGCGACTATCTGGGCTGGCTGTCCTCCCATTGGCGGGCACTGCACGCCGCATCGCGGCACCTGACACCAGAGGCGCGGGAAATCGTCGCCGATCTGCTGTCGCCGCCAGTAGACGAGCCCCGCGCCAGACAGTTTCGCCGTCTGGGCCTGCATCGCGGATCCGCGCGCGGAACTGTGGCGCTTTTGTTGGCCGCCCGGTTGGGCCGGGTGTAGGGCACCAAAGCCCTTGCGCAAACCCCCACTCAACCTAATGTGGAATTGCGTGGTATTTTATGGATTTCCCTGCCCCCGATGGCTGCACTCACTCCGGTTATTCTTTGTGGCGGTTCGGGGACGCGGCTTTGGCCCTTGTCGCGCAAAAGCTATCCCAAGCAATTCGTGCCCCTGCTGGGCGATCAAAGCCTGTTTCAGATGGCGGTGCAGCGACTGTCAGGCCCGGATTTCGCGCCCCCTCTTATGATCACCAACAGTGATTTTCGCTTTATCGTCACCGAACAATTGGCAAGCATCGGGGTTGATCCCGGTTCGATCCTGATCGAGCCGGAGGGGCGCAATACCGCCCCCGCAATCCTTGCCGCCGCCTTGCATCTTGCCGCGACTGATCCGGCAGCCACGCTGTTGATAGCACCCTCCGACCATGTGATGCCTGACCGGGCCGGGTTTCACACCGCAGTTGCGGCGGCCCTGCCGTCCGTGCGGGCTGACCGGATCGTCACCTTCGGCATCACGCCTGACCGCGCGGAAACCGGCTATGGCTGGCTGGAACTGGCGGGCAAGGTGCAATCCGGCCCGGTTGATCTGATCCGCTTCGTCGAAAAACCGGGGGCCGCCGTGGCCGCCGAAATGCTGGCGTCGGGCCGGTTCCTGTGGAATGCCGGCATCTATCTGGCGTCAGCCTCCACCCTGATCGCTGCCTTCCGGCAGCATGCCGCGCACCTGATCGGCCCTGTCACGGCGGCACTGCAGACTGCCAGACCCGATCTCGGCTTCCTGCGACTGGGGCCTGCCCCATGGGCGCAGGCAAAGTCGGTTTCCGTCGACTATGCGATCATGGAACGCAGCACCGATCTTGTGGTGATGCCGCTGTCGTCGGGCTGGTCGGATTTGGGCGATTGGGATGCCGTTGGCCGCGAGTCCAAGGCCGATGATCAGGGCAATGTTCATTTCGGCAACAGCCATGCGGTGGATTGCACCGACAGCATCCTGCGCGCCGAAACCGACGGTCTGGCGCTGGTTGGCATCGGCCTTGACAACGTCATCGCCATCGCTATGCCCGATGCGGTGCTGGTCGCCGACCGCAGGCGCGCGCAGGACGTGCGCCTTGCGGTGACACTGCTGAAGGCAGGCCAGCACCTGCAGGCCGATACCTTTCCGCGCGACCATCGCCCCTGGGGCTGGTTTGACAGGCTGGTGACGGGTGATGGTTTTCAGGTCAAACGCATCGTCGTGCATGCCGGGGCTTCGCTGAGCCTGCAAAGCCACCGCCACCGCGCCGAGCATTGGGTGGTGGTGTCGGGGCAGGCACTCGTCACGCTGGACGGCACGCAAACAACGCTGTGCGAAAATCAGTCGATTTATGTCCCCCAAGGCGCCCGCCATCGCCTTGAAAACCGGGGAACCGCGCCGATGGTGCTGATCGAGGTTCAGACCGGCACCTATTTTGGCGAAGATGACATCACCCGGTTCGAGGATCTTTACGCGCGCGGGCCGGGGCCGCAAGGATAAACGCCAGCCGTTGCGCGGACCTTTGCAGGGCCTAGGCCCGCCCATGACGGGCAGGCCCCTCGTTTACGTGGTTCTGATCAGTAATCGGTCTCGATATAGGCCTTGGCGATCTCGATATTGTCCGCCGCCGCAACAGCGCCATTGCGCACGTCGCAGCGGAACGCCATCGCATTGTTCACGACAGGAAGGTCGGTGGTGTAGCTGGCATCAAGCACCGTCACGTTGGTGTGCAGATTGACAATCCGAACGAACAATTCCGACGAATTCGGCTTCACGAACATGATCAGGTCATAGCCATGCGTCGTGTTGCGCGCGGCATTCGCCCCAAGGTCAACCTTGGTCGCCACACCTGCACCGTCATTGCGCATGAACTGCCAGTTTCCGGTGCTAAGGTCTGCCGCATCATAACCCATCCCGCACATGTTCAGCAGCGCCGATGGTTCCCCCGCCAAGGCGACAGTCGACGCGCCGAGGCCACAGAATTTCTGCCCGCCGGCAAGGTTGATGTTCATGCCGATCTGTACCCGAAAGAAGAAGCCGCCAAAGCCCAGCGCATTGCCAAGGAACCACTGGCCATAGCCTGTTCTGCCCCCTGATGCGTTTCCAGCGACTGTACTTGTCTGAAACCGCGTCTTGCGGGTTGCCAGCCAAGGGTTAACGCTGGCAATCGTTTGAACATGCGAAATGGTGGCAAGTGCGGTCAAGGTACCGCCGATCACGGTCGGAGCCGTCGTGCTGTTCGCCGGTGCGATCATGAAGACAGAATTGCCATGCAGCCCCGTTTGCAAGACGGTGTCTATGCCCACCGGACCGATGATCTTGGGCAATACGCGCCCTGCAATCGATTTTGCATAAAGCAACAGCCCGCCGATCGGCGCGGCCGGGTCAGTCGTGGTCAACAGCTTCAGGTTACCGCCGTCAATCTCGACATTGCTGGCCCCGCCAAACGCCGCCGCATTGTTGAACTGCACCTGACCCGATGCACCGCCCGGTGATCCGCCCCCCCCACCCGCAGGGGCCGCGAATGTGCCATCCGCCCGCAGAAACGTTGTCGTGCCCCCACCCGAGGGCGGCACAAGCCCCTTCAGCACTGTCGTGAACGCATCCAGCATCGCCGTCGTTTGCGCCCCCGTCAGGTCAACCGGATCGCCTGCAACCCCGGCGTTGTTGCCCTTGATCGTGGCAGGCGCCATATCGGCCAGTTTAACATTGCTCACCGAATTGTTGGCAATCGTCAGGGCATTGCTTCCGGCTGGGGCCGTCACATCGCCTGTTAAAGCCGCCCGTGCCAGCGACGGCGTTGCATCCGAGTAGATCAACGAGGCGTCCACCATCGCCCCGATCGCATCCTGTGCCGCCTCGTTGAAATCGCTGATCGACGTTGCAACCTGCACGCCGGAATGGTTCGCCCGGTCCAGAAGCGTTGCATTGGGGCTATTCGCCGTCGCCCCATCGGCCACGTTCAAGATTGCCCGTGCCTGGCCAGGTGTCATCACTTCTGGCGCACCGGTCCCCGCCGTATCGCGGCCCAAAAACGTATCGGTCGCAACGCTTGCCATCTTTGCCAATGTCACTGCACCGGCATCAATCACCCAAGCCGTGCCATCCGCACTGGCCTTGATCGAAAATGCATCACTCCCCGCCAGCCCCATTTCCGCCCGGCCCGAAAATCCGTTCTGAAACAACAAGCTGCCGGTATCGTCCACCGCTGCCTTGTTGAGCTTCAGCTGATGCCCGGCCCCATCGTGGTTCAGCAAGTTCGCGGCCGATTGCACCGCCAGACGGTTCACTGCATCCGCCGTGGTGTTAACCCCGAACATCGGTGCCGAGGCCGCCGCATTCGGCTCCGCCCAAGCCGTGCCCGCAAAAACCACCGTTACCGCTTCGGCAAGAACATACGCCTGCCAGCCCGGCAATGGCGCAAAGAACTGCCATCCGGTGGCAGTATAAAGCGCCACTTTGCCAACCTGCCCCGCCCAGGCACCAACCGCGCCTGCCGCGATGATATGACGATCACCAACCGATGGCAGCGCCGTTGGCGCACTTAGGTTACGGTTCAAGACCGCAAGCTGCACCATTACGTCCAGCAGCCGCAGCGCCTCGTTATGCGTGACATGCTTTTGCGCTTGCGCAGGCAGAATTAGGGGCAGCGACAGAATGGGTGATTGATCGGGCATAGGTACCTCCGCGGAACGCCGTGATCCGCGACACTAGGCAACCCTGCTGAACACACTGTAACCGCAGCGCGCGCTGCCCTTGGCAACACCCCACCGGTCTCTAAGGGTCCAATGGCACAACCGTATCAAACGCCATCCGCCGCGCCCGATGTTCCATCAACGTCACGATGCTGATCGCCGCAATAATAACCGCGCCGCCAATCAGCACGTAAACGTCGATCGCCTCGCCAAATGCCAGCGATCCCAACAGTGTTGCCCACAACAATTGCAAAAACGTCACCGGCTGCGTCACCGCCATCGGGGCTGCCTGAAACGCCTGTGTCATGAAATAATGCCCCCCTGTCGCACAAGCCGCCACCAACGCCAACCACCCCATCTGCGCCAAGCTGACCGGCACCCAAACCCAAATCGCAATCGGTAACAGCCCGATCGTCACTGTCAAAGACAGCACCGCCGCCGCACTCGCCCGCCCGCTAAGCTCCTTGCCTACAAGGTACAAGGCCGCGAAAAACATCGCCGCCCCCAGTTGCGCGAAATGCCCCGATGTCACCTCTCGCAGGCCGGGCCGCAGAATGATCAGCGCCCCCACAAAGGCCACCACGAAAGCCAGCACCCGTGCGCTATTCAGCCGCTCGGCAAAAAACAGCGCCGCCCCGATGGTCACCAGAACCGGGTTCAGATAGCCTATCGCCGTCACTTCGGCCAAAGGAATGCGCGCCATCGCGTAGAACCACAAGATCACCGCCGCCGTGTGCACCACCCCGCGCCAGCCGTAAAGCCGCAACAAGCCGGGGCCAAACCCGCCCCTCAGCACCGGGATCAACGCTGGCAACAAGATCAGCAACCCAAACCCAAACCGCAAAAACGCCGACTGCGCCGCAGGCAAGTCAGTGCCCAAATAGCGCACAATCCCGTTCACGCCGACAAAGCTTAAGCCCGAGGCGACCATCCACAAAACCCCCGGCAAGGGGCCGGAAAGAGAAACGGCAGGCGTGTCTACATTTGACATGGCCGCACCAAACCGGATCGCGGCACCCAGCGCAACCCCTCAACCAAACAGTAAACCCACGGCAATCGCCCACATCGTCAGGCCAACCACAATCTCCAGCACCACCCAGGCCTGAGGCTTGGCAAACACCGGCGTCAGCAGCCGCGCGCCATACCCCAAAGAGGTGAAAAAGCTAAATGACCCCAACGCCGCCCCCACCGCAAACACCGCCTGATGCGGCACATACTGCGCCGAGATCGACCCGATCAGCACCACCGTATCCAGATAAACATGCGGGTTCGCCCAGGTTAGCACCAGACACGTCGCCAGCGCCCGCCCCAACGGCGCGCGGTCATCGCTTGCTGGCCGCAACGCCTCTCCGCCGCGCATCGCTGCCCGAAAGCGCAACGCGCCGTACACCAGCAAAAATGCCACGCCCCCATAGCGCATCGCCTCGCCAAACCACGGCAGACGCGCCGACACGATGCCAAACCCCGCCACCCCCGCCGCCATCAAGACCGCATCTGACAATGCACAGGCCATCACCACTGCAAACACATGTTCGCGCCGCAGCCCCTGCCGCAGCACAAACGCATTCTGCGCCCCGATCGCCATGATCAAACTGATCGACAGCAGATATCCCGACATCGCCGCTGCGAATACCGTCAAGCCTTCGCACCTAGCACGCTCAGGGCCTCTATCGCCGCCGTCCGCTTGTCCCACTGAACAAACACATGGTCATGGAAGTACCCCGCCACCACATTCGCGCTGATGTCATGCTTGGTCAGTTCCGCCGCAATCGCCGCCGTCAACCCTACCGCCGCCAGATCGGAATGCACCTGCAACGAAATCCGCGCCCATTCCCCCTGATATTCGATGCCCGCCCGGCCCAGCACCTTAGTCGCCGCAATCACGGTCTGCCCTTCTGCTTCACGGATCACGGCAAACGCCTCGACCTCTTGGGGCAGCACGGCGTGCAAGGGCATCAGCCCATAGCCATAGGGTTCCGCGTCCAGCAGCGGCTCCATATGACTTAACAAGACACTCAGATCCCGCTCGCCTGACATAACGCCCCCATCCTGAACCATGCTTCGGTTTGATACCGCCGCCCGCAACGTGCGCGCACCCTGTCTAAGGCACCGCAAACGTCAGATTGGCCCACAGCGTTTCCCACACTGCCCCATATTCAGCCACCAGCGCATCCGATGGCTCCCGCATTACAACCGCATCGGCCATATACTCGTACCCCGCCCGCACTGGCAGCATTGCAATTCCGTTTGCATCCGTGCGCTGCAATGTCACCACGACTGTACCATCGGCAGCCTTTTCAAACAGCTCGACCTGCGCATTGGCCCGCACCTGATCGCCGTAAAACAACTGCACCCGCACTGTGCTGCCGCCTGTGACAAAGGGATTGTCCAGCGCCACAAGTTCGGTTTCCAACCCCTCGCGCTTGTCCGCACCGGCAGCCGCACCAACGCCAACCAACGCCTTGGAGTACCGCGTATAAACCTCTTTGAACCCGGTTTCCGGCAACCCGCGTGCCTGATGCTGGGCACCAATACTGCCCAGATCCTTATGTTCGACAAACTTCAGAAACTTCGCCCATTCGGCATAGTCCACAGTCGACGGCGTTGATTGATAGACCACCACATGCAGACCGTCACCCGCCACCGGCTGCGCGACTGCGGGCGTATTGCCCATCCGCCCCTCAACCGCGACAGCGCTATCCGCTGTCACGACGTCGAACCGGCTGAACCACTTTGGCAGATACGACAATGTAAGGCCGTCAAAGTTTTGCCCGTTGACAAGGTTCGCCTCCAGCTTACCGTCAACCGCAGGCGTCCAGTCCAGCGGCTCGATCCACAATTCATGCGCGCTGATCGGCGTCGCCAATAGCAAAAGCAGGGGCAATACTCGCATGTCGCATTCCTTAAACAGGGCCTTCAAATCACCAACCATAAGGGTGCCCCTGCTGCGCGTGCTGTCAAGAGCACTTGCCCTGTGGATCATTCTCTCATCATGGGTCGCCGCACACGAGGTTCTCCCCGCCATCGCTGACATGACGCAAACCGACGCCACCCTAACCTTCGAGGTCCGCCTCGCCGTCGAAGGCCTGATCGCCGGCATCAACCTGACGCAGACCGCCGACACCAACGAGGCGCCACAAGCCGCCACGTACGACGACCTGCGCGCCCTGCCCCCCGCCGACCTTGCCGCCCGCTTCACCGAGTTCTGGCCGCAAATGGCGAAAAACATCACAATCCGTACCGGCGAAACCGCCATAACCCCTACCTTGATCGGTATCGACGTCCCCTCCGACACACCCCCCGATCTTGCCCGCACCTCAACCCTGCGCTTCACCGCAACCCTGCCAGACGGTGCGCTATCCGTGCAGATCGGCTGGGCCGAGGCTTACGGCGCACTGGTCTTGCGCCAAATGGGCGTCGAGAAACCCTATGATGGCTACCTGGAGGCTGGCGCGTTAAGCGACCCTATCACCCTGTCTGGCGGCGGTCAGGCAGGCCAACTGCAAACCTTCCTGAACTACATACCCGTGGGCTTTGATCACATCGTCCCCAAGGGGCTCGACCACATCCTGTTTGTCCTCGGATTGTTCTTCCTGTCCACCCACCTGCGCCCGCTGCTTTGGCAGGTCACCGCCTTCACCCTCGCCCACACCGTCACCCTCGCTTTGGGCGCGCTCGACTACGTCAACATCCCCAGCACGATAGTGGAGCCAATCATCGCCGCCTCCATCGTCTACGTCGCCGTTGAAAATATCCTGACAAACGGTCTCAGCCGCTGGCGACCCGTGGTCGTCTTCTGCTTCGGCCTGCTGCACGGCTTAGGCTTCGCCTCGGTCCTGGGTGAGTTCGGCCTGCCTGAAACCGCCTTTATCCCCGCGCTTCTCGGCTTCAACCTAGGCGTCGAATTCGGCCAACTTACCGTCATAGCCGCCGCCTTCGCCTTAGTCGGCTTCTGGTTCCGCGCCAAACCCTGGTACCGATCCGCCATCGCCATCCCCGCCTCGGCGGCTATCGCCGTTGTCGGCGCATACTGGTTCGTGCAACGCGTCTTCCTCTAACCCATCACCCAACGTTCATCTTTCCCAACCGCCGCCAAATCATCCACCCGCGCGCGCGCATCATCTGCCATGAAGAACTCGTCCAACTGTGGCGGGCGCACACTGCTGCCCGCCAACATCGCATGCACCTGCCCGCGGTGGTGCTGATCATGCAGGAACAGATGCATCAGCGTATCCGCCACCGTTTCCATTTGCACGCGGGCCCCGCGATGAATCCGCACTTCAGCCCGCAACCCCTGCGCCGCCAGCCCATCACAAAACGTGATCACCTCGGCATCCAGTTTCTGCTGCGCCAAAGCCAATGCCTCCACCGCCCGGCACGGCACCTCATCCGCCCAAGCCCCTGGTCCCAAAGTGCCCCCCTGCAAGGCATCCACATAGAACCACCCCACCACCAGAATGTGGTTCAACGTCGCCTCAATCGACGGAAAAAACGAAACCCGCAGCGCCCCCCACTCCCCCGGCTGCAAGGCCGCGCAGGCGATTTGCAACCGCCGATTGGCCAGCGCCGCATTGCGGGCTAACTGGCGATAAGGGCGGCAGGGGTCGGTCATAATGGCACCTCCGATAAAGCCCGGCAACGCTATCGCCCGTTGCCCGTTTCGCCAACAAAAAAGGCCCCCGAAACCGGGGCCGTTCTGTCAAACGCATGATTTGCGCGGATGTCCTACAAAAGCTGCCCGACCATCATGCGGCTCTCAAATTCAGATATCCAGTTGCGCCGCCACATCTTCGGGGATGTCGAAATTGTGCGTCACCGCCTGCACGTCATCATCTTCTTCCAGCATGTCGATCAGCTTCAGCAGCTTCTGCGCGGTCTCCAGATCAACCTCGGTCAGCGTCTGCGCCTTCCAGATCAGCTTGCTTTCCGTCGACTCGCCAAGTGTTTTTTCCAACCCATCCGACACTTCGGCCAAGGCCTCGACCTTGCAATAAATCCAGTGGCCGTCCTCGTCGGACTCAACGTCATCGGCCCCCGCATCAAGGGCCGCCATCATCACGGTATCGTCGTCTCCTGCGCTTGCGGGATAGGAAATTTCCCCAACCCGGTCAAAGCCATGCGACACTGATCCGGTCTGCCCCAGATTGCCGCCGCATTTGGTGAAATAGCTGCGCACATTGCTGGCGGTGCGGTTCAAATTGTCGGTCAACGCCTCGACAATCACCGCAATGCCGTTCACGCCATAGCCTTCATAGCGGATTTCGGTGTAGTCCGCGCCATCGCCCATCTGGCTTTTCTTGATCGCCCGGTCGATCACATCCTTGGGCATCGACAGCGCCTTGGCCGCCTTGACCGCCAGACGCAGGCGCGGGTTCATATCAACATCGGGCATGCCCAGCTTGGCGGCAACGGTAATTTCCTTTGCCAGCTTCGAGAACATCTTGGATCGCAGCTTGTCCTGCTTGCCTTTGCGGTGCTGGATGTTCGCCCATTTCGAATGGCCTGCCATGACCCCGTCTCCGTTCCCTAACACATGCGATGGCGTGCTCTACACCAGCCCCGGGGGGGGCCGCAACCCCGTGCTCGGGCCGAGGCCTCGCCCGCTAAAGCCCGTAAACCAGCGGGATCACGATAGCCGCCACCACGCCCATCAGGATGTTCAAAGGCACGCCGATCTTCATGAAATCGCTGAAAGTATAGCCGCCGGGCCCATAGACAAGCAGGTTGCACTGATACCCGATGGGCGTGGCAAAACCGAAACTGGCCCCCAGCATCACCGCCACCAACAGCGGGCGCGGGTCCACGCCCAGCGTGTTGGCAAGCCCGATGGCGACCGGTGTCACCACCACCGCCACCGCGTTGTTCGATAGCAGTTCCGTCAGGATCGAGGTCAGCGCGTAAACAGCAAAGATCAGCACCCAGGGCTGCAACTTGCCCATGTAGGGCGACGCCCACCCCACCAGCAGTTCCACCGCGCCCGAATGCTCCAGCCCCTGACCCACTGCGATCATGCCGAACAGCATGCCCAAGAGCCGCCCGTCGATGCTGGAAAACGCCTCATCCGCATCAATGCAGCGCGTCACCAGCACAACCGCCGCCCCGATGAACGCAAGCACCTCGATAGGGGCCACATTGAACGATGACAAGGTAACCACTGCGACCAGAACGGCCACCACAATCGGCGCGCGGCTGCGCCGAAATGCCCGTTCCGTCGGATGCGAGACATCGACCATGTCCATATCCGCCGCCAGCCGCTGAATATCCATCATATTGCCTTCCAGCAGCAACGTGTCACCGACCGCGACCACCAGATCATCCAACTGCCGCCCGATGTTCTGATTGCGCCGGTGCACCGCCAACAGGTAGACGCCATACCGCCGCCGAAGCCGCATTTCGCCCAAGCGTCGTCCGACCATCCGGCACCCCGGCGTGATCAGCACTTCGACCGTGCTGGTGGCAACCGAGCTGATCTTGTCGACCAGCGCCACATCCTTGTGGTCTTGCAAACTCAGCAATTCCGCCATCGGGGTGCGCAACACCACCCTATCACCGGCCTGCAGTTGCACCGCCGCCATATCGCGGCGCAAACTGGCGTCACCGCGCAATACGTCAATCACCCGCGCCCCGCCGCGCTTGAACAGATCCACCGTCTCCAGCGCCTTGCCGACAAGCGACGAATCCTCGGGCACCGCCACTTCGGTGAAAAACTTCATCTTGGACCGGTCGCTCAGCATAGCCGACATCGAATCGCGGCTGGGCAGCAACCGGTTGCCGAACAGCCCCAGATACACCATCCCCACGATCGCGATCGGTATCCCGACCGGCGTGATCTCGAATATCGAAAACGGCTCCAACCCCGCCTGCCGCGCCACCCCGTCGACCACCAGATTGGTCGAGGTGCCAACAAGCGTGATTGTCCCCCCCATGATCGACAGATAACTCAGCGGTATCAACAACTTGGACGGGGCGATCTTCATCTGTGCCGCCAGTTGCATGAACACTGGCAAAAACACCACCACCACAGGGGTGTTGTTGACAAAAGCCGACAGCGCCACGATCAGCACCGCCAGCGCCACCACCGTCAGAGCTGGCCGCGCATCTACGTGAAAGCTGGCAAGTTGCGTTACGTAATCCAGCGCGCCCGTTCGTACCAACGCCCCCACGATGATGAACATCATCGCAATCGTCCACGGCGCGTTGTTCGACAGCACCTTCAGCGCGTCGTCCTGCGGCAATATCCCCAGCACCAGCATCACCGCTGCCCCACCAATCGCGGTAACCTCGACCGGAAAGGTCTCGCGGATAAACAGCACGAGCATGGCAATCAGGATACTGATTGCAACAATCGCCTGCGTTGTCGTGGATAGATCAAGTCCGATCATGGGCCGTCCCGCTTCGTATCACGCCGTGGAGCAGGATCATGTTTGAAGGAAACAGCATCCTGCCCTCGTTTCTAAATGGTCGCGTGATTGTTAAAGAAAACCGGTAGCCACTTTTCCTTATCACGCTATGGTTGCGACCCTATCACGTCAGGTCACGCAGTTTTCGCAAGGCCATCACGCGGCTGCACAAGGAACAAACCCACAAACATCACGCCCAGCGCTGCCCATACCCAAGGCGAAAACCGCTCACCCAATAGCAGCATTGCCCAGATCACACCCGTGCCTGTGACGATATAGGATGTTTGGGCCGCAAAAACCGCCCCTGCCCGTGCCGCAAGCCAAACATAGGCGCAATAGCACAAAGTATGCACAACGGACCCGATCACCAAAGCCGCCTCTGCCCAGCCCCACGGTGCCGCCGGAGCAATCCATTGCCCGCTGCCAATGGCCACCGGCAGCATGATCACCGCCCCGATGATCGACGCCAAACACATCGCCTGCACGGCATCCATACCAGCAGTGCCGAACTTGGCCACGTAGTTCCCCTCTAACGCATAAAACAGCGGCCCGATCATCGCGATCGGCAGAAAGGCCACCATTTCCCGCGATGGTAGACTTGCAGCCGGCAAAGCAATCAACGCCACCCCCAACAACCCGCACAGCAGACCCGCCATCCGCCCCGCGCTGAACCGATCCATCCCCAGCATCAGCGCCACCGGAAACGCCATCAAAGGCACTGTCGAGATCAGGATCGACATGATCCCAGACGGCAGATGCGCCACAGAATAATAGAACGTCGAGTTTGGAATGATCGTCCCGATCAGCGCAATCAGCACTGCAAAACCCATCGTGGCCTTCGTCAGCGGTATGGTTCTGCGCTGCACAATCAACACCGCCCCCAACAGCACAGCGCCAATAACCAACTGCCAGAATATCAGTCCAAATTGCCTGTGCCCGGTCGATACCGCAATCTTGCCAAGCGGTTGCGTTGCCCCCCAGCCAAGCCCCATGGCTATCAGCATCGCGATGTAACCCGTCCGAACGCTCAAGGCCGCGCCTCTAGCAAGCGCCCGCCAAGCCGCACCATCGCCACCTTCGTGGCCTTGCCGGTCTTGTCATCCGTCTCGACATACACCCCTGACAACGTCGCAGGCCCATTCGCTGGCTCGAACCGCGCCTTCGGCATGCCCGTAATAAACCGCCGCATCGGCTCCAGTTTCTCCATGCCGATCACGCTGTCATAATCGCCGCACATGCCCGCATCAGTCAGATAGGCACAGCCGCCCGCCAATATCTGCGCATCCGCCGTCGGCACATGGGTATGCGTGCCCACCACCAAACTCGCGCGGCCATCGCACCAATGTCCCATCGCCATCTTTTCCGATGTCGCCTCACAGTGCATATCCACAATCACCGCCTGCGCCATACCGCCCAGCGGATAGCTGTTCAACACCACCTCGACCGCCGAAAACGGGTCATCAAAGGGCCGCTTCATGAACACCTGCCCCAACGCCTGACAAACCAAAACCTTACGCCCATTGGTCGCAGTGAACAGCCGTGCGCCCTTACCCGGCGCAGCCTTGGCATAGTTCAAGGGCCGAATTATCCGCGGCTCCGTCTCAATAAAATGCAGCATGTCCTTCTGATCGAACGCATGATCCCCCAACGTCACGCAATCCGCCCCAGCGGTCAGCAAGGTCTTGGCATGTTCTGGCGTCAACCCTACCCCGGACGAGGCGTTCTCTCCATTGACCACCACGAAATCGAGACCCCATTCCACGCGCAGCCCCGGCAGCCTTTCGGTCACCGCAGCCCGCCCGCTACGCCCCATAACATCGCCAAGAAATAGTATTCTCATCCAGATTTGGATAGGCGTCCGCGGGCGCAAGGGCAAGGGGGAAAGCCTTTCCCTTATCGCGCGCGCGCCGTATCCTCCGGCCATGACAACGCTTCCCCCCCAGCTTTCGAACTGGTTCGCCATCAAGGGCTGGCAGCTGCATCCCCATCAGCATGAAATGCTGGCCCGCAGTCCCGATCCAGCCACGCTTCTTATCGCCCCGACCGGCGGCGGCAAAACCCTCGCCGGGTTCCTACCCACTCTCGCCGAACTTGGCCCCACCCCACCCTCCGGTCTGCACACCCTCTACATCTCGCCGCTAAAGGCGCTGACCGCCGACATCCGCCGCAACCTGCGCACCCCCATCGAAGGCGCTGGCCTGAACATCCGGGTTGAGGATCGCACGGGCGATACCACTTATACCCAACGCCGCAAACAACGCGCCGACCCGCCGCATATCTGGCTGACAACGCCGGAAAGCCTGGCCCTGCTGCTAAGTTACGAAGACGCCCCGCGCATCTTCGCCGGCCTCAAACGTGTCATTGTTGATGAAATCCACGCGCTAGCTGAGTCCAAACGCGGCGATCAACTGATGCTCTGCCTTTCCCGCCTGCAAGCCCTCGCTCCCGCCCTGCGCCGCGTCGGCCTGTCGGCAACCGTCGAAGACCCGCCCGCCCTCGCCCGTTTTCTCGCCAGCCACCCCGACCCTTGCACCATACTGCAAGCCGACCCCGGCCCAGACCCCGACATCACTATGCTGGAAACCGATGAAGCACCGCCATGGGCAGGCGGCGGCGGTCGCTACGCCATTCCCGCCGTCCTAAACGAAATAAACCGCCACAAAACCACTCTCATTTTCCACAATACCCGCGCGCAAGCCGAGCTGTTCTTCCGCGACCTCTGGCTTGCAAATGCCGATAACCTGCCAATCGCCATCCACCATGGCAGCCTTGCCCGCGAACAGCGCGACCGCGTCGAGGCAGCCATGGTCGCAGGACAGTTGCGCGCCATTGTCTGCACCGGCACTCTTGATCTTGGCATCGACTGGGGCGATGTCGATCTGGTCATCCAAGTCGGTGCCCCGAAAAACGTCAAGCGCCTCGTGCAACGCATCGGCCGCGCCAACCACCGCTACAACGCGCCGTCCAAAGCCCTGCTGGTCCCCGCCAACCGCTTCGAAATGGTCGAATGCCAAGCCGCCCTTGATGCCGTAAAGGCCCACACTCTCGACGGCGATCCACGTGGGCCCGGCCCGCTCGACGTGCTCTGCCAACACATCCTGATGACCGTCTGCGCAGGCCCCTTCAACGCCACCGCCCTTTACGACGAGATCACAACCGCGGGCCCCTACGCCACCATAACCCGGCCCGACTTCGACGCCTGCCTCGATTTCACCGCAACTGGCGGTTACGCCCTGCGCGCTTACGACCGCTGGCAACGCCTGCAATTCAAAGCCGATCACTGGCACCTGCGCGATCCGCGCGCCGCCGCCATCATCCGCCAGAACCTCGGCACCATCACCGGCACAGAAACTCTCAAAGTCCGCCTTATGGGCCGCCTTGGGGGCTTGCCGCTTGGCGAGATTGAAGAAGACTTCGCTGCCACTCTAACCCCCGGCGATACGTTCCTGATCGGTGGCGAGGTGGTCCGCTACGAAGGCCTGAAAGAACTGACTGTCGAGGTCACCCGCACCCCCGGCCGCACGCCCAAGATCGCCGTCTTCGGCGGCACCAAATTCTCTACCTCCACCCTGCTCACCGAACGCATCCTGCAAATCTTTCAACAACCAACTTGGCCCGATCTGCCGCCGCACACCAGCAAATGGCTCACCCTGCAACGTCAGGTCTCCCGCTTGCCCGAACCCGGCCGCCTGCTGGTCGAAACCTTCCCTCACGATGGCCGCGAACACATCTGCATCTACGGCTTCGCCGGTCGCAACGCCCAACAAACCCTTGGTCTCCTGCTGACCAAACGGATGGAAGATATCGGCCTCTCCCCCCTAGGCTTTGTCGCCACCGATTACGCCACGCTGATCTGGGGCCTTGATCCTGTCACCGACCCGCTGCCCCTGTTCGACGCTGCAATCCTGCGCGACGGCCTTGATCAATGGCTCGCCGGCAACGCCGTCATGAAACGCACCTTCCGCTCCTCCGCCATCATCGCGGGCCTGATTGAACGGTCCCACCAAGGCCGCCGAAAATCCGGCCGCCAAGCCGCATTCTCGTCCGATATCCTCTACGACACTCTGCGCAAGTATGATCCCGACCACCTGATGCTCGCCATAACGCGCACCGAAGCCCTGCGTGGCCTCGTCGATTTTGGCCGTATCGAGGACATGCTCACGCGCATCGGCCCCCGCATCGACCACATAGCCCTGCCCCGCGTCTCGCCGCTAGCTGCCCCAATGTTTCTCGAAATGGGCAAAGTCCCCATAAAAGGCCAAGGCCGCAATCGCCTCGCCGAAGATGCCGCCGCCTGCCTGATGCAAGACGCGGGCCTCACCTGATCAACTTCGCTTCTGAAAAATATCCTCGCGCGAAGCGAAACTCTGAGCCAAGCGGCAACGCCGCGCCGGCGAGGCAAAGCAACTGCGCGCCAGCTCCTCCTCATATCTTCCGCTGCTTGCAACAGCACCGCCATTGCGGCACACCAAGCCCATGAAAACCTACGCCTTCACGTTCAACGGTGCCGAACTCATCGCCCACCCCTCCGGGGCGCTGCATTGGCCCGACCAAAACCTGCTCATCGTCTCCGACCTGCACTTTGGGAAAGCTGAACGCCTCGCCCGGCGTGGTGGCGCGCTACTGCCCCCGTTCGACACCCGCGAGACTCTGTCCCGCCTCGACGCCGACATCACTGCCACCAACCCTGATGCGGTCATCTGCCTCGGCGACAGCTTCGATGACATCGACGCAAGCATTGGACTACAAGAGCCGGACCGCCTCTGGCTCACGCAGCTAATGGCTGGCCGGAATTGGACATGGGTGGAAGGCAACCACGACCCCGGCCCGCTCAACCTCGGTGGCACGCACCGGGCTGAGCTTACTATAGGCCCACTCACCTTCCGCCACATCGCCGACGCCGCAAACTCCGCCGAGGTTTCAGGCCACTACCACCCCAAGGCCCGCCTCGCTGGCCAATCCCGCGCCTGTTTCCTGCTGGACGCAAACCGCCTGATGCTGCCCGCCTACGGCGCCTACACTGGCGGCCTGTGGTGCCACCACGAAACACTCACCAGCATCATGGCTCCAACTGCCCTCGCCATCCTCACCGGCCCGCGGGCAATTCCAATCCCGATGCCGCGCCAGGCTTGACAAAAAAAGGTGGGCAAATTGCCCATCCAACCGCAATCCCCAACGTCGTAGGATGGGCGGTTCCGCGCAACGCGCGGATTCGCCCGTCCCTACCTCAAGCCGTCAGCCCCTCCGGCTCCGCTAACCCATTCACCCGGCAACACGCCGTCAGCGTATTCGCCAGCAAGCACGCAATCGTCATCGGCCCCACGCCACCCGGCACAGGCGTAATCGCCCCCGCCACAGCCACCGCTGACGCATAATGCACATCGCCCACCAGACGCGTCTTGCCATCCCGCTCCACCCGGTTGATGCCGACATCAATTACCGTCGCCCCCGGCCGCACGTAATCGCCGGTAATCATCTCCGCCCGGCCAACCGCAGCCACCAGAATATCCGCCCCCCGACACACCGACGCCAGATCCTTCGTCCGTGAATGCGCAATGGTCACTGTGCAGCTATCGCCCAGCAACAACTGCGCCATTGGCTTGCCGACGATGTTGCTGCGCCCCACCACAACCGCATTCATCCCCGACAGACTGCCGTGAAAATCCCGCAGCATCATCAAACAGCCCAGCGGCGTACACGGCACCATCGATTTCTGCCCGGTCCCCAGCAGCCCCACGTTCGAGATATGAAACCCGTCAACGTCCTTCGCAGGATCAATCGAATTGATGATCAACTCCGAATTCAAATGCCCCGGCAATGGCAGTTGCACCAAAATCCCATGCACCGCCGGATCGCAATTCAACCGCGCAATCAGCGCCAGCAGGTCGCGCTCAGACGTTCCCACATCCAGCTTATGCTCAAAACTTGCCATGCCAACTTCAACCGTCTGCGTCCCCTTGTTGCGCACATAAACCTGGCTCGCCGGGTCTTCCCCCACCAACACCACCGCCAACCCCGGCACCAGCCCACGCTCTTCGCGCAGCCGCCCAACGTGTGCCTGCACTTGTGCCCGCACGCGCGCCGCAAACGCCTTGCCGTCAATCACCGTGGTCGTCATCGTCAATCCTTCCCCAACCTGTCTTCTTCGCGCTCAATCGACCAGTCGATCAATTTGCGCCACAGCTTTTCCATCTTGTCCGGCGGCAGTCCATGCGCCACTGCATGACGCCGCACGTTTGCCACCACTTCTTCAACGCGGGCATCAATCCGCGCCGGCAGACCAACATCCGATTTAATCTCAACTGCCCGGTCGATGTACCCGGTTCGCTGCGCAAACAGCGACACCAGTTCTGTATCCAGGCGGTCAATCTCAGCGCGAAGTTCGGCCATTGTAGTGCATTCGGCAGGGGTCTTCATCTATAGCCTCGTCGTCAGGGTGCCGCCGTCATACGATGAAGGCACCTCTGGAACAACGTGGCAAAAAGCCGAAGCACGCTGCGAAAAAAGTGCGCGCCGGTTTTCCGCACCAAGCAGGGGACCGCCAAAAAAACTAGAACAGCCCTTCGACATGCCCCGCTTCGTTCAGCCGGATCACTTCGGCAGACGGCACACGCGGCAGACCCGGCATTGTCATGATCTCACCACAGATCGCCACGATGAACCCCGCACCCGCAGAAAGCCGCACTTCACGCACTGGCACCGAATGGCCGGTAGGTGCCCCGCGCACCGAGGGATCGGTGGTGAAGGAGTACTGCGTCTTCGCGATGCAGATCGGCAGATGGCCGTAACCCGCCGCTTCCCATGTTTTCAACTGATCACGGATCGACTTGTCGGCAATCACGTCATCGGCATGGTAAATCCGCTTGGCGATGGTTTCGATCTTCTGGAACAGCGGCATCGCATCGGGGTAAAGCGGCGCAAAGTTCGAAGACCCGGACTCCGCCATTTCCACAACCTTATGCGCCAGCTCTTCAATGCCAGCCGATCCCAGCGCCCAATGTTTGCACAAGATCGCCTCGGCACCCTGCTCGGCCACATAGGCTTTCACTGCAGCAATCTCGGCATCTGTATCGCTGAAGAAGTGGTTGATCGCGACGACAACCGGCACGCCAAAGCCTTTGACGTTACCAATGTGGCGGCCAAGGTTCGGGCAGCCCTTTTTCACGGCCTCAACATTTTCCGCGCCAAGATCGGCCTTCGCGACCCCACCATTCATCTTCATCGCACGAACAGTGGCAACGATAACAGCGGCAGAAGGCTTCAGCCCCGCCTTGCGGCACTTTATGTCAAAGAACTTCTCAGCCCCCAGATCGGCCCCGAAACCGGCTTCGGTGACCACATATTCGCCCAGCTTCAACGCTGTCTTGGTTGCTATGACAGAGTTACACCCGTGCGCGATATTCGCAAACGGCCCGCCATGCACGAACGCCGGATTGTTCTCCAGCGTCTGTACGATGTTCGGCTGCATCGCGTCTTTCAACAGCACGGTCATCGCGCCATCGGCCTTGATATCCCGGCAATAGATCGCCTTTTTCTCACGGGTATAGGCCACCACAATATCGCCCAGCCGCTTTTGTAGATCTTCCAGATCGTTCGAAAGGCACAGGATCGCCATCACTTCGGAGGCCACCGTAATGTCAAACCCGGTCTGGCGCGGGAAGCCGTTGGCAACGCCGCCAAGGTTCACCACGATGTCGCGCAGCGCGCGGTCGTTCATGTCCATCACTCGGCGCCAGACGATGCGACGGGCATCAATCTCAAGCTCGTTGCCCCAATAGATGTGGTTGTCAATCATCGCTGACAGCAGGTTGTGCGCCGAGGTGATCGCATGGAAATCACCGGTGAAATGCAGGTTCATCTCTTCCATCGGCACAACTTGCGCGTAACCACCCCCAGCAGCCCCGCCCTTCATGCCAAAGTTCGGGCCAAGCGAGGCTTCGCGAATACACACAACGGCCTTTTTGCCGATGCGGTTCAACCCGTCGCCCAAACCAACCGTCGTCGTCGTCTTGCCCTCGCCCGCTGGCGTCGGGTTGATCGCGGTTACCAAGATCAGCTTGCCATCTGGCTTGCCTGCCAAAGACTTGATGAACTCCTGTCCAACCTTTGCCTTGTCATGGCCATACGGCAGCAGATGCTCGGACGGGATGCCAAGCTTTGCGCCAATCTCCATAATCGGTTTTTTCTTCGCTTCGCGCGCTATTTCGATATCGGTCTTAAACGCCATCATCAACTCTCCCTGAGGTTTGGCCACATCACCCCGTTGCCGCTGGTGTATAGGGCCTGTATCGGGCAAAACATGGCGTTTCCGACCAAGCTTACGTCAAATTCGCCGCACCCTGACTGCGCTTGAAAAAACTGCGGCAAAACTGCAAAAACAGCCTACCCGCGCGCCTGCGCCAGGTAATCCCAAGCCCGCTGATCGGGCACATGCAACCGCACGCGTGCCCCCAGCCGCAGCACGCCTTCGCGTTCCACCCACGCCGTCACCCCGCGCCGATCCTTCGCCTCCGGTTTGAACTTTGCCCCAAATCCGGGATGCGCCGCCTCGATCCCCTTTGCTGGCACAGTGCAGGGCCGGTTTTCCATATCCACCACAAGCGTGGCGCCACTGTCCGCCTGCAGACGTGATGACGGTGGCAAGTGGCTGAAATCCGGTACCCCGGAAATCACCAGACTGGCCCCGAGCAAGCTTGGGTCCAGCCGCTCCAACCCCATGCCTCGCGCGATCAGCGCCAGCTCTTCAGCCGAAAGCACGGAAAACTGCCGCACATTCCTGATCGTGGTACCAAGGCGATATTGCGCTGCTACACGGCTGCAGGCGGGCCGCGTCAGCCCGGCATGAACTTCGCCGTCAACACCGGCAAAACTGGCGAAAACCTCGGTCTCGGGCACCGACACCAGCATCGAAGGCACTGCCCTGACCCGGCCAAGCCAGGTGATCGAGCCCACAAAACCGGTCTGCAACAACGCTGGCATACCCGACAATCCTTTTTCGACCGACCGTTTACATCCAGCCTTTGCGCTTGAAATAGGCGTAAGGTAAGATCGCCGACAGCACCATCATGCCGATCGCCATCGGATACCCCCATGGCCAATCCAGTTCCGGCATGAAGTGAAAGTTCATCCCATAGATCGACGCGATCAGGGTTGGCGGCAAGAACACGAATGCCACCACTGAAAACACCTTGATGATGTCGGATTGCTGGATGTTGATCATGCCAAGCGTCGCATCCAGCAAGAAGACCAGCTTTTGCTTCTGCGTCCCTGCATAGTCTTGCAACGATGCAATATCCCGCAGCAAGGTTTTCAGCCGCGCCTTATCCTGTGCGCCTGCCTTGTTCACCGGCTTGGCCACCGATCGCGCTGTCAGAAACCCTGAAAGCCGCTGGATTGCCACCAGCGATTCCCCCGCCATGCCGTTCAATTCCTCTGACGCGCCAATCTGCAGCAACACATTGCTCAGTTTGACATCCGTCTTAGCACTGCGCTTTGGCACAAAAATCGCCTTCGAGATATCTGCCTGCACACGCCCCTGCCCTTCGAGGATATCTGCCAGCCGGTCAACTATGGTTTCGAGCAACCCGATCATCACCGCTTGACCGGTATTGCACCCCTGCACCTGCCGCGCGGCAGAGTCCACAAACCGGACAAAGGAATGCGGTTCATGATATCGCACCGTCACAAGGTGCTTGCCCGCCAAAACAAACGACACAGGTGCCGAGATTGTCTTTTCCTGCAGGGATGTTGCAAGAACCGGCGCGGTCAGAAACAGCACCCCGGCCTCATCATACGTCCGCGATGACATCTCGATTTCTTGCATGTCTTCGCGGGTCGGCACGTTAAAGCCCATCAGCCGTTCAACCAGCGCCTCTTCGTCTGTCGTTGGATTGAGCATGTCGATCCAGACCACATGATCAAGGGTGGTCTCCGGTTCGACACAGGGTGCCAAATGCCCCGCCTCATGACAATAGTATCGGATCATGCCGAACCCCGACCAACGCATCTGCCCGCTTGCCGGACTTGCTTGCTGTCTTGTCGCGAAGACAGGTCAACAAAGCAAGCCCGGCTTTCGTGCAGGCATCAAACGGTTGGTTTGGGCTCAAGCCCTGCCTTGGGCGCGCGCGGTTTGGTTTTCGGAACGGCGGCGACGGACGGCGTCGGCCCGCCCGATGATGGCTTGTCAGGCTCGTCCGGGCTGTCCAGCGCCTCGCCCGCGATCACTTTGCGGATCTGGTCGCCGGTCAGCGTTTCGTATTCCAGCAGACCCTTGGCCAGCCGCTCGAAGTCTTCGTTCTTATCCAGCAGCACCCGGCGTGCCGCCTCATAGCCCTCGTCGATCAGGCTCTTTACCTCGAACTCGATCAGTTTCTTGGTCTCGGCCGACACCGAAAAGCCCGCCGTGTTACCCTGATAGCCTTCGTGCGCCTCGGAATAGTCGATATTGCCCACCGCATCCGACATGCCCCAGCGCATCACCATCGCACGCGCCAAAGCCGAAGCTTGCTGGATATCACCGGCCGGGCCGGAAGAGACGCTGTCGGCGCCATACTTGATGATTTCTGCGGCCTTGCCTGCCATGGTCATCGCCAGCTTCTGCTTGCCCTCATCCTTGAAGAACTGGATGCGGTCCATTTCCGGCAGGCTGACCACCATCCCCAGCGCGGCCCCGCGCGGGATGATCGTGGCTTTGTAGACCGGGTCGCATTTGGGCATGTTCATGCCGACAATGGCATGTCCTGCCTCGTGGTAGGCGGTTTTTTCCTTCTGATCGGCGGTCAGCACCATCGACCGGCGCTCTGCCCCCATCATCACCTTATCCTTGGCATTTTCGAAATCATCCATCGTCACAAAGCGGCGGCCGACGCGGGCGGCAAGCAGTGCTGCCTCGTTCACCAGATTCATCAGATCGGCGCCCGAAAAGCCGGGGCTGCCGCGTGCGATCACCCGCAGATCGACATCAGGGCCAAGAGGCACCTTGCGCGCATGCACGTTTAGGATCTTTTCGCGCCCCTTGATATCAGGGTTCGGCACGTGGATCGTGCGGTCAAAACGCCCGGGCCGCAGCAATGCAGGGTCCAGCACATCCTTACGGTTGGTTGCCGCCACGATGATGACGCCTTCGTTGGCCTCGAACCCGTCCATTTCCACCAGCAACTGGTTCAGCGTCTGTTCGCGTTCGTCGTTGCCGCCGCCCATGCCGACACCGCGCGCACGGCCGACCGCATCAATCTCGTCGATGAAAACAATACAAGGTGCATTCTTTTTCGCCTGCTCGAACATGTCTCGCACCCGGCTTGCACCGACACCGACGAACATTTCCACGAAATCAGAGCCTGAGATGCTGAAAAACGGCACGCCCGCCTCGCCGGCAATCGCGCGGGCAAGCAACGTCTTGCCGGTGCCGGGCGGGCCGACCAGCAGCGCCCCTTTTGGTATCCGGCCACCCAGACGGCTGAACTTCTGCGGATTGCGCAGAAACTCGACAATCTCTTCCAGCTCTTCCTTGGCCTCGTCGATGCCCGCGACATCGTCAAACGTCACCCGGCCCTGCTTCTCGGTCAGCAATTTGGCGCGGCTTTTGCCGAACCCCATCGCGCCACCGCGCCCGCCGCCCTGCATCCGGTTCATGAAGAAGATCCAGATGCCGATCAGCACAAGGAACGGCAACCATAGCGAGATCAGCGAAAAAATCCCCGATTGCTCCTGCGATTTGACGGTCACGCCGACGCCCTTGTCGATCAGACTGCCGGCAACCTCTTCGCCCTCGGGCTTGATCGCCACGTAGGTGTTGCCATCGTTGCCCTTGATCACGACCCGCTCGCCGTCCAGCAAGACAGAGCTTACCTCGCCTGCGTTCACCTTGGCCATGAACTCCGAATACGACAAATCACGCCCGGTTGTGGTCGTCTGACCGCCATTGAACATCTGGAAAAGGGCCAGAACCAGCAGAAACAGGACGACCCAGAAGGCGATATTTCGCGCGTTACCCAACAGAACTCTCCTCATTGCGCGGCACGCGGTAGTGTCGCTTGGTTGTGTCTAAGATAGAGATAAGTTCGGGGCGTTCAATGCGATATGATGAAAGAGGTGAAACCAGCGTCAATTCGCGCAGTCCAGCCGTTGGCAAGCCCCGCCAAGGGTGCCGAAACCAACGCATCCCCCCGCCAGATCGCTGGCGATACAAGCAGCGCATCCCGGCTGATCCCGGTGTCTCGCCAATCCTTGCAGGCACGCAGGCCCGCCGCCGACAGCGCCCGCACCTCCAGCCCCAGCTCGGACGGCCCCTCGATGCGCCAGCGGTTGTCCCAAAGCTGATCGGGGGGGCAGACCACGGATGCCACGGCTTTGGGTTCCCGATGGATAGTAATCGCGTCACCTTTACAGCGAAATCGGCAGCCGTTCAGTGTGGTGTGTTTGTTCGAATCCATTGCGAACAGCAAGTTCGCCTGTTTGCCACTACGCGGCGCATATTGGTCCCCCGACAGCCAAGCGATAGACGCGATCAAAAACCGCCGCCTAATATCCATCGGCAGATCAGTGTAGGCCGCACGACTTATTGTCAGCCCACCGGCGGTCTCTGTCACGTGGCTTTTGACCGCCGAAAGCAGCATATATTCCAACGCATGTCTCGCGACCGACAAATGCGAGATCGACCTCTTCATGCTTTCAACCGTAATCCCAAGCGGCACCAGTGCCGCCAAAGCCTTGCGTGCCTTGATGCGGGTAAAACGGTCATCCTCGTTCGTGGGATCGTCCACCCAGGAAATATTGTGCCGCAGCAAATAAGAGCGTAGCTGTGCCCGGCTATGACACAGTAACGGGCGCGACCATTTTACACCGTCCTTTCGCCAGAAACTCTCCATCCCAGACAACCCATCAAGCCCGGACGCCCGGCCTAGCCCCATCAGAAACGTCTCAGCCTGATCGTCTGCGGTATGCCCGACCGCCACATGCACAATGCCTTTCGCCAACGCCCAGTCACGGATCAGCCGCTCTCGCGCCTTACGGGCTTCATCCATCAGATTGCCCTTGATGACACTGTGGTCCCAGCGCAAAATCGTGTGTGAAATGTTCAGGCTTTCGCAAAACCGGGCAACGCCCGCTGCTTCGTCGGCAGCCTCTGCGCGCAAACCGTGATCTACTGTGACGGCGAATACCGTCCACCCCGCATGAGGCGCAGCACGGTGTGCAAGATGTAATAGGGCGATGGAATCTCCACCGCCCGAAACCGCTACCGCAACTTGTGTTTGATTGACGGGCAAAAAACCGTACCGGGCCGACAACAAAAGATCGAAATCTTCGCCTTCAACATCAGGCCAGTCGCCTACTACTGGCACCCCAGCCCCTGCATGGCGATCTGGGCGTTTGTCGCCTCGATGCTACTCGGAAACCGCACACCCACTTCGGTCAGCGTCACGCAAGCCTCTGGCGTCTGCCCCAAAGTCCCCAACGATTGCCCCAGTTTCAGCAACGCCTCGCCAGCCCTCGGCCCATCGGGCTTGCCCGAAAACGCCTCAAGATACGCGCGCGCCGCATTCGATGTCTCGCCCAGTTGTGCCAAAGCTTCACCGCGCTGAAACTGTGCTTCCTGGCTTAAGGGGCCACCCGGATAGGACGTGGCAAAGGTCGCAAAGAGGTCCGCGGCGGTGCGAAAGTCACCGGTAGCGAGCACCTCCTTGGCCCGGTCAAAGTCTGCTTGTTCGCTGACGGCCAATTCGCCGCCGCCACCCGCTGCTGGTGCCGTTACCCCCAACGCCGGGGCCACAGTGCCGCCGCCCAAGGGTGCCGTGGTGGCAAGACTTCCTACATCGCAGCCTTCGGTCAATTCGCAGACCCGAAATTCCAGATCGCCCACCCGGTTGGTGCCATCCGTGACAACCTTGTTCAGACGCAGTTCCACCGCCTCGGTCTTCGACGTCAGTTGCACCAGCGCTGCCTCCAGCGCGTCCATCCGCTGCAGGGCGTCGCCGCCCGCCGCCCCCGACTGAGCCGCCCCGGTAGAGACGAGTTCCTGCTTCAACGTCACAAATTCGGCATTCAGCGCGGCCAGTTCAGCCCGAATATCGGCCAGCGTCTGCGCCCGGTCCTGCGCGAACGCAAGCCCGGGAAGCATCGCCAGCAGCCCGCAAAAAACCAGACCGCGCATCATGTCAGGCCCCCGCGCCTGCCGACAGCACCGTTACGGCACGACGGTTGCGGGAATAACAGGCCTCTTCCGAACACACCTCGATGGGTCGTTCCTTGCCATAGCTGACCGTGCGCATCCGGCTTGCGGTCACGCCTTGGCTGATCAGGAAATCCTGCACTGCCGACGCACGCCGCGCGCCAAGGGCAAGGTTGTATTCCCGCGTGCCCTGCTCATCCGCATGGCCTTCGATGATCACGGCGTAATCCGCATTGGTCATAAGCCACGTCGCCTGCTGCGCCAGAATTCCGCGCGCCTCGGCGGTCAGTGTGCTTTGGTCAACGGGAAACAGTACGCGGTCGCCGACGGTTTGCTGAAAATAGGCCACAGAACGCGGATTGCCCGCGTCACCCAGACCAGAGCTGTCAATGCCACCGGCACCACCAAGGCCTCCGGCACCACCTGCCCCATAGCGATCAGGATTATTACAGGCCGCAAGGCCCAGCACTGCCACCAAAAGCAGAGCCTTGGGAAGATATTTCATTCTGTCGTCCTTCTTGTTCTTGGCTCGATGTTGCAGACCATATCAGGTTCGTTGCGCCTTGGGAATCCGCTGGTGCCACAGTATTTATTCCAAAAGCGGCGACCATGCCGGATCTGAGGCCGGTGTTTCCGTCGTGATCTGGCGCAGGTTGCGGCCCGACACATCGACCGAATACAACGAAGGCTGCCCCTCGGCCCCGGCACCCTGCCGCGTGAACATAAGCACCCTGCCGTTCGGGGCCCAGGTCGGACCTTCGTCCAGAAAGGACGCCGTCAGCAGGCGTTCCTCCGACCCATCGGTGCGCATCACGCCGATATGAAAGCGCCCCTCGTTCTGCTTGGTGAATGCAATCAGATCGCCACGCGGTGACCAGACCGGCGTGCCGTAGCGCCCGGCCCCGTTCGACAGCCGCGCAGGCTCGCCACCCCCCGCAGACATGATGTACAATTGCTGGTTGCCCGAACGATCGCTTTCAAACACGATCTGGCTGCCGTCCGGGGAAAAGCTGGGTGCGGTTTCAATCGAAGGCGCATTGGTCAACTGGGTTAGCTGCCCGCTTTCCGTATCGACCGTGTAGATGTCCGAATTGCCGCCCTGTTCCAGCGAAAACACCACCGTGCGCCCATTGGGCGCAAAGCGCGGTGCAAAGGTCATGGTGCCCGGCACCTGCCCTAGATTGCGGGTTTGCAGGCTGCCCACGTCCATCACGTAAATCTCGGGGAACCCCGACGCATAGGATGTGAACAGGACCCTGCCGCCATCCGGCGAAAACCGCGGCGCCAGCACGATGGAACTGGAATCCGTCAGATACTGCAAGCCTGCGCCATCATAATCCATTACGCCCAGCCGCTTAGCACGCTGGTTCTTTGGCCCGGATTCCGAAACGAACACCACCCGGCTGTCAAAATAGCCGCCCTCGCCGGTGATCCGGGCATAGGCCGCATCCGCCACCTTGTGCGCCATCCGACGCCAGCTAGACGGGGTGCCGGCAAACTGCAGCCCCTCGCCCAGGGCCTGACCGGAGAACACGTCGTACAGCCGGAACTTGACGACAATCCTGTCGCCACTGGCGGAAACCGACCCGGTGATCAGCGCCTGCGCATTGATCGCCTTCCAATCGGGGTAGGCCACAGGCGCATCAAAACTGGTGACCGACGAGATATGAGCCGAAGCGGGAATTTCACGGAACAAGCCTGTGCCGGACAGGTCCGATGCGATCACCCTGCTGATATTGGCCGCATATTCCCCAGCATCACCGTTTTCCGCCACAAAATCAGGCACGGCAAAGGGTAGCGGCTCGATCACGCCTTCGGTGATGTCGATGCGCAGCGGGCCGTCTTGCGCAAAGGCGGCGGCCACGGCCCCGCCCGCAATCAACACTGCAATGCCCAGGGTTTTCAGCATGTTCATCTCAACCTCATACCATCGGGATTGAATACCATCACGATATCCTTCCACTGTTCATATTTTTCCGGCGGCAGCGGATAGCCGCCCTTTTCACAGCGCAGTATGGCGCGGCGCGCCTTCTCGAACGCGGATCGTTGTGCGGCCTCGGTGCCCCCGTCCGCACTGACCAGTTGCAGGGAATTGGGTACAACCGTGCCGTCCGGGTTCATCGAAAGGCCTATGGTAATCGTCACATCCGCCGATTGCGATCCGGTATCCACGATCCAGCAGGCCGATACCGCCACCCGCAGCCCGTCCTTCTCCCCCGAGGTTATGGGGGGGCCTTGCGGTGCCGTATTGCCGCCGTCCGCAACGCCTGAATCCTCTGCGGTAGCTTCCGCCAACGCCGCCGCAATCGCCTCGGCCTCTGCGTCGACGGCAGGTTCTTCTGCGGCTGCCTCTGCCACCGGCTCCTGTACCTCGTCCGCTGGGGCCGCCTCTGCTGTGCGGGTGGGGCGAGATTTTGGCCGGATGCTGGATGCCGGTGCGGTTGTCGGCGGTTCGGTCACATCTTCGGTGGCTTCCGTTTCGATCACGGTGCCCGCTTCTTCCAACGCGGTCGCCGTCTGTTCTTCCGTTACCACCGGGGCCTCGGGTGCAGCGTCCGGCGTCACTGCCGCCACCTCTTCTTCGGCGATCTGCACCTCTGGATCGGGTTCGGCGACGGGAATCGGGGCCACGCGCGGGGCCGCCTGTTCAACCGGCGGGGCCGTGTTTTCCGGCAAGGCCAGCGGCTCATCCGGTGCGACGTCCGGAACCTTTTGATCAGGCAGCGTTTCGGTTACCTCCGGTTCTGGCACCGGGGCGATTTCCACCGCTTCGGGGGCCGTTTCCGGTTCGGGCTGCGCCTGCGGTTCGGGCGCCTCCTGCGGCGGCGGCGCCTCTTCGGTAGGCGTTGGTTGCAGCTCGACCGCCTCAAGAGTTGGCTCGACTGGCGTGGGCGGGGTCACTTCGGGCAGACTTGGCTGTTCCGAAGGGGTTGGCGTCGATGGCGCTGCCGCGACCAGCGCATCATATTCCGCCTCAGACAGCAGACTAACCTCGGTCGCAGCAATCGCAGGCTGATCCTGCGGCTGGAACAGCCAGTCCCCCATCAGCACCCAAACGATCAGGGCCGCATGGCCGACCCCCGAAATAATGGTTCCTGTGTCCACCCGCTCCACAGCCTAGCCGCCAGACCCGCCAAATGTCGGCCCCTGCGTATCCGTCACCAACCCGATGTTGCGAAACCCACCAGCGTTCAGCGCACCCATAACCTGCGCCACCCGCTCATAGGGAATGGCACCATCGGCGCGCAGAAAAACCTTGTCCGATCTGCGTTCGGCCGCAATCGCGCGCAGCTTCGGGATCAGCGTTTCCTCCGCCGTTTCCTCTTTCTGGATCAGCAGCCTCCCATCCGCCGTCATCGAGATGGTCAGCGGCTCTTCTTCCTCTGTCGGCAATGCATTCGCCGCCGTATCGGGCAGTTCGATCGGCACCCCTGCCGTCAGCAATGGCGCCGCCACCATGAAGATGATCAGCAACACCAGCATCACATCGACAAATGGCGTTACGTTGATCTCTGACATTGCCGCCGACCGCCCGCGCCGATGCCGCCCGCGCCGCCCACCGCTACCCGTCTTGCCCTGAACCCCGCCGCCCATGCCTCAGGCGTCCAGCTGACGTGAAAGAATGGTCGCGAATTCATCAGCAAAGGCCTCGTACCCACCGATGATCCGCTCACTGTCCGCGTTCAGCTTGTTGTAGAACACCACCGCCGGAATCGCCGCCACAAGACCGATGCCCGTCGCCAACAACGCCTCGGCGATCCCCGGTGCCACCACCGCCAGATTGGTGTTCTGCGAAATCGCAATCTGCTCGAACGAGTGCTTGATGCCCCAGATCGTGCCGAACAACCCGATGAACGGGGCGGTCGAACCCACCGTCGCAAGAAACGACAACCCTGAGTTCAGGCTTTCGCTTTCCTTGGAAATCGCCACATCCATGCTGCGATCAATCCGCGCCTGTGCCCCAGCGATCAAACCGCCATCCTGCCGATGACTTCGCCGCCATTCCAGCATGCCGCTGGCAAATATCTTCTCCGACGCGCCTTCTGGCGTGGGCCCAATCTTCTCGAACAATTCATCGAGCGGCTCACCCGACCAGAACGAGCGGTCAAACACGCCCGCCTCGGATTTGGACGCACGAAACAACAGGTGCTTGCGTACGATGATCGCCCAGGACCAGAATGACATGACCATCAACATGACCATCACCAGCTTTACGGTAATGGTAGCGCGCGCAAAAAGGGCGAACAGCGAGAAATCAATTTCCTGCGCCATCGCAATGGTTTCAGTTTCCATAAGCCTGCTCTTGTTTTGGGCTGTTTCTCAGCCTCCGTTACGCTTGATTCTATCTGCATTCACCCGGGAATGCCAATACAACTCTGTGTGCGGGCAATATGATGCCCAACCAAGGTCACGCCTTGAAACATCCCGAAACTTCAGCCCGGGGCGAGCCGCGCCCTGATCTCGGCTGGGATACGCCGCGTGCGGCCCTCGCGGCCCAGACAGACCAGCACCACCTTTGCGGCAAAGATCACCCTGCCAACGCACAGCACCTGCTGATCCAGCAAGATCCGTGCGCCGCTGATCGACTGCAGCCTTGTGTGAACGCAAATTACGTCATCAAACCGGGCCGGGCTCAGGTAGTCGGCCTCCACTCTGCGCACCGCAAACACGATGCCCTGCGCCGCCTGCAGTGCAACCTGATCAATCCTCAACGATCGCACCCACTCACTGCGTCCGCGTTCGATGAATTTCAGGTAATTGGCATAATAGACGATCCCGGCGAGATCGACGTCCTCATAATAAACCCGGATCGTGTGCTGATGGTTCATCGGCCCAGATTGCAGTTTCGCACCAAAAGCATCAAGGCCACTTCGGATCACCAACTGACGCAGATGTGTTCACAGTGTCAAAGAACACGCGCTATCAAGGCTTATTGGCAAAGGAAGGGGTATCGATTGTGAGTGTTCTGCGTCTGTGTTGCCTGCTTTTTGCGTGTCTGCTTTTTTCCATTGCCCCGGACCAGACAGCCCAAGCTGATCAGGCGTTCAAATCCCCCGACATTCTGGTGCTTGGCGACTCGCAATTGTCGTTCGGGGCTGGCCCCGCCTTTGTTGATTTTCTTTCGATGCTGGAAAAGAACTGCGACGCCCCCGGCACGCGCAATCTGTCGGTTGGGGTCATCGGCGTGCGTTCCACCTCGCTTGCCACCTGGGTTGCAAGGTCCGGTCGCGCCAAGGGACCGATTTGCAACGTTGATCCAAAATGGCGTGTCAATGCCGGCAGCTACGGCAGTATCAACCGCTCTGGCAATCAATTTGTCCAGATTGGCAAAGGCGCGCCATACCAATTCTGCAAGAAGGACAAATCCGCTTTCGAAGCGATGTTTGCGGACGACTACTACGTTCCGCGCCTTATCATCTTGTTTTTCCTCGGCAATGCCGCCGAACGCTGGGCAGGCTCCGCCCGCACCACGCTGCAGGATGTCCGTGAAACCTTACGACAACTGCCCACGGATGTGCCTTGCATCTTCATGACGACCGCACCACCCTACAGCCAAAAAGTGCTTGATCTGCGCCTTGATGCCCAGACCAATCTGGAAAAGGCATTTGCCACAGTCGGCGGGCGCTGCACGTTCATCTCTGGCCTGAACGACGCCACCATTGCCGCCAACCTGGGCCGCAAGGAAAGTTTCCGGCGTTCCAAATCAGGAAAAGTCAAAGACCCCTTCCACCCGACCGAAGCGGCTGCAACCAAATTCCTGAAACTCAGCCGCACCCAATTGTGCAAGGCGATTGTGTCCGAGCTGATGCCAAGAACTGCCTCGGTGCCGTAGGTTACGCTTGACACAACCTGCCGTTGTCCACCCGATCGCCTGAAACGAGAAGGCCGTCTTCGAAACCTAGTGCACCAACCCAACCCGCGCCGCCAGCCTGAACGCATGACTTGCATCTTGGGTCATGACCGGCAGCAAACGGTCATACCCGGCCCGGATGACCCCGGCAATTTCCGGCCGCAAAACCGCCAACCCGTCCAGCATACCCAGCGGCGACGTTTCGCGAAACGCCAGATCAGACCAAAGCAAGAACACCTGCACCGCCTGGCTTAACGCCAGCGCCTCGGCGGGCACCGCGTTCAGATGCTCGTCCATCCGCACGAACACAAACGCAGCCTTGATCGCGCCGGAAGGATCAAACCGGAAAATCCGGTACTGGTTGGCGTCTGCCGCCTGCAATCGATCACACAGCCCGGCCAGATCTCGCACCAGCCGTTCAAGATTTGGCACACCGCGCAGCTCGGCCCAATCCTCGCAAAAAAACACCATCAGGTTCGCGCCAAGTTCCGCGTCCACCTCCTCCATGGTATGCCCCGCCAGCGCCACAACCGCCTCCAGCGCACCCTTGATCACCCCAAGCGTGGCATCCTGAACCCCAAACACCACCGGCACGATCGGCCGCCCCCAGCGCGCGAACAGATACGTGCCATCGCTGCGGGTAAGCAGTGCCGCCACCGCCTCAGGCCTCATCACATACCCCTTCTTCTGTTGAAAAATATCCCCGCCGGAGGCATCCCGCAGCCAGTCACACAAAACCAAAATCCGAGGCTACTTCGCTTCAAACAAATCGCTTTGTCCCGGCCCTTTCGGCGCATCCAACCCCAGATGCCGCCAGGCCTTGGCCGCCAGCATCCGCCCCCTCGGGGTACGCTGAAGCAAGCCCTGCTGCAGCAAGAACGGCTCGATCACTTCTTCCACTGCGTCCCGGCTTTCTGACAGTGCGGCCGAGATCGTCTCGACGCCGACCGGCCCACCACCATAGTTTTCCGCAATCAGACCCAGATACCGCCGATCCGCGCCGTCGAGCCCCAGATGATCGACGCCCAGCCGCGTCAGCGCCGAGTCCGCGATCTTCCGCGTCAACGTCCCATCCCCCTCGACCAGCACGAAATCCACCACCCGCCGCAGCAATCGCCCCGCAATTCGCGGCGTGCCCCGCGCGCGCTTCGCGATCTCAAGGCACCCCTCCGGTTCCGCCGGGATCCCCAGCAGGCGCGCACCCCGGGTCACAATCTCGAACAACTCGGCTTCGGTATAGAACTGCAAGCGTGTCGGAATGCCGAACCGGTCGCGCAAGGGCGTCGTCAGCAGCCCCAGCCGCGTCGTCGCCCCCACCAGCGTGAAGGGTTGCAACTCAATCCGCACCGTCCGCGCGGCGGGCCCTTCGCCGATCACCAGATCCAGCGCGAAATCCTCCATTGCGGGATACAGCACCTCCTCCACGATCGGCGACAGGCGATGTATTTCGTCAATGAACAGAACATCGCGCGGCTCCAGATTGGTTAGGATCGCGGCTAGATCGCCTGCCCGCGCCAACACCGGGCCGGACGTCATCCGGAACCCTACCCCCAGTTCGCGCGCCATGATCTGCGCCAGAGTGGTCTTGCCCAGACCGGGCGGCCCGTGGAAAAGGGTGTGATCCATCGCCTCGCCCCGGATCTTGGCGGACGCAATGAACACCGCCAAATTCGCGCGCGCCTCGGCCTGGCCGATGAAATCATCCAGCACCTGCGGGCGCAAAGACCGGTCGGCATCCTCGGGTAGGCTGTCGGGGCGCAGGGTTGAATCAGGTTCCATGCCGCTACACCTTCGGCGCCAGCAGTTTCAGCGCCAGCCGGATCATTTGCCCGGTCTCCAACCCGTCGTGCTCTGCCATCACCGTCGCCACCGCTTGTGCTGCATCACCCGGCCCATAGCCAAGGTTCATCAAGGCCGACAGCGCATCGGCATTGACCGACGCCCGCGCCTCGGCCTCCGTGGCCGTCGGTGTCGGCACGACGGCAGGCCGCGCCGCAACAGGCTCGATCACCTCATCAAGGCCCGGTGCCGACACCATCCGCGCGCCCATCGCCATCACGGCGGGGGCCTTGGATTTCAGTTCCAACACCACCCGTTGCGCAATTTTCGGCCCGATCCCCGGTGCCGCCTGAATGGACCGCGCATCACCAAGTGATATCGCCCGCGCCGCGCCTTCGGCCCCCAGCGTACCCAAGATGGCCATCGCGGCCTTGGCCCCCACGCCTTGCACCGTCATCAGCAACCGGTGCCATTCCTTTTCCAGCAGCGTCGGAAATCCGAACAACTGCAACAGATCCTCACGCACCAGAAGTTCGGTGAAAAGTGCCACCGCCTCACCTGGGCCCGGCAATCCGGCAAGTGTGCGGTCGGACACATAGACGATATAGCCAACCCCGCGCACATCAATCAGCACATGATCGCCTGCCCGGTAGTCCAGCCGCCCCGATATCTTGCCGATCATCCCGCCGCTTTCAGAATTGCCGAGGCCAGACGCCCCGCCGATTGCAGATGATGTGCGTGACAGATCGCAATGGCCAGCGCATCCGCCGCGTCGGGGCCAGCAATCGCCACACCCGGCAGATGAATTCGCACCATATGATCCACCTGCACCTTTGCCGCATGCCCGACACCGACAACCGTTTTCTTCACCGCGTTCGGGGCATATTCGCCCACCCGCAGCCCGAATTGCGCCGGCACCAGCAAGGCAATGCCGCGCGCCTGCCCTAGCTTCAGCGTCGCCACTGCGTCCTTGTTAACAAAGGTGTTTTCCACCGCCGCCTCATCTGGGCAATACAGACGCAAGACGTCCGATAACTGCCCATGCAGACTTAACAGACGATCCGCCAGATCGCCATTGGCCGCCAGATCGCCATTGGCCGCCAGACCACCTTTTTCGGTATGACAGATTCCGTTCGCGACATGGGTCAGACGCGCGCCAGCCACATCGATGATCCCCCAGCCGAGGTTGCGCAAACCCGGGTCAATCCCCAAAACCCGCATGTCTGCCCCCAATTACAACTTGTTCACCGACTAGCACGAAAAGAGAACATCCGCCAACTGCTTTTGTGACCGGCATGCACCATCTGGGCGGGCACAATGCAGATGCAGAAATTCGTCGCTTAGAGGTCAGAAACCGACATGGCCCGCCAGATATCCGGTAACACACCGAAAAAAATGACTAAATTGTGAACTTAGCTATGCAGCCGGCGCAAGGCGGGCTTGCCATAGCTGTGCTTGCTTTGCATCTGCAGCACGACTATTTGACTTGCACAGGGTAAAAATACCCACGCAATGAGCAGTTTTAGAAAAGGATTACCGCCATGGCCGCCACTCAAACGACCCGCACGGCGCCGCTGGGCGCCATCACTACCTACCGTTTCATTCAGTTCCTCTCGAACGGATTTGCCACGCTTGGCAACTGGAATGATCGCCGCATGACCCGCAACGCACTAGGCAAACTGTCCGACCGCGAGTTGGACGATATCGGCCTGTGCCGTGGTGATATCGACCAGATTTCCTGAATGATATCGTTCGGGCCAAATGCCCGTTCCAAATGAAAAGGCCGCATCCGTTCGGGACGCGGCCTTTTTCATGACATCACCCGAACGGTGGCCGTCATCTGGCAATGGACCGACCAGTTCGATCAGATATTCACGCCAATGGTTTCGTTCAGCTTGGCAGAGACGAACATCGTCACCGGGTCGGCCGCCATCAGGTAGCCACCCAGACGATCAAAACCCTCGCCCGATTTCAGTTCGGCCACGCGCTCTGAATAAACGGCGCTGCCGATCTGATAGTGAATTGCACCCTTCAGGCCGAAGGCGCCAAACAGCACGATCAAGGCGGGCATCAGCAACGGCGTGCGCGCCCGCGCGGGAGCATGTCTGCTGTAATAGGACCGCCCCAGCGTTCCCGGAGCCTCAAACCCATAACCTTTGGCGCGCGCGCGCTGAATGCGCGAAACACGCCCGTAAAAATCGACCATATTTGGGTCAGCCATAATTAGACCTCAACAAAAAACAAACATTCGTCCCCTACACGAACGCAAAATACGGACACTTTGCGGCATTATTGCGGCAACGCCCCGATTTCCTATGAATGCCGCAGAACCAACGTTGACCATTCACCGATATCTTCGCGCGAAAGCAGCACAAATCCGGCTGCAACATAGGCCGCTTGCACGGCCTCGGCCTGCACCACCAAAAGGCCGGACAGAATGACAATGCCCTTTTGCGCCACATTTGCTGCCATCGCAGGTGCCAGTTCGATCAGCGGCCCCTTCAGGATATTGGCAAACACCAGATCGAACGGTCGCGATGCCGCAAATGTCGGATGCGTGAAACCAGCCGCCTCAACGCACTCGATCCGGTCCGCCAGACCGTTGATCGCGGTATTGGCGCGGGCCACGTCAACCGCGACCTCATCGATATCGGATGCAATTACCACCGCATCCGGCAGAACAGCCGCCGCCGCCATGGCCAGCACGGCAGTGCCACACCCGATATCGGCTACGCGCGCCGGGGAAAATCCTGCATCTGCCAGCCGATCAAATGCGCGCAGGCAGCCCAGCGTGGTGCCATGATGGCCGGTGCCAAACGCCACCGTCGCCTCGATCTGCAAAGCGATCCGGTTGCCAGCCGCCAAAACGGCAGGCACCCTACCCGCATCATGACTGCCGTAAACGAAGAACCGTCCCGCCTCGACCGGGCTCAACTCGCGGCGCACCTTGGCGACCCAGTCAATCTCGGGCAATTCCGACACTGCAAAGGGCCTGGCGTCAAACGCCATGGCCAGCAGATCCAGCGTCGCCCCTATGGGTGGTTCCAGAAAGTAGCCGCCGACCTCCCACAGGCCCGAGCCGTCTTCGATCTCGAACACGCCGACCCCGGTGGGTTCCGGCGTCATCCGCTCCATCGCGTCAGACAGCGCAAGCGCCGCGTCTTCGCCCATCAGGGTGGTCAGTGCGCTGTAGGTGGGCATGGGGGGTGGCCTTTCAGAACAGGAACCGCCCGATAGCCGCCCCCCATGCCCCCGTCAAGCCGCGACCCCGGTGCCAATCGGGCAGGTCACGCCGGTACCGCCGATGCCACAATAGCCTTGGGGGTTTTTCGCCAGATACTGCTGATGATAGGCTTCGGCAAAATAGAACACCGGCACCGGCAAAATCTCGGTAGTGATCTGCCCGCGCCCGGCGGCAGTCAGCGCAGTCTGATATATGCTGCGCGAGGCCTGCGCGGCGGCCGCCTGTTCGTCCGAATACGTGTAGATGCCGGACCGGTAGGTTGACCCCATGTCGTTGCCCTGCCGCATACCTTGCGTCGGATCGTGGCCTTCCCAGAACAGCTTCAGCAGCGCATCATAGGAAATAACCGCCGGATCATAGATCACCCGCACCACCTCGTTATGGCCGGTCATCTGGGTACAGGTTTCCTCATAGGTCGGGTTCGGGGTATAGCCCGCCGCATAGCCGACCATGGTCAGCCAGACACCGGGCACCGGCCAGAACGTCCGCTCCACCCCCCAGAAACAGCCCATGCCGAACATCGCCTCGGCCATGCCCTCGGGCACCGGCGATTTCAGCGGCAAACCTGAAATGAAATGCGTCGCGGCAGTCGGTAACGGTGTTGTCCGCCCCGGCAATGCGGCCTCGGGCAAGACCATTTCAAGCTTCTTGCGGTTCATGAAAAACATTGGTGCCTCCGTGTTGATGTGTCGAAGATATAGGCACCGGCGGCCATTTCGCCAGCCCCTGCCCGATCACTCTGCCGGGAACGGCAGACCACGCGCCGAAAAGATCGTCTCGTTTCCCGGCCCCGGATCGCGTGGTACCAGAAAGGCCAGTGCCAAGGTTGCAAAGGCCATCAGTGTGGCCAGACCGAACACCGCTTCGGGCGATTGCACCCACAGATAGCCCAGGGTCGCCGGCAGGAACACCGCCGCGATGTGATTGATGGTAAACGCCACCGCAGCCGTCGGTGCCATATCGGCGGGATCACCGATCTTCTGGAAATAGGTTTTCAGGCTGAACGCCATGGCAAAGAACAAATGATCGATGACGTAAAGTGCGGCCCCAATCACCGCCCCCCAGTGAAACGAATAGATGCCGCCATACGCCATGAACACGCAAGCGACGCCGAAATGTTCCACCATGAACATCCGCCGCTCGCCATACCGCGCCAGCCAGCGCCCGACATAGGGGCCGACGATCATGTTCGCCAGAAAGTTCATCAAGAACAGCGCCGTTATCTCGTGCACGGCAAAACCGAAATGTTCCACCATCATGAAGGCGGCAAACACCACGAAAATCTGGCGCCGCGCGCCTGCCATCAGTTGCAGCGCGTAGTACAGCCAGTAGCGCCGCCGCAGCACCATGGTCTTGTTCTGCGGATGCGGCGCTTCGAACTGCGGATAGGCGAACAGGCAGAACAGCGCAATCAGTGCGGTCAACCCGCCCGACGCAAGATACACCTTGTTGTAATCCAGCACCAGCACATCCCAGGCAGCCACGATCAACCCATAGGCGACCAGCGACGCCCCCGACCCCACCGCCACCAGCCAGCCCAGCATCTGCGGCGCGCGCTTGCGATCGATCCATTGCAATTGCAGGCTCTGGTTCACAGTCTCGAAATAGTGAAACCCGATGGATGAAAACAGTGTGACGTAGAGAATGCCGCCAAAACTCGGGAAATACGCCGTTACTGCCGTGGCACACCCCAGCAGGACCAGCGATATCACCCCCAGAACCTGCTCGCGGATGAACAGCAGCAGCAAGATCACTCCGATGGCCAGAAACCCCGGAATTTCGCGCACCGTATGCAGCCAGCCGATTTCGACCCCGGTAAAGCCGGCAACCTCGATGACGAAATTATTCAAAAGCGCCGACCACGTCGCAAACGCAATCGGCATAGCCGCTGCCATCACGATCAACAGACTTTCGGGCCGCCGCCAACGGGGAAGTGCGTCTGCCTCAGCAAGGGTCATGGTGCGTCTGAACATGCAACAGGCGTAACGTTGCGCTTGGCTGGCCACCAGTGCAAAATTGTGGCCCAGGCACCCGCCACCAGCGGAACGCCGGCCATCCCCTGAGTTTTAGCTTCCTCCGATGCCAAGACGAGAAAGTTAAAACTGTTCGGAATAAAGCCTGAGGTTGTGCGTTTGCTGATCACGGCGTGAGCAGATCGCCTGCAACGTCGCGTTGCAAACATGGATCCAAAAGGAGACGACAATGGCGACACTTACCTTCAAGGGAAATCAGGTTGGCGAGGCTTTGCAGTTTGACGGGCAAAGCAGCACCACGCGGGTGGAAATCGGCCGCGTCTGGTTTTCCGCAACCGACACGATCAAACTGACCACAACGGCAACCGCGTTCGATGCGACAGGCGCATTCGTCGGCGGGGCGGGTTCGATCCTGTCGATGACCGTCACCGCGGCCGATGGCCGTGTCACCACCTTCAGCGGCCCGACCAACCCGCTGGACGTTGATCCCGATCAGTCCAAGCAGGGGCCAGACTTCTTCTATATTTCTGAATCGCCTGCACCCGGCACCGGCGGTGCTTACGCCGGTCTTCAACTGGAAAAGATCGTCATCTCGGATGTTCCGCTGGTCGCAGGTTCGCAGGTTTCATTCTCGAACCTGGGCGGCTTTTCCAGCACTGCCATCGTCAACCCACCGCCGCCCCCAACAGGCACCGGCACACCGGACAATGACGTGCTGACCGGCACCAGTGTGGCCAACACCATCGACGGTGGTGCAGGCAACGACATCATTCGCAGCCTCGGTGGCAATGACACTGTGCGCGGCGGCGACGGCAACGACGTCATCGATGGCGGGTCAGCCGCCGACCGTCTGTTCGGCGATGATGGCGATGATCGCTTGCTGGGCGGCGCGGGCGTTGACCGGCTGGACGGCGGTGCTGGCAATGATCTGCTGGATGGCGGGGTGGGAAACGATGTTCTCACCGGCGGCCTGGGTGGGGACAGCTTTGTTTTCGGTGCGGGCGATCGTGTGACCGATTTCAATGGCCTTGCCGGCGACATGGTCGTGTTCGATGCATCCCTTGGCATCGACGAAACGGCGTTGACAATCAGCACCACGGCGGCGGGCACAGTGATTTCATACGCCGGCGGTTCCATGACGCTGACTGGATACTTCGGTCCGATCGAGCCGGGTAACCAGTTGCAGTTCGACTGCGTGCCAAGCATGGACTTCTTGTAAGAGCAGGCTGCAAGTTGAAGGGTCGCCACAAGCTGGCGGCTCTTCTTGATCCGACAGGTCGAACAGGCTTTACAAGAAACTCTGCGGATCAATATCTATCGCCAGTCTCAGGTCACCCGGCAGTTTGAACTGGCCCACCCATTCCGCCAATGCTGCCTGCAAGCCGGCACTCTTTTCGGCCTTGACCAGCAACCGCACGCGGTGCCTTCCCCGCACCCGTGCGATGGGGGCAGGGGCGGGCCCGAACACCTGCGCACCGATTTTGCGCAAAGGCCCGTCACGTCGTGCCATCTCACCGCCAAAGTCGAACACCCGCGCCACATCGGTCGATGACAGGATGATCCCCGCCATGCGCCCGTAAGGTGGCACGCCCGCCAGACGCCGCTCCGCTGCCTCGGCCTTCCAGAACGCCTCTTCATCGCCGCCCAGAATGGCGCGGATCACAGGATGCTCTGGCTGATAGGTCTGCAGCAGTGCAAAGCCGCGCTTCTCCGTGCGGCCCGCCCGCCCTGCCACCTGGCGCATCAACTGGAACGTCCGCTCCGCGGCGCGCAGATCGGACCCCTGCAAGCCCAGATCGGCATCAATCACCCCGACCAGCGTCAACAACGGAAAATTATGCCCCTTTGCCACGATCTGGGTGCCGATGATGATGTCGGCAGCCCCCTCGGCAATCGCCACGATCTGCTCTTTCAACGCCCGCGCCGACCCGAACAGGTCGGATGACAGTACGGCCACCCGTGCGGCTGGAAACCGTGCCGTCACCTCTTCGGCCAACCGCTCCACCCCCGGGCCCACCGGCGCCATCCGGCCTTCCACCTTGCACGACGGACAAGCCAGCGGCACAGGTTTCGTGGCGCCACACTGATGGCACACCAGCCGCTTCAGAAACCGGTGCTCCACCATCCGCGCATCGCAATGGTCACAGCCAACCTGATGCCCGCAGGCCCGGCAGATTGTTACCGGGGCAAAACCACGCCGATTGAGGAACAACAGCGCCTGCTCGCCCCGGTCCACCCGCGCTGTCACCTCGCGCGCCAGCGTTTCCGATATCCAGCGATCCCCGGGCAGTCTTTCCTCGCGCATGTCGATGGATTTCATCGCCGGCAGTTCCGCCGCCCCGAACCTTGACCCCAGATCAAGCCGCGCATATTTGCCCGCCTCGACATTCACCCAAGACTCAAGCGACGGCGTGGCCGATGCCAGCACGATCGGTGCCCCCACAATCGCGGCGCGCAGCACCGCCATATCGCGGGCATTGTACAAAACACCCTCTTCCTGCTTGTAGCTGGTATCGTGTTCCTCATCGACCACGATCAGCCCAAGCTGTTGAAATGGCAAAAACAACGCCGACCGCGCGCCGACCACAAACTGCGCGTTCCCTTGGCCCACCATCCGCCACAGCCGCCGACGCTCGGTCATCGTCACGCCCGAATGCCATTCCGCAGGCCGCGCACCAAACCGTGCCTCGACGCGGGCCAGAAACTCTGCCGTCAGGGCAATCTCCGGCAATAGCACCAAAGCCTGCCGTCCCATGCGCAGACATTCGGCAACCGCCTCCAGATAGACCTCGGTCTTGCCCGACCCGGTGACCCCCTTCAGCAATGTCGCCGAATACCCCCCCAACGCCACAGCTGCGACCAATGCATCACCCGCCGCCACTTGATCACCCATCAGCCGCACAGATCCTGCGGGGTCCAGCCGCGGATAAGCAAGATCGCGGGGGGCCTCCTGTTCCAGCACCACGCCCGCCTTCACCAGCCCCTTGATGACGGCAGGCCCACACCCCGCCGCCTCGGCCAGTTCGGCAAGTGTCACCGCTGCGCCACCAAAATCGCGCAGCGCCTCCACCACTCTGTGGCGCGCATCGGTCAGGCGGTTGGGTACCACGTCGCCCAACCGCAGCACGCGGCGCATCGCAGGCGGGTCGCCCAATCCCGGCGCGCGGGTGGCAAGCCGCAGCATCGCAGACAGCGGCGTCAGCGTGTAATCAGCAGCGCGTACCAGAAAGCTGCGCAATTCCGCCCGCATCGGCAGGGCATCCAACCGTCGGTAGACAGCCCGCACCTTTGCCGGATCATAGCCCCCAACAGCATCGCCCCAGACCACGCCCAGAACCTTGCGCGGCCCCAGCGGCACCTCTACAAAATCCCCAGTGCCGCAACCGCCTTCCGGCGCGCGGTAATCCAGCACGCGCCCCAAGGGCTCGGTGGTCAGCACGCCGATCAACTCTCCCTCGGAATAAACCCGCTCGGCCATGGCCCGCCCTACCTGTGACCTTTCGCCCGGTCGTCACTTGGGGTAAACCCACCCCCGAACACCTGCAACCCCGATCAGCACCCCAAAGAAGGACTCGCGCCCATGAAATTCTTTGTCGATACCGCCGATGTCGAGGCGATCTCGGAGCTTAACGATCTTGGCATGGTCGACGGCGTCACCACCAACCCGTCGCTGATCCTGAAATCAGGCCGCGACATCATCGAGGTGACGCGCGAAATCTGCGGCATCGTCTCTGGTCCGGTCTCCGCCGAAGTGGTGGCGCTGACGTTCGACGACATGCTTGCCGAAGGCCGCAAGCTCGCCGCCATCGCGCCGAACATCGCCGTCAAAGTGCCGCTGACATGGGATGGCTTGAAAACCTGCAAAGTGCTGACCGGCGAAGGCTTCATGGTAAACGTCACGCTGTGCTTTTCCGTCAATCAGGCCCTGATCGCCGCCAAAGCCGGTGCTACCTTCATTAGCCCCTTCATCGGCCGGTTGGATGACATCAACCTTGATGGCATGGAATTGATCAACGATATCCGCACCGTCTATGACAACTTCGATTTCAAAACCCAGATCCTTGCCGCCTCAATCCGTACCGCCAACCACGTTACGGAATGCGCCCGTATCGGTGCCGATGTGATCACAGCGCCCCCTGCGGTGATCAAAGGACTTGCGAGCCACGTGCTGACCGACAAAGGGCTGGAGCAGTTTATGAAAGACTGGGCAAAAACAGGGCAGAAAATCCTCTGAAATCGTGTATGATCTTGCCAAAATCGAACATGGGGGCCTTTGGGGCCCTCACTGATAGACAAGGGCCTGGGGCATTGACCGCATGATTGAACAAGACCTTCGCGACCGCATCATCGCGGAACCGGAAACCCTGCTGGAAGATATCGACGTGATGAATGCGCTGATCGCCGCCAACGGTCGCGCCATGGGGGCCAACATCGTCGATCTGCGCGGCATCGCGATGGACCGACTGGAAAACCGGCTGGACCGGCTGGAAGATACGCACCGGTCCGTCATCGCCGCCGCCTATGAAAATCTTGCCGGCACCAACCAAGTTCACCGTGCGATCCTGCAAATGCTCGATCCGCTCAGTTTCGAGGACTTTCTGAAAAGTCTGGGGGCCGAGGTTGCGCAGACCCTGCGCGTCGATTGCCTGCGCCTTGTGCTGGAATCGGTGCAAAGTGCCGACGATCCTGCCCTGCGCAAACTTGGCGATGTGCTGTTCGTGGCTGAACCGGGCTTCATTACTGACTATATCGCCGGCGGCCGCAATGTGCCGCTGCGCCCTGTCACATTGCGCCAGACCATGCCATCCTCGGACGTGCTTTACGGTGAACGCGCGGGCTGGATCAGATCAGAGGCACTGCTGCGGCTGGATTTCAGCAAGGGCCGCCTGCCCGGCATGCTGGTCTTTGGGGCCGAAGATCCGCATCAGTTCAAGCCAACGCAAGGCACCGATCTGCTGGCGTTTTTCGCAGGCGTATTCGAGCGGACAATGCGCCGCTGGCTGTCGTGACCGGGCCTGTGCCCACACTCGCCCTGTCGCCCGCACTGCGCGACGCGTTGACAAAATGGCTGACCCATATCAAGGCGCTGGACGGGGTAGCCACCAACACCGTCACCGCCTATGCCCATGATGTTGCAGGCTTCCTTGATTTCATCGCGCGCCATCGCGGCACGACCGAAGGGCTGGCAGCCTACGCCGTCATTCCGCAGACCGACCTGCGCGCCTGGATGGCGCATGCCCGGGCGCGCGGCCTTTCTGCCCGGTCGCTGGCCCGCGCACTGTCAGCGGTGAAAAACTTCACCGCCTGGCTGGCAGACCGCGAAGGCGCGGATGCCACGACGCTGCTGTCCGCGCGCGGCCCCAAGTTCCGGCGCAAACTGCCCCGCCCGCTGGATAAGGACGCCGCCCGGCAGGTGCTGGACACGATCGGCGATAATGCCCGGATCGACTGGATCGGTGCCCGCGATACCGCTGTGGTGACGCTGCTCTACGGCTGTGGTTTGCGGATATCCGAGGCGTTGGGGCTGACCGGCGCCGCCCACCCTCTGCCGGAGGTGATCCGCATCACCGGCAAGGGCGGCAAGGAGCGCCTTGTGCCCGTGCTGCCCGCCGCACGCCAGGCCGTCGCCCGCTACGCAGCCTTGTGCCCGTTCGATCTGTCCGCCGATGAGGCGCTGTTCAGGGGCGCGCGCGGTGGCCCGCTGAATGCCCGCCTGATTGCATTGGTGATGGAAAAGACGCGCGCGCAAATGGGCCTGCCCGCCACCGCCACGCCGCACGCCCTGCGCCACAGCTTTGCCACCCATCTGCTGGCCGCCGGCGGCGATCTGCGCGCGATACAGGAACTGCTGGGCCATGCCTCGCTGTCCACCACCCAAGCCTACACCGCCGTCGATGCCGCGAGGCTGATGGAGGTTTACGACCGCGCGCATCCACGGGCGTGACCCGCGCGCGACCCGTTGCCAACAACCGCATTTTGGGCCATCACCGTGCTATGAACGCCCGCATCAAGGCCCTGTCCGTGCATCTTCTGACTGCCACCGGGGCGGTGCTGTCGATGCTTGCCATGCTGGCTGCGGTCGAGGGCAAGTGGAGCCTGATGTTTCTGTGGCTGGTGCTTGCGCTGATCGTGGACGGCATCGATGGCCCCTTGGCGCGGCGCTACGATGTCTCGGCCAACTGGCCGACCTATGACGGCGTGTTGATGGACCTGATCATCGACTACATGACCTATGTGTTCATTCCTGCCTATGCCTTGTTCAAATCGGGGCTGCTACCGGGCTGGCCGGGATGGATCGCGATCATCGTGATCGTTTATGGATCGGTGATATACTTCGCCGATACCCGTATGAAAACAAAAGATAAATCTTTCGCCGGATTTCCTGCCTGCTGGAACATGGTGGTGCTTGTTCTGTTTGCGCTTGAACCGCCCCATTTCCTCACGCTGTTCATCGTGGTGGCCCTGACGGTGACCATGTTCACCAACCTGAAGTTCATCCACCCAGTCCGAACGGAACGCTGGCGCGGAGTGTCGCTGCCGATGGCGCTGGCGTGGGTCTTCTTTGCAAGCTGGGCCGCATGGGTTAATTTCGATCCACAAAGCTGGGCCCATTGGGGGCTGGTATTGACCTCGCTGTACCTGACATGTGCCGGCATCGTGCAGCAAATCGTGCCGGAACGACGCATCCACCGCAAGGCGTGAGGTTCAGATCAACATCGACCCAGCCCCTTCCAGCCGCAGCAGGGCGACTTTGGTTTCCACCCCGCCCGAACCGGAATAACCGCCCAGTGCGTTCGCCGCGAGTATTCGGTGACAGGGGATCAGGATGGGTAATGGATTGGCCGCGCAAGCCTGCCCCACCGCCTGCGCCGGGGCCGAGATGGATTTGGCGATGTCGCCGTAGGTGCGGGTTTCGCCGAACGGGATAGCGGCCATCGCGCGGCGTACCTGGGCATTCAGGCCGATGCCCCAGTCGAACGGCAGGTCGAACGTGGTGAGGCGACGATCGAAATAAGCCTGCAACTGGCGGCAAGCCTCGGTCAGCAAGTCGCTGCCCTCGCCCAGCCCCGCCCGCCATTCCAGCCGGGCAATCACGCCTCCCTCCTCGACCAACGTCACTGGCCCGAAGGGCGTAACAAGCATCGCGGAAAGATGGGCAGAATTGCCTATCATCCCAACGCCGCGTCACACCGCGCGCAGGTCTGGGCATGCTTGTGAGTGCCGACATCAGATAGTATCTGCCAGCATCGCTCGCATTTGGCACCTTCCGCCAGCTCGAACACCACGCCCACGCCCGGCACATCGCCCAGCCGGAACGCCTCATCCGGGGCGGGATCGGCTGTCAGTTGCAGCCCCGATGTGATGCACAGATTGGCAAAATCAACCGACCGCAGTGCCGCCAGCACCCCCGCATCCTCAACATGCACCACTGGTGCGGCTTCCAACGATGCACCGATGACCTTGGCCGTGCGCTGCACCTCCAGCGCCGCCGTCACCACGCGCCGGACTTGCCGGATGCTGGCCCATTTCGCCGCCAGCGCCGGATCAAGCCACGCTTTCGGTGTTTCGGGCATATCTTCCAGATGCACCGACGATCCGGGCGTATCAAACCGGCACAGCCAGACCTCTTCCATGGTGAACACAAGGATCGGCGCCAGCCAAGTGGTCAAGCGGTGGAACGCAATGTCCAGCACCGTCCGCGCGGCACGGCGGCGCAGGCTGGTCACCGCATCGCAATACAGGCTGTCCTTGCGGATATCGAAATACACGGATGACAGATCGGTCGTGGCGAACGCGAACAGCTTTTGGAACACGCCCTGAAAATCATAGGCCGCATAACCCTTGCGCACTTCTGCATCCAGCTCTGCCAGCCGATGCAAAATCCATCGCTCCAGTTCCGGCATTGCAGCAGACTCAATCTTTTCAGCGTCGCTGAACCCGGCGAGGTTGCCCAGCAAGAACCGCATCGTATTGCGCAGGCGACGATAGCTGTCAGCGGCCCCTTTCAGAATTTCCTTCCCGATGCGCAGATCAATCGTGTAATCCGATTGCGCCACCCAAAGCCGCAGAATGTCGGCCCCGTATTCCTTGACCACCTTTTCGGGCGCAACGGTATTGCCGACCGATTTGGACATTTTCATGCCCTTTTCATCCAGCGTGAACCCATGCGTCAGCACCGCTTTGTAGGGCGCACGGCCCTTGGTGCCGCAGGCTTGCAGCAGGCTGGAATGGAACCAGCCGCGATGCTGGTCGGTGCCTTCCAGATACAGGTCGGCAATGCCGTCAGGCGTGCCGTCGGGGCGGTCTCGCAGCACGAAAGCATGGGTTGAGCCGCTGTCGAACCAGACGTCGAGAATGTCGGTGACTTGATCGAATTGCTCGGCATCGTAGCCGTTGCCAAGGAACCGAGCCTTCGCCCCCGGCTGATACCAAGCGTCCGCCCCTTCGGCCTCGAACGCCGCGGTGATGCGGGCGTTGACGGTAGCATCGCGCAACAGGAAATCCGCATCAGTCGGTTTCGCGCCCTTGCGGGTGAAGCAGGTCAACGGCACGCCCCAGGCGCGTTGTCGGCTCAGCACCCAGTCGGGCCGCGCTTCGATCATCGCATGCAAGCGGTTGCGCCCGGTTTGCGGTGTCCATTCGACAAGGGTGTCGATGGAGGTGAGAGCGCGTTCGCGGATGGTCTTGCCATAGGTGTTGTCACCACCAATCTCACGGTCAATCGCCGCGAACCATAACGTCGCGCGTGCCGTTGAAACGTAGTTTTCACAACAGGCGTTAGTTC
>JANOGW010000044.1:0-59744 GCA_031406155.1 Pseudorhodobacter sp.
ATAGCGGGGATTTGGCAGTCTGTTGTCCTGATCTTTAGTCACATGTCGGGCTGAATGGCCCGTTTTTAGGAAAGTTTTGATGCCAAACGACCGGGCGACGCTAGACCGATTTGATCATGCGATTTTGCGGGTATTGTCTGCCGAGGGCCGGATTTCAGCAATCGAATTAGCAAAACGCATCGGATTGTCGAAATCGCCGACGCAAGCACGGATGAAACGGCTGGAGGAAAGCGGCATCATCATCGGCTACCGCGCCCTGTTGGATGTGGCCAAACTGGGTCTGGCGCATGTGGCATTCGTGGAAGTGCGGCTATCCGACACGCGCGAGGCGGCATTGCAGGCGTTCAACATGGCGGCCCTTGCGATTGCAGAGGTGGAACAGTGCCACATGATCGCCAGCCGGTTTGACTACCTGCTGAAGGTGCGGACCCGCGATATCCAGCATTACCGGCAGGTTTTGGCGGAAAAGCTGTCGGGCCTGCCGCATGTGTCATCAACTTCGACCTATGTGGCGATGGAGGCGGTGAAAGACGCAGGCCTCTGATGCTGCAAGCGGTTGCAAAAGGCGGCCGTGCGATGGATGCTTCACCGGCAGGAAGGGTCATCCGAATGGTTGCGACATTAAAAGACGTGGCGGCAAAGGCGGGGGTTTCAACCTCTGCGGTGTCGCGCACCTTTACCGACGGTGCATCGGTGTCTGCGAAAATGCGCGCGGTGGTCGAGGCTGCTGCGGCAGAACTGGGGTATCGCCCGAACTTTCTGGCGGCGAGTTTGACGACGGGGCGGACAAAACTGATCGGGCTGGTGTCGAACAACTTTCACAACCCGGTGTTTCTGGAAATATTCGATCTGTTCACGCGGGCGCTGCAGGACCGGGGGCTGCGCCCATTGCTGGTGAACCTGTCAGACGAGACGAACCCGCAAGCCTCGGTTCGCCTGTTGCAGCAATATTCGGTTGATGGCGTCGTGGTGGCATCATCGACATTGCCCGCAGGCTTTGCCGAAGCGTTTCGGGCGGCGGGTGTGCCGGTGGTGCATTCATTTGGCCGCCCCACCGCCAAACCTGTGGTGCACGTCGTGGGCGTCGACAATTACAGGTGCGGCAGGATGGCGGCCAGAAAGCTGATTGCCTGCGGCTACACCAACGTAGCCTTTCTGGGCGGGCCGGAGGGTGCGACATCGACGCAAGACAGGCTTGCCGGGTTTCGCGCAGCAGTGATGCGGCATCCGAAAATGTCGATGAGCGTCAGTTATGCCAATGCCTATTCGTTCGAGGCCGGACGGGTGGAAATGCAGCGTCTGCTGCAGCAAGCCCCGGCAGAGGCGTATTTCTGCGGCGATGACGTGTTGTCGATCGGGGCGCTGTCAGCTTTGGCGGATGCGGGGCTGGCAGTGCCCGGCGATGTGGGGATCATCGGGTTCAATGACATGGAAATGGCCGGTTGGGCAAACATCGGGCTGACCACCATTCGTCAGCCGGTGGCAAAGATCATTGCCGCATCGGTTGATCTGGTGGTGGCGCTGGTGGATGCCCCCCAGACGCCGCCCCGCGTGCGGTTGTTCCCCTGCCAGGTGGTGATGCGCAGGACGCTGCGCGACCAGGCTTAGCCCGACGCCATCACCCCGGATCAGGTACGGGGTGGCGGCGTTCTTAGCGGTACATCGGCGGGCGGGCGTCGACCCATGCGCCATCGGCCTTGCCACTTTCGGCCACCGCAAAGACGGCGGCCATTGATCGCAAGCCGTCGGTTGCGCGCGGGTACAAGTTGGCGGCTGGGTCCATGGCGCGGCCGTCTTTCCTGGCGCGGATGGCTTCGGCAAGATCGGAATAGATGTTGGCGAATGCCAGTGGCATGCCTTCGGCGTGGCCGACGGTGACGCGGCTGGTGCGGTCCGCCTCGGGCGACAGGTTGCCTTCGCCGCGTTCGATCACTTGCAGGCGCTGGTTCAGCGGCATGTAGTACAACTGGTTCGGCTGTTCCTGCGCCCAGCGCAGACCGCCTGTTTCGCCGAATACCTGCAAGGTCAGACCGTGTTGACGGCCAAGAGCGATGGAGGATGTCCAGAGCCGCCCAACGGTGCCGCCTGTCATGCGGAAATTCACCATAGCATCATCTTCCAGCACGCGGGACGGTATGCAGGACACGCAATCGGCGGAAAGCTTCGTCACTTCTTGCCCGGTCACGAAACTGGCCATGTGCAAAGCGTGAATGCCGCAGTCGGCGAACTGGGCGGAAACGCCGGCCTGCGCCGGGTCATAGCGCCAACGGACGCGCGGGTTTTCAGCATCACCGGCATCGGCGTGGTGGCCATGGGCGAATTCGGCTTTGACGAGGCGGATCTTGCCCAGATCGCCGCGGGCGACCATGGCGCGCATGTGACGGACGAGGGAATAGCCGGTGTAGCCGTAGTTGACGGCGCAGATTTGGCCGGTTTTCTCGGCGATGCGGACGATAGTTTCGGCTTCTTCCACCGTCATCGTCATTGGCTTTTCGCACAGCACGTGGAAGCCCGCCTCAAGAAAGGCTTTGGTGATTTCGAAATGCGTGTTGTTGGGGGTGGCGACGGTGACCAGATCGACGCGGTCGGGGCGGCCTTGCTCGCCCGCCAGCATTTCGCGCCAGTCGCCGTATGCGCGCGATGGGTCGAGGCCCAGTTTCTGGCCGAAAGCGCGGCCTTCGGCGGCGCGGTGATCAAGCGCACCGGCGACGAAGTCATAGGCCGCATCAAGCCCTGCGCCCAGACGATGGGCGGGACCGATCTGGCTGCCGTCACCGCCGCCGATCATGCCCCAGTTCAGTTTTGCCATGTGTGGTGATCCTATTCAAAAGCCGATGGATTGAAGGTGTTCGCGGTTTGCACGGGCATCATCGACGGGTCGCACGTCCATCGATGGATCGCAGTCTTGCTCCACCGTGCACCAGCCTTCAAAACCTGCGTCCAACAGCAGTTGGCGGACGGCGGGAAAATCGACATCGCCCTGCCCGAGGTTGCAGAAGATGCCTTGGCCGCAAGCGTCATAGAAGCCAGTACGGTTGGCGATGGCTGCCGCTTTGACAACCGGGTCTATATCTTTGAAGTGCATGTAGGAAATGCGGTTCATGTGGCGGCGCATGAAGGCCACCGGATCGTAGCCGGCATAGGAATGGTGGCCGGTGTCGAAGCAGATTTTCAGGTGCTTTTCGTCGACTTCATCCAGCAGGCGTTCCAGTTCGGGCTCGAAATCAATGAAGCCAGCGGCGTGGGCGTGGATGCCGACGGTCAGGCCGTATTCCTCGGCCCCCATTTTGGCGACGGTGGCAAAGCGGTCACGGAAGGCTGTCCATTCGGCCTTGTCCATTTGTTCAGCCTCAGACGCACGGCCAGCAGTTGGGGCGCGGCGCGGTGAAATGCTGTCGATCAAAACCAGATGTTTGGCCCCGTGGGCGACCAGCGATTTACAGGTGCGAACGGCGCCGTCCATCACGTTATCCCACATGGCGGGGTCGTGAAAGGCGCGGAACACGACGCCGCCGATCAGTGTCAGGTCGTTATGGGCCAGCGCGTCGGCAAGGATTGCGGGGTCTTCGGGCATGAAGCCGATGGGGCCAAGCTCGATCCCCTTGTAGCCGGCGGCGGCGCAATCGGACAGCACCGATTGCCACGTGGGGTAGCTGGGATCGCTGGGAAATTCGATGCCCCAAGAACAGGGGGCGTTACCGATGCGGATGGTCATGAAGTGGTCCTTTTAAGCTAGAAAGCGGTGACATCTACCCAGGTTTTGGCGGCGGATGCGGCGTGCGCGGCGGCGACAATCCGGTTCACCTCCATCCCGTCTTGAAAGGTGGGCCAGATCGGTTTACCCGTCTCGATCGCTGACAGAAAATCGCGCGCCTCGATGATGATCTGATCCTGATAGCCGGTGCCATGACCCGGCCCCTGGCAGAACGGCAGGTAATCGGGGTGCTCGGGGCCAGTCAATATCTTGCGAAAGCCGCGCTGGCCGGCAGGATCATCCATCTTGTAAAGCCACAGCGCGTTCTGATCTTCCTGATCGAACCGGATAGCACCCTTTGTGCCCGTGATTTCATACGCATAACCCATCTTGCGCCCGGTGGCGACGCGGCTGAAAAACATGTGCCCCATGGCACCATTTGCAAAGCGGCACATCATCTGGGCCTGATCATCATTGGTCACGGTACCGCCGGGGCGGGCCGCGTGTACCGTTTCCACCTCGGCAATCAGTGATGCGATCGGGCCGATCAGGGCCAGGGCTGCGTTGATCATGTGTGGGGCAAGATCGCCCATGGTGCCGTTTGCCTGCCCATCAGTACGCCATGACGCGGGCGTTTGCGGGTCAGCGTAGAAATCTTCGGTGTGCTCGCCACGAAACCAGGTGACATCGCCGATATCGCCGCCAGCAATCAGCGCGCGGGCGTACTGGCTGGCGGGAGTGCGGATATAGTTGAAGCCAACCATGTTGACAGCCCCCGCCCTTGCGGCTGCCGCAACCATGGCGCGACTATCCTCCAGCGAGGCCCCAAGTGGTTTTTCGCAGAACACCGGCTTGCCAAGGGCAAATGCCGCTTCCGCGATGGCGCGATGCGTTGTCTGCGGCGAGGCGATGATGACAGCCCCGACCCTCGGGTCAGCCACCAGAACCCGCCAGTCACCGGTGGCACGGGCAAACCCCAGCGCCGCGCGATGCGCCTCGGCAGTTGTAGCGGTGGTCGCGCAGACCATTTCCAGCCGGGGGCGCAACGCGGTATTGAACACGGCCCCCACGGCAGACATGGCAACAGCATGCGCCTTGCCCATGTAGCCGCCGCCGATGATGCCAATTCCGATCTCTGCCATCACGCAAATCCACCTTCGAAAATCAGTTTGCAACCGGTTGCAAAACTTGTATCCTCAGCCGCAATATATCGTCAACCGCCAATCTGGCGAGGCGATACCCTGGTTGATGGGTTTTGACGAATGACGAACCTTTCACGCCTTCAAGGCAAGCGCTTTTTGGTGTTGGGGCGTGCGGGAATGGACCTGTACCCCGACCCGCCCGGAACGCGGACGCAAGACGCCACGCAGTTCTTTGCCTGCCTCGGCGGGTCGGCGGGCAATATCGCGGCGGCTTTGGCGCGGCTGGGGGCGAAGGTCGGGTTGATCAGCAAGCTGTCGGATGATGCCGTCGGGCGATTTACCCGTGCGGAACTGGCAAAATACGGCATCGATGACAGCTATGTCAGCCTTGCGCGCGGCGATGCCCGCACCACACTGGCCTTTGCTGAAACCCGCGTCGAAGATCATCAATCGGTTATCTACCGCAATGGGGCCGCTGATTTTTCGTTGGCATTCGCAGATGTCGGCGCGGTTGATTTCGGCACCTGCGATGCGCTGATCGTGACGGGAACAGCCCTTGCGGCCGAACCATCGCGATCTGCGGTGTTTCGCGCCTTTGATCTGGCGCGGGCGGCGGGTGTGCCGCTGATTCTGGACATCGATTATCGCCCCTACAGCTGGCCTTCGGCGCAAATGGCGTCAGAAACCTGCGCGCGGGCGGCGGCATTGTGCGATGTGGTGATCGGCAATGACGTGGAGTTCGGCGTGTTGGCGGGGTCAGCTGACAAAGGGTTGGCACATGCGCGCAGCCTTGCCGCAACCACGGCGCAGATCGTGATCTACAAGATGGGCGAAGACGGCGCGATGTCGTTCGGAAACGGTGCCGCGCATCGCACAGGGATTTATGCCGTGACCGCGCTGAAGCCGACCGGGGCGGGCGACGCGTTCATGGGCGCGTTCGTGTGCGCCTGTGCTGACGGGCTTGCGTTGCGCGATGCGGTGTTGCGCGGATCGGCTGCGGCGGCCATCGTGGTGGGCCGCGTCGGCTGCGCCCCCGCCATGCCGACACCGGCAGAATTAACCGATTTTCTGGCCCGTCACCCCGGCCCCACAGACCCATGAAGGACCACGCATATGCATATTCCGCCCTTTGACAACAAGAACATCGCCATCGTCGGCATCGATGATGACTGGGTGCCGCTGACCTATTTCAACATCGTCAGACTGGTGCGCGGCGAAGTGTTCGAAAGCACAGTTCCGGGCTATGAAACTTGCATCGTGCCCGCGACAGGGTCGGTCGATGTGGGCGTCGGGGGGCAAAAGTTCAGCGGTATCGGCAATCGGGGCGTTGATGTTTGGGACGGCGAACCCGAGGCGGTTTATGTGCCCGTTGGCCTGCCCGCCCGGATCACCTGCCTGTCGGAGACCGCCGAAGTGTTTGTCGCGGGTGCCAAGTTTGATGAGGTGCTGGAACCCTTTGCAGTGCGCGCCGAGGCATTGGATTTGATCCAGTACGGGTCGGATGACACCAAGACGCATCGCAAGATCAAGCACATCCTTGGCACCAAGTACCATGGCCGCGTCGGGCGCTTGCTGGTCAGCGAGTTGTTCACCGTGGGCGCGGGTGGTTGGTCGGGGTTTCCCAGCCACAAGCACGATACCGACCGCTTGCCGCTGGAAACCCGGCATGACGAGACTTATAATTTCCGCTTTCGTCCCAACCACGGATCCGGCGTGCAGATGTTGCAGCGGGAAGACGGCAAGCCGGGCGATGCCTACCACATCGTCGATGGATCGACGATCTGCCTTGATCGCGGCTATCACCCCTGCGCGGTTCTGCCGGGCTATGAGATGTATTATTTCACCATTCTTGCAGGCCTCAGCCAGCGGTCGCTTGTGCAGTTTTTTCAACCGAGCCACGCCTACCAGATCGAAACCATTCCGGGCATCAAAGACATGATCGCCAAGTTCAAATGACGCTTGTGACACTACGGGATGTGCTGACGCCTGCATTGACGCAAGGCTATGCGGTGGGCGGGGTGGTCTGTCTTGGCTGGGAAGATGCACGTGCCTATGTGGCGGCAGCCGAGGCGGAAAACTGTCCGATTATCTTGCAGGCAGGCCCCGGAGCCCGCGCGCATACACCCTTGGCGGTGCTGGCACCGATGCTGCTGCATCTGGCGCAAACGGCGTCCGTGCCGGTGGTGGTGCATCTTGACCATGGCTACGGCATGGACGAGGTGCGCGAAGCGATTGATCGCGGGTTCACGTCCGTGATGTATGACGGATCGCGGCACGGGCTGACGCAGAACATCGACGAAACAGCGGCAATTGCCGAGTTCGCGCATCGCGCCGGCGTATCGTGCGAGGGCGAGATTGGCGTTGTGGGCTATCAGGACGGGGCCGCCTCCGGCAAGACCGACCCGCAGGACGCAAAAGCCTTCGCCACCCAGACGACGGTGGATGCGATGGCGATTTCCATCGGAAACCTGCATCTGCAACGCGGCCCCGCCGGCCGGCTGGACGAGGAAACGCTGCGCCAGATCGAGGCGGTGACGTCGCTGCCACTGGTGATCCATGGCGGCACGGGCGTGCCCGAGGATCAGCGCAGGTCGCTGGCGCGAACCTCCAACATCTGCAAGTTCAACATCGGGACCGAACTGAGGATGGCATTCGGCTCTGCGTTGCGTGTGGCGGTGAATGCTGATCGAAATCGCTTTGACCGTAATGCGATCCTGCGTGAAACGCATGACCCCGTCGTTGCCGCGACCCGTCGCGTCCTGCGCGCGTTTGGAGCACCGCCGCAACGCTGACACATCACAAGACCTGCGCCACAGGTTGCTGATCTGTCGGCTGCAGAGTGTTATTTCCATGCCCAGTCAAGTTGAAGTATCGATCCCGAAAAACGGTGGGGCGCTGTCACGCCACTGTCATTAACTGCCCTTATCGGTCTGCCAAGGAATTTTTTCGCCAGGGGGTCAGGGACGATGAAAACACTCATGAAGGCTGCGTTGCTATCGGTGAGCTTGGTCGCAAGCGCGCTATCGGGCACGGTCGCCGCTGCACAGGAAACCATCCGCTTTGCGGTGACGGATATCGACGGGCTGGAAGCCCTGCAAACCGAAATGGGGCCGTTCAAGGACGTCTTCGAAGATGTCTCCGGCTTGAAGGTTGAATTCTTCGCCGTGTCCGGTCGTACCATTGCCGTCGAAGCGATGGCCGCCGAACAGGTTGATTTCGTGCTGACCGGCCCGGCAGAATACGTGGTGTTCAACGCCCGCATGAAAGCGCAGCCGGTAGTGACCTGGAACCGCCCGGATTACTATTCCAACGTCGTCGTGCTGGACGGCTCGCCCGCGCAGACCGTTGCCGACCTGAAGGGAATGAAAATCTCGTTCGGCGAGATCGGGTCCACCTCGCAGCATCTGGCGCCTGCCACCTTGCTGTCCGAAGGCGGGCTGGTCTACAGCACTGATTATGAACCGGTTTTCCTGAAGCGTAACGTCGCGGTCGAGGCCCTGATCTCGGGTGAGATTGGCGCGATTGGCTTGAACCGTACCCACATCGACCAGATCACCGAGAAGTTCCCCGATCAGAAATTCCGTGTGCTGGTCAAGGGGCCGGAACTGCCGAATGACATCTTGCTGGCCTCCCCAACGGTAAGCCCCGAAACGATTGATATCGTGCGCAAGGCCTTTGCGGAACACAGCGACGAATTGCTGGCTGCCGTCACCTCGCAGGAAGCCAACGAAAAGTTCGTGGGCGGCGGCTTTACCCCGGACGTCACCGATGCCGATTACGACATCGTGCGCAAGATGTATGAAAACGTCGGCGTGACCGAATTCCTCGCCTTCCTCGAGTGATCAGGGCATGAACGCACCGCTTGTTGCGGGCAGTACGGCGGCAGGCTCCACCCCGGTGGGGCCTGTGCTGTTGGTGTCGGACCTCGTGAAATCCTATGGCGGCCCGACGATCCTGCAAGGCGTCACGTTCACCGCCTTTGCCGGGGTGTCGCTGGCGGTGATCGGGGCCAACGGGTCTGGCAAATCAACGCTGCTGAAATGCCTGATCCGGCTGACCGACCCCACGTCTGGCCGGATCGAGATGCTGGGTCAGGTTGTCGGCGACCTGAACGCGCGCGAGTTGCGCCGGTTCCGGTCGCGCATCGGGGTGGTCTGGCAAAAGCACAATCTGGTGCCGCGCCTTTCGGCGCTGTCGAATGTCCTGCACGGGGTACAATCGCGGATGAGCGGCCCGCGCAGCTGGTGGCAATGGGCGGCCCCTGCGCCCGTGCGCGCCGAGGCGATGAGCTGTCTTGCTCGCGTCGGGTTAGCCGATAAGGCCTTGCAGCGCGTTGACAGCCTGTCAGGCGGCCAGCAACAGCGGGTTGCTATCGCGCGAATGCTGATGCAGCGCCCCGAGATCGTTCTGGCCGATGAACCCGACGCCAGCCTGGATCCGCAATCAGGCGAGGATGTCATGCGCCTGCTGTCCGATCTGGCACGACAAGACGGGCTGACGCTGATCGTCATCTCGCACCGTCTGGAGCATACGATAGAATTTTCCGACCGGATCATCGGACTTGCCGATGGCCAGATTACGCTGGACGTGGCCACCATGAAGGCAGACCCGATCAAACTGCGCCGCTTCTTCGACAAGCCCGCGGATTAAGCGCGCCATGACCCAGACCAGCGTTCTGCCCGCCCCGCCCCGGTTTCGGCACCGATCCGTCGCCGAATACATCGGGCTGTTGGTGGTGATTGCCCTTGTGGTGACCAGTGTCGCCAACACCGCCCCGCCGCTGGACACGCTTCAGCGCGGCATTGCGCGGCTGTTCGCGCCGTCCGGGTTCCTGATGCAGATGTTCCCCCCCGATTTCAGCAGGGTCGAACATATCACATGGAAGCTGGTGGAAACCCTGCAGATGGCCGTCGCCGGCGCCGCCCTTGGCCTGATCTTTGCCGTGCCGTTTGCCATTCTTGCCACCGACCGCTTATCGCCGCATCCGGCGGTCAAGATCATTGCGCGCGGATTGATCGCGTTTTTCCGCACCGTGCCGGACCTTGTCTGGGCGATTTTCTTCATCATCGTGGTGGGCCTTGGCCCTGCGGCGGGGGTGCTGGCGTTGATGATCGACAAGATCGGCTTTGCCGGCCGCTTTTTCGCCGAAGCCATGGAAGAGGCCGATACCGGCCCGCAGGACGCTTTGCGTGCCATCGGTGCCAGCCGGATGGGCATCATCTTTTCGGCCGTGTTTCCCGCCTGTCTGCCGTCATTCACCGCAACCTCGCTGTTCGCGCTGGAAAAGTCGGTGCGCGGATCGGCCGCTCTGGGCCTTGTCGGTGCGGGCGGCATCGGGGTGGATCTGAAGGTCGCCTTTGATCTGTTCAATTATGACGAGGCATTGACAATCATCCTGATGATGCTGGTTCTGGTGGTTGCCGTCGAACAGGGCAGCAGCTGGATCCGTGGAAAACTGATCTGAAAGGCCCCGCGATGACGACCGATACAGCGCATCACTACTGGAACGACGAATGGGCCAAGGCAGACGGCAGCTCGAAATGGGCCAAGGCCGAGGCCGAAGTGCTGGCCCATGCCCAAACCTTGCCCAAGGCCGCGCGCGTGTTGGATCTTGGCGCCGGTATCGGGCGGCATGCGCTGGTCTTTGCGCAGATGGGGTTTGACGTCGCCGCACTGGACGCCGCACCCGAGGCTTTGACGGCAATCCGTCAGGCGGCGGAGGCAGCGGAGCTTTCAATCGACCTGCGGCAGGGTCTGATGACCGAACTGCCGTTTGCCGACGCCAGCTTTGACCATGTGCTGTCGTGGAACGTGATCTATCACGGCGACGAGGCCGTCGTTAACCGGTCGATTGCGGAAATTGCCCGGGTTCTGCGGCCCGGTGGCACCTTCATGGGCACAATGCTATCGGCCAGGCGCGTGCCAGTCGAGCTTGCCAAGGCAACGGGGCGACAGATTTCGCGCAACACATGGGTGTTTGACGGACCGGGCGACAAGGTGCATCCGCACTACTTTTGCAACGCTCGCGATCTGTTGGCGCTGCTTGCCGGGTTCGAGGTGATGTCGCTTCACGACCGCGAACATAAAATCCCCGGATCATGGCATTGGCATGTTCTGGCGGAACGGCTGGCATGATGCCTGACGCCGTCATCTTTGAAGGCGGGCAGGTCATTCTGCCCGACGGGCTGGCGCGCGTTTCGGTGCGCGTGGAAGCGGGCCGGATCACCGGACTTGACTGCGCCCGCGACGGGGCAACGGTGATTGATGTCGGCGGCCAGATCCTCGCCCCGGCCATGGTGGATATCCACGGCGATGCATTTGAGCGCCAGATCATGCCGCGCCCCGGCGTGCTGCTGCCGGTCGAGGGGGCGTTGCTGGAAACCGACCGCCAACTGGCCGCCAATGGCATTGCCACCGCCTATCACGCGCTGACGCTGAGTTGGGAGCCGGGTCTGCGGTCTGTGGAAACCGGCTGGCAGGTGCATGAGGCGCTATTGAAGATCGTCCCTCGCCTCAGCGTCGAGCACCGTTTGCAACTGCGCTGGGAAACCTTCTGCATCGAGGCCCTGCCGTTGATCGCCGCCGCTCTTGCCAGCCCGCTGACCCCTGCGGTGGCATTCAACGACCACACGACCATGGCACTTTTGCATCCCGACGTGGCCTTGCAAGACAGGCCGTTCGATTTCGACCCTGCCCTGCCCGTTGCTGACATCACCGGTCCGGCCTTTGCGGCAAAAATGGACGGTCGCGCCAAACGGTCAAACATGGCGGTTCCCGATTTTGTCAGCCTTATCGACGCGGTCTGGCAACGCCGCCCCGATGTGCCGGGTTGGATCGACACCGTTGCAACCCAAGCCCGCGCGGCCGGGGCACCGATGCTAAGCCACGATGACACGCAAGAGGAAACCCGCGCCCATTTCCGCCAGCGCGGATCGTTCCTGTGCGAATTTCCGATGAACCTGCGCACCGCCCGTTTCGCGCGAACAGGCGGTGACGCCATCATTCTGGGTGCCCCCAATGCGGCGCGCGGCGGCAGTCATCTCGGCTCCATCGGGGCGGCCGACATGATCAGGGATGGGCTTTGCGACATTCTGGCCTCGGACTATTACTACCCGGCCATGCTTGGCGCGGTAGCGCGGTTGCATAATGACGGTATTGCACCGCTCGATCAGCTTTGGCCGCTGGTATCGGGCAATCCGGCGCAGGCGCTGGGGCTGACTGACCGGGGTCGGATCGCGCCGGGCAAGCGCGCCGATCTGGTTGTGATCGATTGGCCCGATGGTGATGTTCCCCTGGTCCGCCAGACATGGCTGGCAGGGCGTCCGGCCTATCTGGCAACAGCAATCCTGCCGCCACGGACTGCGCGGCCCTGACGTAATCGGGCGCATATACGCCCGTCTTCGATCAGTGCATCGCGGGCGCAGTGGCTGATGGAGCCAACTTCGTCGTCATGTCCGGTCGCCGACACTAGAGCAGGATGATGTTTGAACGAAACATCATCCTGCTCTCGCTTCTGAGTGGTCGCATGTTTGTTGATGAAAACATGTGCCCACTTTCCCTCATCACGCTGTTAGGGGAATTGTCCATGACTGCGCTGCCTTGTAAGCCAGACCATCACCTGCCCATGCCAGGATTTTGCCCATATCGGTCTCAAGTTCGCGCGCCAAGCCGCCCGAAAACCTGTCAAACGCTTCCCGGTTAAGTGGGTTCAGCCCGATCAGGACGGGCATGTCGCGATCAAGCGCCGCTGCGATCACCGATCGAAAGCCCCGGCCTTCCGCCTCGTGTTTGCCGAACTTGTTGATGATCATCAGGTCGGCACCGTTACCCACCGCACCTGCCACATGCGCTGCCGCCATTTCCAGCGAGCCCGCATCCAGACGACACCCACGCGCCCATTCACCCCTGTTCTGCGAGATGCGGAATGCGGGGCCAGCTGGCAGCACCATCAGATCCATATCGCAGTGGCGGCTGCCGATCCGTTGGGTATTGATCTGAACTGTTCCGCACAGACGCAGGCCGCGCTGCATCAGGTGTTCCGCAACCTCGGCCAACAAGGGGTCGGTGCCGCCCCGCGACGGCGACATGATATAGGCAAGTTTCACGCAGCATTCCCCCTGCAAACCGTCGGTCCCTGCCGCGCGCCGGACTGCGGGGCGCGGCAGGGAAGCTGTCAAAGCGCCACTTCCCAGGATTTGAAGCTGAGCTTGGCCGTCGCCGGGCCCGCGTCCGCGATCTTGCGGATGTTGGCCCAGGTCTGTTTGTAATTGGGCAGGATCAACTCGTTGGTGCCTGCGTTGATCACATTGCCCTGCGTACCGGACGGCGCACCGAACAGCATGAACGTCTCGTTCGGGCGGGCGGTAGCTTCGATGTAGACCATCGCCTGTGTGGCGCCGACGTCGTTGTAAACCTCGGCCATGTCGCCGTTCTTCAGACCCAGTTCGGCGGCATCGGCAGGGTTGATCTGAAGATACGGCAGCGGGAAGCGGTCCTTGGCGAAGTCGTTGTCCTGATCAAGGAACCAGTTCTGCCAATTGAGGTTGGATCGCCCGTTGTTGATCAGGAAGCGGTGGTTGGCCTTCTGCTGCGCCTTGCCGGGCGCCTGCAGCCCGCGCCAGGCACCCATGCAGAACAGTGCCTTGCCATCCTCCCGACCGTGGCGATTGAACACGCCGTTTTCATAGAGCCGTGCCGTACCGACCAGTTTACCATCGGCAAACCCGGTCACAGGTTCCTGCACTCCGTTGGTGCCCATGTCGCGTAGGCGGGCGTAGGTCACTTCCGGGTTGCCCTTGTTATAGCCGTCCATGAAGGCGTCTTCTTCGGACTGCCAGTCATAGCCCTTGAACTGCGCGGCATAATCGGCGCGGCCGTCTTCGATCAGCACGCGTTCCATATGGTTGGCCATGCGCGCGGCGATCAGGCAGTCGGGCATCGACTGGCCGGGGCCGTCCATGTACTTTTCCGTCAGCCGAAGGCGACGCTCGCCGTTCATCGAGGTCAGGTTCATCTCGCCCGCCTCGACCGCCGGCAGAATGACATGGGCGGCCTGCCCGATCTGGCTGTGGATGATGTCGACGTTGACGCTGAACAGACCACCTGCATTGATCGCAGCCACAATGGCATCGACCAGTTCTTCGCGGGTCGCACCGGCGCGGGCATCCATCGCCTCTTTCACCATATTGGTGCGGCGGTTGTATTCCCGCTTGAAGGCGCTGGCGTTCAAAGTGGTCTTGTAGTGATCGTTGGCCCAGATGTGGTGCACCTTTCCCCGACCGGCGATCAGCAACTGGTCGATATAGGGGGCCGGACGTCCGACATGAGCGTCAGAGGGGCGATAGTACCCTTCCTGATGCCCGCCCAGACGGCAGACCCCGCCGCCTTCGCGGCCGATGTTGCCGGTGGCAAGGGCCACGTTCACCAGCGCACCAACCGTCCGATAGTTGTCGTTGCCCCAGATGATGCCCTTTTCATAGGCGGTGACAGTCTTGCGCCGCGACCCGTCATCCTTGGGCTTGGCAATCCATTCCGCCGCCTTGACGATATCGGCCTCGGTCACGCCGCAGATTTCGGCGGCCTCAGCGGCGCTCAGCTTGCAAGCCGCACGCGCTGCCTCGAATGACCCCAGCGCCGAGGGGTGCTGTTCGTCTTCGGCCACCGCAACATCACCCTGAATGGTCGAGGCGGCGATGAAATCCGCATCCACCCAGCCCTGATCGGCGATATGGGCGAACAGCGCGTTGAAGAGCGCGAGGTCAGTGCCGGAGTTGATCTGCAGATGTATCACGTTATCCGCGCCCGCGACCTCTTCGCAGGCGTTCACCGTCACCGTGCGGCGCGGATCGACGATCAGCACCCTTGCCCCGTTCTGCATGCCAGGAACCATGTGGTTGAGGAACAGGTTGGTCTGGGTTTCCAGCGGGTTTGCCCCGATCAGGAAGATCGTATCGGTCACCTCATAGTCGGCGTAGTTGTAGTTCAACTCGTCCACGCCCATGTCGCGGGTCGAATGCACTTCGGAGTTGTAGGCCGGCCGGTTGTGGATGCGGCAATGCTTGACCTTCATCGACTCGAAGTACAGCTTGCCGGTGCCCCATGTGTTTTCATACCCGCCGGCAGACCCTCCGTGGTCGAACATCGACACGAACAGATCATCCTCGTTGTCCTTGTCGATCACCCGGGCGGTGACACGCGCCACCAGATCAAGCGCATCGTCCCACGTGGTCGGCTGCCACGTGCCATAGCGCCAGACCAGCGGGTCGGTCAGCCGCTGCATCTGGGTACCGGTTACGTCGCTGCGCCGGTTTTCCGCCATGCGCGCCCCGCGCACCGAACCGAGGCCCGAGTTCACCACACAATCCGTGTCCGGCTTGATCACCAGATGCACGTTCTGACCGTTCTGTTTGACCACATTGTACATCGATGGCGCGTACCAGTTTGCGGTATCCTGTGGCTGCTGGGCCGTCAGGTCTTCACCTGACCAGTTGGACGCGGCGGTGCCTTGGGTATTCATCGGCCACGTGTAGGCCTTGTAGCCGCACCCGACGATGCAGTAGTGGCAAGTGACGTTGTGTTCCTTGGCACCTGCGGGAATGATTGGCAGGCGGTCGATCTGACGTTTGTAAGCCATTGTTTTCTCTCCCCTATGCCAGCACGTTCGACAGGCGGCCATACAGCAGTTCGTCCACGCCTTCGGCATGAATGTCGCCCTTGTCATCTACCCGCAGCGTGAATTGCGGCAAGTTCTGCGTGGCGTGACCCCATGTTTGCTGCCCGCCCGCTTCGCAATCGAAACGGCTGAAATGGCCGGGGCAGTTCAGGGTCTTGTCGTCGGCATTGTAGCTCAGCAGCCAACCCTTGTGCGGGCACATCACCGAATAGGCGACCACATCGCCATCGGGACCGGCACCACCCTCGACCTTGCTGCCGAGTTTGATCAACACGCCCGGGCTGTCGGCATCGGGATAGGCGATATCCATCGGCTCGTTTGGCTTCAGATCCGCAAGGTTCGCCAGCCGGTTCGACGGATAGCTCAGCATCGCCAGCGACTGTGCCTGTGCCGGGGCGGGCGCGATCATTGTGGCCGCTGCGGCACCGACGGCAGTCATCGCGCCGCCGCGCAGGAACTGACGTCTGCCGACGTCGACCAGTTTGCTGCATTTCATCGATTGAGTCCTCCCTGACTTATCGGATTGCGTCAGTCTAACGACGCACACCGGGGAAAGATACGGTTGGAGCCGCCATGCCGCAACGCGGCAAGCCGTTCATTCCTTGCCTTATTTTTTGGCGTTCGGATTTCCGAACAGGCAGTGAAGCCTAAAGACCCAGCTTTTGCATCTTTTCCCACAAGGTCGTGCGCGACACCTGCAGCACCTTTGCGGCCTCTGACACTTGCCCTTGCGTGCGGTCAAGAACGGCAGCGATATGCGCCCGCTCTGCGGCATCACGGACAGTTGCAAGCGGGCGGATCACGTCCTGCCCGGCGCGTTCGGGAAACAGGTCGGAGGGCAGAACCATGGTGCCACCGGCTTGCGCTACCGCCCGCATCAACCGCGCGCGCAGTTCCCTGCCGTTGCCGGGCCAGTCATGCGCACGAATGGCGCCTTCGGTCGAAGCGGCAAGGCCTGCAAGCGACGTTTCGCGGCGCATGTTGAACGCCGGGAATAGCCGGGTCGCCAGCCACACCGAATCCTCGGGCCGGTCCACCAGCGGCGGGACGACGATTTCATGCGATTGCAGCAGGTGAAACAGATCGCCCCGAAACCCGCCCGCCGCGATCTTTTCCTCGATCCGCAGGCCAGCCGTCGCGATCAGACGAAAGGCCGGCGCACGCAGCATCTGCATCAGCAGGTCTTGTGCCGTTTGGTGCAGATGACCAAGGCCAATGACCAGCAGGGTGCCCTCGCCGGCCTCGTCCACGGCACCCTGGATTGCGGCTTCGTCAACCATCTGCCGCATCGCGTCGCAGACAATGACGGGGGCAGCGCGGCAGTCGGACTGATCATGGACGCGGCGGGCGAGACGCACCTTGCCAAGCCCGCGCCCGCCCCGGATCAACAGATGCGCATCGCGTCCCGCCGCCTCGATCATCTGCCGGTCCACCGCACGCGCAGCGGCAGAGACGCCGGTTTCAGACGGCATTTCCGGCTGTCCCTGCGGCCGCATCACGATGGCCAGCCGTTCGAGGAAACGGCTGATGTCGAACGGCTTGGTGATATAATCCGCCGCCCCCGACCGGATCAGCCGCACCGCCTGATCTATGCCACCCTGACCGGTGATGAACAGGAACGGTGGCGGCGTGCCAAAGCGGGTCAGCGTATCGTAAAGCTGCTCACCGGTGCCATCGGGCAGCCGGATGTCGCAGATAACTGCATCGACAGTCTTTCGCGGGGTGCGGATCGCAGGCAGGGCGCGGGCGATCTGGCGATGCCACTGTACCTCGGCACCCTCCAGCGTCAGCCGTTGCACCAGCGACGCCCCCATGATCTCGTCATCCTCGACCAGTACGATGCAACGCCCCCCGATCATGGCACTGCCCCCATCGGCAGATCGACGCGGATCACCGTCGCTCCTGCCGATCGCGTGTGGCTGATCTGACCGCTTAGACCGACAACAATATCATGCGCCAGCCGCAGACCAACACCGCCGCCCGGTGGCAATGGGCCCGATGACAAAAGCCGGGTCAGGTGGTCCGGGCCAAGACCGGGGCCGGTGTCATCCACCGCAATCGACAGCACATCCGCGCCGTTGGTGACGGATAGCCCAATCCGCCCACCAGTCCCCGCCGCTTCACTGGCGTTCAAGAGCAGGTTCAGCGTTACCTGACGCACGGGCGCAGACGGCAAGGCGGCCAGCGTTTCGTCACCTGCCGTTATGAACCATGCAAGGCGTTGCCCGCGGCTGGCCACTTCCGGCTCGAACAACAGCCGCAGGTCCTCGAAATCGACCGACCGCAAGGGCTGGCCGGACCGGTCCAGCCTGTTCTGGTCAAGGATCGCCCGCGCCACGTCGCGCAGGTGCGTCAGCCCGCGCAACATCAGATTACCGGATTCGCGCACAACATCGGGGCGGTCTGCGTAAGTCACGATGGTGTCGGCGGCGTTCAAAAGCCCACCCAGCGGATTGTTGATTTCGTGCGCCAGCGACGACGACAGCCGGCCAAGGCTTACGAACCGCTCGCGCTCGGCCAGCCGCCGCTCGGCCTCGGCGCGCGCCTCGACCGCGGTGGTCATGCGGTTGTAGGTGGCGATCAGGCGCGCAAGGCCGGGATCGCCGCGCGGGATATCCGCATCCGCAATCGGGCGCGGCGCACCTTCGGTCGCGTCCATCGCCCGCACCAGCGTTCCCACCGGGCGCAAGATGCGCGCCACCGCCAACCAGCCCGCAAACGCCAGCACCACCGTTGCAGCGGCATTGCCGAACAACAGCCACAGCGTCACCCGACGCCGTTCCGCCAGCAGGTCAGTCACGTCCAATTCGGTGACGATCCGCCCGACATCTCGGCCTTGATAGCGCAGAGGTGCCATCACCCGCAGAACCGGATCGCCGGTCATCGTAACGGCGCCCGGTGCGACCGCACCCGCCTCATACGTCGCGATGTCACTGCCGACCGGCGCGCGCCTTGGGTCGCTTGCCGCAAGAACTTCCCCCTGTTCATCGGCCACCAAAGTTTGCAGCAACCGCTGCCCGTCAGACGCTGCCTGCGCCCGGTCCAGAATGTCATACACCTCCCACACGTCCTGACGCAGCACGAACGGCCCAAGGGCCACCGACAACCCCTCAACGTGCAACTGCGCGGTTTCGACCAGACGGGCATCCTGAACGTGCCGCAAGGCCGCAAGCACGCCCTGACTTGCGACAACGCCAAGTGCAATCATCAAGGTCGCCGTCACAACCGGGACCCGTAATGTGACGGGAAGGTTCTGGAACCATGCAGCCTTCATGGCGCCGGCCTCACGGTGCTGCCCCCAGAACCGCCATTCGCACAGCGATCCCGTCGAACAGCGAGGGGTCTGCGGGGGCGACCCCATCAAGAAACAACAAGGCAAGCGCTGCCTGCCCGGACGCCCTTCCAGAAAGGCCAAGAAGCGCCGATTTGCATGCCGCCACAACGGGATCATCTATCCGGTCGGCGCGCGCGACAAACGGCGGGAAACCGAGCCTTTCGGACCGTGCGACGATCCGGGTACGCGCGGTCAACTGAGGCTCGACCGCGCTCAACACCTCCCACACATATCCGTCAACGCTGCCGGATCTTGTCAGCCCCCCAGCCACCGCGCGAACGACGTTGCGATGCCCGAAGGTGAAGATCGACCGTGCAAAGAACCGCTCTGGTGTTTCGCCCACCCGCGCCAGATCGGACGCCGTGACAAGAAAGCCGGAATTGCTGTCGGGGTCGGAAAAGGCATGCGTGCCGCCGCGCAAATCCTGGATGTCCTGCGCCGTATCCTCTGCCGAAACGATGAGATAGGACTGATAGAACGGCTGTCCGTTCCAGATCGGCACGCCCAGCAGGGTAAGCTCGGTCTGGTGTTGCAGGTAGGGATACCCACAGGTCCAGGCCGCATCAACCGATCCGTCCAGCAACGCCCCGGTGATCTCTTGATAGGTGCGGCGCTGCACAAGTTCGACACCGCGGCCCATCCCTTCGGCCAGTGCGGCCTGCAGACCCGAGATCACGGCTGCATCGTTGTCCAGAAACACCGGGGTAAGGGCGAACCTGACGGCTGCGACCGACTGCGCGAGCAAAGCCGGGGCGGCCAAAGCCACTGATCCCGCAATGAACATCCTGCGTGTGCAGCCCATCAACCCGCCTCCCCTTGAAAATAAGGTAACTCCTTAACCATGGTGGCAGCAACGGCTCAATCGCGTCTCGGCGCGGCCCGCCTGCAAATCGCCCGGTCTCGGACCTGTGGCAAGAGTGGTGTTGCACCAAGTCACGCGTATTGCTCGACCTGACTCTATGCGACAGACGAAGATTTTGATTCAGATCAGCGCCGAAGGGCATAGCGCATGCAATTGATGCGGCGGGCCGAACAGCACTACACCACGGAGAACGCCATGCTGGAATACAAGGTGACCGCGCACCGGATCGACGCGCACGGTTCGGAGGCTGCGACCAAGCAGGCGCTGATCGTGCTGGATACTGATATGGCCGGACGATCCGATGCCTTCAACCCGGCAGAACTGCTGCTGGCCAGTCTTGCCGCCTGCATGCTGAAAAGCACAGAACGGGTGATCCCGATGCTGGAATTTTCATTGCGCGGGATCGAGGTGTCATTGCAGGGCCAGCGGCAGGATGCTCCGCCAAAGATGGTGCGGATCGACTACCAGATCATCGTTGATACGGACGAGACCGACCACCGGCTTGCCCTGCTGCATCGCAACATTCAGAAATACGGCACGATCACCAACACCCTCGCGGGGGCTGTCGATCTGGTTGGCACGATCGCCCGCAAAGGCGGCTGACGAACTCAGACCGCGGCTGCAAGATCGGCGTGAACGATCTGAGCAGTCGTCGTCCCTGTCAGGTCGAGCTGAGGCGTTGCCCCGCCCCGACGCCTGCATCACAGCAGGCATCCTGCACTGCGTCGCACGGCAAGTGGATGTGGGTAGGCGCCGCAGCTTTTGCCGTTCCATCATCAGGCGGCGCGTCCATGTCATCAAAACTTCACTGGAGACAAGAAATCCATTCCCTTATTCAGGAACTATGGAACAGAATCGTGCGTCATACGGCTTTGCCACCCTCGGTCACCCCGGCCGCCTTGCCGTTTTTCGCCTGCTGATGCGGTTCGCGCCACAAGGCGTGCGGCCGACCGAGATTGCCGCATCCCTTGCGCTGAAACCGAACACCCTCTCGCATTATCTGTCCGATCTGACCGCCTCGGGGCTGGTCCAGGTCGTGCGGCGCGGGCGGTCGCTGTTCTATTCGGTTGATCTGGACGTGACCGAGGGCCTTATCGGCTATCTTGCCCTCGATGTCGGTCGTGCACGCCCTGATCTGCTGGCCCCGCTGTTTGCATATCAAAAGGAGCGTATCATGCGTGACACCGATTTCGACGTTCTCTTCGTCTGTTCGGGCAATTCTGCCCGGTCGATCTTCGCCGAGGCGCTGCTGCGCGATCTCGGAAAAGGGAAGTTTCAGGCGTTTTCAGCTGGCTACCGCCCAAACACTGATCTGAATCCCTTCGCGCTGGAGGTGTTGCGGCGCAATGGGCATGACGTGGCGGGCCTGCGGTCCAAGCATGTGTCCGAATTCCAGGCACCCGGTGTTCCGGTGATGGATTTTGTGTTCACCGTCTGCGACACGGCGGCGGGCGAGGAATGCCCGCCCTGGCCTGGCCAGCCGATCACCGGCCACTGGGGGCTGCCCGACCCAGTGAAGGCGGAAGGCACTGATGCCGAGAAGGCGCTGGTTTTCGCACAGACCTATGGCGCGCTGCGCCGCCGGATCGCCGCCTTCGTGGAGTTGCCGTTCGAGGCGCTGGACAATCTGGCACTTCAGACGCGGGTGGACCGGATCGGCACTCACTCCGATACCGACGCGAAGGGCTGACAGCTTGCCCCGCATTGCCCTCAACGGTCTTGGCCGGATCGGAAAGCTGGTCCTGCGTGACCTGATCGAAACCGGCGTCGGTGGTGACATCGCACTAATTAACGACCCCATGGGCGACGCCGAACAGCACGCGCTTTTGATGGAGTTCGATTCTGTTCACGGTCGCTGGAAGGCGCAGATCAACCATGACGCGGACAGCCTGACGTTGAATGGCCAGCGCATCCGCCTTTGTCACAAAAAATCCATCGACGCATTGCCGCTGGCTGAGCTTGGCATTGATCTGGTGATCGACTGCACGGGCGTCTTCAAGACGGCGGCCATGGTAGCGCCCTACTACGCCGCCGGGGTGAAGAAGGTCGTGGTGTCTGCCCCGGTCAAGGACGGCGGCGCGCTGAACCTTGTCTACGGCGTCAACCATCACCTGTATGATCCCGCAGAGCACGACCTGATTACGGCGGCCTCCTGCACCACCAATTGCCTGGCTCCGGTGGTCAAGGTGATCCACGAAGGCATCGGCATCCGGCATGGCTCGATCACCACAATCCATGACGTGACCAATACGCAAACCATCGTGGACCGCCCCGCCAAAGACATGCGGCGCGCGCGGTCCGCACTTTTGAACCTGATCCCCACGACGACAGGCAGTGCCACCGCGATCACGCTGATCTATCCCGAACTGAAAGGCCGTCTGAACGGCCATGCGGTGCGGGTGCCGCTGCTGAACGCGTCGCTCACCGATTGTGTGTTCGAGGTGGAACGCGAAACGACCGCGGAGGAGGTCAACGCCCTGTTCAAGGCCGCAGCCGATGGTCCGCTGGCGGGCATCCTTGGCTATGAGAGCCGCGCGCTGGTGTCCTCGGATTACACCAACGATCCGCGATCTGCGATCATCGATGCGCAATCGACGATGGTCATCAACGGCACGCAGGTCAAGATCTATGCTTGGTATGACAACGAATGGGGCTATGCCTGCCGTCTGGCTGACATTACCCGCATGGTCGCGGGCGAAATGTGAACACGCCCAATCCCCTGCGCGCCTACGGGGCAGTGACGGCAGCATATTGGGCCTTCATGCTGTCGGACGGCGCTTTGCGGATGCTGGTGCTGCTGCATTTCAACGGGCTCGGGTTCACGCCTATTCAACTGGCGTGGCTGTTCCTGCTTTATGAACTCGCAGGGATCGTGACCAACCTTTACGCAGGCTGGCTTGCGGCCCGGTTCGGGCTGGCCGCGACGCTGTATGCGGGGCTGGTCCTGCAGATCGGGGCACTGGCAGTCCTCGCGCAGCTTGATCCGGGGTGGAGTGTCGCCGCCTCGGTCGCCTTCGTGATGGCGGTTCAGGGTGTGTCGGGGGTGGCCAAGGATCTGGCCAAGATGTCGTCGAAATCGGCGGTCAAGCTGTTGGCTCCGGATGGCGACGGCACCTTGTTTCGCTGGGTTGCTGCCCTGACCGGGTCGAAGAACGCGGTCAAAGGCCTGGGCTTCTTTCTGGGCGCGGTGCTGCTGGCGGTCTGGGGGTTTGACGCCGCGATCTGGGGCATGGCGGCGGTGTTGACGGTCATCCTGATCGCCGTCGCCCTGTTTCTGCCGGCTGGTCTGCCCGCCAAGGACAAGGGGGCGACGTTCGCAGGCTGGATATCGCCCGATCCGCGCGTCAATCGACTGAGCCTTGCGCGGCTGTTCCTGTTCGGGGCGCGTGACGTGTGGTTCGTGGTCGGCGTCCCGGTCTATTTCCAGATGGTGTTGTCGGACGGCGCGCCTGAGGGCCGCCGCTGGGCGTTTTTCATGATCGGCGGGTTTCTGGCGCTGTGGATCATCCTTTACGGCGCGGTGCAGGCGGCGGCCCCCCGCATCATCGGCGCAACCGGGCCGGACGTGGTCGCAAAGGCGATCCGCTGGGCCGGGTATCTGGTGCCGATCCCGTTCGTGCTTGCTGCCGCCGCATGGTTGGCAGGCACCCCGGCAGACTGGCTGACGACCACGCTGATCGCGGGCCTTTTGCTGTTCGGATTTGTGTTTGCCGTCAACTCGGCAGTGCATTCCTACCTGATACTCGCGTTCGGCGATGCGGCCCGCATTTCACGCGATGTCGGGTTCTACTACATGTCCAACGCGGCGGGGCGGCTGCTTGGCACGTTGCTGTCCGGCGTCAGCTACCAGATCGGCGGCCTGCCCCTGTGCCTTGCCACAGCGGGCGTCATGGCCGCGCTGTCATGGTTGGCGGCGTTGCGGTTGCAGGGCGCTGACCCCTGACCATTCCGCAATCCCGCTGCCGCCGTGTCAGTGTATGCCTTGGCAGTCCCCTTCAAGCCGTCTATGCACCCCATCATTGAACATGGAGCTGTGTGCGATTCCCGGCTGGCACTTCCGGCCGCAGATCCGCCGGACAACCGTCAAACAGACCTGAAACACCATCGATGCGACGCGTGGCGCCGGATCGGTCTGGAACGGATTCACATGATTTCGATGTTTGCTTACCGCGACCAATGGTTCGGCAACACCAAAGCCGATCTGCTGTCGGGCCTTGTCGTGGCCCTTGCCCTGATCCCCGAGGCGATTGCCTTTTCCATCATCGCGGGCGTGGACCCGAAGGTCGGGCTTTACGCCAGCTTTTCGATCGCCGTGATCACTGCGATTGCAGGCGGGCGGCCCGGCGTGATCTCGGCGGCGACCGCTGCCACGGCGGTGCTGATGGTCACGCTGGTCAAGGATCACGGGCTGCAATACCTGCTGGCGGCCACGGTAATGGCCGGGCTGTTGCAGATCGGCATGGGACTTCTGCGCCTCGGCTTCGTGATGCGCTATGTCTCGAAATCGGTTATGACCGGCTTTGTGAATGCGCTGGCGATCCTGATCTTCATGGCGCAACTGCCGGAGCTGGACCCCAGCAAGGTGACAGCGCTTACCTTTGTGATGGTCGCCGCCGGGTTGGCGATCATCTACCTGTTCCCTTACGTCACCAAGGCGATCCCGTCGCCCCTTGTCACCATCGTCGTGCTGACTGCGCTGACGCTGACCTTCGGCTGGGACGTGCGTACCGTGGGTGACACGGGTGCCTTGCCCGATACGCTGCCGGTGTTCCTGATCCCCGACATTCCGCTGACGTTTGAGACGCTGCAGATCATCTTTCCCTACGCGCTTGCCGTGGCGGTGGTTGGCTTGCTGGAAAGCCTGATGACGCAGACGTTGGTCGATGATCTGACCGACACCAAATCCAGCCGCAATCAGGAATGCATCGGTCAGGGGCTGGCCAACACCGCCACCGGCTTTATCGGCGGCATGGCAGGTTGTGCCATGATCGGGCAAAGCATGATCAACGTAAAATCCGGCGGGCGCGGGCGGCTGTCGGCTTTTGCCTCTGGCGTATTCCTGCTGATCATGGTCGTGGGCTTGGGCAGCTGGGTCAGCCAGATCCCGATGCCAGCACTTGTGGCGATCATGATCATGGTCTCGATCGGCACCTTTTCAGGTCGTCGATCAAGAACCTGCGCACCCATCCGCGGTCATCCTCTATCGTGATGCTCGCCACTGTTGTCGCCGTGGTCTACACCCACAACCTGGCCATCGGGGTGCTGCTGGGGGTGCTGCTGTCGGGCATCTTCTTTGCGGGCAAGATCGCGCAACTGTTCGGCGTCACCAGCACGGTCAGCGCCGATGGGCGGGTCCGCACCTACCGCGTCGCGGGGCAGTTGTTCTACGGCTCGGTCGAAGATTTCATGGCAGCGTTCGATTTCAAAGAGGCGCTGGACCGCGTGGTGATCGACGCCTCGGCAGCGCACATCTGGGACATCAGTTCCGTGCAGGCGCTGGACATGGTGGTGCTGAAGTTCCGCCGCGACGGGGCCGAAGTCGAGATCGTCGGCATGAACGACGCTTCGGAAACCATCGTTGACCGGCTGGCTGTGCACGACAAGCCGGGGGCTGCGGACAAGTTGATGGCGCATTGAGGGAGGAATAACCATGACTTTGAGAATTTTGGCACTCGTCGACGGATCTACCTACGCCACCAGCGTCTGCCATGCGGCCGCTTGGATCGCGGGGAAACTCGGCGGTGGGGTGGACCTGCTGCATATCCTCCCCGACGTTCATGCCAAGGGCACGGGCGATCTGTCGGGCGCTTTGAGACTCGGGGCGCAGACCGCGCTGCTGGAGGAACTGGTGGCGCTGGACGCACAGCGCGCCAAGTTGGCCACCACACAGGGCCACGCGATCCTCGATGACGCCAAGGCGCTGATCGAGGCGGATGGTGTGACACCCGTGGCAATGAAGCTGCGCTATGGCGATCTGATCGAGACGCTGACCGCGCTGCAACCCGAGATGCTGGCGCTGGTGATCGGCAAGCGCGGCGAAGGCAGTGCCGGGGCGTTCGAGCATCTGGGCTCGAACCTGGAGCGGATCATTCGCAGCGCCACGGTGCCGGGCTTTGTGGCGGCACGCGAGTTCAGGCCGATCAACAAGGTCCTCATCGCCTATGACGGCAGCACCAGCGCGGAACGGGCGGTGGACCGCATGGCGCAAAGCCCGGTGTTCGGCGGGCTGACGGCGGTGCTGGCCTATGCCGGCGCCGACACGCCCGTTGTTCGCAGCCAGTTGGAGGCCGCTCGGACCCGGCTTGCTGCCGGGGGACTGCAGGTCACGATCGCAATCGAAGGGGGCGAGCCCGAGGTGGCCCTGCAACACAAGATCGCAGCTGAGGGCTTTGATCTGCTGATGATGGGCGCCTATGGCCATTCGCGCATCCGCAACCTGATCATCGGGTCTACCACCACGGCGATGATCCGCGCCTGCAAGGTGCCTGTGCTACTGTACCGCTAAAGCCTGTCTGACGATCTTAGTATCGCCAGACGACAGGCTCTAGCGGAACGCTCCATCGACCAGCAGATCGCAAAATATCGGGTTGTGATCCGATCCCTGCGCCTGCGTGCCGATCGACATCGCCTTGACGAAGGGCGCAAGTCGGGCCGACACGAAGCAATGATCGATCCGGCGCGGACCGACCGCAGGGTCGGAATGCGGGATCGTATCACCGTCGGTTTCGGCGTGCCCCGCCGCCGTCCAGGCATCGGCAAGGCCGCCTGCCCGCAGGGTACGACCATGCCACCGGCTTTGATCGCCGATCACGCGAGTATATTCGGTACTGTCGGGCGCGAAGTTCATATCGCCCATGATCACGGTGTCGACGGGCAACGGCGGCGCCGGATCGCTGAACGCATCCACGCCCTGCGCCCCGCCCCAGTTGCCGCCACGCTGTGCTGCGTTCAGCGCCAGATCCATCATTACTTCAACCTGCGGCATCCGAGTGTCGGGCGACACATGATCCAGATGGACCGAACAGAACCGCAGCGCACCGGCGGGTGTCTCGATCACCGTCTCCACCAGACAGCGCTGCTGGTGGAATATCCCGACAAGTGCTGTTTTCGGCAACGGATGGGTCACGCTCGACAGGATCGGCCAGCGGCTTAACACCATGTTGCCATACTGGCGGCGGCGGTGCGTGGGTTTGCCATCCACCACAGCCGATGCATCAACGTCGATCCCGGGTCCAAACACCCAGTGCATATGCGGAAACATCGCCGCTATTTCGGCGGGCTGATCGACCATGCCGGATCGTTGGAAATGCCGTTCCACCTCTTGCAGCGCGATGATGTCGGGATCGCCCAGATCGGCCACGATGCGCGGCAGATCGAACCTGTCATCCTTGCCCTTGCCATATTGGATGTTATAGCTTGCCAGCCGCAAAAGCATCACGCCACTTCCTTTGCTTTCTTGGTAGCAACACCCGCCGCCAGACGCTTGCCGGTGTCGGCGGCAAACAGATGCACGGCACCCGGGGCGATCTTGATGCCCACCATCATGCCGGGCTCCAGCGCGGGTTTATCGGAGGACAGAACGGTGATGGTCAGGTCTTCGAACTGAAAGTGGCAAAGCCGACCAGAGCCCAATTCCTCGGCAAATTCGAAGCTGGCATCAAAAGCGCCCCGCCCTGCCGCCACAATCGCCATTGCCTCGGGCCGAAGTCCGATCTGCACGAGTTTGCCAGCGTTCTGGGTGGCGATGCCGGATGTTATTTCAACCCGGTTGCCATCCCCCAGCATGACCGCTGAGTGGGCGGCGGACACCTCGCCCGACAGAAAATTCATCGCCGGTGATCCGATGAACCCGCCGACATAGGTGCTGGCCGGATGATCATAGATTTCCTCTGGCGTGCCCACTTGTTCGATGACGCCCTTGTTCATCACCACAAGACGGTCCGCCAGTGTCATGCCTTCCTGCTGGTCATGGGTCACGAAAACCGATGTCGCATGGATGCGGTTGTGAATGCGCCGAATTTCGTGGCGCATCTGTACGCGCAGCTTCGCATCAAGGTTCGACAATGGCTCATCGAACAAGAACACCTTGGGCTCGCGGATGATGGCACGGGCCATGGCCACGCGCTGCCGCTGGCCCCCCGACAACTGGCCCGGACGGCGATCCAGATAGTCGGACAGCCCGACCGATGCCGCCACCGCCTTGACCCTTGCCAGCCGTTCGACCTTTGGCAGCCCCGCCACTTTCAGCGCGTAGCCAATATTCGCCTCGACCGTCATATGGGGGTAAAGCGCGTAGTTCTGGAACACCATGGCACAGCCCCGCTCACGCGGTTCCAACCTGTTGACGACCGTGCCCGCAATGGAAATGTCACCGGCGGTAATGCTTTCCAACCCCGCGATCATCCGCAGCAGGGTGGACTTTCCACAGCCCGACGGCCCGAGGATCACGATGAATTCGCCATTGTCGATTTCCAGATTGACGCCGTGCACCACCTCGCCCTTACCATAAGACTTGCGCACGTTCCTGATCGAGATGTTGGCCATCCAAGCCTCCTATTTGTCGGTGTTGATGAGACCGCGCACGAACCAGCGCTGCATGAAGATCACAACAAGGATCGGCGGGATCATCACGATAAGCGTACCCGCCATGGCGATGTTCCACTTCGCCACCTCGCCGCCGGTAGAGCTGATCTTGGGCACCAGCCGCCCCAGTTCCACCGCGACCATGCCGTAGGATTGATCGGTGATCACCAGTAGCGGCCAGAGATACTGGTTCCACGAATAGACGAACATGATGGTGGCGAGCGCGGCTATGTTGGTAACCGATAGTGGCACCAAAATCTCGCGCAAGAACCGCACCGGACCAGCGCCATCCATCTTGGCCGCCTCGACCAGTTCATCGGGGACGGTCAAGAAGAACTGCCGGTACAGAAACGTGCCGGTGGCAGTGGCGACCAGTGGCATGATCAGGCCGGTGTAGGAATTCAGCAGGTTCCATTCCAGCGCCACTTCGATGCCCGACGCCCAGTTGATCAGCCATGAAATACCCGTGGCATCAAGCAGCACCTGAAACGGTTGCAAGGCATTGGCCGCAACCGCATAGGTCGGCACGATCCGCACTTCCAGCGGCAGCATCAGGGTGATGAACACGCACCAGAAAATGGGCATCCGAAGCCTATGGTCAAAGAACACGATGCCAAAGGCGGTGATACAGGCGAGCATAATCTTGCCGACCACCACACCCAGCGCCACAATCAGAGTGTTGACGAATTTTTGCCCGAACCCGGCCTTTTCCCAGGCATCGGACAGGTTCACCCACAACTGATCCCCCGGCACCACATGCGGCGGAATGGCCGAGACATCTTTCAGCGACAGCGATGCCGCGACAAAGATCAGGTACATCGGGAACAGCATCATGATCAGACCCATCAGCAAGATCACATGCGTGGCGATGTTCAGAAGGGGTGTCCGTTCAATCATTTTGGGCGATCATGTGTAGTGTACCTTGCGTTCGATGTAGCGAAACTGAACAACCGTTAGGGAAACCACCAGCAGCATCAGAATGATCGATTGCGCGGCAGCACCGGAATAATCGAGACCCTGAAAACCATCGTTGAAAATCTTGTAGACCATCAGGTTGGTGGCCCGGGCAGGCCCGCCATTGGTCATCGTGTCGACGATGCCGAAACTGTCTGTGAAGCTGTCAGTGATGTTGATCACCAGCACGAAAAAGAACGTCGGTGCCAGCAGAGGCAACTGGATATCCCGCATCCGCCGCAGCACCCGCGCGCCATCCATCGCACCGGCCTCCAGCAGGGAACGCGGGATGGACTGCAAGCCCGCCAGAAAGAAGATGAAGTTATACGCAACCTGCTTCCACGCCCCCGCAATGATCACCATCGTCATGGCATGTGCGCCGTTCGAATTCGGATCCCAGATGCCGGGAAACACCTCATTGAAATACAGCATGATGCCGGCGCCGGGGTTGAAGATGAACCGGAACGCAAGGCCAACGGCGGGGGCGGCGATGGCATAGGGCCAGATCATGCCAATCTTGTAGGCCTTGAAGCCGCGCAGCTGGCGGTCAACAAAAACGGCAAGGATCAGCGCCATCCCGATGGCCAGAACCGTCGATCCAATGGCGTATACGACCGAGACCTGCACGGAATACCAGTAAAGATCATCCGTCAGGAGTGCCGTGAAATTATCAAACCCGACCCAAGTGTTGCCGCCACCCCAAGGCTGTTCAAGGGTGAAGGCCCAGTACAGCGCCTGACTGGTCGGCCAATAGAAAAATACGAAGATGATAAGCAGTTGGGGGGCAACCATTGCGGCCGCGACCCAGTTGTTGTTGAAAACCGCCCGTTTCATATCCATCCCCCGCAAGAAAAAACCTTCCCCGGCCGTTGGGCCGGGGAAGGGCAGATTTCGGATACCTTACGGCAGCGTCTTGCCGTCGTAGGTCTTGGCGAACTTCGCAAGCATCACGTTTGAACGTTCAACTGCGGTATCCAATGCCTCTTGCATCGTCTTCTGACCGGCAAGAGCAGCCTCAACCTCGGATTTCCACTCGGCACGGGTCTGGATCATGCTGCCGAGGCGGTAGCCACGGGTCAGCGGGCCCGGCTCGGTAATTGTCAGCGATTGCATCGCCACTTCGCGGCCCTTGTAGGGGGATGCGGTGTAGAAGCCTTCGGTGGTCAATTCGTCAAAGGCGGTCTTGGTCACCGGGATATAGCCGGTTTCCGCGACCCACCACTTTTCGGACTCGGGCGTCGCGAGGAATTTCATGTATTCCGCTGCTCCACGATATTCATCCTCCGACTTGCCTGACAAAACCCAAAGCGAGGCACCGCCAACCACCGAATTATGGCGCGTTGTACCGGCATAGATCGGCAGCATCGCCACGTCCCATGTCAGGCCATCGACGGCCTTCAGGTGTACCGACGAATGCGACGCGATCGATCCGAAGTAGAACGAACAGACGTTCTGCGCAAAAGCGTCTTGCGAGGTAGCACCGGTTGCCGCAACCTTGACTTCGGCCAAACCTTCGGTGACCCAGCGCTGGATGTTCTCCATGTGCTTGACGTGCAGGGTGGAGTTGTAGTTGAACTGCGTATCCATCCCGTCATAGCCGTTGTTGTTGGTGGCAATGCCGATATTGTGAATGGCCGAAAACTGCTCCAGATCGATCCACACCGACGGCTCGTATCCAAAGGCACAACGGGCCGGATCGGCGGCTTTGACGGCCTTCAGCGCAGCTTCAAAGTCTTCCCAGGTCTCGGGGGCTTTGACGCCAGCTTTTTCCAGATCGGCGACATTGTAATACATCACCGCGGTGGAAGAGTTGAACGGCATCGAGAACAGTTCGCCCTTGGACGACGAATAGTAGTTCTTGATACCGGGGAAGTAATTGTCCCAGTCAATCTCGATCTGGAAATCAGCCATCATCTTTTGCACCGGATAGAATTCACCCGACATCATCAGATCGGCGGTGCCCGCATCAAAGGATTGCAGGATGGTAGGGGCCTTGCCGGCGCGGAATGCCGCGATGGCCGATTGCACCACCAACTCGTAGCCATCATATCCAACGCAGGAAATCTCGTATGTGTCCTGTGCCGCGTTGAAGCGATTGCAGGTTTCTTTCAGCGTCTCGCCCAGATCGCCGCTCAGGCCGTACCAGTATTCGAACTTGATCTTTTCGGCAGAGGCAGCACTGCCCCAAACTGCTGTGGCCAATGCGGCAAGGCTTACTATCGTCTTGTTCATCACGGTCTTCTCCCCGAATGGTGACCCCGCCTTACTGCGGGAACGCGATCACTTTGGACGCGCCAGATGTCACTTCGCCGATGGTTCAGCGACAATTTGGAATCGCTTGCGTTACAGGGGCGTGACAGGGCGATGACTTGCCGATAACGGCGCGACGTTACCCGGCGAAAAGCCCCGGTTGGGCCACTCTGCCGAAGACAGGTCAGGGCGAGGCGAGGCGGATCGTTGCATTGCCGTCGATGAAATCTTCAAACAGCACCGTGGTCGCATCCGGTGTGCCCAGCACCACGGCCATTTGGCCGGGGCCCGCCAGACATCTGAACGGAGCGTCGGGCTGACCCGCGTTGAAGCTGACGGAATAGTGCCCACCCGCCAGCGTGGTGAAGGGTATCCCGTGGTAAACAGCGGTTGACGTAAGGTGCACATGGCCGGCGATCACATGGCGGATGTCGTCATGTGTTTCCAGCGCCGCGATGAACGGGGCATCGTCCAGTATCCTGATGTCATCCGACGCGATATGCAGCGCATTCGCATTGTGGTGCAGCACCACGATCACCGGCATATCCGCCGCCTCTGCCAACTGTGCCCGCAGCAGATCGAGTTGCCCGGTCGTCAGTACACCGTCAGCTCTTCGGGGCTCCGAACTGTCCAGCACGATGACGCGGTAGCCTTTCGCATCGATGACATGCTGAACATTGCCAGTTTCATCGGCCATGTCGGCACCGAACACATCCAGAAACGTCGGGCGATCGTCATGGTTGCCAAGCGTGATATAGGTCGGGATCGCGATCCGCGAGGCGATCTCTTTGAGGCGGACATAGGCCTCAGCCTCGCCTCCGTCGGCCAGATCGCCCGCGATGACGCAAAAGTCGGCGTCCGCATATCGGGTATTGATGCACTCGACCGCCTGTTCGAACCGGGCAACGGTATCAAGCGTCATCGACGTGTGGCCGTGACGCACCAGATGCAGATCACTGAGGACCAGAAACTTGAGTGTCATTGCCCCAACACCTTTGCGGCGAGGTATGCCATCGAGGCCGGGATGCCGGCCTTGTCACGCAATTCCAGGATCAGGCGTGGTTTGACAGTCAGCTCTCCGATCGCAGCAAAGACCGAGGGCCAAAGAATGTTGCCATCACCGATAGTCCAGTGCCTGTCGGCATGGCCATCAGCGTCCTGCAGGTGGATGTGGTTCAACATCTCGCCCGCCGAGCGTACGAAGTAATCAACCGGCGGCGCACCGGTGGAGCCATAGGCATACTGAGCATGGCCGGTATCGACGGAGACCCGAAGTGCAGGCGACGAAAAGCTATCGCAAAGGTGCTTGCGGTCATCGGGTTCAATATCTTCGATGTTCTCCATTACCAGCACCACGCCCAGGTCTTCGGCCCGTTTCACGATGGGATCAAGCACTGAATGAGTATTTGTGAACAGTCGGTCACGTTGTCCCGCTATCATGTTCAGGTTGTTGGAATCCCATGTGGTAAACGGCGAATGGATGACCATTTGCGTCGCCCCAACGGCTTCGCAGACGTCCAGCCCTTGCGTCAGGCGCTTGCGCACCACGTCTTGCACCAGCGGATCCGAAGAATGCACGGTAAAGCCCCAGAATGGCCCATGAATGCCAAGCCGCCCCTTGTATCCGTCCAGCAAGGCTTTTGCCTGATCGGCCAGAGCGCGCCAGTCGCCATCAAGCGCCGCAGCAGAATGGAAACTTTGCAGTTCAAGATCGCGGTCTTTCTCGAATATCCAGTCGCGATAAAGTGCAAGTCCGTCATTTGTGAGTGCGGCACCGATAATTGGCAGGTCTGACATGGCTTTCCCCGATCATGAATCGGCGTCAGTGGTCCCACCGTCAGATGTCAGCGCGGTATCAACCCCGTGACAAAGCGATGTCAGTTTTCCGCCCGAAGGTCATTTGCTTCCATTTTGCTGCTTTTTGGCCGTATGCTCGCCAGTCTGGCGCGGTTTTGGCGAAGACAAATCTGGGCGAACGACATGGCTTTCGGCCCGTTGCTTCAACAGCCGCTGCTATAGCCAGAAAAGGTATTATCGGCGTGTGATCAGGGCTGGTCGGCACTTGTGCGCGCAACGCAGGCAGGTGCGGCCTGCACCAGTCCATGACCATAGGTTTCGTCATAGCCGGGGGTGCCGAGATCCCGCGCCGTGGCTGTCAGTCGTGCGATAAGCACTTTTGCAGGCAGGGTCGGGTCAGCGGCAAGATAGGTGGCGGCGGCGGCGGTCACGAACGGTACGGCGAACGACGTGCCGGTTTTGGGCCTGGCACCGTTGATAGAAGCAGCGGTCCAGACTTCGACGCCCGGCGCTGCAAGATCGACATGCCCCCCCCTGCCCGCACGCCGGTAGACCGTGCCTGTCTTGTCAACGGCAGTCACCGCGACAACGTCCGGATAGGCAGCGGGATAGACCGGGTCGGCCTCGGGTCCGCCATTGCCTGTCGCGGCGACAAGAACGACATCGCTTGCCACCAGTGTTTTCACAGTACGTTCCAGAACTGTATTCGGCGGGCCGGCAAGGCTAAGGTTCAAGACGCGGATACCTTTGGCGGCAAGAAAATCCAACGCGGCCACAAGCGTATAGACATCCGCCCGTTCATCACCGCCGTCGCTGTGGAACGCGTCCACCGCCACGACACGCGCGCCAGGCAGCAGCCCCGGCGAACGGCCGCCCGGATCCCCGACAAGCAGCGCCGTCACGGCGGTTCCGTGAATGGCGCGCGACGGATCAAGCGCGCTGGGCGCCAACTTGTGAACCTCGAGGCGGGACTGGGCGAATGTCGGATGATCAGGATTGATGCCGGTGTCGATTACACCAACAACAATATCGGCGTTGCAGTTTGCAGTGGCCGATGTTTGCCACCCGATCAGTTCAAAAGATGCACAGTGTTGCCCCTCACAAATCGCTGGGTCGTCATCCTGTTCGCTCAGATAGTAGTGATTGAAATCGGCATCCGCACCGGACGCGAGGGCACGAACTTCGGTTCGCGCGGCGTCCAGCGTCGTGCCGGCCGGCACCGACAGGCGGCGCGATATCCCGCCAAATTCCGGCACCGCACGCTCTTCCAGCACAGTGTAGCCGCGGGCCAGCAGAAGGCCTAGATCAGCCTCGTCAAGCGACAGCGCGACAAGTTCGCCGGGCACGAAGTCGGGCAGATCAACGGGTAGGACAGCCGGAGCAGTAGCGGGAGCAGCACGGCGTGGCAGAGGGGCATTGCCGGGGCGGCGACCATCACTGGCACCGATGCCGTCTGCATCATCATCATCATCGTCACCGCCACCAGCACCGGCACCACCGTCACCGTCACCGTTACCACCGCCATCATCGTCGGCACCGTCGTCATTTCCACCGTCGTCGTCTTGCGCCATAGCCGGACCGGACGGATTAAGATCAACTTTGACAGCCACAACCCAGAGGCATAGCACAATCACGGCGGAACGAAAAAGGACGGTCGAGTTCATTTGTTGGATCCGGTCTCTGAAGGCGTGTTACACAACCGTGAAGTGTCGGCCGCTTCCTTGTCTTACGGATGGGAAGTCATACTATTCCATCGGTTTGTTACATAATCCAAATATGAAAGCAGTAATGAGGGACAGTTTCAGCGACGATCTGATAGCGCTTTTGCCCAATCTCAGGCGGTTCGCACTGTCGCTGTGCCGGCGTGCCGATCTGGCCGATGATCTGGTGCAGATCACCGCCGAGCGCGCATTTGCGGCGCGTGACCGCTTTGACCGGGCAACCCGGCTGGATGTCTGGCTGTTTCGAATATTGCGAAACGCGTGGATCGATCATGCGCGGCGAACGACAACGCAGGGCGTGGTTGTTGACATCGATGACGTACCCGAGGCATCGGTGGTTGACGGAGTGCATCACATGGAGACAGTTCTCTTATTGCGGAAAACCGAACTTGCGATGGCTCAACTGCCCGACGATCAGCGCGAAGTCATGATGCTGGTTTGCGTCGAAGAACTAACCTACCGGGAAGCAGCAGACGCGATAGGTGTGCCAATCGGCACCATAATGAGCCGTCTGGCACGAGCGCGACTAGCGCTTGCAGAAAAAATAGGAATAAAGTGACGTGCTGGACGTTGCCCCAGTCATGGGACGATAAGGGTAACAATTATGATAGTCACTGATGAGATGCTGATGGCATATGCCGACGGCGAACTTTCCGGCGCCGAGGCGTCTGCGGTCGAGCGTGCAATTTCCGAAAATGAAGATCTGGCGGCGAGGGTCGCACTTTTTGCCGACAGCAGGGATGCGGTCCGGCAAGCCTATGAAAAGCCTCCGATCGTGCCAGCGGATCTGGAGGCACGGGTGCGGGCCATGGCGGCGACTGCCGCAGCGTTGCAACAAACCGCGCCTTCGGCAAGCAACGTTATCGATCTGGCGGCGCGACGACGCGTGGTTCCGTTCTGGCAATTGCCGGCAGCGGCGGCTGTTGCGTTGGCGATTGGCCTTGGCAGTGCGTGGCTTACCGGTCAAGGCAGTGGGTCGGGGGGCCTGCAGGTTGCCGGTCTAGGCGATCCGGCGATTGTCGGCGCCCTGGCAACCGTGGCCTCGGGCGAGCGGGTGGCGCTGGGGGGCGGCGCAAACTTCGCTGCCATCGCCACATTTCGCGACGGTGATAATTCGCTTTGCCGCGAGTTCGAGCATGACCGTGAGGGTGGATCAACCGTGGTCGCCGTAGCGTGCCGGACCGACAATAAGTGGGAGGTTCGGTTTGCCATTGCCGCCGCGGCCGCGGATGCCGAGGGTTATGCGCCCGTCTCGTCGCTGGAGACGTTGGATGCGTATCTGTCGGCAACGGGCGCAGGCGCGCCATTGTCAACCACCGACGAAGCTGCCGCGCTTGAACTGCTGGACTGACAAGACTGCCTCCGTATCGCGGTGATCGGTGAGAATGGCCCTGCGCATTGCGGGGTCTTTTCATTTCTATGCCAAGTGGAATGGGCGGTGGTCGGAAACTCTTCGGCAGGCAGGGAATAGTCCGGCTCGCCAGCCGTTATCCTAATGCAGTCACCGACGGCTGCGTCTACAAAGGAAGGACTATTCCGATGAAAACTATCGCAAAAATTGCCACCGTCGCTTTCCTGGCCACCTCTTTTTCTACGCCCGTACAAGCAGAGGACGGGGATGATGGCTTGTGGAAGAAGCTGTCAACGCTTGGTCAAAGTGACGGTTCCAGCAGCAATTCGAATTCGAACAGCAACTCGAACAGCAACTCCAACTCCAACTCGAACAGCAACTCCAACTCGAACAGCAACTCCGACTCGGAGTCCGACGGCGACGACGACTGATCGCCCCACTACTAGCTGCTCCCAGTCGGACGCCGGCCCCTTCGGGTCGGCGTTTCGCATTTGAAGTTTGTCCCAAAAAAGCAGTCAGTGGTCTTGTCGAAAGATCGGCGCAGAACCAAAAGGCCAGGGTCACCACCCCGGCTCATCTCTTTCTGCGTCGTGGCGAGAAACGATGTTTGAAGCAAACATCATCCTGCTCTGGTGTCGGTGTGGTCGCGCAACTGTCAGGCCAATGCGGTACCCCACTTGTCCGCATCACGCTTCGGGCGCTCAGCGCCTGGCACGCGCGTCGGCGCGATACCAGCCGGTCTTGGCCATCGTCTGGCGCAGCACGCGGACCCGTTCTTCGGCCTCTACCTTGGTCTCGGCACGGATCTCGGTTTCGACCTCGGCCACGTCGCGGCGGAACGGGATCACCTGAACGATGGGTGAGCCTTTTTCGATCACATGCAGCCCATCCGGCCCAGTGGCAAAGAACGGAAAATGGATCGGCGAGCGGTAGGTGTCGGTGTCGACCACCCCCGAGATGATCTCGAACAGACCGTTCGGCCGGTTCATCGGGTTGATGAACAGGCAACTCCAACCCGGTGGCGTGACGATGGTCCAGTAATTGTGGAACTTGCGCGGCGGCCGGTTGCCCCAGGGGTTGCCCTTAACCTGATGCGCCCCGTGGTTTGACACCATGGTGCGATCAAAATTCCACCCAGCCTCCACCACCGCGCCATTCTCGCGGATTTCCATCCGTACGGTCGCTGCCAGCGGAATGATCCAACCGGTGGTCATCGCATCCAGAAATGGCATGCAGCGCTTGACGGTCAGGCCAGTATCGTTCTTGGCCAGCTTGGTCTCGTCGGACGCGGGCAGCTTGCGAAACCAATCCGGCAGATAAACCTTGGCCGGCACCGGTGGCGCAATGACATCCCGGTCAGCCGGTTCGCAAAGGAATTGAAGGCGCGGTCTGGTGCGAAAAAAGCCCATCGTGGTCTCCGTTTGTCAAAGCTGTCCCTGCAAAACGTTTGGGCAATGGACTTATTCCGAAAAAGCCGGGGCTTCCCGGCGCGGCCCAGCCCTGACGACACAACCGCTTTCGATTGTGGATCAGGGCTGCCCCGGTGACCCGCACCACTTCCCCTTCGGATGGCTTGCAGTATTGGATTTTGGGCCAAGCTCTCCTTTCGGGGCGTTACCGGTGATGCTGTCTTAGCCCTGAAGGGTGGTCAGACCGATAGAAGGCGAGTGGTCTTGATTTAGGCGTGGATCGCGGTCTCGTGCACGGGCGGGGGATGACACGCTGGCCAACCGCGCCGCGCTGAAAGTGGCGCTATAACGGTCGCTGCCGAAGCGACCTTCAGGTTCGCTGAGGACGAAGGCGCCAATCCACCGGACGGACACGGCCTGTCGTCGGCGCCAGACTTAGCCGATTGCGCGCCAGCGGCATCATCTTCCTGACGGTTCGCTTCGGCTTTCGAGACATGATGGCGCACCGTCAGGAGGTACGGCACATCAGCCTTTGAACGTGCGTGTCATCAGGATATCCAAACGTTTTGAACTGTGTTACCGTATATTCTACTAACCACGGCAGGAACCTGCCGATCAAGCTTCGGGCCCTCGCCGGATTTGATGGAAGGCAAGTTCATGGTCGTCGTTGTCGCACTGGTCGCCATCGTCGTTGGATCGATCTTGTTTCACTTTGTTAGCCCATGGTGGTGGACGCCGATCGCGTCGAACTGGGGCTATATCGATACGACGCTGGTCATAACTTTCTGGATCACGGGCGTGGTCTTTGCCGCCGTCATCCTGTTCATGGCGTATTGTGTTTGGCGCTTCCGTCACAAGCCCGGGCGGGTCGCCGCGTTCGAACCCGAAAACCGCCGTCTGGAAGTCTGGCTAACGGCAGTGACGGCGCTTGGGGTGGCGGCGATGCTGGCCCCCGGTCTGATCGTCTGGCATCAGTTCATCACCGTTCCCGACGACGCGACCGAGGTCGAAGTTTTCGCGCAGCAATGGACCTGGAGTTTCCGGTTGCCGGGAGAGGACGGTCGTCTTGGAACATCGGACGCGCGTTTGGTCAATGCCGACAACCCGCTGGGGATCAATCCGCATGATCGCTTTGGTCAGGATGATGTGATCGTCGAAGCCGCCGATCTGCACCTGCCCATCGGCAAGCCGGTCAAGATGGTGCTGCGATCAATCGACGTTCTGCACGATTTCTATGTGCCCGAGTTCCGCGCCAAGATGGATATGGTGCCGGGCATGGTCACCTATTTCTGGTTCACGCCCACGCGCACAGGCGAGTTCGAGATCTTGTGCGCAGAACTGTGCGGGGTCGGGCATGGCTACATGCGCGGCTACGTCCAGATCGAAGATGAACCCGATTACGACGTCTGGAGGCAGGAGCAACTGACATTCGCCGAACTGTCCTCTGGCAAACGGGTGAGGACCGCGAGCGCCGAGCCATGATAACACCCGGCGCGGCCATGCGCAGCCGCCGCACCGGACAAAGCCATACCTTCAGGTAAGAGGAAGCATATATGGTCAACGTTAGTCATCAGCCCGACGCGAACGTCCCGCCCGCGGAAGTGCCAGACGTCCACCCACCGCACGCCCATAGCTGGCTGGGGAAATGGGTGTTCTCGCAAGACGCCAAATACATCGCGATCCAGTATTCCTGCACCGCGATTGCCATCGGGATGGTGGCGCTGGTGCTGTCATGGCTGATGCGGCTGCAGCTTGGCTTTCCCGACCTGTTCTCGTTCTCGCCCGAGGCTTACTACCAATTCATCACCATGCACGGGATGATCATGGTGGTGTATCTGCTGACCGCGATCTTTCTTGGTGGCTTTGGCAATTACCTCATTCCGCTGATGGTCGGCGCGCGCGACATGGTGTTCCCGTTCGTCAACATGCTTAGCTACTGGGTCTATTTGCTGGCGGTGGTGGTGCTGGTGGCGAGTTTCTTCGCGCCGGGCGGCCCGACCGGGGCGGGTTGGACGCTATACCCACCGCAGGCAATTCTGTCCGGCACTCCTGGCGGGCAGCAGGCGGGCATCATCCTGATGCTGGTTTCACTGATCCTGTTCATCATTGGCTTCACGATGGGCGGATTGAATTACGTAGTGACCGTACTGCAGGCGCGCACCCGTGGCATGACGCTGATGCGCATGCCGCTGACTGTCTGGGGTATCTTCACGGCCACCGTCATGGCACTGCTTGCGTTCCCAGCGCTTTTCGTCGCCAGCGTCATGATGCTGTTCGACCGGCTGCTTGGCACCAGCTTTTTCATGCCAACGCTGGTCGAGATGGGCGAGCAGCTAAGTTATGGCGGGGGCAGCCCCATCGTGTTCCAGCACTTGTTCTGGTTCTTCGGCCACCCTGAGGTGTACATCGTCGCGCTGCCCGCCTTCGGTATCGTGTCAGACCTGATCAGCGTGCACGCGCGCAAGAACATCTTTGGCTACCGGATGATGGTCTGGGCAATTGTCGGCATCGGCGCGCTTAGCTTCATCGTCTGGGCGCACCATATGTACGTATCAGGCATGCACCCCTATTTCGGCTTTTTCTTCGCGACAACGACGCTGATCATCGCGGTGCCAACGGCGATCAAGGTCTACAACTGGGTGTTGACGCTGTGGCAGGGTGACATTCATCTGACAACGCCGATGCTGTTCTCGCTGGCGTTCATCGTCACCTTCGTCAACGGCGGGCTGACCGGTCTTTTCCTTGGCAATGTGGTCGTCGACGTGCCCCTTAGCGACACCATGTTCGTGGTCGCCCATTTCCATATGGTCATGGGTGTGGCCCCCTTGATGGTGATCTTCGGCGCCATCTATCACTGGTATCCAAAGATGACGGGCCGCATGCTGAACGATGCCATGGGGAAAATCCATTTCTGGGTTACCTTCGTTGGTGCCTACCTGATCTTCTTCCCCATGCACTACGTCGGCATCGTCGGCGTGCCGCGCCGCTACCCGGAGGTTGGCGACAGCACCTATCTGACCGCCCCGGTGGACAACCTGAACGCGTTCATCAGCATTATGGCGTTCATCGTCGGCGCGGCGCAAATCATGTTCCTGTACAACATCATCCGGAGCGTCTGGAACGGTAAGCCTTCGGGCGACAATCCGTGGAATGCGGCCTCGCTGGAATGGCACACACCGCACACGCCGCCGCGCCACGGCAATTGGGGGGACGAGCTGCCCGTGGTCTATCGCTGGGCCTATGATTACAGCGTGCCCGGCGCGCGCCACGACTTCATCGCGCAAAACGATCCGGAGGGGCCGGCAATGCCGGCACACGCATGACAGTCATCCTCGTCTTCATCGTATCGGCCATCGTCGTGGCACTTTGGTGGCTGGTGCGGCAGGGTGTCACGACAAAACCCTGGCTTGCAACCGGGGTGGCCCCGATGCTGCAGGTTGGGCCGGGCCCGTCGAACCAGCACGCTGGCCTTGGCATCTTCATCGTCGTCATCGGTGGCCTTTTCGCGCTTTTCGGCAGCGCCTTCGTGATGCGGATGGATACTGAGCCTTGGTCCGCCATGACCCTGCCACCAGTCATCTGGGCTAACACCCTGCAACTGATCCTCGCCAGCCTGTTCCTGCATATGGCCTTCAACGCGGCAACGCGCGGCGATGGGCCCGGCCTGCGCCGCGCCGCAATGATCGCAGGGCTGGCAACAACGGGGTTTCTGATCGGCCAGCTTCTGGCCTGGCGCGAGATGGCCATGGGCGGCGATGGGTTGACGACTGGCCCAGCGGCAAGCTTTTTCTACATCCTAAGCGGGCTGCACGGCCTTCACATCCTGGGCGGCCTCGGGGCCCTCGGTCTGGTTGCGACGCGGAGCCGGGCCGATCCTGACCGACTGACGCTAGGCCTCGGCCTCTGCGCCACCTACTGGGATTTTCTGCTGATCATCTGGGCTGGCCTGCTCGTCCTGTTCCTGGGTTGGGCAAACCAGTTCGTCGACATCTGTCGCGGCCTGTTGACATGAGGAACCGCCATGGCTGAAAGCGCATTAGACTCCACGCGGCCCGACGGGCTGGAAGGAATTGTCGCCGACTGGAGCTCGGACCAGCGCGCCTTCAAGCGCGTCTCGTGGGGCAAGGCGATGATGTGGATCTTCCTGCTCAGCGACACATTCATCTTCAGCATCTTTCTGCTGAGCTATATGTCGGCGCGAATGTCGACCCAGTCCGAATGGCCGAACGCCAGCAAGGTCTTCTCGCTGCATATCGGCGGCACTGACCTGCCACTGCTGCTGATCGCGATCATGACGTTCGTGCTTATCTCGTCCAGCGGCACCATGGCGATGGCGGTCCGTTGCGGCTATGCCCGTGCGCGCAAGGCGACAGCGGCGCTGATGTACCTGACCGCCCTTCTGGGGGCCACGTTCGTAGGCATGCAGGCGTTCGAATGGACCAAACTGATCAGCGAAGGGGTGCGGCCCTGGTCCAACCCGTTCGGTGCCGAACAGTTCGGCGCAAGCTTCTTCATGATCACCGGCTTCCACGGCACCCATGTATCGATCGGGGTGCTGTTCCTGCTGATCATCGCCACAAAGATCTGGCGCGGCGATTTCGACAAGCCCGGCCGATCCTGGCTGAAAAGCGGCGCTGGCGACTATGAGGCGGTCGAGATCATGGGTCTTTACTGGCACTTCGTCGATCTCGTCTGGGTGTTCATCTTCGCATTTTTCTATCTCTGGTAGGGGGCAGTCATGGCAAACCATGCAATCGAACAGGCGGCAGCCCACACCGAGGGGCAGCAGCACCCGCTGAAGCTGTACTTCACCGTCTGGGGCCTGCTGTTCGTACTCAGCGCGTTTTCCTACTTCGTCGACTATGCGGGTCTTGAGGGGCTACTGCGCTGGTCACTGATCCTGCTCTTCATGCTCTTGAAGGCTGGCCTTATTGTCGCCGTCTTCATGCACATGGCGTGGGAGCGTCTGGCACTGAGTTTCGCCATCCTGCTGCCGCCGATCGCCGTGCTGGTGTTCCTTGGCATCATGACGGCGGAGTCTGACTATACCTTCGTCACCCGCGACACGGTTTTCGCGGAACCCTGAAGCAGGATCAAAGCCTCAGGTCGCCAGATAGCGGATCGCTGCGTCGATCAAAAGTGCGGCAAAGATCGCGTAAAGATACACGATTGAGAACATAAACAGAGCCTTCGCCGGTGCCCGGGATACTTCGACCGGGGTCCGCAGCACCGTCCAGGCCCGACGCAGCAACTCGGCCCCCAGGACCAAGGCAAGAACACCGTAGCCCACCCCAGCCATATCCAAGGCCCAGGGTGCCACGCCAACCGGTGCAAGCAGCACCGCATACGCAAAGATATGCCGCCGGGTCACCACCTCACCAGCAACATTCGGCAGCATCGGTATCCGGGCCGCCGCATAATCTGCGGACTTCAGCAGTGCCAGCGCCCAGAAATGCGGCGGTGTCCACAGAAACACGATCAGGAACAGCAACCCCGCCTGCCAGTCGAGCGTGCCCGTGACCACAGCCCAGCCAATGACTGGCGGCAACGCACCGGCAGCACCGCCAATCACGATGTTCTGCGACGTCGCGTATTTCAGCCACATCGTGTAGGCGACGCTGTAGAACAGGATCGTCGCCGCCAAAAGTGCCGCCGCCAGCGCGTTCGCTGACAATGCCAGCACCCCGACTGACACCACCGCAAGGACCAGCCCGAACGCCAGCGCCTCGTTGGCCGTGACACGTCCGGCTGGTATCGGCCGCACCGACGTCCGCGCCATTAACGCATCAATGGGCGCATCATACCACATGTTAAGCGCGCCGGCGGCCCCCGCACCAAGCGCAATGGCGGCAATCGAAACAACCGCTTGCGCAAGCGTGATATCTCCGGGGGCGATCGCCATACCCACCAACGCCGTGAAGACCGCAAGCGCCATCACGCGCGGCTTCGTCAGATCGACAAAATGACGCGCCCGGCTTGACCGAAACGCAGGCAATGATCGCACGCCCCGGCCTTCCATGAACGTCAATACGGCACAACCGTTGCAATAACGTTATGCCCCATCCAGACCCACGTCAACTTTCCCGGACCGATTGGATTGGGCCGCATTGGGCTGGCAGCGCACGAACGTCCTCGCGGCCCCGGGTGCCACTGCGCCATGGCCGCACCGAACCCGGCGTCCAGCCGGCTTCAGGCTCTGCACTGTCGGTGCAGAACCGCTCGCGCCATTTCCGCGCCGCTATGGCAGTCAAACCGAACCGCGCCGGGTTTGCCGCGCGCAGCTTAAACGCCTGTGGCTGGCAAAGATCGGCGGCAATGTAGTGTCCACTCATGCCCATGGCCGTATCGCATTTGCCACGGAAATGGTAGTATTGGGCTTGAAAGGCTGACCCATACTCTTATGGAGCGAACCATGATGACCGACACCGCACTGAACCAGCTTATAACATCCGACAAGGTCTTTCTTGCCGATGGCGGGCTTGAAACCTGCATGATCTTTCACGAAGGTATTGATCTGCCGCATTTCGCCTCGTTCGTTCTGATTGACAGCGCCGAGGGGCGCGCGGCGCTTGACCGCTACTTCGGCTGCTACCTTGAAATTGCAAAGAATGCAGGCGCTGGCTTCGTGCTCGATACTGTGACGTGGCGCGCGAACATGGGCTGGGCGACGGCGCTTGGCCTTGACGAAGCAGCACTCCGTGCCGTGAACGGCCGCGCCGCTGCCTTTGCGTTGTCCTTGCGCGATGCCCATGCGACGGCGGGCTTTCCGATTATCGTCAACGGCGTTATCGGGCCTTCGGGCGACGGCTATCGCATCGACGCTGTGCTGACCGCCGATCAGGCCGAGGCGATACATCGCCCGCAGGTGCAGGCGCTGGCCGGGGCCGGGGTTGATATGGTCACCGCAGTGACCATGACCCATGTCGGCGAGGCCGTCGGCATCGCCCGTGCGGCAAAGGCAGCCGGGTTGACGCATGTGCTGTCGTTCACTGTCGAGGTGGACGGCAGCCTGCCGTCGGGCCAGCCGCTGCATGATGCGCTGGCCGAGACGGAAGCGGCGACCGGCGGCAGCGCGCTGTTCTACATGGTGAACTGCGCCCATCCGACCCATTTCGCCCGCGAGTTGAATGGCCAGATGCGCGACCGCATCGGCGGTATCCGGGCGAATGCCTCTCGCCTCAGCCATGCCGAACTGGACGTCGCCACCGCGCTTGATGATGGCGACCCTGTGGAGTTCGGGCATTTCTACGGTGCCTTCGGACGATATCTGCCGAACCTTCGGCTGGTCGGCGGCTGCTGCGGTTCTGACCATCGCCACGTCAGCGCGGCCTGCAGCCATCTGACAAGGGAAGTCGCCTAAGCAAGAGGCACTTCAACCCCCATCTTGACAGACATGTGACACCGAGGAGTACAGAGTTTTAAATGCACTCGCCACCATCGACGACCAAGGCGTGCCCGGTCATGAAACTGGATTGATCAGAGGCAAGGTACACGATGCTTGCCGATATTTCTTCGACCGTGGCCCAGCGTCGCATCGGAATCGATGTTCCGACATACGTTTCAAGTTTGGCTCGCCCGCCCATTTGCGTCTCGAAACCTGTGTTGAACGGCGTGTCTACAAAGCCCGGGCAAAGCGCGTTGCATCGCACGTTGTCGCCTGCGTAATCGGCGGCGATCTGGCGGGCCATGGCGATGACCGCATGCTTGGTCGTGGTGTAGGTGATCATGCCGCGGTCAAACTGCGCGCCTGAATTTGATGCCGTGATGATGATCGAACCTGCACGTTGCGGGCGCATATGTGTCATCGCCGCGCGCGCCGCGATGAAGTGCGCGCGCACATTCAAGCGCCACGAGGCATCCATGTCGTCGCAGGTCACATCGGTCAGGCGTCCGGGGATCTGGATGCCGACGTGGGAATGCAGAATGTCGAGGCGACCGCCCGCCGCCACCCGGTCAACGGCAGCGATGACCGCCGCCTCATCTGCCGCATCAAGCGCAATCGCATCAGACCGCCCGCCATTGGCCCTGATCTCGTCAGCGACCGCCATGGCACGCGCGCCGTCCAGATCGGTGACTGTTACCATCGCACCCTCGCGCGCAAGGGCGATGGCACCGGCGCGCCCGATACCCGAACCCGCCCCCGTCAGGAATGCAACCCGCCCTTGAAGTAGCATCAATGCCCTGCCTTTCTGGTGCCGCGGCGCAAGATGAGTTGTGCCGTGACCAGAAGCAGCAGCGATACGGCAAGCACCATGGTGCCGATGGCGTTGATCTCGGGCGTGACACCGCGCCGGATCGAAGAGAAGACGTAGATCGGCAGGGTCGTCTCAGACCCAGCAACGAAGAAGGCGATGATGAAATCGTCAAAGCTGAATGTGAAGCTGAGCAGAAAGCCCGCCAGAATGCCGGGAAAGATCAGAGGCAGGGTCACCTGACGGAACGTCGCCAGCGGGGGGGCATAAAGGTCGGCCGATGCCTCCATCAGCCCGCGGTCCATGCCTGCCAACCGGGCCCGCAGGATGATTATGACAAGCGCCATCGAGAACAACGTATGCGCGGCAATCAGCGAGCCATAGCCCATGGCAAGTTGCGGTGCCTGACCTTCGGGGGCAAGCCGTACCAGCAGCGGATTGATCCAGCCGAACAGCGTCACGAGGGCGATCAAAGTAGCGATACCAATCACGATGCCGGGTACCATGACGGCCACATAGATCAGCGCGTCAGCGACCATGCGCACCCGCCCCTTCATGCCCTGCAGTGCAAGTGCGGCCATGGTGCCGAACATGCTTGCGATCAGCGCCGAGCACAGGGCGACGATGAAACTGGTCCACAGCGCCTCCATCACAAACGGGTTCGACAGGGCTTTGCCATACCACTGGGTGGAAAAGCCGGTGAACTGGCTGGCATGGCGGCCTGCGTTAAAGCTGAAAATCGCAATGACCACGATTGGCAGGTAAAGGAACAGATAGACGGCTAGGGCATAAAGGCGCATCTGGTTTCCCTACATCAACGACACATCGTCGCGGGTGCCGCCAAAACGCCGCATCAGCCACATGTAAAACGTGACTGTAACCAGCATGATCACCACCAAGGTGACCGCCACGGCAGCACCGAAAGCCCAGTTGCGGGACTGCAAGAACAGGTCGACCAGCGCGTTGCCGATGAAGAATACCTTTCCACCGCCCAGCATGGCAGGGATCAGGAACTCGCCCATCAGCAGAATGAAAACCAGCATGCAGCCAGTGGCCACCCCCGGCAAAGACAGGGGCACGGTGACTTGCAGAAAACTTCGCAATGGCGGTGCGCCGAGGTCGGCTGAAGCCTCAAGCAGGCTTTTGTCCAGGCGTTCGAGGCTGACGTATATCGGCAAGACCATCAGCGGCAAATAGCCATAGACGATGCCGGTCAGCACCGCGAAGGGGGTGTTGATCAGGCGGATAGTGCCCAAACCCAGCCAGTCGATCAGTGCGGGCAATCCTTGACCGCCGAGGATGAAGATCCACGCGTAACTGCGGATCAGGATCGACGTCCAGAATGGCACGATCACAAGAATAAGCAGCATGGTACGCCATGTCGGGTCAGCGCGCATGGCAAGGAAATAGGCTAGCGGATAGGCGATCAGTAAGGACAGAACCGTGCCCAATGGGGCCAGCGTCAGAGTGTTGCGAAATGCCGTCCACCTTGCGGGAAGATTGGCATATTGCTCAAGCGTGAAGGCGGGGACGTAGCCGCCGGCAGGCGCCCGCATCCCAAAGCTGAACACCAGCACAAAGCACAGCGGCAGCACCAACATGACTGCAAACCACACCCCCGCCGGAGCGAGAAGAAGCCACATCGAATGCCGCCGCTGCATTACTCTATGCCGACTTGAACCGCGCCATCAGTTCGGCCCGGTTCGGGTCGGTCAGCGTGGCCGCCGCGCCGAATTCCAACGCGTTCAGCAAGTCAGCTGCAGGATACAGGATCGGGTCGTTCAGAACCTCAGGCGGCAACAGCGCGTTGACGCGTGCGTCGGCCACCGGGTAGCCGTGGAACAATGCTTCTTTCGCATTGACCTCGGGTGTCAGCAGGAAGTTGATCAGCGCGTAAGCCGCGTCGCGGTGTGGCGCACCTTTGGGGATTGCGTAGAAGTCCGACCACAACTCGCCGCCTTCCTTGCCCAGAACATAGGCAATTTCAGGCATGTCACGGTTCAACTGCTTGCCGTCACCTGTCCAGCAGATCGTCATCCAGGCATCGCCCGACCGCATCGAGGGTTGATAGTCCGAACTGATCGCAAAAAGGTGCGGTTTGGCGGCCATCAGCAGCTTTTCGGCTTCGGCAAGTTCGGCGGGGTCGATCGAGTTGAACGAGTAGCCGAAGTATTTCAGGGCGTTGCCGATGGTTGTCAGCTGGTAGTCATGTACCATGGTGCGGCCTGTGAAAGTGGTCTGGGTCAGATCCCAAAACTCCTTCCATGTGGTTGGCGTCGTGCCGCCCGTGTTGTTCGTGTTAACCGCAAATCCGGTGGTTCCCCAGTTCTTGGACACGGCGTAAACCTTGCCATCCACCGTTCCCGGCCCTGCAAACCTTTCGTCAAAGCTGGCGGCATCAAAGTTCGGCAGCAGCGCCATATCCAGCGGCTCGATCAGGTCTTGCTCGACATAGGTGGTGATCGTGTAGTTCGTCGGCACGAACACGTCCCAGCCACTGCCGCCGGCCTGCAGTTTTGCAAGCATCTCTTCGTTGGACCCGAAGACGTTGACCTGCACAGCAGCACCGGTTGCTGCGGTGAAAGCATCGAAGTTGGCTGCGTCATGATAGTTCGGCCAGGTTGCAAGGATCGCACGGTCGCCGATACTGGCTTGGGCAAAGGCCGGGCGAAGGCCCGGCATGGCGGCACCAAGCACGGCCGTTGCGGCCCCAAGGCCAGTCACGCCAAGGAAGTGACGGCGTGATACCGAGCCTTTGTGGTAGCGCCGAAGTTCTTCCATGAACTTCTGGCGCGAGATGTGGTCGATCTTGTCTGTCATTGTCAAAGTCTCCCCATTTGGTTGCTTCTGATTAGTCCTGTTCAAGTATCAGGGCCGCGTCCGGGGCCCATCCGATGAAGCCCGCATCGGCGGGCGCGAAGCTGCCTTCGGTTGCCTCGGGTTGACGCGCCACGAGCACAAGAAGATCGCCCAGAACCGCGTGCCGGACCAGATATTCGGTATGCTCGCCCAGAAAGATCCGGTTGATGACAGTAACCGGCTCGGCCCCGGCGCGCGCGCTGTGTGTCAGCTCGATCTGCTCAGGGCGGATGCTCAGCGTGGCCTTGGCACCTTGCATCAAAGGCGCGGCTCTGCGCCCGGTGAATTGCTGGCCGGAGGGCGTCGTGACCTGCCCGGTTGGGCCGGAACCTGCCGAGAAGATCCCGTCGATGAAATTTGACTTGCCCACAAAGTCGGCGACATAGCGGCTGATCGGCAAATCATAAAGCGCGTTTGGCGACCCTGTTTGCACAATCCTGCCACCGCGCATGATGCAGATGCGGTCGGACATCGACAGCGCCTCTTCCTGATCATGCGTGACAAGGACGAAGGTGATGCCAAGCTGCCGCTGCAGGGTCTGCAATTCGATCTGCATTTCACGCCGCAGCTTGCGGTCAAGGGCGGCAAGCGGCTCGTCCAGCAGCAACAGCTTGGGTTCGTTCACGATAGCGCGGGCCAGCGCCACGCGCTGCTGCTGGCCGCCGGACATTTCCCAGATGTGGCGCGCGCCAAAGCCGGGAAGGCGCACCATCTCCAGCGCCCGGTCAACCTTGCGGGCAACTTTGGCGCGGTCCGGCCGTGGGCGACGCTGAATAAGTCCGTAGGCAATGTTGTTGGCGACACTCAAGTGGGGGAACAGCGCATAGTGCTGAAATACCATGTTGACCGGCCTGCGATAAGCCGGCACCTCGTTCACCTTCTGGCCGTCCAGATAAACGTCGCCACTTGTCGGCACCTCAAAGCCCGCAAGCATCCGCAACGCTGTGGTCTTGCCGCAACCGGACGGGCCAAGGAACGACAGAAACTCCCCCCGCGCAATATCAAGGTTCAGCGCATCTGCGGCCAGCACCTCGCCATACCGCTTCGTCGCTTCGCGAAACCCGGCGATGGTTGGGCTGTCACGTCCCACACCCGCGTCGGGATTGTCGAAGGAACTTTGCATAAGGTCGTGCATATCCTATGAAACACTCCAAATCGTAGGAAACAATCCAATGGCTGTATATATCACAAATGGGATATCCACGCATTCGGGTGCAGTGACTTGACCCCAACGAGTTGGGCATCATCGATGGCCGCCGTCGTGGCCGCACTGGAAACCCCCGCCCTTCCCAAAACGCTGGTCGAACTGCTGCGCCAGGTGGCACCGTTCACCTTCACTGTGATGTTCGGATATCAGGGAACCGCCTGCCCTATCGACTTGCACGACGATTTTCCACAGGGCAAACGGCGCATCTTCGTGACTGATTATCAGGCGGGGCCGTATCTTCTGGACCCGTTTTACCAAGCAGCAATCCGACCGGCCGCTCCCGGGCTTTATCGGTTGCGCGACATTGCACCCGACCGGTTTTATCAGGGCGAATACTTCCGCAACTATTACGTCCAGACCGGGCTTGCCGAGGAAATCGGCTACGTCGTGGATTTGCCGAACGGGGCGACCGTCGTGTTGTCACTGATGCGCGCCGAAAAGCCGTTCTTGCAAAAGGAATTCGTGGCGCTGGCGGCGATGTTTCCAATGGTGGCTGCAGTCGCGCGTCGGCAATGGGCCAGTCTGCCCCACAAGTTTGGCGAAGATGGCGGGGCAGCGGGGCATCAGGGGCTTCAGCACCGAGTGGCCTATGTCTTCAGCAGCTTTGGCGATGGTATCCTGACCCCGCGCGAACGCGAGGTGGTGGAGTTCACGCTCAAAGGCCACTCAGCCGAGTCGGTCGGACAGCTTTTAGGTATCTCACCCGGAACTGCCCGCATTCACCGGCGCAACATCTACGCGAAGTTGCGCATCAACTCGCAAGGAGAGTTGTTCTCTCGGTTCCTCGATACGTTGATCGCTTTGACCTGAGGCGCTGACGCGGCACTTACCGCGTGATTTTTGATTTGGAAGATGCAATCCTGCAGCGTTCAGTGGCAGGATCATGACCTATCGACCGGGCAAGGCGCATCTTAAGCATTCATCCTGACTGCTGACACAGAGCATCTGCGCCGCGCATAGCGCCTACTTGGGAGGGGAGACAACGATGGCTGATATACAGGCAACGACCGCTGACGATAAGGTGCTGGCGGTGCTTCAACGTTTCGGGCGCGCGCTGGAGCAAGGTGACACGGCGGCGGCGACGGCCTGTTTCGAACCGGATGGCTATTGGCGCGATCTGGTCAGCTTTACCTGGAACATCGTCACGCAAGAGGGCGGTGTCGCCATCAAGACGATGCTTGACGCACAGCTTGCACAGGCACGCCCAAGTGGCTTTCGCATCGCGACGGGCGAGACCGGTGAGGATGCGGGCGGGTTTGAGCAGGCCTGGATCGAGTTTGAAACGGCAACCGGGCGGGGGTACGGCCACATCCGTATCCGGAGCGGCAAGATCTGGACATTGCTGACCTCGCTGAAGGAACTGAAGGGCCATGAGGAACATCAAGGCACCACGCGCCCACGCGGGGTCGTGCATGGGGCCGATGCCCATCGCAAGACATGGGCCGAAGCGCGCGTTGACGAGGCCGCGAACCTTGGCCATACCACCCAGCCCTATGTGGTGATCATCGGCGGCGGTCAGGGCGGCATCGCGCTGGCGGCCCGGCTGCGGCAGTTGGATGTGCCCACCATCGTGGTCGAAAAGAACGCCCGTGCGGGCGACAGCTGGCGCAATCGCTACAAGTCCCTTTGCCTGCATGATCCGGTCTGGTACGACCACCTGCCCTATCTGCCTTTCCCGCCGAACTGGCCGGTCTTTGCCCCCAAAGACAAGATCGGCGACTGGCTGGAGATGTATGCAAAGGTGATGGAGCTGAACTACTGGGCTTCCACCCCGGCAACCTCTGCCAGCTACGATGCAGCGGCGGGCGAATGGGTGGTGCATGTTACCCGTGACGGCAAGGATGTCGTGCTGCGCCCCAAGCATCTGGTGCTGGCAACCGGCATGTCGGCCAAAGCCAATGTTCCGGTCTTTCCGGGGCAAGACATCTTTGCGGGCGCGCAGCAACATTCCAGCCAACACACCGGCCCCGATGCCTGGCGCGGCAAAAAGGTGGTGGTGATCGGATCGAACAATTCCGCGCATGATATCTGTGCCGCCCTTTGGGAAGGGGGCGTTGATGTCACCATGGTGCAACGGTCCAGCACACATATTGTGCGGTCGGACCCGCTGATGAAACACGGGCTGGGATCGCTTTATTCCGAAGAAGCGGTCGCGGCAGGCGTGACAACCAACAAGGCCGACATGACCTTTGCCTCGGTGCCCTATGCCCTGCTGGCGGGGTTCCAGAAGCCGGTCTACGACACGATCCGCGCCGAGGATGCAGCCTTCTACCAAGCACTGGAGAAGGCCGGTTTCATGCTGGACTATGGCGAGGACGACTCCGGCCTGTTCATGAAATATCTGCGCCGTGGCTCGGGTTATTATATCGATGTCGGCGCAAGCCAGTTGATCATCGACGGCAAGATCAAGCTGAAGTCGGGCTCGGATGTCAGCCATCTGACGGCGACATCGGTGGTGTTGAAGGATGGCACCGATCTGCCCGCCGATCTGGTGATCTACGCCACCGGCTACGGCTCGATGAACGGCTGGGCGGCCGATCTGATCAGCAAGGAGGTGGCAGACAAGGTAGGCAAGTGTTGGGGCCTGGGGTCCGGCACGGCCAAGGACCCGGGGCCATGGGAAGGCGAGTTGCGCAACATGTGGAAGCCGACCCAGCAACAGGCGCTGTGGTTTCATGGCGGCAACCTGCACCAGTCAAGGCACTATTCGCAGTTCCTGTCCCTGCAACTGAAGGCCAGACAGGCCGGCATCCCGACGCCGGTCTATGGCATGCCGAAGGTCAACCATTTAAAATAGGTCAAGGCGCTAAACGGTTAAGGCATCCGCTTTCGGAAAAAGAGACCGGGTGCCTTGCGATTGCGGACTTTGCCCTGCCCCAGCACCCTGGTCAGGCCTGCCGGCGACGGCAATAGAGTTCCAGCCGATGATGGATCACGTCATACCCCATTCGGGCCGCAATTTCTGATTGCAACTGTTCAATCCGGTCCGACTGAAACTCCACAATTTCGCCGGTATCCAGATCGACGATATGGTCGTGATGACGCTTGTCTACCCTTTCATACCGAGCACTTGCCCCTTCGAAGACGTGGCGCTGGACCATTCCTGCCTGCACTAACGCGGCTACGGTCCGATAGACGGTTGCGATGGATGTCTTTGGGTCGGCCGCCCTCGCGCGACGGTAAAGCTCTTCCACATCCGGATGATCTTCGGTTTCAGATATCACCTGCAACACGCCGATGCGTTGTGCGGTTACCCGCAACCCCGCCAGCCGCAATTCAGCCGCCAGTTTTCCGGTCTGGTGATCCGCCTCTGTCGTGGTCATACCTGCTTACCATTCTCAGCTTCAGACTGTGTTTGCGAATGATTATCATTTTTGTTTACACTTGCAAGTGCTTCTCATACTCAGGATGCTGGCGGCAAAACCGGGTGGAGACACGCAATGATGAAATCACTTTTGCGCAGTTTGTTGACGGGTATGGCTGGCGCGTTTTTGCTTGCCACGTCCGCAGCCGCCCAAAGCGATGAATTCAAGGTTGTGACCACCTTTACCATCATCGCAGATATGGCCCGCAACGTGGCGGGGGATGCGGCGGTTGTAACATCCATCACCAAGGCGGGGGCCGAAATTCACGGCTATGAACCGACCCCCGGCGATATCATCCGCGCGCAGGATGCCGATCTGATCTTGTGGAACGGGCTTAATCTGGAATTGTGGTTCGAGCAGTTCTTCACCAACCTGACGGATGTTCCCAGCGCCACGCTGACGGCAGGCGTCGTGCCGATGGGGATCACCGAGGGCGAGTATTCCGGCAAGCCGAACCCGCATGCCTGGATGAGCCTCGAAAACGCAATCATCTATGTTGACAACATCCGCGATGCCCTGTCCGAACATGACCCCGGCAATGCTGCGATCTACGCCACGAATGCTGAAACCTATAAGGCCGAAATCACAGCGGCCATTGCCCCGGTGCGCGAAGCTGTATTGGCCGTGCCAGAAGACCGGCGCTGGCTGGCAACATGTGAAGGCGCGTTCAGCTATCTGATCCGCGATTTCCAGATGAAAGAGCTGTATCTTTGGCCGATCAACGCCGATGCGCAGGGCACGCCACAGCAAGTACGCAAGGTGATTGATGCCGTGCGCGACAACAGCATTCCGGCCATATTCTGTGAAAGTACCGTCAGTCAGGACCCGGCCAAACAAGTCGCTCGCGAGACTGGTGCAGCCTATGGCGGGGTTCTTTATGTCGACAGCCTGACCGAGGCGGACGGTCCGGTGCCGACCTATATCGACTTGTTGCGTGTCACCTCGCAAACCATCGTAAATGGGTTAACGCCATGAACCGCTGCCACGCCCGTCCGGAACCGCTCCGATGACAGTCGCTCCCGGTATTGCTGCGACGGGTGTGTTCGTCACCTACCGCAATGGCCAGACCGCCCTGCGGGACACCAGTTTCACGGTGCCCTTAGGATCGATCACGGGGCTGGTCGGGGTGAATGGCGCGGGAAAATCGACGATCTTCAAGGCGATCATGGGCTTTGTGCCGGTGGCCAGGGGCCAGATCAAAGTGCTTGGGCAGTCGGTCAAGGATGCGCTGAAAGGGAATCTGATCGCCTATGTGCCGCAGGCCGAAGAAGTGGACTGGACGTTTCCGGTGCTGGTCGAAGACGTGGTGATGATGGGACGCTATGGCCACATGGGGTTTTTCCGTATTCCCGGCGCTGCCGATCATGCCGCAGTCAGCACCGCGCTCGCTCGCGTTAACATGACCGATTTCCGCAAACGCCAGATAGGCGAGTTGTCGGGTGGTCAGCGCAAGCGGGTGTTTCTGGCGCGCGCGTTGGCGCAAGATGCCACAGTGATCTTGCTGGACGAACCTTTCACCGGCGTCGATGTGCAGACCGAAGACGCGATCATCGCCCTGATGCGCGAGATGCGCGACGAGGGCCGCGTGATGCTGGTCTCGACCCACAACCTTGGCTCGGTGCCTGAATTCTGTGATCGCGCCGTGCTGGTCAAGGGCACCGTGCTGGCCTACGGGCCCACCGAAACCACCTTTACCCGCGAAAATCTTGAACTGGCCTTTGGCGGCGTGCTGCGGCATTTCGTGCTGGGCGGCGCCGATCTGCATGACGACGATGACGCACGCAGTGTGTCGGTGTTCACCGATGATGAAAAGCCGTTCGTGATCTATGACAGGCCCGCCGCGAAAGAAGGAGCGTCATGATCGAAGCCCTTCTTTTACCGTTTCAATACAATTACATGACCAATGCGATGTGGGTTTCCGCCCTTGTGGGGGGGGTCTGCGCGTTTCTGTCGGTGTACCTGATGCTGAAAGGCTGGTCGCTGATCGGCGACGCGCTGAGCCATTCCATCGTGCCCGGGGTGGCCGGGGCCTATATGCTGGGCCTGCCATTCGCGCTGGGGGCGTTCGTAGCGGGCGGACTGGCAGCGGGGGCGATGCTGTTTTTGAACCAGCGATCCGGCCTGAAAGAAGACGCGATCATCGGGCTGATCTTCACCTCGTTCTTCGGGCTTGGGCTGTTCATGGTGTCATTGTCGCCGATGTCGGTTTCGGTGCAGACCATCACCATGGGCAATATCCTGGCGATCACGCCGGGCGATACGCTGCAACTGGCGATCATCGGATTTGTGTCGTTGACGGTGCTGCTGGCCAAATGGAAAGACCTGATGGTGACCTTCTTTGACGAAAACCACGCGCGATCGATGGGCATCAACACCGGCCTTTTGAAGGTGGTGTTTTTCACCTTGCTGTCGGCCTGCTGCGTCGCGGCCCTGCAAACTGTGGGTGCGTTTTTGGTGATCGCCATGGTGGTCACGCCCGGGGCTACCGCCTATCTTTTGACCGACCGCTTCCCCCGCCTGCTGATGCTGAGCGTGGCCATAGGGTCGATCACCAGCTTTGTCGGGGCCTACCTCAGCTTTTTTCTTGATGGAGCCACGGGCGGATTGATCGTCTGCTTGCAAACGGTGATCTTTCTGCTGGCGTTTTTCCTTGCGCCAAAACACGGCTACATTGCCGCCCGCTGCCGCGCCGCCGGAGTGCTGGAGGAGGCACCATGATCGACACTCTGACCCAGCCGTTCCAGTTCGCTTTCATGATGAATGCCTTCGCCATCATGGCGATGATCTCGGTGCCGATGGCGCTGCTGTCGTGCTATCTGGTGCTGAAGGGCTGGTCGCTGATGGGTGACGCGATCAGCCACGCGGTGCTGCCGGGCGTAGTCTTGGCGTACCTTCTGCATATCCCGCTGATAATCGGCGCATTCTGTGCGGGCATGTTCTGTGCATTGGCGACCGGTTTTCTGAAAGAAAACAGCAGGGTGAAACAAGATACGGTGATGGGCATCGTGTTTTCGGGCATGTTCGGGCTTGGCATCGTGATTTATACCAAGATCAGCACGGATGTGCATCTTGACCATATCCTGTTTGGCAACATGCTGGGGGTTGGCGCGCAGGATTTGTGGACGGCCGCCCTGATCGCGGCGGCGGTTACTGCCGTCATTTTGGCCAAGCGCCGTGACTTCATGCTGCACGCTTTCGACCCCATTCAGGCGCAGGCTGTAGGTCTGCCGGTGCGTGGATTGCACTATGGCTTGCTGGCCATGATATCCCTGACCATCGTGGCCACGCTGTCGGCGGTGGGCATCATTCTGTCCATCGGCCTGCTGATTGCACCGGGCGCGATTGCGTTTCTGGTGACCAAGCAGTTTGACAGGATGCTGATGGCTGCGGTGGCTGTCACGTTGTTTTCAGGATTTGCAGGGGTCTACCTCAGCTTCCACCTCGACTCGGCCCCTGCACCGACGGTGATCCTGATCCTGACAGCGGTATTCGTCGCAGCATTTGTACGCTCCACACGCAAGACAAAGCTGGCAGCCTCCGCTGCCGTCAGCTAATCCAGCGATCCCGAACACGGTCCTATTCGTTCCACCAGCAGCACGAATAGCGCGCCTTTGGTTGACCAGCGCACCGCACCACCGGGCATAGCTTTGTCGGTTTGCCCTCGGCAACACGTTCCACCGCCCGTTGCGCCGCATTTTAACATCGACATCAAGTTCGCCGGGAACCGGAACGACTGCCGGGCGTTATATGAATGATCACAACAAATCTCATGCGCAGGAGGGTTCGATGCCCGACACGACATTTACCGATGGCAGACCAGCCGATACCGACCATCTGGACACCTTGTTTTATCAAGCAGAACAGCTTCGCTTTGGCATGTTGGGCATCGAAGGCGTGGGCCAGCACATGCAACCCATGTCGCATCACATGGACCGCGCCGATCAGGCGATCTGGTTTATCAGTTCGGCGGATACCGACCTCGTTCAGGCAATCTTGCCATCGCGCATGACACAATTCTGCCTCGTCAGCCCAGATGGTGCCTTTCAGGCTTGCATTTCGGGGCGGCTGTCAGTGTCGGACGATGAAGCCAAACTGGACGAGTTATGGTCATTCGCCAGCGCTGCATGGTTCGAAGGCGGTCGCCGCGACGCCAAAGTCCGGCTGTTGCGACTGGCGATGGAACAGGCATCGGTGTGGGTGTCAACCAGTTCCAGCCTTACCTTCGGGATCGAGATGCTGAAATCGGCGATCCTCAAAGACCGCCAGCCAGAATTGGGCGACCACTTCTTCATCGCCTTTGATCGGCAGCGTTGAACCGTCCGCGCACGAATAAAACGCAGCCTGACCCGAAAAGGGGCGATTTCATGGCACAGACGTCAACTGTTAATCGCAAACTGGTTTTGGCCGTACGACCCAAGGGTCAGCCAACGTCCGAAACGATGCGGTTGGTCACCGATGACATACCAGTTCCGTTGCCCGGCCAGATGCTTTTGCGCACCGAACACCTGTCGCTGGACCCGTATATGCGCGGTCGGATGAGCGATGGGCCATCCTACGCACCACCCGTTGCAATCGGCGACGTTATGGTCGGCGGCACGGTGGCGCAGGTGGCGGCATCGCACGTGGCAGGTTTTGCGGCTGGCGATTGGGTGCTTGGCTACAATGGCTGGCAAGACTACGCGCTGTCCGACGGCCAAGGCGTCACCCCCTTGGGTCGCGCGCCCACGCATCCGTCGTGGGCACTGGGTATTCTGGGAATGCCGGGCTTTACCGCGTGGGCTGGCCTCAACGAAATCGGCAAACCAATGTCTGGCGAAACCATCGTCGTGGCTGCCGCGACCGGGCCGGTCGGCGCCACTGTCGGCCAGATCGGCAAAATCATGGGTGCACCGTGATTGGGATCGCGGGTGGCCCGGCAAAATGCGCCTACGCGGTTGATGAATTAGGCTTTGACGCCTGCATCGATCACAAGGCAGGCGACCTTGCGGCCCAACTGAAAGCGGCCACACCCAAAGGCATCGACATCTATTTCGAAAGCGTCGGCGGCGCAGTTCTGGATGCCGTCCTGCCGCAACTGAACCTACGTGCGCGTGTGCCCGTCTGTGGCATCGTCTCGCAGTACAATGCCATCGGTTTGCCCGACGGGCCCGATCGCCTGAACTGGCTGCTGGGCGTCATCCTGCGCAAGCAAATCACCATCCGTGGCTTCATCATCTTCGACGATTTCGCCCCGCTGTTTCCCGCTTTTGCCAAGGAAATGGCGGCGTGGGTCGAAACCGGCCGCATCAAATACCGTGAAGACATCACCGACGGCTTAGAAAACGCATCCCAAGCGTTCATCGGCCTGCTGAACGGCGACAACTTCGGCAAGCGCGTTATCCGCGTCGGCCCCCCAACAACTTGATAAAAGGAATGCACCTGTGAAAGTACTAATGGTTCTGACATCGCATGACAAACTAGGCGAAACCGGCGAAAAAACCGGTTTCTGGCTCGAAGAATTTGCCGCCCCCTACTACGTTCTGAAAGACGCTGGTGCGGATATCACTTTGGCCTCACCCAAAGGAGGTCAACCGCCACTTGACCCCAAAAGCGATGCCGCCGACGCACAAACCGCCGACACTGCGCGCTTCAAGGCAGACAAAGACGCCCAAGCCGCCCTTGCCACCACCGAAGTGCTATCTTCCATCAACGCCGATGGGTTCGACGCCGTGTTTTATCCCGGCGGCCACGGCCCGATGTGGGATCTGGCCGAAGATGCCGACAGCAAACGCCTGATCGAGGCATTTGCAGCCAACAACCGCCCAATCGCCGCCGTCTGCCATGCCCCGGCTGTGTTTCGCCATACCAAAATAGATGGTAAGCCTCTGGTATCGGGCCGCCGCGTCACCGGCTTCACCAACACCGAAGAGGCTGCCGTTAACCTGACCGACATCGTACCATTCTTGCTGGAGAACATGCTAAAGTCCAACGGCGGGCAATATGAAAAGGGGTCCGATTGGGCCTCGTTTGTCGTGGTCGATGGAATGCTGATCACCGGCCAAAATCCGGCATCTTCGAAAGAGGCAGCGCAAGAGTTGCTAAAGCTTCTGGCATAGCAGTTTACGCAAACGCCATGCCCCGGCGGCAATGGCGTTTGCGCCCGAATCTTTTTTCTACAGCGAATGGCAGGGTGGTCTCCCCATTTCTTGGTGAGATGCGGTCTTAGGTTCAGGACTTCGGTAACGGGGTCGTCCTAGTCAAGCGGTTTTGCGCATGCGGGATTTGCCGCCGGAGTGCGGTCTTTTCCTTTGGAGCAAGTGATCTGCTTGCCTGTTCGGCAGCCTTCGCCTGAGATCGACCCGGGTGCATGCTT
>JANOGW010000086.1:0-15457 GCA_031406155.1 Pseudorhodobacter sp.
GCGGCTTTTGCTGCGCGATCATTTCAGAACGAACGTAGAAACTGGATGTCTCGGTCATCTCAACGCTCCTTCAGTTTGATGCTGCGGTTATAGAGGTTCATCACAAAAGAGATGATCAGGCTGATGGTCAGATAGATCGCCATCATCAACAGCATGGACTCCAGCTCGCGTCCGGTCTGGTTCATGGTGATGCCGCCAAGGGTGGACCGCAGATCCATGTAGCCAACGGCAATGCCAAGCGATGTGTTCTTGGTGATCGACAGAAATTGCGAGATCAGCGGCGGTACGATGACGCGCAATGCCTGCGGCATTATCACCAGCTTGGTGGTCAGGCCGGGGCGAATGCCCAAGGCATAGGCGGCTTCGGTCTGGCCGCGTGAGATGGCCAGAATACCGCCGCGCACCGCCTCTGCGATATAGGTGGCGTGGTAGATCGACAGCGCCAGCCACAGCGCAATCAGCGATGTGCGCGCCTGAATGCCGCCGACGAAATTGAACCCCTTCAGTTCGGGATAGCCAAGGTGAAAGCCCAAGGCAAGCAGCAGTGCAAGACTTGGCAGGACCAGAATTGCCGCCGATTTCCACAACGTTGCGGGTCGTACGCCGGTTGCGTTCTGGATCACGGTCGCACTGCTTTGCACACGGCGGTAGGCCCAGACGCTTGCCGCCACGACAGCAAGAATTGCCAGCAGGTCAATCGATATCAGAAATATTCCGATGTCGATATTGCCCAGCGACCGGGTGAACAACGGCTCTGGCACATAGACACCGCGATTGGTGATGGCGACGGATCCGAAGATCATCGAAGCGGTCGCATCTTCGCCCCTGAAAGCATTTGGTGCTGGCATCGAGACAGAGAATATGGCGTTGACCAGCACGATCCATAGCAGGACCGGCACGTTGCGAAACAGTTCGACATAGACGGTCATCAACCGGGCCACGACCCAGTTCTTCGATAGCCGCAGCACACCGGCAAAAACACCGATCAGCGTTGCAAGCGCGCAGCAGATTGCCGCCATGAACAGGGTGTTCAGCAGACCGATCAGAAGCGCACGGCCGTGCGTGCTGTCATTGCTGTATTCCACCAGCATCTGATTGATGTCGTACCCGGCGCGGACGCCAAGGTAGCTATAGCTGAAATTTTTGCCCAGAGCCTGAAAGTTATGGATCGTATTCAGAACCAGCCAGGTCATCACCGCAACAAACAGCGCCAGAAAAACCACCTGAATCGTGATCGACCGGTAACGTGTGTCGTAAAGCAGCATACCCAGACGGAAGCCGCTTTTTGGCGCGTCAATATTCAGTGTCATGAAACCCCCTGTCTTGCCAAGCCTTGCCCCCGGTTTTCCGGGTTGTGCGACCAGCGCCAAATGGCCATCTGATCTGCCTGATCTTTCGTATTGGTGTTAGAAAAAAGGCGCGCCATTACAGCGCGCCTTTGCCAGGCTAGATTTACCGGAACGGTGGTGAGTACTGCAGGCCGCCTTGGGTCCACAATGCGTTCAGGCCACGGGCCAGGCCGATCGGGGTCGACTCGCCGATGTTAGCAGCGAAAATCTCTCCGTAGTTGCCGCCCGCCATGATCGCGCGCTTTGCCCAGTCTTTATCAAGGCCCATCATCGCGCCCATTTCGCCTTCGGTGCCAAGCAGGCGGTTGATCTCAGGGTTATTACCCGGTGCTGCCGACAGTTCTGCGATGTTGGTAGATGTCACGCCGTATTCTTCGGCAGCGACCAGCGCGTTATAAGTCCATTTCACGACATCAGCCCACTGATCATCGCCGTGGCGAACCAATGGCCCGAGCGGCTCTTTCGAGATGATTTCCGGCAGAATGATATGCTCGGAGGCATCGGCGAAAGTTGCGCGGGTTGCGGCAAGACCGGACGCGTCTGTGGTGTAGACGTCGCACGAACCGGCAGAATACTGCTGTTCCGCTTCGGCGTTGTCCTTGATCGGAACCGGCTCGTAGGCCAGATTGTTCGACTTGAAGTAGTCGGCAAGGTTCAGCTCTGTCGTGGTGCCGGTCTGGATGCAGATCGTAGCACCATCAAGTTCCTTGGCCGATGAAACGCCAAGCGATTTCTTCACCATAAAGCCCTGGCCATCGTAGTAGTTGACGCCAACGAAGGTGAACTTCAGGTCGGTGTCGCGGCTGTAGGTCCACGTCGTGGTGCGCGACAGCATGTCAACTTCGCCCGAAGCCAGTGCGGTGAAACGGGTTTCACCGGTGGTCGGAACGAACTTCACCTTCATCGGGTCGCCAAGAACGGCGGCCGCGACAGCGCGGCAGATCGCGACGTCAAAACCCTGATAGACGCCACTGGCATCGGGTGCAGCAAACCCTGCGAGAGCTGCGTTGGTGCCGCAGATCAGCTCGCCACGCGCTTTGACATCGTCAAGTGTACCGGCGGCCGCCATTCCTGCGCCAAGTGCAGTGACCGTCAGCGCACCAAATAATGCGAATTTTTTCATTCTTACCTCTTCCTGAGTTTCCGTCTGTCATCAAACGGATTTATTTGTGCCCCAATGGTTTGGAGCAAGACGTGCCGGGGCATAACCCCAAGTACTTACTACTTTCCGCCGAAGCGCTTTGAAAGGTCAAGACAAACAAGGGATAGGTGACAAAATCGCCTAGTTACAAGGAATTGCGGCTGCCAACTGTGCTCGTTCCGGGCCAATGCGCTGCACGGCGCCAGATTGTCACCCACACAATTGATAGAATCGGTCGGCTTCCAGAAATGCGGCGCGGCGGATGGCCTCCAGATCCGCGGCCTCGTCGTCCTGACCCCATCGCTCGCGCTGCCAGATTTCATCGATCCGTGACAGCGCCCATGCCTGTTCGGCGGTCAGGTGTTGGTGGGCGGTGGCAAAGGCCAGCACCAGCGAGCCGCTGATCGCCACAAGATCATGGAAGGCGGCAAGCTGGAACGGTGTAAGGCCCTGAACGCAGGCAGATAACCGCGCCAGACTGGCTGCCCGCTGGGGCACATGCATGACACCAGACGTCGCTCTCAGCGGTGCCTGCAATGCGCTGTCAGCCCAGGCAAGAAGCGGGTCCCAGGCAAGCGCGTGACGCGCGACAAGCGCCTGCGGCCCTTCCGCGCGGTAACAGATCAGGTCTGATGCGCCATAAGCCGCGATCAAGGCCGCCACGTCGTCAAATTGCGGCATGACCTTGTCGATGGCCGAGTTCGCCGCCCGGGTCACCGGCATGGTTTGCGGCCTGATCAGCCCGGTTTGTGCATCCCATTCAGTGGCGATCGCCTGCGCCATGGCAAGGGTAGGCACCACGAGTGGCGCCTTCAGCGGCGTCTTAACCGGGCGCGCATCCAGATGCACGGTAAAGCCACCGTCACAGGCCAGCGCAGCAGCGGCCTTCCAGAAGCGTTTGGCTTTCCAATCACTCATCGCGGGCGGCTTATACGTCGCTGCCGAACGGGTCGGCGGGCACGTCGTTTTCGCCCCAGTCAAGGGTTTTCCAGGTGCGCGCCATATGTTCGGGCAAGGGCGCTGTAAAGGTCATGCTTTTCTTGGTGATCGGGTGTTCGATGGTCAGGCTGCGGGCATGCAGGTGCAGCTTTTTGCTGATGTCGCCACCGATATCGGCCCCCCAGCCATCGCCCATGTTTTCCTGCCCCGAGCCACCATATTTGCCATCGCCGATGATAGGATGCCCCATTTCGGCGATATGCGCGCGCAGTTGATGTGTGCGGCCCGTGACCGGTTCCATCGCCAGCCATGACAGCCGGTTGCCCAAGAACCACAGCACGAAATAGTCGGTCTGCGCGCGTTTGGCATCGGGGAAATCGGCCAACTTCGCAGGATGGATGCACATCATTTTTTCACCCTCGCCGCCACGCCCGTGACCCGGTGCTTTCATCAGGCCATACTTGATGCTGCCCTTGCGCGGATGCGGCACGCCCGCCACTGCGGCCCAGTAAATCTTGCGCGTCAAGCGGTGGCGCAGGGCTTCCGACAGGGCCCGGGCCACACGGTCGGTGCGGGCCAGCATCAGCAGGCCCGAGGTGTCTTTATCCAGCCGGTGCACCAGTTTCGGGCGTTCCTTGTAGCCGAATTTCAATGCCTCTGTCAGGCCGTCAACATGCCGGTCGCCCTGCCCCGAACCGCCTTGCGATGCCAGCCCCGGCGGTTTGTTCAGGATGATGATATGCTCATCCTTCCACAAAACCGCGTTCTGTATCATCTTTGTATCGGCGGCGGATACGCCGTCCTGGCGCGGGCGGCTTGGCGCCTCGGTGTCCGGCAGGGGCGGCACCCGGATCACCTGTCCCGGGATCACCCGGTCCGATGCCTTGGCACGCGCGCTGTCGACCCGCACTTGGCCGGTGCGGCACATCTTTTCGACATGGCCTTGGGTCAATTGCGGAAAACGACGCTTGAACCAGCGATCAAGGCGTTGCTCGCCCTCATCGGCAGATACGGTCAGCAACTTGACATCGCTCATACAAAGGCTCCGCGAGCTAGGGCCGCGCCAAGCGCTACGGCAAACAGGGACAGAATGACCGAAGCCGCGACATAGAGTGCCGCCTGCAGGCTTTGACCGCTTTCCCACAGTTTCAGCGCATCCAGCGAGAAAGCCGAAAAAGTGGTGAACCCGCCAAGCACGCCCGTCATCAACAAGGGCGAAAGGCTGGTGCGGCTGGCGAGGGTGACGAACAAGATGCCTATCACAAAGCTACCCAGAGCGTTGACGACTAGCGTCGCCACCGGCGCACCAATCCCCACCACCAAAAGGTAGCGCAGAACGGAGCCCACCGCCCCGCCAATGGCAATCTGGACCATCGCAAAAATCATAGGGTTCCATCTGCCTGAGCGCCAGATTTGTCAACCGCGCGAGGTGAGAAGATTTTTCGTTCGAAGAATTCTCTACGCGCCGCCGCGTTTGGCGCGCAGTTTGACGAAATACTCGATGCGCTTTTTCAACTCGCGCTCGAACCCGCGTTCGGGGGGCAAGTAATAGACCGGGCGCTTCATGCTTTCGGGGAAATAGTCCTGCCCGGAAAAACCGTCTTCGGCATCGTGATCATAGGCATAGCCCGCACCATAGCCGATGTCTTTCATCAGCCGGGTCGGCGCATTCAGGATGTGCTTGGGTGGGGCGAGGCTGCCGGTTTCACGCGCAGCATTGCGCGCCGCCTTGTAGGCCGTGTAGATGGCGTTCGATTTGGGGGCGAGGGCGAGGTAGACCACCGCTTGCGCCAGCGCCAATTCGCCTTCGGGGGATCCCAGCCGTTCATAGGTTTGCCAGCTTTGCAGACAGACCTCTTGTGCCTGCGGGTCGGCAAGGCCGATATCCTCCACCGCCATGCGGGTGATGCGGCGGGCCAGAAAGCGCGGGTCTTCGCCACCTTCCAGCATGCGGGCGAACCAGTACAGAGCGGCATCCGGGTCAGAGCCGCGCACCGACTTATGCAGGGCAGAGATCAGGTTGTAATGCTCTTCCCCCGCTTTATCGTACTTCGCGGCGCGCCGCATCAGGCGGGTGGCAAGGGCGTCGCGGTCCAGCGGGGCATCCAGTTTCCACGCCATCACCTGTTCGATCAGGTTCAGGACCGCGCGCCCGTCACCATCTGCCATTTCCTGCAAGGCATCGCGCGCGTCTGGGGTCAGCGGCAGGGCGCGGCCAAGATCCTGTTCGGCGCGTTGCGTCAGGCGTTCCAGATCGGACAGCGACAGGCGGTCGAGCACGATGACCTGCGCGCGCGACAGCAGGGCCGCGTTCAATTCGAAGGATGGGTTTTCGGTGGTCGCCCCAACCAGCAGGATGGTGCCATCTTCCATGTGGGGCAAAAAGCCGTCCTGCTGGGCTTTGTTGAAGCGGTGAATTTCATCGACGAACAGTAGCGTTCCCTGCCCGTTCTGCCGGCGGATACGGGCAGCTTCGAACACCTTGCGCAGGTCCGGCACGCCGGTGAAAATGGCCGATATCTGCACGAAACCGAGGTTGGTCTGTGCGGCCAGCAGCCGCGCGATGGTGGTCTTACCCACACCCGGCGGGCCCCACAGGATCAGTGACGACAGACTGCCCGCCGTCAGCATCGCCCCGAGCGGGCCGTCGGGTGACAAAACACTCGCCTGCCCCACCACATCAGCCAAAGTGCGCGGGCGCAAACGATCCGCCAGCGGGCGGGGCGGTGGCGGTTGCTTCGGATCAAGCGGGCTGTCGAAAAGATCGGCCATCCCATAGGCCTAACGATTTTATCCGGCGACGTGAAGGTCTATGCCAGCCAAACCTTCGGTTAAGATCAATGCGCCGTTGGCGGAACATCGATTATGACACATTGGAACTCGGCGTCATCAATTGTCAGCATCGGTCCGACGGCCCGCGCCGTGAGACCACAGCGCCCATACCAGCGTTCCCAGTTGCCCGCTGTCAGCGCGATGATTCCGGATGCACCATTTGCGCGCGCCGCGTTAACCATCTCTCGCACCATCATCGCATGGATACGGCGGCGGATCGACATCGGCGCTTTGTGCGAAACGAAAACACGTGTGCTTTCCCAGATGTTCGCCGCAACTGGCGCCTCTTCATAAAGCAGGTCCTGCGGGATGGTGTTAATCAGGCCGTGTTGAGCATCCCGGATCATGTAGGAATAAATACCGCAACGCGCTGTCGTCGGCGTCAGCCGCATGCCGCCCAGAACTTCGCCGTGATCATGCACGGCGATCCAGCGACTGGCAGGCGTGTCGTACTGATCGAATTCCATGCCCAGCGATTCGGGAAGATCCCAGTTTTGCTGAATAATGAAGGATTGCCGCCGTGCCCTGAAAACATTGGCAAAAAGCTCGCCATGTGCGTGCAGGTTTTCAAACGACAGCGTCGTCGAAATCATCGCAGCTTCCCGGGAAAGCGCTACGGATGCGTGGGCAACAAGCGGTGTTTTTGGAAGATCGCTCACAGCAATTTGTACTCCTTCGCGCGTTGCAGCGCCTCTGCGGTTGTTCGTGCCAGCAATTTTACGCGCACCGAATTCAGGCGAGCCTTGAAAGCGCTTTCAGAAATTCCAATTTTTGCGGCTGCAGCGGCGTGGCGCATGCCATTAGCCACACAATTCAGCGCCTCAATCTGTGGCCGGCTCAGGCTATCGGGTGGTTCGGTAATTTCATGCAGGCGGCGCACGATGGCTTCAATCCGCTCCATCTCTGAGTCTTCGTACTCGCGGTCCGCCCGCGAAAAGCTGGCAATAGTACGCGAGGCTATCGGGCCACAAGAAACGGTCAATCCATACACCAGCCCGTAGGACCGGGCGTTCTCCAAGATGCCGAACAGGTCCGGAATTCCGAAATCATTCCAACGGCAAGCACCCGTCGCGCTGAATCCCCAGGCGATCGTTGGGTCGCGCAGAGCATAGGCTTGCTCAGTGTAGTGGTCCAGCCAGCGTTGATCGTAGGTCTGAAAGGAAATCAGCGGCGCGGCAAAACGGATATGCAGACCGACAAAATATCCTGCGGGCGATAGGGCCGATAGCTTGCGCAACTCTAAGTCGAGACCTGTGTTCACAATCATATCCAATTAAGTTACTACCGCTATACAAACACAGAACTCAGTTGCCAAGGCTTTGCGCAATCCTCTTTTATTACAACAAGTTGTGTTACACCCGCACCACATTGCAAGTGATCTGCCGCATCACAAATCCGTTGGCGTGGGTCTTTGGGTAAGAACCGGCACTAAACCTTTGGCTGAACCGCAACTAGGTGCAACAATTGCTACAATCTGATTCTGTGCGGCGCAATGGGCCGGGTGGACGGTTCGCCAGAGTGATTCGCAGCCGTGGGCAACAAAAAAAGCCCACCGATAGACGGTGGGCTTCCAGCAGCCGAAAGTTTTTGAAGACTCAACTTTCCGCGGCATCATCCGCAGCAGTGCGGGCGTGGTCGGCCGCACCCTTGGCGCTTGGGTCGCGATCCACAAATTCAATGATCGCCATCGGGGCCATATCGCCGTAGCGGAAACCCGCCTTCAGCACGCGCACGTAGCCGCCGGTGCGGGTAGCGTAGCGAGGCCCAAGGATTTCGAACAGGCGTGCGGTGTGGATGTCCTGCTTCAGTTGCGCGTGGGCCTGGCGGCGGGCATGCAGATCGCCGCGCTTGGCCAGCGTGATCAGCTTTTCGATGATCGGGCGCAATTCCTTGGCCTTAGGCAGCGTGGTCTTGATCTGTTCGTGTTCAATCAGAGACCCTGCCATATTGGCGAACATCGCTTTGCGGTGTTCATGGGTCCGGTTCAGTTTGCGGTAACCGCTGGAGTGACGCATGGTATGTTCCTATCGACGTTTGTTTTGCTTTGTCCGGCGGGGCCTGCGTGCGGCCCCGCTCACCTTGGGGTTTCTTCAACCCGTGCATTTCCCCGGCATTCCGGGCATTTTTGGCAAGGATGGGCAGATTGCCCATCCTACAGGCACGGGGCGGAGGATGGGCGATCTGCCCATCACGCGATCAGAACTGGTCTTCGAACCGTTTGGCCAGATCTTCGATGTTCTCTGGCGGCCAGTCTTCCACATCCATGCCCAGGTGCAGCCCCATGCCCGACAGCACTTCCTTGATTTCGTTCAAGGATTTGCGGCCAAAGTTCGGGGTGCGCAGCATTTCTGCTTCGGTTTTCTGGATCAGATCGCCGATGTAGACGATATTGTCGTTCTTCAGGCAGTTGGCCGACCGCACTGACAGTTCCAGCTCATCCACTTTCTTCAGGAGCAGCGGGTTGAATTCCAGCCCGTCTTCCACGTCGTGGCGTGTGGCAGACTCTGGTTCGTCGAAGTTCACGAACACGGCGAGCTGATCTTGCAGAATGCGCGCGGCATAAGCCACGGCATCATCCGGAGACAGCGAGCCATCGGTTTCGATCTTCATAGTCAGACGGTCATAGTCCAGCACCTGGCCCTCGCGGGTCGGGGTCACTTCGTAGCTGACTTTTTTCACCGGCGAATAGACCGCATCAATCGGGATCAGTCCGATTGGCGCGTCTTCCGGCTTGTTCTTGTCGGCAGCGACATAGCCTTTGCCGGTATTCACGGTCAGTTCCATGAACACATCCGCGCCGTCATCCAGATGGCAGATCACATGGTCCTTGTTCAGAACCTCGATCCCGTTGCTTTCCGAAATGTCGCCTGCGGTTACAACGCCCGGACCTTTGGCCGAGATTGACAGCCGCTTTGGCCCTTCGACTTCCATCTTCAGGGCGACGCCCTTCAGGTTCAGCACGATGTCGGTCACGTCTTCACGCACGCCGGCAACGGATGAAAATTCGTGCAGCACATTGTCGATCTGCACGCTCGTGATCGCCCCGCCTTGCAGCGATGACATCAGCACCCGGCGCAAAGCATTGCCAAGCGTCAGGCCGAAGCCCCGCTCCAACGGTTCGGCGATCAGGGTCGCGACGCGGCCTGCGTCTGGCCCCGGCTTTACCTGTAGCTGCGTTGGCTTGATAAGTTCAGCCCAATTCTTATGGATCATGCGTATAGCCTCCATACTAGTCCCCTGCCCATGTCCCTAAGCAGCAGACGCCCGAGGATCAGAAAAAAGAAAGCGAGGCCGCGCGATCCCCGCACGGCCCGACTGTAGAAAAATGGTATCAGACGCGGCGGCGTTTTGGCGGACGGCAGCCATTATGGGCCATCGGTGTCACATCGCGGATCGAGGTGATGTTGAACCCTACCGCAGCCAACGCCCGCAAGGCGCTTTCGCGCCCCGAACCCGGGCCCTGCACTTCAACCTCCAGCGTTTTCACGCCATGTTCCTGCGCCTTGCGACCTGCATCTTCGGCGGCCATCTGGGCGGCATAGGGCGTCGATTTACGCGACCCCTTGAAACCCATGGTGCCCGACGACGACCAGGCAATCGCATTGCCTTGAACATCCGAGATCAGAATTTTGGTGTTGTTGAATGATGAATTTACATGCGCCACACCAGCGGCGATATTCTTGCGCTCTTTTTTCTTAGCGCGGGTTTTTTCGCGTGCCATATCTCAGCGCCCCTTATTTCTTTTTGCCAGCAATGGCCTTTGCGGGGCCTTTGCGGGTGCGTGCGTTGGTATGGGTGCGCTGGCCGCGAACAGGCAGATTGCGACGATGACGCAGGCCGCGGTAGCAGCCCAAATCCATCAGACGCTTGACGTTTATCGAGGTTTCGCGACGCAAATCGCCCTCAACCGTCAAGTTCGCGTCGATGTATTCGCGGATCTGCAGGACTTCGGCATCCGACAGTTGGTTGACGCGACGTGCGCGGTCAATACCGACAGACTCACAAATTTGTTCTGCAATGTACGGGCCAATGCCCGTAATATACGTCAGTGCGATCGGAACCCGTTTCGCAGTGGGTATGTTGACGCCAGCAATACGTGCCAAACGTGTCTTCCTTCTTTGTTGCGGTTCCGTAATTCCGGAACCTTTTTTCACAACACCTTACAGCGCCTGCGGGCACCGAGGTACGATTTTCACGGTTGGCCGAAGGCAAAAGACCGTGACGATTCTCTGACGAGACGCTGTGATCTATGGGGTTTTGCCTACCCCGTCAAGGGCGCGGCAAAGATATTCGGATCTGTCAAGAACATTTGCTACGTCCGCTGCAACAGCATCCATTTCCGCCAGACCGTCGACGGTCGAAAGCTGACCCTTGGCATAGTAATACCCGATCAGCGGCGAGGTTTTCTTATAGTATTCCATCAGCCGCGTCCGCAACGCCTCTTCCGTGTCGTCGGCGCGCCGTTTCAGATTTGTATGACCACACACATCGCAAATCCCCGCCGTTTTAGTCGGACGCGTAACGTCATGATAGACCTCGCCGCAATTGCCGCAGGTATAGCGGCCGGTGATACGGGCCACCAGCGCCGCATCATCGACCTGCATTTCGATCACCGCATCAAGCCGCTGTCTGGTCTTGGCCAGCAACGACCCCAAAGCATCGGCTTGTCTTAGCGTGCGTGGAAATCCGTCGAAGATGAAGCCGCCCACCGACGGTGTGGCCAGTTTTTCCGCAATGAGGCCGATGACGATTTCATCCGTTACCAGATCGCCGCGGTCCATCACTTTGGCGACCAACCGGCCCATTTCCGTGCCGCTGGTCTTGGCCTCACGCAGCATATCACCGGTGGACAGTTGGACCATGCCGCGTTCGTCGACCAGACGTTTGGCCTGCGTGCCTTTGCCCGCACCCGGCGGGCCCAATAGGATAATGTTGACCACGCAGCCCCCCGGATCAGCGTCGCGCCGGGGCTTTTGCACCCGTGCGTTTCTTGCCGCGCAACTGCGACTTTTCGATCAGACCTTCATATTGATGCGCAAGCAAGTGGGATTGTATCTGCTGGATGGTATCCATAGTCACCGACACCACGATCAGCACCGATGTGCCACCGAAGTAGAACGGAATGGCAAACTGGTTCCGCAAAATCTCGGGCAGCAGGCACACCAGCGCCAGATATCCCGACCCCAGCACCAAAATCCGGTTCACGACATAATCTAGGTATTCCTGCGTCCGAACACCGGGCCGGATACCGGGGATGAAGCCGTTCTGGTTCTTCAGATTTTCGGCCACGTCCTCGGTCTTGAATGCGACGTTCGTTGTATAGAAATACGAAAAGAACACGATCAACGAGGTAAAGAACAACAGGTACAACGGTTGACCCGGGCCGAAGTAGGCAAGAATGGTCGACATGACCGGGCCAGTCTGTGCGCCGGAAAACGCCGAGATTGTCGTTGGCAGCAGCAGCAGCGACGAGGCAAAGATCGCCGGGATAACGCCCGCCGGATTGACCTTGATCGGCAGATGCGATGACCCGCCATCATAAACCTTCATACCGACCTGACGGCGTGGATACTGGATATGAATCTTGCGCAGGGACCGTTCCATGAACACCACGAAGGCGATGACCACGATGACCATTACGATGACACCCAGGATCACCGGGGTGGAAATAGCGCCTGAGCGGCCCTGACTGAAGAACTGCGCCATTGCGGCCGGAATTTCGGCCACGATGCCGGTGAAAATGATCAGCGATACGCCATTGCCGATGCCGCGTGCGGTAATTTGCTCGCCCAGCCACATCAGGAACATGGTGCCGCCGACAAGCGTCACCACACAGGCCAGACGGAAATACAGCCCCGGATCATGCGCCAGATCGCCCGCCTCAATGCTGACGGCGATGCCCCAGGCCTGAAACACGGCCAGAAAGACCGTGCCATAGCGGGTATACTGGTTCAGCTTCTTGCGGCCCTGATCGCCTTCTTTCTTCAGCTGTTCGAACTTTGGTATCATCGACGACAGCAACTGCACGATGATCGATGCCGAGATATAGGGCATGATGCCAAGCGCAAAGATGCCCATGCGGCTGATTGCGCCGCCGGTGAACATGTTCAGAATGCCACCGATCCCGACACCGGCATCTTCCATGAACTGGCGCAGGGCTGTGCCATCAATGCCGGGCACCGGAATGTAGGTGCCAAGGCGGTACACCATCAGCAGCAATATCGTGAAGACGATTCGCTGCCGCAGGTCTGTTGCCTTGCCAAGCGCGCCCCAGCTTAGGTTCGCGGCCATCTGTTCTGCTGCTGACGCCATGTGTCTGGTCTTTCATGACTGCGCCGCCGGACCGTTTGTCCGGTCGGCGGCGCGGGAAAACTGAGCTTTGTGTAAGCCGTCCGGGGACGGCTCACAAGATCAAACCGCTTTGCGCTTTGACTTGCCGTGCGGCTCCAGCGTCGGGGCGACGGTCAGGGTGCCGCCAGCTGCCGCAACCGCTTCGATGGCTGCCGCGGAGGCACCAGTGACGCTAATGGTTACCGCAGCCGTGATCTCACCCTTGTTCAGCACACGCACGCCGTCCAGCGCACGCCGGATGATGCCGGTTTCAACCAGCAGATCTTCGGTGATCGCAACTTTTGCGTCCAGCTTGCCTTCGGTGATGAATTTCTGGATCAGGCCCAGATTGATCACCGCATAATCCTTGCGGTTCGGCTTGGTGAAACCGCGCTTTGGAAGGCGCCGATAAAGCGGCATCTGCCCGCCTTCATAGCCACCAATAGCCACACCCGAACGGGATTTCTGGCCCTTGATACCACGTCCAGCGGTCTTGCCCGAGCCCGAACCCGGGCCCCGAGCAACCCGCTTGCGCTTTTTGGTAGCACCAGCATTGTCTGACAGTTCATTCAGTTTCATGTCGCATTCTCCTATGCCGGAACTGCCTTCGCTGCGACGGCGAGGGCAAACACGGCGTTTATGATTCTTGTGGCGATAGGGGGCCACTGGCGGCGTATAGACTGTGAAACCCAGGCATGCAAGTTTGTGCGTAAACGAATTGCCGATGAGGATCGCACATGTGTGTTGACACTAGTTATCGGTTAGACATTGAAGGCCTTCTGTCCGATGAATGGACGACCTTCATCGCAACTTTCGCTCGATTCGAGTTCGCGATGAAGCGTTCGGGCTATTTGTCCAACGCCTGTTTGGGAGCGAAAGCGGAGGCAAATTGGGACACGTTCGCTGTCGACTTGGGAAGCGATCTTTTCGAAAAGTGCAAAGCCGACATGTCCACCAGGTCGCTCTTCGATAAACCGCCGGAGCTTCTTAAAGTGAAAGCAGATAACAAGGTAGATTGGCAAACTAGAGGTGCAATCGAGACGACGGCCAACCTACTGCTCGCAGTTCGAGATATCCGCAATAATCTTCTGCATGGCGAAAAGAACCGTAGCGCAGATCGAGATGTTGCATTGGTCAAAGCCGCGCAAATCGTTCTTGATCATGCATGGAATATTGCAAATGCAGATACAGCAAATGCAAAACTGCAATCGTTCACAACCAATTTCAACTACGTCTACTAAAAAAACGTAGGGCCAGCCCAACCCACCAGCCCTACTCTAATCACCTCAAACGACAGGCTAAACCCCGCTCCTCACGCCCCCGCTGGCCAATGAAACTCCGGCCGCAGTCCTTCATACACCGGGCGACCATCATGGGGCTTCTCGTAGCCCTTCGAGGTGTCATAAAACGCGTGATAGCTGGCCTTCGGGAACTTCGCGTCGTCATAGCCCATGACATTCGGCACGGCCACGCGGATGCGCTTTTGCTTGTCGTCCAGCATCAGCACAGCCCCGCAATCGGTGCATAGGCATATTTCCAGCGGGCCATCCGGGTTATTCGCGTTGAACGGTACGCGCTTCATCTTTTCAGGGTGATCCGCCTTCACATCCCCATAGTTGAAAAACGCCACATGCGTGTGCTGCTGCTTGGTGACAGACTTGCAAACGTTGCAGTGGCATTCGTGGTTATCAATCGGCTCGGCGCTGGCAGTGACATGCACATGCTCGCAGCCCCCGGTGTATTTTGCGGCCATAATTCCCTCCCTGAAATAACCCCGCTACCACGGGGCGTGGCGGCAGGATATCACGGGTTTTGGTTTGCGGAATGAGTCGTTTTAGGGTGGAAAAGCCCTCCCTCGGGCAGGCGCGACGACCGTGGTTTTAGGCGATTTATGTCGCAACCCCTCCCGTAGAAATTCTACTGGCGATATCGCAAAAGCGCCCTCCCAAGGGGGAGGGAGGGCGCGACCCGGCGGGCTTCGCCCTTGATTCCGGGTCGAGTAATGAGAGGCACAAACAAAAACGCCCCACCTTTCGGCGGGGCGTTTCAAAATCCGTAGGGTGCGCATTCATGCGCACCGACGCCTATATCAACCACGCTCTTCGATGATCTGCACAAGATGCGAGATCTTGTTGACCATGCCGCGCACGGAAGGTGTGTCTTCCAACTCGCGGGTGCGGTTCATCTTGTTCAGGCCAAGCCCCCTTAGGGTCGCGGTCTGGATGGCGGGGCGGCGGGCGGCAGATGCCACCTGCTTGACCACAATGGTTTTGCCGGTTGACACTTTCTTCTCGGTCATGATCAGGCCTCCACAGCTTCGGGAGCAGCTTCGGTTTCTGGCTTGCGCAAAATCTCGGCCACTTTCTTGCCACGGCGAGCCGCAACCTGACGAGGCGAGGTTTCTTGCTTCAGACCATCAATCGTTGCCCGAACCATGTTGTAAGGGTTCGACGACCCGATGGATTTCGCCACCACGTCCTGCAGACCCAGCATTTCGAACACGGCGCGCATTGGGCCGCCGGCGATGATGCCAGTACCTGCAACGGCTGTGCGCATCACGACTTTTCCGGCGCCGTGGCGGCCTTCCATATCGTGGTGCAGGGTGCGGCCATCACGCAGGGCCACACGGATCATCTGGCGCTTGGCCTGCTCGGTTGCCTTACGAATGGCTTCGGGCACTTCTTTTGCCTTACCCTTGCCAAAGCCCACACGGCCACGCTGATCACCCACAACCACAAGGGCTGCGAAACCAAAGCGCTTACCGCCTTTTACGGTCTTCGACACACGGTTGATCGCGACCAGGCGATCTGCGAATTCCGGGGTTTCCTCGCGCGGAGCGCGATCATTGCCACGGCCTTCACGGCGG
>JANOGW010000009.1:0-16687 GCA_031406155.1 Pseudorhodobacter sp.
TGTTGATTTCCACCCAGAAGTGACCCGGGTTTTTCATCGAGAATTGACCCGCCTGAATGTTATGTTCTGCGGGTTATGCTGGGGTCAAGACATGCGTGGCCTCCCTTTTCGTTTTGGCTACTGCTGAGCTGGCCTTGAAGCGGAAGCTGTCGTTTCCGGTCTCAAGGATGTGGCAGCGGTGGGTCAGGCGGTCGAGTAAAGCGGTGGTCATCTTGGCGTCGCCGAAGACCGTGGCCCATTCGCTGAAGCTGAGGTTGGTGGTGATCACGACGCTGGTGCGTTCGTAGAGTTTGCTCAAGAGATGGAACAGCAATGCCCCACCAGAGGCGCTGAACGGCAGGTATCCCAACTCGTCGAGGATCACGAGGTCAAGCTTGGTCATGCCTTCTGCGATCTGGCCGGCCTTGCCCTTGACCTTTTCTTGTTCAAGGGCGTTGACCAACTCGATGGTGGAGAAGAAGCGGACTTTGCGGCGATGGTGCTCGATGGCTTGAACGCCGATGGCCGTTGCAACGTGGGTTTTGCCGGTGCCCGGGCCACCGATCAGGACCACATTCTGGGCCCCATCCATGAACTCGCAGCGATGCAGCGTCCTGACGGTGGCCTCATTGATCTCACTGGTCGCAAAGTCAAAGCCGGAGAGGTCTTTGTAGGCCGGGAACCGTGCGGACTTCATATGATAGGCGATCGACCGAACTTCGCGCTCGGCCAGTTCGGCCTTCAGCAGTTGCGACAGCATTGGCACGGCAGCCTCAAAGGCCGGGGCGCCCTGTTCCATCAGATCGGTGACGGCTTGGGACATGCCATGCATCTTCAGGCTGCGCAGCATGATGATGATGGCGGCGCTGGCAGGATCATGACGCATAGCGGCCCCCTGCAATCTGGGCACGCAGGCCGTCGTAACGTTCGACATTGGCCTTGGGTTCGCGGCGCAGGATTAGCGCCTGAGGGGTGTCCAGAGGCGGCCCACCAACCACCTTGCCATCGACCAGCCGGTGCAACAGGTTCAACACATGGGTCTTGGTGGGCACGCCAGCCGCCAGGGCCATCTCCACCGCCGCCAGCACAGCCTGTTCATCGTGATGCAAAACCAATGCTAGGACATCGACCATCTCTCTGTCGCCACCAGGCTTGCGAAGCATGTGATCTTGTAACTGCCTGAATGCTCCCGGTAATTCGAGGAAAGGGGCCCCATTGCGCAAGGCCCCGGGCTTGCGCTGAACGACCGCCAGATAGTGCCGCCAATCATAGATCGTCTGCGGTGGCAGCTTGTGACTACGCTGGATCACGCGGCTATGTTCGCACAGGATGTTGCCCTCGGCCGCGACGACCAGCCGATCCGGATAAACCCGAAGGCTGATAGGGCGATTGGCGAAGGATGCCGGAACGCTGTAGCGATTGCGCTCGAAACTGATCAGACATGTGGGTGAGACACGCTTGCTGTGCTCGACAAAGCCGTCAAAGGCGGGCGGCAATTGCATCAGGGTTGCCCGTTCTTCCGTCCAGACATCTGCCACGCTGCCGGGTAATGCGCCGTGAGGGATCTCGTGCCACAGTTCTTGGCAGCGTAGCTCTAGCCATACATTCAGAGCCGCAATATCCGGGAACTCCGGCATAGGCTGCCAAAGCCGGTGACGGGAATCCTGAACATTCTTCTCGACCTGGCCTTTCTCCCAACCCGCGGCCGGATTGCAGAACTCGGGCTCAAAGACATAGTGGCTGGCCATCGCCAGGAACCGGGCATTGACCTGCCGTTCCTTGCCCCGGCCAACACGATCCACCGCCGTCTTCATGTTATCGTAGATGCCACGTCTCGGCACGCCGTCGAAGACCCGGAACCCATGCACATGGGCGTCAAACAGCATCTCGTGGGTCTGCAAGGGGTAAGCCCGCAGCAGAAACGCCCGGCTGTGCGACAGCTTGATATGCGCCACCTGCAACTTGGTGCGCTCGCCGCCGAGCATCGCAAAATCCTCGCTCCAGTCAAACTGGAACGCCTCGCCAGGCTGAAAGACCAGAGGCACAAAGGTTCCGCGCCCCGTCGTCTGCTGCTCCTTTTGCCGATCTGCACGCCAAACCCGCGCAAAGGCCGCAACTCGGCCGTAAGACCCCGTGTATCCCAGCTTCACCAGATCATCATGCAACTGCTTTGACGTTCGCCGCTGCTTGCGCGACTTCCCGGCCTCAGTCTTCAGCCAACCCGACAACTTGGCCGCAAAAGGATCAAGTTTGCTGGGCCGCTCAGGAACGCTGAACGAAGGCTCAACTGCGCCTGACCGCAAATACTTCCTGATCGTATTGCGCGACAACTTCGTCCGTCGCGCGATCTCCCGAATGGACAGATGCTCACGCAATGCCCAACGCCGAATAATACTCAAAAATGCCATGTCGATCACTCCAAAATCCCCTGCTGCCAGCAGCCATGGGGAACGTGTCACATGGGTCAGTTCTCAATGAAAATTATGCCCCAACCCGGGTCACTTCTGGGTGGAAATCAACAACCCTCATCTCCACCCGGCGCGGGAGACTGAGGAAATGGGCGGCACCGGCGTCATCGACCGCTTCCTCGAGGTCTTCACCCGCTACATCGACAGCGGGTTCGGCCTCTTGGGCGGCGAAGTCGCCTTTCTCGCGACCACGCTGATCGCCATCGACGTGACTCTTGCCGCCTTGTTCTGGGCCTGGGGGGCCGACAGTGATATCCTCGCTCGGCTGGTCAAAAAGACGCTCTTCGTTGGCGCCTTCGCCTACATCATCGGCAACTGGAACAGCCTCGCGCAGATCGTCTTCGAGAGCTTCGCCGGTCTCGGCCTGCAGGCCAGCGGCACCGGCTTCAGCACCGCCGACCTGATGCGCCCCGGCCGTGTGGCGCAGGTCGGGCTTGATGCCGGACGCCCGATCCTGGAGTCGATCTCCGGCCTGATGGGCTATGTCAGCTTCTTCGAGAACTTCATCCAGATCGCTGTGCTGTTCTTCGCCTGGATCATGGTGCTGCTGGCCTTCTTCCTCCTCGCCGTCCAGCTCTTCATCACCCTGATCGAGTTCAAGCTCACCACGCTGGCGGGTTTCGTGCTGATCCCCTTCGGCCTGTTCGGCAAGACCGCGTTTCTCGCCGAACGCGTGCTCGGCAATGTCGTGGCCTCCGGCGTGAAGATCCTCGTCCTCGCTGTGATCATCGGCATCGGCTCGACGCTCTTTGCCGAGTTCACCGCAGGCTTCGGCGGCGCGCAGCCGAATGTCGAGGACGCGATGGCCATCGTGCTCGCGGCCTTGGCACTCCTTGGTCTCGGCATTTTCGGACCCGGCATCGCAAATGGATTGATCTCCGGCGGACCGCAGCTCAGCGCAGGCGCCGCCGTCGGCACCGGCCTTGCGTCGGGTGGCGCAACAGCGGTCGGGATCGGTGGCGCTGGCCTTGCAGCGGGGACAGCCGGTCGCGGCATCGCCAGTGCCGCCCGCGGCGGCGCGGCGCTGGTCGGCCGATCGGGCGCACCTTCCGGTCCTGACGCAGCAGGCGTACCCGGAGCAAACGGGTCAGTGCAATCCGCGCGAACCGGCCCCCCGGCCTGGGCAGGCCGGATGACCCGCGCCGCGTCGCTGCGCCATGGTGCCACGGCCGCCGCGCACGCCGTCCGCTCCGGCGACGGCTCCGGTTCCGGCACCACGATCTCCCTTTCGGAAAAGGACAGCTGATGTTCAGACGCTCCAGCACTCATTATGGCAAGACCCCGGAACCGGAAACGCCCTACCAGAAGGCCGCACAGGTCTGGGACGAACGGATCGGTTCGGCCCGCGTGCAGGCGAAGAACTGGCGGCTGATAGCCTTCGGTGCGTTGTTCCTGTCGGCGGGACTTGGCTTCGGTCTCGTCTGGCAATCGGCGCGCGGCACCGTCGTGCCTTGGGTCGTGCAGGTCGATGAACTCGGCCAGGCGCAAACCGTCGCGCCCGCGAGTGCCGAGTATCAGCCCAGCGACCCGCAGATCGCTTACCATCTGGCGCATTTCATCGAATGGGTTCGGTCGATTGCCGCCGACCCGGTCGTGGTGCGGCAGAACTGGCTCAAGGCCTACGAGTTCACCACCGACCGGGGTGCCCTCGCGCTCAACGAATATGCCCGCGCCGAGGATCCTTTCACCAAGGTCGGCGTGATGCAGGTCGCCGTCGATGTCTCCAGCGTCATCCGCGCCTCGCCCGACAGTTTCCGCGTCGCCTGGACCGAGCGGCTCTATCAGGATGGCAGCCTCACGAGCACCGAGCACTGGACCGCGATCCTGACCATCCGCGTGCAGACGCCGCGCACCGCCGAGCGCCTGCGCGCCAACCCTCTCGGCATATATGTCCATGCACTGAACTGGTCGAAGGAGCTGGAAGAATGACGCATCCGGTCAAGTCAGCACTGGTCCTTGCACTGCTTGGCACGTCGATCCTCGCGGGCTGCGCGACGTGGAAGCCGCCCGAGATTTACTATGATGCCATTGTTCCGCCGCTCGATGCGCCCCCGCCGCCCGTCATCGAGGCCGCAACACCGCCTTTGCATGTTCCGCCGCCCTGGACCCCGTCGCGCGGCGGGGCCACCGATGCCGCTGCCCCGGAGGCACGTGTTGAGCTGGCCAATGCCGCCGCCCGGGTCGAGCCGCGCCGCGCGGGCTACTACAACGCGATCCAGATCTTTCCCTACAGCGAGGGTGCCCTCTATCAGGTCTATTCCGCCCCCGGCCAGATCACCAGCCTGTCGCTGGAGCCCGGCGAACGCCTGACTGGCTCCGGCCCGATCGCGGCGGGCGACACCGCGCGCTGGATCATCGGCGATACAATCAGCGGCTCCGGGCGTGACCGCCGGGTGCAAATCCTCGTCAAGCCGACAAGCCCCGATATTTCCACGAACTTGGTGATCAACACCGACCGCCGGACGTATCTGATCGAACTTCGCGCCCGCGCCGAGGATTACATGCCGCTGGTTGCCTGGGCCTATCCAGAGACGCGAACCCGTGTGCAGCCGTCACTGCCGACGACGCCCGCGATCCCGCCCGAAGCGCAGCGCCACTACCGCTATATGCTGCAGGGTGACGATCCGCCCTGGCGGCCGATCTCCGTCTTCGATGATGCAAGACGCGTCTATGTGGTCTTCCCGCAAGGCATCGTGCAGGGCGAGATGCCGCCGCTCTTCGTAATTGGTGCCGATGGCGCGGCGCAACTGGTTAATGCGCGCGTTTACCGTAATGTCCTGATCGTCGACCGCCTCTTCGCTGCGGCTGAGTTGCGGCTTGGCGGGCGCAACCAGCAGGTCGTGCGCATCATCCGCAGCGACGGCAGGCCCGCACCATGAGTGACGGCAGCACCAATCCCGCGCGCCAATCCGATCCGCGCCAAGCCACGGCCGATGCGTTCCGCCTCCGCGCCGAACCGCCCCGTGTGATGCGGCTCTCCCGCAAGGTACTGGCCGTGCTGATGATGACCGCCTGTGTCGGCATCGGCGGCGTCCTGATCTTCGCCCTGCAGGGCCGCGAGCAGGGTGAGGGTCAGAACGAGCTTTTCACCACCGAGAACCGCCCAACGGCCGATGCCCTGCAGCGCCTGCCTGCGGACTACACAGGTATTCCGCAGCTTGGACCCGCTTTGCCCGGCGATCTCGGTGGGCCGATCCTGCGCGCGATGGAGGAGGGCAAGCCGATACCGGCCTCGCCCTTGCCGGGGCCGGACCCCGCGGAACAGCGGCGCCTCGCCGAGATTGAGGCGGCGCGCACCAGCGCCTTGTTCTTCGACACGCAATCCGCAGAATCGACACCAATTGGAGATTTGGCCGCGGGCTTGCCGGGAACCGATCCGGTCGGCTTGTCAGTCGCTATGTCCGAAGACAGCCGGACCGCGTTCCTCGACGCACCAACCGACCGCCAGACCGTGACGCAGGATCGCCTCGCCGCCCCCGCGTCCCCCTTCATCCTGCAGGCCGGGACTATCATCCCGGCAGGCCTGATCACCGGCATTCGCTCCGACCTTCCCGGCCAGATCACCGCGCAGGTGACGGAGAATGTCTATGACAGCCCGACCGGCCGGTACCTGCTGATCCCGCAGGGCGCGCGTCTGATCGGTGAATATGACAGCGGCATCAGCGCGGCACAGCGCCGGGTGCTGCTGGTCTGGACCCGCCTGATCCTGCCGGACGGCACCTCGCTGGTTCTGGAGCGCCTGCAGGGCGCCGATGTGTCGGGCTATGCCGGTCTCGAAGACCGGGTCGACCGCCACTGGTGGGATCTGGCCCAGGCGGCAGCCCTCTCGACCCTCCTGAACATCGGCGCGGAACTCGCGACCGACGAAAGCGATAGCATCGCCACCGCCCTGCGCGACGGCGCGCAGAACACCATCGGACGCGCTGGCGAAGACATCGTCCGACAGCAACTCGCGATCCCGCCGACGCTGACCATCCGCCCAGGCTTTCAACTGCGGATCGTCGTTACGCGAGATCTGATCCTCGAGCCGTACCGGAGATAGCCATGCAGAAACTCAAGCTCGGGCCGCTTGCCGATGACAAGCCGGTCAGACTGACCGTCGAGCTGCCCTCCTCCGTGCACCGCGACCTTGTCGCCTATGCCGAAGCGCTGGCGCGGGAGACGGGCAAACCCATTGGCGCTCCGGCCAAGCTCATTGTCCCGATGATCGAACGCTTCATGGCGACCGATCGCGGGTTCGCGACGGCGCGGCGGAGTTCTGAAACGGGGAGGCCTGCACCGACTTCCTCGAGCGCGCGCTAGCAGTGGCGGAGTGTGAGCCAGGCCGTTTGTCCTTCACCATGGACCTTGCAAGGCTCAGCAGGCGGCGAAGCGCCGGGTTGTCGTTGGTGGGGGACCAGAACCCACAGAAAGGCAGCGCCTCTCCGTCGAGCCGTCGATACACCACACCCGGAAACCGGGTGGCAATAGTGGCTTCGCTTGTCAGCGTCACCCCGCGCCCGAAGGAGACGATCTGCATCAGGTTGTCGCGCCCCACGCGATAGCGCCCGATCGCAGGATGGACCCCGAGATCGGCCAGTCGCTTGATCAGGAGATTCTGAATTTCCGGGCCGGGATTGCCCTCGCTGACGATGAAGGCCTGGTCGCGCAAGTCGTCCCAGTGAATGCGCTCCCGTTCCGCCAGGGCATGACCGCTCGGGAGCACGACGAAGACCCGTTCGGTCCAGAGCTGCGCTGCATCGCAATCCGCTTGGGACGGTACCCCCGTGACGAAGGCCACGTCGAGCTTGTGCATTCGCACGGCCGCGATGTGATCGGATGGGGCCCCTTCGATGATGTCGATATGCACACCGGCGTATCGATCACTGTAGGCACGCAGCATCTGCGCGAGAAAGCCGGACGCCAGCGACGAGAAGATACCGACACGAACCAGGCCCTCTTCTCCGCGACCGATCGGCCCGACATTGGCGGCGGCATGGGAAACCTCGCTTAAGGCTTGGCGCGCATGGCGCACAAATTTCTTGCCGGCGTTGGTGAGAATGACGCCGCCGGAATGACGGTTGAACAGCGACGCGCCAAGTTCATCCTCGAGATCCTGAATGCGTCGACTGATCGCCGACTGTTCTATACCCAAAAACACTGCCGCACGCCGAAAGCTGCCCCACTGGGAGGCAGCAACAACGTAGTGCAGATGTCTCATTTCAATAGGCACCTTTCGCTTGCCCTCCTGATTAGGTCTGTCGCACTCCGCCCGCTCTTGAGTTGCTGCGGACCAGTCTGTGCCGCGCGCCGGAAACTTAGGCCGCATCAGATGAAGCGGAGTTCCGCACGCCCAGGTTGTGGCATCATGGAAAACCAAGTCACGACATGATACGAAGCAATGCGAAACAGAACGAAACAAGGCCCTTCAAGACATTGATCAAGAACGGAAAATACTTCATCCAGCCCGAGACGAACGGCGGGGACTTCAAGGCACTGTTCCAGCGCCTTGCGTCTGCCGGTGCCGGTCGCCCCGTGGACAAGAGTGGGTTCCCGCAAGGGCCCTGGACGCCCGATCTTCTTGCCACGGCCATCTCGCAGATCGACGCGAACCAGTCAGGGGTCGAGTTGCGGACCGTTCAGCTCTGGTTCCAGGACAACGACACCGGCATCAGCTCCGACAACATTCGGTGGTTGGCGAGGATATTCGGGTGTGACGACCCGGAAGCAACAAGCGCATGGCAGGCGGAGCTCAGTGCGTCGCAGTCTCGTCTCGCTGCCAGGAGGCGGCGGGAACGTCAAAATTCTGGTAACCCCCCTCAAGGCCCGCCGGACGCCGATCTCCCGACGGCGCGGGATGGCACAACACATCCACCCTTCGAGGCGCAACAACCGGGGGCTTCAGAGGAATCGGAAAAGCCGTTCAGTCTCCCACGGAAATCCGAGGCGTTCTTTGGCCGCCAATCTCCCCTGGACCTTCCCGCCTCGGTCTTTGCTGGCGCCGTCGCACTTGGGTTCTTTTCATACTTCCTCGGAATTCACAGCGTCACATTTGACCGGGAAGATGGCGTCACCAAGCAGGTGGGCTTCCTCTGGTCTCCGAACTGGACCGTCCTCTTCATGGTCTTCATGCCGCTTTTCTTCGCATTCGCGGGAGATTTGGTGGTTTTCTGGAAGAAAGAAGGGCGCGTAAAAGTCTTGGCCGCCAGTGGCCGGGCGGGGAGCGACGTTGGATGGGCGAACAAGGTCGAGGGCTCGGCCACCACATACTGGGCAGTATTCCTCATCTCCCTCGGCTTCGCTGGCCTGTTTCAGTGGATCAGTGTCCGCTTGATTCCGCTGCTGCAAGGTGGTGGTGATTTTGCCATCGATTGGGGGTCTGTGGCGATCGGGCGCCCCGAAACCTATTCAGTGCATCATGCCATCGCCTTCACCGGTTTCGCGTATCTCTACATGTGCCTGTGCTTCTACCTTTTCTTCGTCGGTCTCATCTTGCTCTACACCTTGGTGCATGATTTCTGGGAAATCGAGCATCAGCTACCCTTCGACTATTCACGACCTCAGCCGGACATCGTTGAAATCCGCCATCGGATTATGAGAGGCATTTTTCGTTGCACGATCTGCGGGGTGCTGATTGCAGCCTGCATGAAGCTGCAGAGCGTGTATCTGACAACAAATGCCGAGAGTATTCTGGACTGGCTCGTCCGCGACATGTTGTCCGTCCTTTCTGGAAAGGACGCTGCGAACGATCGAATGCGGTTCAGCACGCCGACCCAGTATACCAGCCTTCTGATTGCATTGTCGGCCAATGTGGTCTTTCTCTATGGCTTCATCCGAATTGGTCTCGGGAGCCAATTCAATGCACCACTTGGAAAGATGGTGGCCGCCGTGATCCTGTCAGGCATTGCCTATTTTCTGATCGGGGCGTTCGAGGGCTTCTCGATATTGCTGGGCGCCTCAATCCTGCTGGCGATCTACGGTCTCTTCGATCCAGCGTTTGGGACGCGGCAAACGAACAACCTGAAAGGTCGCCGGAATGTATCATAGATGGCTTGATCAGTGGGATGAGCGACGAGCGCAGCGCGGAGACGAGGTAAAAAAGCAGACCGCTTTCGCCCTCGATGCGGCGCTCGCATTTCCGGCCTCACATGGGGTGACCAGTCTTGCTGAATTCTGTGCGCTCGCGGACCGGGCCGCCACGGACCCCACCTTCTTCGCAGACCCGAGCCCGCAGGATCCGGTAGTTGATCGGGAAGAAGGATGGATCAGGTTCAGCTCGAGCGTATCGACTGGACTGGGCGAGAACGATCTTGTCTGTGCGAAGGTAACCGAGGCGCGATCGTCCGACCGTGCTCTCGTGGTCTTTCACCATTGGAACGCAAGCTCCCGTTCACCCAAACTCGCCAACTTCTTCTCGCGGCGCGGAATAACCGTGATCGAGATGGCCCTGCCCTATCACTTTGAGCGTCGCCGTCCGTCCTCCAGCCACGCCGACCATATGCTCAGTCCGAATCTGGGCCGCACAATCCAGTCCGTGCGACAGGCTGTGCTCGACGGACGAAAGCTCATACGCGCGCTGAAGAACGAAGGATATACAGACGTTTCGGTTCTCGGCATGAGCCTGGGCTCCTGGGTTGCCGGACTGGTTGCCGCGCATGATCCCGCTGTCAGAAGGGCTGCTTTGCTCCTCTCGGCCGGAAGCTTTGCGGATATGGTCTGGACCGGCCGCGCCACACGTCACATACGTGCCAGCTTTGATGCCGAGGTAGGATTGGCCGACCTTCGGCGTGCCTGGGCCCCGCTCAATCTGGAAAACCATGCCGAGAAACTGGCGCGAACCGATCTTGATCTGCAGTTTGTCTTCGCCACGAGGGACACGGTGGTGATACCTGAACTGTCGCGGCAACTAGTCGGTAGGCTACAGACCGCCGGTGCGGCTCCGGGCATTCTAAAGCTGAATTGCGGGCACTACTCGCTTTCGCTGCCCCCATTTGTCATCCGGGCCGGATTGAGCGTTTCGCGGTTGTTGTCCCGCAGTCGGTAAGCAATGCTTTGACGAGGCTGGTGATTTTTCTGCCGCACTTTCAGGCGCATCCCGAGCCATGAGACCATCGGCCGATCGAGGCTGCAAAATTTGACGGAAGCCAATCTTGTTATCAAAATTGGCAATCACTTCACCTGCGACGCAATGGCAAGACAGCGTGCACGATCGGATCCCGCAGCCACAGCCCGCCCCACATCACCGACCCCAAATAGACGGAGAAAAGCACGACCAAGTTGGTCGACGACGCCGTTTCAGTATGCTGCGACGATCCTATTGCTTACGCGAAATTGCCGCGTAAGCACCGAGACCTCGCAGACGCTCCGGACTAAACCATTGGAAAGGTGAGGAAAATGGTGCACCCAGCACGATTCGAACGTGCGGCCTTTGCCTTCGGAGGGCAAACGCTAGCGATGCTCCAATGTTTACCCTTGTTCTCCATATCCCACAAACTACCGAATTTGCTTGATTTATTGCGTATCCTATGGGCACCTGTCAACTATCAACTGCGCTAACGTTTGCTTATCTATGCTTACCCGGCGCTTACCTGAGGTGACCGATGCCGAAGTTTACCAAAACCACCGTTGAAGAAACCGCGCCGACCGCCAAAGAGGCGGTGTTGTGGGACACCGAGTTGAAGGGGTTTGGCCTGAGGGTGAAACCGACCGGCGTCAAATCCTACCTGATCCAGTATCGGGACGCGCAGGGAAAATCCAAGCGCGTCACCATCGGGCAGCATGGCCGGATCACATGTGAACAGGCGCGTGACGAGGCCAAACGACAACTTGCGAAGATTACCTTGGGCAATGACCCAAGAGCCGAGCGGGATGCAACGCGGTTGGCCCCTACCCTATCGCAACTATGTTCCGACTATTTGACCGCCGCAGAAGCCGGGACGATGATCACACGGCGCGGCAAGTCCAAGTCATCAAGCACACTGATGATTGATCGTGGGAGAATCAAGAACCACATTGAGCCCATACTTGGCAAGAAACTGGCGCGCGACCTGAAGGCGGCGGACGTTCGCGTCCTGTTGGCGGCGGTGACTCTTGGCAAAACAGCCACCTCTGGCCCTTCTGGAAAGCTGCGCGGTAGGATCGACGTTGACGGCGGCAAGGGCACAGCGAAAAAAGCCGTCAATCTTCTCAGCGCCATATTGGCCTATGGCGTCGAAACCGGAACCATCACTGATAACGTGGCGCGCGGTGTGCGCCTGCCTAAAGACGGGGTGCGCAAAGTTGCTGACCCAGAGGGCATGTTGCGGGCCTTGGGTTGTGCCCTGGCACTTGCGGAAGCCAACGGCGAAAACTCCGCGGCCATAGCGGCCTTGCGCCTCGCTTTGCTGACGGGGATGCGCAAGGGAGAAGTGACAGACCTTAAATGGTCCGAGGTTGATTTTTCCAATGACGCCTTCCGACTGGTCGATTCCAAGACCGGAGAGAGCATAAGGCCAATCAGTCAGGCCGCGCGGGCGATCTTGCGGCCCTTGTATCGGCGGCACGACGGACAGTTTGTTTTCGCCTCTAATAGAGCGCCCACTGCACCATATGGCGGCCTTCCAAATGCAGTGCAACGGATCAAAAAGGCGATGTATCTGGACGAAGAAACCCGCAGAGCCATATCAGACTTTTCGCTTCACATTGTGCGTCACCTCTTTGGGTCTGTCGCCAACGCAGAGGGCGTAAGCGAGATCACCATCGGCGCACTTCTTGGCCATGCAAAGGGCAGCGTTACGCAGAAGTATGTTTCAAGAATTGACAGACACCTACTGGCCCAAGCGAACAAGGTCTCCGGCGCCCTTCTGCGGCTATTGCGGCAAGGAGAACCAAGACAGCCAATCTTGACCGACGATGACCCAAATGAACTGGTGCTGGGTTATACCTGCGATCTGGAACTCTCTGAAAACCTAATTCCCTTTTGGCATACCAAGAAAACAGGCTGAATCTGGCATTTGCCTTTTCGGTTTACCCACAAGATAAGTAACTAAACAGAATGGGTTAGGGCCTTAAGGTATCGTGCATAGCAGATCGTATTAAAACTGCACACTCTGGCTTCATCGAAACAGCCAGAGGACAAACCCAATGTTTGATGTGATAGCCCCCCCGAAGCTAATGACCACCCGCGAAGCGGCTGGCTACCTTAAGGACCGCCATGGCCTGATCGTGGCTGAGAAGTCTCTTTCCAAATGGCGCTGGTCGGGCGCGGGCCCCCGGTTCCTGAAGGCAGGCACCCGGCGCGTGGTATATCGGCCTGCGGAACTGGATTTATGGGCTTCTGCCCGCCTGTCCGAGCCCATGACCTCTACAGGCAAATCCGCCTGAAAAAGCCGCCACCCGGCACAACAAGGGCGGCAGCTTGGGTATCCTGGACAGCTTGCAACACCAGAATAAGCCCGCGCCACGCCCTGCGCAATGCAGAGACAAGACATGGCAGGCAGACCATCGACAGGCCCACCAAGGGCCGTAATTCACGACCATAAGACTGTGGGTTTGCTTGCAGACACAATGCGTCGTGCAAAGCCCGTTGCAATACCGGACTCGCTTCGGCGTCAGATGAAGGAGGTTGTCCGCTTGGCGCTGTCCAATCGGCGCAACGGCAGCGAGACAATCAGTCCGACCATTAATGAACTAAAACAGGCGGCAAGGTGCGAAAGTAGACAGGCCCGCAATAACATGCGAACGCTAGAAGAGTGGGGCGCTTTAATCCGACTGCAAAAAGGCGGCGGCACCGAAGCAGCGACATACGCTTTCGATGGAGAGGCGCTTTTTCGCAAGTTGGTATCTCTCGGCTGCAATCCCGGAAAGGATCTGCGCAAGGGGCTTCGACCGCCAGAGACACACCGTTATGAGCCCGCCCCACCCCCGGCAGTGACCCCGGCAGTCGATCAAACGCCAAGCCCGGCAGTGAGAAGCACTTTTTCTGTTTTGGATCAACAGGATAACCTTAGCGAAAATGCCTTCGGCCCGCATCTGCAACACACCCCGGCAGTCAAGGATTGTTTTTCTCATTCAAATCAATGCGATAACGATAACGAAAATAGCCTTCCCCTTATATACGGAACCCTCGTGCGGGCGGAATTCCAATCCTGTTCTGTTTCAAATTGCCAAGAAATTGCTGGGGAATTGTCTTTGTCAGTTGAGCCGCCAGCACCGGAAACCAAGCCCCTTCCCTGTTACCCTGAAAAAAAACACATACATTTGGACAAGCCGCCTAGGGCGGCGTCCTCCGACCTTAATGCAAAGCGACCACACTTGTCGTCTGACGCAGCGCTGATGCTAGATCACTTGCGGCAGATCGGCCCTTCGACTTACGGCGCGTGCGCAACCGCTCTTGGCGTGGGCGCAACACGGGCATGGCGAGCAGAAGCAGAACTGCTGGCCGCCGGCGCTGTCCGAAGTATCGCCCTCGGGCGCATGATGGTTATCACAGAAGAAGAGGCTGTCTCTGGCGTAGTTTTGCCCTTTGCCTTGGGGGCACGGGCAAACGCCAAGACTCCGGCAGACGAAAGTCTTTCAAGCTGAAAGAAAAAAGAATGCAACGGATACCACCCGCCAAACCAAGCAGCAATACTTGCCAACCCAGATCGCCACCCGCGCTTGACGATCATGCGACCCAAGTGATCTCGCTGATCACATTCTTCAAGAAAGCGTTTGCAAACCAAGGACTGTCGAGCCGAGGCTGGGGTGTGTTTACTCACAAGGGAACGCATCGCGCATAGCGGTTTGGATTAAGTCTACTGCGCTCTGATGGCGTAATTGCGGATTTTGGTCCAGAAAGTTTGTCACTACGTCAAACTGCTGTCCGTTTGTCATGCCCTTAGGGGTGCAGAAGAAGAGAAACCGTGCAGCTTCACCTCCACCGGGATCAGACTTCGCAGCGGCAAGTCCTAAGCCTGTGCCGTAAGTTAGTCCATCTATCGCGCCGATGATAAAACCATAGCAGAAATTCTGAGCTTTCTGCGTGGGCTTAAGGCACTCTTCGTGTAAAACGTTACCCGTAAATTCTTGGGTAGATGCAGGCATAGCCAACAAAGCAAGGCAGACTTGCGCCGCCACGAAAATCCAAACCGATTTCATCTGCGCATCTCCAGTTCTGTGCGGAATTTGAAACACGTTAGGCTCAAGGCCGATCGGCTGTCAAAGCCAGAACCGAACGGTTGATGCGAGGGCGGCGGCTGAAAACTAGAACGCTGCAAATGGCCGCGCCCGAAATACTCCACCCATCGCCCACTATCGACCTGCCCTTCATTGGGTGGGTCTTTATTTTGTTGGCAGTCGCTTTGCGCGCGAAAGTTGCCATCTGTCATCCTTCGGTCACCGGATTGGCCCTTCCGGCGGCGTCTTTCGCGCTTCAATGGCCTTCCGAGCCCATAGGAAGGCCGAGAAAGGACCTTTGCGATATCTGGGCTACCTACCCTCAACGAGGGATGACACAGCGCGCCTGAGAGTCACTTCTCAACTTCGCCACGATATGCCAGTGTTTTGTGGAGACGGAATCAGGGGAAGATTTGTATGCAGCCACGCGCATGGTATTTCATTCCTCCTGACGGCAACCGGCACGGGCCCAGCTTTACCGAATGGCAGGCGAAGGTTTCGGCCGGACGCCATGCAGCCAAGCGCCCCAAGCTGGAGGTCGAGACGGCAGCAATCATCTTCCGCACACTGTCAAAGGCCGGCTGGCGAGTTGAGCACACCGGCACAAAAGCAATTCCGGCGCCGACGTGGATGATGCCGCGAAGCCCCTGCTAGGCCTTGGCAGCGACGGACGGCAAGGCGACGCGCTTGCTATTCAGTCGCGCGCCAAAATCCGGATGGCTGATGAATATGACGCGGCGCAGGATAGGGGCGAAGTGGCTTCAAACGGGCAGCGCGGACCAGAAAAAGCCGTTGGTGATGACAACAGCTTTTCGCCAGCCACGGCTGCTGCCCTTGGCCTTCGCCGGGATGAAATTCACGAAGCGCGGCAACAGTGTTATGGCTTGCCCGGTCTGGGCCGACTCCCTCTAGTAGCTGGCACCGTTTGCAGCGCGCCTACGCGACGCGAGCACCAAGCCACCGAGCGCCGCCAGCATCACAAGGCCAGACGCAGGAAGCGGAACAGGCGCTAGGGGCACGGTCTTGTAAGTCAGCCGGTAATCCAGACCGACGCGCATTGCATCGTCTGAAACCATCCGGCCCGCAGCTACAACCGCACCGCCAATGTCAAACGATGTAAACAGGAAACGCTCCCAATCCGCACGGGTCGCTTTGTTGACACGAAGCCTAATCGAGTCGGAAAAGACCTGTGTCCGTGTATCTGAAGTCAACTCAGGAAACACATCGGGATAGAAGCTTTGGAGAGGCGCTTCGATATAACCAAAGGAGAAAAACCTCATGTTGTCGAAGTCCCCAACCCCAGAAAACGTAAGTTTGTAGTCAATCTTCGCAGATGCCAATCTCATCCCGACCGGGACATCAAATATCATTGGCACGCCAAATACGTTTCGAGTGTCTGAGAACCAAGATGTATAACATGTCGCATGGCACGATTCTTCGAAAACATCGTCAGGTAGGGTACCCCCATACTGTCTTTCATCGACAATCGTGGCCGCCTGCGCGACGCCACCCAGCATTCCAAAAAGCATAGCTAGCAAAATCCGCATGTTCAAATCCCCCGAGTCGGCGCGCCTAAAATTAACGCCCAAAGCATAAGGCTACCACGGTGTCTGGGTCCGGCCAACGATTCTGACGAACACCCCGGCAGGCATGGCCAAGTTGCTTGATAGGGTGAAAACTGACAAAGTGTCGGCCACGGGGCGAAGCCACGCCCATCGCGCCAGCTCTTCACCTCGTGGGTTAACTTGGCTACAACTTCACTCTGCTTCCTCTTCGACCTGCCCCTCGACCACTTCCGAAGAAGGTACACCCAGGTGCGGAGGTCGCCTATACTGATAGCCGTGGGCAGGGCCAGCTTGTCGGGCATCAACGTAGATCGCCACAGAGGGTGCGCGTGCATCGCTGGCGAGAAATTCCGCCATTCTCGCCCTTACTGCCTCACTCTTGGCAGTCATCATTAGCTCAAGCGCAACCTCTATCGCGCGAGCCTTGGCCCATGCTCGCATCCCATCGGCTTCGGCAATGAACCGCAGGCGTTCCGCTTCCAACAGATCACGCACAGCGGGCCGGGAAAGTGCCTTGGCAAGCCCCTGCCTGCTCAACCCTGCCATCTTTGCCGCTTCTGT
>JANOGW010000016.1:0-55710 GCA_031406155.1 Pseudorhodobacter sp.
GACTACGCAATGAGCTCCGTCATGGCGATGAATAAAGCTGAGCGTGATCTTGAAGACGGCTTGATCGCGAAGCTGCGCGATCTCAAGTATGAGTATCGCTTCGATATTCGAGATCGAGCCAAGCTGGAGGAAAACTTCAGAAGGAAGTTTGAGCAGTTGAATCGTGTCAAGCTCACCGATGGGGAGTTTCAGCGCCTCTTAGACGATATTGTTACGCCGGATGTATTCACTGCAGCAAAAACCCTCCGCGAGCGGAACAATTTCACCCGTGATGATGGCACGCCGCTGAACTACACGCTCGTCAACATTAACAGGCCGCTGAAATAGTCCCGGCTTCGGGAGGTTGTTCTTTTGTTTGGTGGATGCGGCTGTTCGACAGTTGGCACTGGCAGGGTTCTATCAATCCCTCGGCTGTGGTTTATGCCCTATGCGGCCATCAACCTTGGTAATCTGGCGAGGTTGTTGGCGGCCATCGTCAGGATGAAGCGCGACCGCACCTTTTCGATGCCGCGATAGACGGTTTGGGCCAGGCCGCCGATGGTCTTGGCCCAGCCGAAGGCTTCCTCGATCCGCTTTCTGTGCTTGATCGACACGGCATATCCCTCGTGTCGAGTGGTGCGTCCGTCGATGGCGGAATGCCGCGATTTCTGGGCGACGTGCGGTGTGACGCAGGCTTGCCGGAGATCGGCGACGAAGTCGGCGCTGTCGTAGCCCTTGTCGGCTCCGAGTGTCAGTCGCCTGGTCGAACCGGGAGAATGGCGATGAATCATGTCCAAGGCGGCGTTTCGCTCGGCATGGCCATCAGCCTGGGTCAGGTCGCCCTGAACAATCAGACCATGGCGGTTCTCCATCAATGCATGCCCCATGAAACAGAGCACCGCACCGGTGCCGGGGGATTTCTTGTAAAGCCGCGCCTCCGGGTCGGTGGTCGAGGCATGGGTGGCGTTGGAGCGCTTCTCGCCCTTGAAGTCGACCTCGGCGTTGCGGTTGCGGTGGTTGTGGCGGGGCATCAGTTCGGTCTCTGGTTCGGATTGGGTGGGTTGGGTGTCGCGGCTGATCGAAGATGCAGGTGGGTCGCCTGGTTTCCCATCGTCAGGCGGGCTGGCCTCCGCCTTCGGCTGAAAGCTTTTCATCGAGGCCCAGGCTTTGATCAACGTGCCATCGACCGAGAAGTGCTCATCCGACAGGAGCGGCGCCACCTCGCGATGCGCCAGGATTGCCGCCATCACCTTGCGTGACATGTCTGTAGTCAGGAGCCGGTCGCGGTTCTTTGTAAAGACCGTGGGGACCCAAACCGTGTCGTCAATGCCAAGGCCCACAAACCAGCGGAACAGCAGGTTATACTGCATCTGTTCCATCAACTGGCGTTCGGAGCGGACCGAAAACAGGATCTGAATCAGGCTGGCCCGGATCAACCGCTCCGGTGCGATCGACGGGCGACCAAAACCAACATACAACGCTTCAAAATCTGCATCGAGACTGGCCAGCGCGTCATTTACCACTCGCCGGATCTTACGCAACGGGTGCTGAGCGGGGATGCGTTCCTCAAGATCGACATAGCTGAACAGCGACCCGCTCTTCTCATCCGTCCCGCGCATTCCAACCCCCGACATTGCCTTGCCCAGAGTGAATCACGTTCCTCAAACCGCGTCGAGGGTCGACTATTTCAGCAGCCTGCTAGAACGTTGGAGCAGTGCGTAACGGCGATCAGCTTGGTCCGCGGCGTGATCGCGTCCAGCACCTTTGCCGAGTCCAGTGCGCCTGTCCCATCCACATCGACCCACTTGATCACCACGCCCTGCCGTTCGCGCAGGAAATGCCAAGGCACAATGTTCGCGTGGTGTTCCATGATGCTTAGGATGATTTCATCGCCCGCCTGCATGCGGGGCATTGCCCAGCCATAAGCAACCATATTGATGCCTTCGGTCGCACCCGAGTTGAAGATCATCTCATCCTCGCTGGCCGCGCCCAGAAACCGTGCCACGATGCCGCGCACCCGTTCGTAATTGTCGGTCGCCAGATTGGAGAGGTAATGCAAACCACGATGCACATTGGCGTATTCCTGCGAATAGGTCGTTGAGATGGCATCAATAACGACCTGCGGCTTTTGGGCCGAAGCGCCGTTGTCCAGATAGACCAACGGCTTTCCGTTGACCTGCCGTGACAGGATCGGAAAATCGCGACGGATCATTTCTACGTCAAGCATGGCTGGACTTTCTCTAGAAATTCTTTGATCGACGGCCGCAGCCTCGATCATCCGGGCTGCCCGGTCGCCTTCGGGCAGCACTACTTTTGCAGATATCGCACCTCGTTGTTCAGGAATGCGCACCTTTGGCGATCTGGTTGGCGAAATGATGGTTGGTGTCGCGGTGATGCGCCTCATCTGCGCGCACGACGATGACCACATCGCGCAGGCGCGCAGCAGACGGCAGGTTCCAGTACTTTATCGCAATTTGGGGTGCCGCCACGTTTTCAACACGGCCTGCGTCAATCTCTTCCAGGTAGTGGGTATAGCTGATTACCGCCTCTTCCTCGAGGTATCCAACCACCCGATGCGCCGTCTTGGGGGCCAGAAGGTAAAGAAAGAAGTAAAGGTTATAGAACACGGCCTGTGCCACCATGATCAGCAGCCGCTCCAGCCGACTTGGTTGGGCGATCTGGATGAACGTCATCAGATGCATGCGCTCGTTGTCGGCCTCTTCGATCAATTCCTTGATCCAGCCCTGATCATCGCGGATGTGCCGGATAGCGCGAAGGTGCTGCAGCAGGCCGCCGACCATGCCCGGAACTGCGGCGACGGTTTCAAGCACAACTGCGCGATGCCCATAGCGTTTCGCGAAAAACTTATCCGCAAAAAACCGCATCGTCTTAACGACGCGCAGGGCTACTCGGTCGTTCATGCTGGACGGCATGTGGTGGATGTTCAGGGCTTCAGGGGTGAAGTCGTTGCTTTGTTTCATGGCGTTTCATTTCATCTCCCAATTCCTTCGAATATAAGGCAGCCGCGTCATTGTTTCAGCGGTCAAGGATGTGACAAAACAGCCGGTTTCTTTGGGATCGCTGCCGAAAACGCTGCTGTTGCCGAGCCTGATATTGCATGCGCGGTGCTTGCCGCCCGCCAAAGGTTACCTATAGTCCGTCTATGACAAAGCGAACCTCACCAACCGACGCAGACAAGATATCGGTCGCCGCCGATCTCGAAGAGCTTGTTCAGGACAAGCGAGAGGGTTGGCGCGCGTCTGGCGCAAAAGCGCGCAGGCGTCAGCGGCGCTACAAGTCACTTTTGACCCAGCAACTGCTGAAGCTGGGACCAGCTGGCACCGACGACGCGGTACTGGATGACGACGCGTAAATACGCTTTTTCAGATGCGTGACCCAGCACTTTTCCAGCCGTTCTTGCACCCCAACCGAAAAAAGGAGTTTTGGCATTGCCATCACAGGGTTTCGTCGAACTTAAAGACCTGCAAGTTGCCGCACATATTGGAACTTATAGCCCTGAAGACGTCGCGCCGGATGCCCATCTGCTGGATCTGACGCTGACCATCGCGCCGCAACTGGTGATGGTTCCGCGCGATGAGATGGCGCTGGTTTTCGATTATGACCCGCTGATCCGGCAAATCGACGTTCTGGCGCGCGCAATCCACTATAACACTCAAGAGCGACTGATGGCACGCATTGTCGACGTCTGCGCCGGTTATCCGCAAATCGAAGCGCTGGACATCTTCTTGCGCAAGCGGCCTGTTCTGTCCGGAACCGGCGCGCTTGGGGTGCGTCTGATCGTTGATGCCGAAGGGATGGCAGCCCTGCGCAGCACAGTGGTTTGATGCTTTCAGCCGCCGTGAAGAACGGCTAAGCGCGCCCTGCGCACACGCCTTGCGGACGTCAGGGTGCCAGCCATACCCCTGCCCACTCGTTCTCGCAATCAAACCGGGCGCGACGATGGTTCGGGCCAAGATGCAGGGCGTCAATCGTCGATACGCTTAGCCGCAGGACGGCGAAAGATGCGGGATCGGGCGCTTTATCGTAGGCCAGCGCCTGCGCGATGGGCTGGCCCGGCGCCGGGGTGCTACCATAACACAGTCGCGATGCTGAGGGTACGCCCATCCAAAGCGCGGCCACATCCTGACCGATCAAAATCGTGACCCGGGCTTCCAGCCGCAGTTGCAAAAGGGCCGAGTTGTCCCACACATGCAGCGCGGCAAAAGGTGTGGCGTGCAAATCCTGAACCTTGGCTGACTGCAGGTCAGTATGAATATCCAGTGTGCCCGCCAGTTTATCCGCAGCACGCAACACCACCGTTCTGGCCTGCGGCCTGCCTTCCGGGGTGACAGTGGCTAGTGTCGGATGCCGGGCCGGGGCATGCCGGTCGCGAATACCACGCATGAGGCGCAGCCAGACCTCGGCATACAACTGCGACAAATCGCAAGCCCAGGGGTGGGGGTCAGCCTTCATTTGTACACCTCGCGCCGGTCGGCGAACTGTCGCACGCGTCTGCGCCAGGCGCGGTAGCTGCAGGGTTTCAGATTTTGTCGCATCAGTGCCTTAACCTCATCCGGACCCAGCCCATGCAGGGCGCGGATCTGATCGAAGCTGGCATGGTCGCTTAGCGCCATCTCGATGATTTCACTGATCGTTGGTGGGTCAAGGAACTGGCTTTTCATAAGCTTGGAGGTGTCTTTGCCGCGCAACAAGTCAAGCTCCCCGCGCTGATGCAGCACCTCACGCAGCATCAGACACCGGCCTTTGTGCGCGCCGTACTGGCGTCAGGCGGCTTTGTCACCGTCGAACGCCGGCTGGAATGGCAGTTGGATTTCACAGCCATGAGGCCATATCAGAATTGCGGGCCTGAGTTCGCGTTCCGTCTTCATGCTCGATGACATGCGGCGCGAAGAGGACATGGTTATGAAAAATGCTCGATCGGCCGACGCCAAACCCGCCACCGGCAGACAAACCGCAATGCGGTTTGATTTGCCTGAAACGACCCACCTCGCACTTGTCGAGCGGTATCTGCATCTGACCCGCACGGTCATGCCCGCACTGGCGCAAAGCAGCAAACGCCACTGGCCGGTTCGGAACGATCACTGCTTTCAGCGGATCGTGCTTGACACAATCTGCGGTGGGGTGTGGTACGACCACATCGCGCGCCCGGCCTACAAGCACCTCAGCCAAACCCAAGCCATGCATGCGGTTCAACTTTGTGATCTGATTATCGCAAACAAGACCGACCTCGACGTGCTCAACCAACAGTCGCTGGCTTGGCGGGTAAAATGCAGGCCGACGCGCGACGCCTGACGTAGGACAGTGCCGCCGGTGTCCACGAGTTCTTTTCCGGTTGCGATATCCTTCACGTCCGCGAGGACTACCGATCTTACGCCCAGCATCCACAGATTCTGGATCTCGCGACAGGTGTGCCTATTGCCTTGACGCGGTGCAGCGCTACTTTTGGGTTGAAGTAAAGGGTGCAATAAAACGCGCGCTCAACTTCATTTTTGCGCATCAGTTCAAAATGTTGGCGGCTCTCAGTGTTTGGGAGGCGGCGGATTGTAGTCGATTTGCGTTTAGCTTCAAAGATTGGAACCCATTCAAATGTCAAGCACCCTTCACGACATCGTCGACACCGCCGTGGCCGCAGGCACGTTCAAAACCTTGGTTGCAGCTGTGACCGCGGCTGACCTTGGCGCAACGCTGAAAGGCGAAGGCCCATTCACTGTCTTTGCGCCAAACGATGACGCATTCGCCAAACTGCCAGCCGGCACGGTGGAAAACCTCGTCAAGCCTGAGAACAAAGCCAAACTCGCAGCTATCCTGACTTACCACGTGATGGTCGGCAAAGTCATGGCCGCCGACATCGCTGGCAAGAAGCTGGAGCCCGCCACCGTCAACGGTCAGGCACTTCATGTCGACGCGACCTCGGGAGTGACCGTCAACGGCGCCACAGTCGTCGCGGCAGACATCGACTGCACCAATGGCGTAATCCACGTCATTGATGCCGTGCTGATGCCAACTGCGTGACGCTACCGAAGTTGAAATGATCAATGTCCGGCCATCGCGCCGGGCATTTTTCGTAGTCATGTCAAACAGCCAGATGATGGTGTTGATCATGCGACCGCCGCCCGACGACATCGATGCGCCAGGGTGGGCGGTCACATCATCAACGCCGAGGTGGACTTTCATGAACCTGCTTGGCCAAAGGTCGTCGCAACCAAACATCGCTGGGCCTTTGATCACACGTTGCACGGCTTTGCGCGTCTGCTCCGCGATCTCGAACTGTACGGGCCGATGTGTCTTACTCTGCAAGACCGACGCGCGCTCGTTCATGAGACCCGAGACGAAGACGTTCCGCAATTAAGCCGCACCAGATCACAGCAGCAGCGTTTGCAATCGATGGCCATATTGAAGAAAGAGCAAGTCCACGGATATTGTTCCGTAACTTGGAGGCGTACCCGGATCACCCAGTCGTGCTTTTAATGCACCATACGGTTCAGTATTTCCAGACGCACTCTGATACGTCGTTTGCCGCACTCTCGGGCACCAACCGACGCGGCGTTCTGGAGCAACTCGGGCGACTGCATCGCGCTTGAACTCGTCCGTAAACCGATCTTGCTTGCCCATCTTGTGTCTCTCCTTGCTTCCCAAATTACCAAGCAAGGCGTCTGCAAATCAGAAGCTATCCCAATGCGCCTGCTTGATCTGGCCATGCAGATCAATCGCCGCAGCAAGAATCTTGTTCAATGCCGCGACAGATTGGATGCGATTGTTTTCAGACAAGGTGTTGTGGGTCTGGTGCATGGGCTTTCGTCCTTCGACGCTGGTCTGTGTGGGTGACGGATGCCGGTCGCAACCTCGCGGGGGCAGAGGTCGCTGCGTCTCGATAGCGCGCACAACTGGGGGAACTGTCCGACATCCGTTGCCATAATCTTAGCAAGCGGAAGGCTGCCACCGAAAGCATCGGAAACAACTCATGCTGCGACACGCTGACCGAGGTTAATGACCTGCAGATTGTATCAGGCACAGTTGAAAAAGAATCTTCGTGACTGTTGTGACATGCATTTTGAGAAGGAACCGCCATGCCGGACGACCTTGTAGATTTCACCGATTGCGTTCCACGCGCACATTCCTGGCGCGGCACAAATTTGGTGCCGTTTCCAGCAAACACCAACCCGACGATCAGGGACTTGCTGTCGCGCAATGGCACACTTGCAGCCCAGAACCAGCAGTTGACGATGGCCTTGGCGGTGCTGAAGGCCGAGGCGTCAACCCCCATGGCCCGCCTGACACCCCGCCAAAAACAAGTGATGGACCTTGTTCTGGCCGGACACCCCAGCAAGAACATTGCTGCAGACCTGAACATCAGCCAGCGCACGGTTGAAAACCACCGCGCCGCGATAATGCGCCGGACCGGGGCCGCTTCATTGCCAGCTTTGGTCCGCCTTTCGCTGGGCGTCGAATAATCCAACAGGAGACCGCAATGCCCCAATCCCTGACGATAAACCGCCGTCTTGTGCTGGCCGAGCGGCCCAACGGTGAGCCGACGCCTGCCACACTGCGGCTAGAAACCACTGCCGTGCCCGCGCCAAAGCCGGGTGAAATGCTGCTGCGCACAGAATACCTGTCGCTGGACCCGTATATGCGCGGGCGCATGAGCGATGCGCCATCTTACGCCGCTCCCGTGGCCGTGGGCGCGGTGATGGAAGGCGGCACTGTGGCACAGGTGGTGGCATCGCATGTCGACGGGTTCAAGGCCGGCGACTGGGTGCTGAGCAGCAATGGCTGGCAGGATTACGCCCTGTCAGATGGCAAGGGCGTCACCTCGCTTGGGTCCGACCCCGCGCATCCGTCCTGGGCCTTGGGCATTCTGGGGATGCCGGGATTTACCGCTTGGGCGGGCCTGACGCAGATCGGGATGCCAAAACCCGGCGAGACGGTGTGCGTGGCCGCCGCAACCGGGCCGGTGGGCGCAACAGTGGGCCAGATCGCCAAACTGATGGGCTGCCACGTGGTGGGCATCGCAGGCGGGCCGGACAAATGCAGCTACGCGGTCGAAAAGCTGGGCTTTGATGCTTGCATTGACCACAAAGCCTCCGATTTTGCGGCCAAATTGCAAGACGCACTGCCCAAAGGCATCGATGTCTACTTTGAAAACGTCGGCGGTGCGGTGTTTGACGCCGTTGCGGCGCTGCTCAACACCGGCGCGCGCATTCCGGTCTGCGGCCTTGTCTCGGGCTATAACACCACTGCGCTGCCAGATGGGCCGGACCGGATGGGTTGGCTGATGGGCCAGATCCTGCGCAAGCGGCTGACGATGCAGGGTTTCATCATCTTTCAGGACTTTGGCCATCTGTATCCGCAGTTTGCCAAGGCGATGAACGAGTGGCTGTCGGCGAACAAGATACACTACGTCGAAGATATGATCGAAGGGCTGGAGGCTGCTCCACAAGCGTTCATCGGCCTGTTGCGTGGCGAGAACTTCGGCAAGCGGGTGATCCATGTGGGGCCTGCAAAGATGATCGAGAACAAGGAAAGCGGCGCATGAATATCCTGATGGTCCTCGCCTCGCTCGATGCCCTCGGCAATACCGGCTAGTAAACCGGCTTCTGGCTGGGGGAATTCGCAGCCCCCTACTATGTGCTCAATGTTGCGGGGGCCACGATCACGGCGGCTTCACCAAAAGGTGGACAGCCGTCGCTCAATCCGAAAAGCGATGCCCCCGATGCCCAGACCGATGATACCCGCCGGTTCAAGGGTGATGCGGCGGCCCGCGCGGCGCTGGCCGCGACGGTGAGATTAGTCGATGTGGATTTGAACGCCTATGACGCCGTTTTTTCCCGATGGCCACGGTCCGCTCTGGGACTTGGCCAAAGATCCCGCCAGCATTTGCCTGATCGAATATTTCGCCAGCGGTGGGCGCCCCATCGCAGCGGTCTGCCACGCGCCCGCAATTTTCCGGCATCCCAATCGTGCTGACGGCAAACCCTTTGTGTCGGGCCGACATGTGACCGGCTTCACCAACACCGAAAAGGCCACCGCGGGCCTCACCGACGTGGTGCCGTTTCTGGTGGATGATATGCTGGTGGCGAATGGTGCGGTTTATTCCAAAGGTGCCGACTGGGCATCGCATGTCGTGGTGGATGGCAGATTGGTGACGGGCCAGAACCCGGCCTCGTCAAAAGCGGAGGCGGAGGTGTTGGTGAAGCTACTGGGGTGATCTGAGCAGTCGGCCCAGCAAATACTGCGAGGGCGTGGCAGGGACGCAATCAACCGCCCAATGGTCGGTCTAAGCCGCATTGCGCAGATTGCAGCGTTTGGGTCGAACGTCGGCATAGTTGGTGATGGCGCAAGAAACGGGTCGCTCTGGCGAACTCGGATTTATATCCTGAGAGCCGCAACAAAAGGAGTGTTGAGGCTATGGACTTCCAAATCAAAGCCCTGCCAGAAACCGCGTTTTCTTATCTTTTCGAAATGACCGACGCTGAGCTTGCTGACTGTCAGGCGTGTCGTCAGGTTGTAACCTCGAAGCCGGGAACACCCTGTCGTGTGAGCATGGCGGATGCCGAGATAGGGGAGACCGTCATCCTGCTGAATTTCGCACACCAGCCAGAGAAAAGCCCATATCAGGCGACCCATGCGATTTTCGTGAGGGAGCTTGCAAACCAAGCTGTGCTAGCGATCAACGAAGTGCCAGAGGTCATTCAAACACGTTTGATTTCCGTTCGTATGTTCGACAGCCGCCACATGATCATTGATGCTGAGGTCGTCCGCGGCGAGATGGTGGGTTCGGCAATCTCGAAAGCATTCGACAACGCCGAGATCGCCTACATCCATCTTCACAACGCGAAGCCAGGTTGCTTCGCGGCGTCCGTCCATAGGGCTGATTGAAGTCCGAAGCGAGCGAAGAGCGGACCTTGCGCCTTATACACTCAACGGCAGCAAAGTCCGCTTAGCGGGCATTGATCTTTTGCCACAATCACCGCCTCGGCCTTACGCAAACGCCTTCACGACGGCGTCGAAATTGACCTTCACCGATTTGTCGTGGTGCAGGATCGGCGGGATGTCGTTATCGATGTGCAGCAGCTGATAGACCGCCATCTGGGCCGCGCGCACTGAATATTCGACTGTAAACACCACATCTTCGGGGATCTCCACAAACTGGCTGACAAGGCCAAGGTTACGGCTGTTTACCGGTACCGGCAGCGGCCGGTCCGTGGGACCGCGCGGCATGAACATGCTGGTGATGTAGGGCATCCGGCAGGGGATGCAGTTTGCCTTTGCAAAGGTGGTCGCAAGGTCAAAGTTCAGATGGCCGCAGAGTTCCTGCAATATCTCAGCACCCGTACAGTCCGCCATCGGCTTGGCCACGAAATCGCCGATGCGGTCGGGGTGCAGTGCATATCCCCAGAACACCTGCACATCCGCAGGCTGGTTGGCGAAATGAGGCTGGTGCGCAAGGACGACTGACATCAGCCAGCTGGAATCCTTGAACGTGACGAGGCCGCCTGTGCCGGCGACGTTGCCCGACAGCGCCTGCATGTGGTCAAAGAACGCGTTGTCCTTCAAGGTGACGGTGAAGGATGCCCAATAGCTTTCGGCGATGCTGGAATTGAACGCAGCGGGATTGCCGAAGTCAGGGCGCCCTTCGCACAGCTTTTCCCACAGCGTCCAGCCGCCGCTATCGGCTTTGGTCAGGCGCGGTGGCGCGGTGGTCATCGTGCCGAGGCTTGAGGCATCCGTCATTGACCCATTCTGGAAGATGACCAGATCGCTTTCATCAACCGCAACGGTGCTTGTCTGACCGTCCTTCACCAGCGTCAACGCTGTCACCGTCAACTCTACCGCGCCCGGTTCCAGCATGATGTCTGTTACGGTGCAACCCATGCGGAACTGCACGCCCTGCTGTTTCAGCCAATCGAGCAACGGCACCACCAGCGAGTCGTACTGGTTGTAAACCGTGCGCTTGACCCCGGCCAAAGTCTCGATCCGCGAGAATTCCTTCATGAAGCGGTGCAAGTACCGCTTGAACTCTACCGCACTGTGCCAAGGTTGAAAGGCGAAGGTTGTCTGCCACATGTACCAGAAATTGGTCTCGAAGAACGGCGGCGACAGCCAGTTGGTGATCGGCGTCTTGCCCAGCTTTTCTTCGCTCGCCTCGGTCAGCTTCAACAACTCGACCCGGTCCGCCATGGTAAAACCCATTGTCGTCACATCGGTGATGGCGCGGTTGCGGTCGATCAGCCGGGCTTGGGAATGCGGGATGTTGGCCTTGTTGAACGCGACCGTTTCGTCAAACACCGAAATCTTCGGGTTGGTGAGCGAAGGGATGGTCTTGTACAGACCCCAGGTGCATTCGTAATTGTCCGTGGTCAGCATCCGCCCGCCACGCAGTGAATAGCCGGTCTCAGCCGTGCCCGACCCATCCAGACTGCCGCCCGGCACCGCAAGGGTTTCGAAAATTGTGATGTTGTGGCCGGACATTCCGCCATCGCGGATCATGAAGGCGGCGGCAGCAAGCGAACCTATACCACTGCCGATAAGCCATGCTTTGCGGTCGTTTGACATTGTCTATCCTCAGGGTTGGGTTCATTCGATCCTGCACCGATGACGTCACTGGCTGAACCCTCGGAATCTACTCACTGCGCGGCTCAGGGTCACAGATAGGCCTTTATCGGCAATTGCCCGACGAGCCATGACATGGCCCGCCGCGACCAGCCCGCCTCAGGCTCGACCAACATGACCGCAGGCAGGCCCGGGCTGGCAACTTCCCAGCGCAGCGCACGGCCTTCGCAAGTGACCCGATAAGACTGCGCAGGCGAGGCGAGGGTGTCGAACATCGCGATCAGCTCGGCCACCAGCTGCGGCTCTTCAAACAGCAGCCCCAGTTCGGTGTTCGTGTAGGCCGACCTCAAGTCAAAGTTCAGTGAGCCGATAACGGCCCGTTTACCGTCAATGATGAAGACCTTGGAATGCAGCATCTCGCGTTTGCGCCCGGGCAAGACCGGTCGCGATAACTCAAAAACATTGGACCCAGCCGCCAGCATCGGACCGCGACAATGACGATATGCCCCATGGACCAAGATATAGTCCGTGGCGGACAAGGCACTCGTGATCAAGGATACCCTGACCCCCCGCTTTGCCAGTCCGGCCAGCCCCGCAAGCCCCACAATGCCCGGCACGAAATACGGCGTGATCAGCCGCAAGTCGGCCTTTGTCGCATTCAGAACCGCAGCCACCGCGTTGTCCATCCAGGGGGTAGTATGATTGCCATAGGCTTTGTCGGGCGGATCGGCCAGCAGCTGGAGCTGGTCGGTCCAGCACAACCGTTCGGTCAGAAAGCGGTTCTTTCGCCTTTCGTCCAAGACTTGCGCCAAGAACTGGCGCGATACATCTGACCGGACATGGCGCGCCAGCCGCTCGCGAAAGGCTTGTTTGTTTGCTTTGAATGCGGGCCAAAGCGCAACAATCGGCAAGGACAGTCCCAGGTTCCAATAGCTGTCGAACACGACCGAGACCTCCGCTACTTTGGACCCGACCAGCATTACATCTGCATCAATTGAAGTGCGGTTTCCTTCGTTCGCGCCAAAATAGGAATCACCGATATTGCGACCGCCCAAGATTGCCAGCCGCCCATCGGCGATCCACAGCTTGCCATGCATCCGCCTGTTAAAGCGCGCCAGGCCAAGGGCCATCTCGACCATGCGGCGTATCGCATAGCCACGATGGCGCACAGGATTGAACAGCCGGACCTCGATCAGCGGATGCTGGGTCAGCGCCAGAAACGTGCGGTCAAAGCCTTGCACGTTGACGTTGTCGAGCAACAGGCGGACGCGCACGCCGCGATCTGCAGCAGCGATCAGGCGGTCGATCAGCAGCCATCCCGCCAGATCGGTGCGCCAGATATAATACATCAGATCAAGGCTTCGCCCTGCCAGTGCTGCCGAAAGTGCCCGGGCTGCGAAAGCGTCGGCGTTTTCCAAAAGAAGCATCAAGCCGTACTTGCCGGGGTTGAGTGCCTGAGGAGGTGCCAGCAGATCATCCAACGGCGTTTTCGCGCCTGCAACTGGCAATGCGGTTGATGCAGGTCCACGCACCTTTTGCAAAAAGCGGCGATACGACCGATGCGCATACCACGAGGCAAAAGTGATCAGGACCGCCAAGGCGGTAATCAACCCGACCACTTGCAATGCCGAAGGCATCATACAACCGCCGCCATCAGCCACAGCAGCGCCGTGATCGGCAGATGGTCGGACGGGCGCCGCGACAGCGGGCTATCATGGGTTGCGATATCCAGCAAGGCGCCATGCAACGACAGCGTCATCCGGTCCAGCGCCAGCAACGGATAGCGCGAGGGAAAACTGGCGCGGGCTTCGGCTATCTGGAAATGCTTGCCCAGCATTAGCTGTGCATCCCCGCCACCGCGCCATTCGTTCAGATCGCCCATCAGCAGGGTCCGACGCCCCTCCAACTGGTCAATCTTGTCGATCAGCGCCCGCGCCTGCGCAGCGCGAGAGCCCGGAAACAGCCCCAGATGCGCATTCACAATGCGCAGGGGTTGCCCTGCAATCGCCAGGCCCGTCACTAAGGCCCCGCGCGGCTCGAACCCCGGCAGGATCAGCTGATGCACCTCTTGCACCAGCGCTTTGCGGACCAACAAAAGGTTGCCATGCCAGCCGTGTGCCGCGCCCACCTCGTCCAGCGGCACAGCAATCAGCCCCAGATCGCAGTGGATTTTTTTCCAGATCGAGCAATCCGTTTTGGGTGCCAAACCGGGCGTCCGCTTCTTGCAAGGCCAGTATATCTGCCCTGATTTGGGCGATCACCGCTGCGGTCCGGGCCAAATCACGCCGCCTGTCGGTGCCAACGCCTTTGTGGATATTGTAGGATGCCACGGACAGGTCTTGTGGCGTGGACATCGCCTAAAGCTCGACCCGACGCAGCCGCACCGCGTTGGTGATGACCGAGACCGATAGCAGGCTCATTGCCGCCGCCGCGATCATTTGGGACAGCAGGGTTCCCGTAAAGGGGGAGAGCACGCCCGCTGCCACCGGAATGCCGATGGCATGGTAGGCAAAGGCGAAGAACAGGTTCTGGCTGGTATTGCGCACCGTCGCATGGGCCAGTTTGCGCGCTTGCACGATGCCCATCAGATCGCCGCCCAATAGCGTCAGCCCCGCACTTTCCAGCGCCACATCGGCCTCGGTGCCCATCGCGATACCCACATCCGCGGCGGCAAAGGCTGGGGCGTCGTTCACGTTGTCGCCCGCCATGGCAACCTTGCGGCCCTCCTTGCGCAGCGTCTCGATCAGCGCCCGTTTGTCATCGGGCAGTACCCCGACACGCACCTCGTCAATGCCTAACGCACCCGATACCGCCTGAACTATCCGCTCGTTGTCGCCCGTTGCCATGATAATACGAAGGCCTTGCACGTGAAGTTCTTTGATCGCCGCTGCCGTGCTGTCGCGCACTGGGTCGGCCGCGGCAATGGTGCCCGCAAGCACACCGTCGACCACCACAAACATCGCTGTCTTGCCGGTGGCGCGAAGAGAATCGGCCTGTGTTTCGGCGGTTGTCGTTGCCAAGCCCAAATCCCGTATCATCGCGGCATTGCCGAGCGCCACCTTGCGGCTGCCGACCGTGCCTTGCACGCCCTTCCCCGTTATGGCTTCAAATCCGACGGTGTCGCCTGACTCGATCCCCTTCGCTTTGGCCCTGGCCACAATTGCCTCGGCCAGAGGATGCTCCGATCCCTTCTCCAATGCCGCCGCCAGCGTCAGGATCGTGGCCTCGTCCATCCCGGCAAGCAGCACCACATCTGTCAGCGCAGGCTTTCCCATGGTCAGCGTGCCGGTCTTGTCGACGATCAGCATATCGACGCCCACCATTCGCTCCAGCGCTTCGGCATCCTTGATCAGCACGCCTGCTTGCGCCCCGCGTCCTGCTGCCGTGGTGATGGAAATCGGCGTGGCAAAGCCCAAGGCGCAGAAGATGATCAAAACCGACACCGCCGCTGTGATGGCATAGGCCAGCGCCGGGCCAAGCCCCCAGATCATCGAGGCAGCGAAGGCCGCCACCGCCACCGCTAAAACTACCGGCACGAACACCGCGGCAATCTTGTCGGCTACGCCCTGAATCGGCGCGCGTGAGCGTTTGGCGTGCAACACCATTGCCACGATCTGCGCCAGCACTGTCGCGGCCCCGACGCAGCCCGCCTTCATCACCAGCGAGCCGTTGTTGTTGATCGTCCCACCCGTCACCGGATCGCCGACCCCCTTTTCCACCGGCATCGCCTCGCCCGTCATCAGGCTTTCATCGACCGTGGACGCGCCTGCAACACTCACCCCGTCCATCGGCAGAGCATCGCCGGGGCGCACACGCAGTTGGTCGCCAGCCACGATATTGGCCAGGGGTGCGTCGTATTCCGTGCCGTCGGGCAGGATGCGCCGGGCGGTCTTGAGCGCAAGGCCCAAGAGCGCCCGGATCGCATCGCCGGTGCGTTCCCGGGCGCGCAGTGCCAGCACTTGCCCCACAAAGACCAGCGCCACGATCACCACCGCTGCCTCGAAATAGGTGCCCGCTTCCGTGACCATCTGGTAAACTGCCGGAAAGGCACCCGGCAAAATCGTTGCTACCACAGAATAGCCATAGGCGGCCAACACACCGATCGAGATCAGCGTCCACATGTTCGGACTGCGATTGAGCACGGACGCCCAGCCGCTTGGAAAAACGGCCAGGCCGCCCACAGGACAACCGGCGTGGCCAATGCAACCTCCATATAGCCCGCAGCCTGATGGCCGATCCAGTCGCGCACCGGCAGGCCGACCATCCCGCCCATCGTCAGGATCACCAGCGGCACGGCAGCGGCCATGCAAGTCCACATCAGGCGGGTACAGCCGGCGAGTTCCGGTGACGGCGCATCAGATGCCACCACTGGTTCCAGCACCATGCCGCAGATCCGGCAATTGCCGGGCATGTCCTGCAGGATTTGCGGGTGCATCGGGCAGGTGTATTGTGCGGCCTCGGTTACGGCATGGCCCTTTGCCCGGGCTTTTCAGGATGCATAGTACCACGGATCAACCTTGAATGTCGTCTGGCACTTCTGCGAACAGAAATGGAAATCCTTGCCGTCAAAGGCTTCTGTCCGGGTATCAGATTTCAGGGTCACCGTCATGCCGCAGACCGGATCAATGGCGGTCGCCTGCCCGCCTGCTGTCGGCTTCGACGGCGCGTCCTTCACTTGCGCAGGTACTTGACCAGAGCTGCAATGGCCAGAACCGCCAGAACGCCCATAACCAGCATCCAGACCCCGCCATAGCCCATGTCGTATCCATTCATCATCGCATGACCTTTCTTGTTAGTGTCGAAAAAGGATACGCTGGTGCCTATAATTGTTCTTGATCCAGATCAGCCTTTGGGAAGCGCACTGATCTCAGTCAAAGTGCCGTCGCCAAATTTCTGTATCGTCACCGCTGTTTGCCTTGTTGAGGATAAGATGAGTACCGATCCCTATGCAGCCCTTGGTTTGACCAAATCCGCCACGGCGGCGGATATCAAAAAGGCCTACCGCAAACTGGTGCGCACCTCGCACCCTGATCTGCACCCTGACGATGCCGGGGCTGAGGCACGGTTCAAGGCGGTAACTGCGGCGCATGACCTGCTGAAGGACGCCGCCACCCGCGCGCGCTTTGACGCGGGCGAGATTGATGCGACAGGAGCCGAACGCCCGCCGCGCACCTATTACCGCGATCACGCGGAAAGCCCCGGTCAAGGCTTTGGCCAAAGCCGGGGGTTTGAGGATTTCGGCGATCCGTCCGACATCTTTGCCCATATCCTGCGGCAGCGCGGGCGGGGCAGTAACCCCGGTTTCGCCCAACCCGGCCCCGATCTGCGTTACACGCTGGAGGTGCCGTTTCTGGATGCCGTGCTTGGCGCAAAAACGCGGATCACCCTGCCCGATGGTGACAATCTTGAGGTGCAAATCCCCAAGGGTATGGACGCCGGCCAGACCCTGCGCCTGCGCGGGCGCGGTGGGGCGGGCTATGACGGTGGGCCTGCGGGCGATGCGCTGGTCACCGTGCAGGTGCGCGCGCATCCTGTGTTCCGGCGTGACGGTGACGACATCCACGTCACCCTGCCCATCACCATCGACGAGGCTGTTCTTGGTGGCAAGATCACTGCCCCCACGATTGACGGGCCGGTAAGCGTAGCCATTCCCGCAGGTGCCAGCAGCGGCAGGGTTCTGCGCCTGCGCGGCCGTGGTGTGACGCGGGCCAATGCCAAGGCAGGCGACGCATTGGTCGAATTGCGCATTGTGGCCCCGCCCGCCATTGACGCAGGGCTTTCGGAGTTCATGCAGGAATGGCGCAAGACGCATGCCCATGACCCGCGCCAAACCATGATGGAGGAGACGCCGCGATGACCGAATATTTCACCGAAGAACAGGCAATCGCTGCCGTTCCAGGGCTGTCGCAGGTCCGGCTTCTGGCGTTTATGGGTGCAGATCTTGTCACCACATCACACCGATCCGCCGATGGCACAGTGTTTCGCCCCGTTGATCTGGCACGACTTGAATTGCTGTGCGATCTGGCGGATCAATTCGACCTGGACGGTGATGCGTTGGGTGTAGTCATCGGCCTGATCGACCAATTGCATCACACGCGCCTGCGTCTGTTAGCCATGGCGCAGGCGATCGAGGCCGAACCGGTGGAGTTTCGCCACCGCGTTGGCGCGCGGTTCGTGGGACTGTTGGCGGTCTGACAGACCGGGCTTACCGTCTGCGCACCGAATTGCCACCGGCCAGAATCGAGTTGATCAGCGACGCTACCGCCGCATGAAGATCGGTCCGGCCTTCACTCTTCGGGGTATGATGATGCGCCGCCGCAGCATCCGTCAGTATCCCGATAATCTCAGATTCTGGCAGGATATTCCGGTCGTTCAACGCCAACAGCAGCGACTCGCAGATCGCAAGCGCTGCCGTGCCGGATACGTCATTCAGCGAGGCCATCCGAGTGTTCTTTCCAATATTGCCGCAAGATGCTGCAGCCTTTGCTGCCAAACCGGCACCGTGTTACATTCTCGCAGGAATACCTTGCCAGAAACTGATCCACATCAGTTTCATCAATGTCTCGCTTTGACAGAAGCGTTTAGCCGCGCAAAGCTTTCGTGATCGCATCATTCCGACCTCTGACGGGTTTTGAGCATTGCCCCTGAACAACCCTCTCGTGCGCAAACTGGGTGCCTTCGTAGCATTGTCCGACGAAGATCTCGCCACGCTTGACCGCCTGCACCAGCGCCGCCGCAAATTTAAGGCGGGCGTCGATCTCGTGTATCAGGGGCAAGCCGATCAAGCTGCCTATATTCTGGCGAAGGGTTGGGTCTGTTCCTACAAGCTGCTGCCAAACGGGGGCCGCCAGATCATCGACTTCCAGGTTCCGGGCGATTTTCTGGGCTTGCGATCGGTGCTGTTTCGCACGGCTGATCACAATATCGAACCCGTCACTCCGGTCGAGGCATCCGAAGTGGTCCTCACCGACCTGCTCGACGCCTTTGCCACAACTCCGCGCCTTGCGACCGCCGTGCTGTGGGCCGCATCGCGTGATGAAGCGATGGTCGTCGAGCATCTGGTCGGCCTCGGGCGGCGCGACGCGCTGGAACGTACGGCGCATTACCTGCTGGAATTCGGCGCACGGCTGATGCTGGTGGGCCTCGGTACCAAGGAAGGCTACGCTTGCCCGCTGTCGCAATACATGTTCGCCGATGCCCTTGGGCTAAGTGCCGTGCATGTGAACCGCGTGCTGCGCCAGTTGCGTGAGATGGGGCTTTTGACGTTTCAGAGGGGACGTGTCACCATCCACGATTTTGACCGACTGGTGGAGTTGGCCGGCTTTGACATGGCATATCTGGATCATGAAGGGCCATTGCTGAAATAGTCAGCCTGCGGTCAGGCCGCCGTCCACAGGATAGGCCCCGCCGTTGACATAGCCCGCCTCATCGGATGCAAGAAACGCCACCAGTCCCGCCACTTCCTCGGGCGTGCCATAGCGCTGCATGGGGATCGTCGCGGCAAGGGCGTCGTGCACTTCCCTGGCTTTGGCACCAAGACCTTTTTCGATCGACGTCATCATGCGGCCGTCGATGGGCCCCGGATTGATGCAGTTCACCCGCACGCCCTTGCCGCCGCATTCGACGGCCGCCGCCCGCGTCAGGCCGAGTACGGCATGCTTGCTTGCAATATAGGCGCACAGGCCCGGCGATCCGGTCATACCCGCCACGCTGGATGAATTGACGATGCTACCGTGACCTGCCTTGACCATGATGGGAATGACCAGCTTCAGCCCAAGAAAGACGCCGATCACATTGACCTCCATCACCTTGCGAAACCCGTCCAGAGGGAATTCCGGGATCGGTGCGCTTGGCCCCTCGATCCCGGCATTGTTGAAAAAGATGTCGATCTTGCCATAGGCTTTCATCGTTGCCGCAACCGCAGCGGCGTAAGACGTCTCGTCGGTTACGTCGCCTTCCAACGTCAGCAACCGATTGTCGGGGACTGCCGCGCGCAACGGCGCAAAGTCCGCACCCTTTATGTCGATTGCGGCAATGGTGGCGCCGCGCGTCGCCATCAGCATGGCGGAGGCAAGCCCAATGGCACCTGCAGCCCCGGTGATCAGGGCAATCTTGCCGGTCATATCGTGGGTCATTGGTTTTCCTTTTGGTCAGGTGTCAGGTTGCCTGTGAATGAAACGCCCACGGGCGCGTTAGGTTCCTTGTTCCTGACTTTGCCCCAACGCCTGCGCCAGATAACTGATCGAGATTTGCGTCAGGTGCCAACGTCGGACGTTGTGTCGCGAAGCGGTGCTTTTCCCGACACGCCGGGCAAGGTCAGTTGCACCCGCGTTCCCGCACTCCCCTCCAGAATGGCGCGAGCATCTTGTAATCTGCCAATCCCGGCCAGTGTGCCGCCTGCCCGAACAAAGGCGCTGGCGGCCGCAATTTTCGGGCCCATGGATCCGGCGGCAAAGCTCATCTTGTCCAGCGCGTCAGGGGTGATGGTGCTGATCGCTGCCTCTGCCTTCGTGCCCCAGTCGCGCATCACGGCGGCCACATCTGTCAGCATCAAAAGCGCGTCGGCGTCCAGCGCCTGCGCCAGCAGGGCCGCGGTGCGGTCCTTGTCGATCACCGCCTCGACGCCTTCCATGCCGCCAGTATCATTGCGCACAACCGGAATGCCCCCGCCGCCCGCACAAATGACGCAGACACCTGCCTCGACCAGCAGTTTGATCGCCGCCAGCCCCAGAATGCGCTGTGGCAGCGGTGATGGCACGACCCGGCGCAAGCCGCCCGTCGGTTCGGACACCATCGACCAGGTATGATCCGCCCGCACCTGTTTGGCCTCGTCCGCCGTGTAGACCGGCCCGATCGGCTTGGTCGGCTGGTCAAAGGCGGGGTCCGCGCGGTCCACCTCGACCCGCGTCAGCAGCGTCGCACATTCAGCCCCCGCAGGAAGGGCGTTCATCAGTTCCTGCTCGATCAGATAACCGATCATGCCTTCGGTTTCCGCGCCCAGCACATCCAGCGGCCACAGGGTTTGCGGCGCATAGGATGCCGCCTGCAACGCCATCAGACCCACCTGCGGGCCGTTGCCATGGGCAATGATGATCTGGTGATCTTTCGCCAGATCGGCCAAAGCGACTGCCGCAATGCGAACATTCGTTCGCTGCGCCTCGTAGGTCATCGGCTCGCCACGTTTCAGCAGGGCATTGCCGCCAAGCGCTACAACGATGCGCATCTCAGGCCCCCAACGTGGCGACAAGAACCGCCTTGATCGTGTGCATCCGGTTTTCGGCCTGATCGAACACCACGGATGCGGGCGATTCGAACACCTCTTCAGTCACCTCCATGCAGTCGATGCCGAATTTCTGGAACGTCGCCTCACCCATCTCGGTATCGCGGTTGTGAAAGGCGGGCAGGCAATGCATGAATTTGGCATAGGGATTACGGGTCTGCGCCATCACGTCTGCCGTTACCCGGTAGGGCGTCAGCAGTTTGATCCGCTCGGCCCAGACTTCGTCAGGCTCGCCCATTGACACCCAGACATCCGTGTAGACGAAATCGCAGGTTTCCACTGCCGTCGCCAGCGTGTCGGTCACCACGATGCGGGCTCCGGTTGTCTTTCCCATCTCCTGGCATTGCGCCACCAAGGCCGGATCAGGCCACAGCGATTTTGGCGCACAGAACCGTGCCACCATGCCGATCTTGGCCGCCCCCACCATGAGGGACGCCGCCATGTTGCCGCTGCAATCGCCAAGATACGCAAAGGTGATCTCCGACAGGTGCTTGTGGGTAAACTCGTGCATCGTCATCAGATCGGCCAGCACCTGCGTCGGGTGAAAGTCATCGGTCAGCCCGTTGTAAACCGGCACGCCTGAAAACTGCGCCAACACCTCGGCATCCTTCTGCGCAAAGCCGCGATATTCGATGGCGTCATAGAACCGGCCCAGCACGCGGGCCGTGTCCTTCATGGTTTCCTTGTGCCCGATATGACTGCCTGAGGGGCCGATATAGGTCACATGCGCGCCCTGATCGAATGCCGCCGCCTCGAAACCCGATCTCGTGCGCGTGCTGTCCTTTTCGAATATCAGGGCGATATTCTTGCCCCGCAGGCAGGGTTGTTCGGTGCCGGTTTGCTTCGCGGCCTTCAGGCTGGCCGCAAGGCGTAACAGAAAGCGGATCTCGTCCGGGGTGAAGTCGAGCAGTTTGAGAAAACTGCGGCCGTGCAGGTTCATTGGTATGGTATTCTCCTATACCGGATCGCGGATCAGCGGGCAGGTCATGCAGTGCGAGCCGCCCCTGCCCCGGCCAAGTTCGGCCCCGGGGATGGTGATAACCTCGACACCCGCCTTGCGCAGCAGGGTGTTGGAATGGGTGTTGCGCTCGTACCCGACGACCACACCGGGGCTGATGCACAAGAGGTTGTTGGCATCATCCCACTGCTCGCGCTGCGCCTCATAGGCGTCACCCCCCGTGGGCACGGTGCGCAGGGCTTTCAGCCCCAAAGCCGCGGCCACCACCTCTAGAAACGGCTTGATTTCCGTGGTGACATCGACTTTTCCACCCTCGCCCGGGCGCAGGGAATAGCTGACAATCGCGTCGGTCACCTCGGCGAAGACCGTCACCAGATCGCGGTCGCAAAAGGTGAAAACTGTGTCCAGATGCATTGCGGACCGGGCGCGCGGGAACTGGCAGGCAATCACGCGCGTGGCACCTTCGCCCGCAAACAGCGCGCGGGCAATCTGGCCCACCGCCTGCGGTGTCGTCCGCTCGCCCATGCCGATCAACACCACGCCATTGCCGATCGGCATCACATCGCCACCTTCGACAGTCGCAGCGCCATGATCAACCAGCGGATCACCCCACCAGATGGGAAAGCCCGCATCCTTGAAATCGGGGTGAAACTTGTAAATTGCAGCGGTGTTCAGCGTCTCCAGCCGCCGCGCAGGCCAATACATCGGGTTGACCGTGACACCGTCATAAATCCAGCAGGTCGTGTCGCGGGTGAAGATGTGGTTGGGCAGCGGGGCCAGCACGAAATCTTGCGGGCGCAGCATCGGGACCACCACGCCGGCCTCGGGGATCGGCAGTTCGGCGCGGCTCATGCCACCGATCAGGATGGTTGACAGCTTTTCGGCGTCCATCTCCATCAGGCAGGCCACCAGGTCACCCGACAGGCCCACGCCGACCGAATTGTCATTGATCCGCGCCGACAGCAGCCAGCGACGTGCCTCCGTAATGCGCAGGGTTTCTTCGAGCATTTCGCGCAGGAATACCACCTCGACCCCGCGCTCGCGCAGCATGTCGGTGAAGGTCATATGTTCGACGCGCGCCTGTTTGACCCAGAGCACATCATCGAACAGCAACGCCTCGCGGTTGTCGGGGGTCAGGCGGGCCATCTCCAGCCCCGGCCGGTGGACCATGACGCGGCGCAGTGTGCCCGCCTCGGAATGAACGCCGTAGGTGAGTGCCATTGGGGTTTCCTATGCGATGAGGACGGCGGCACTGAGTGCGGCCATGATGATGATTGTCAGTACCAAAAGCAGCGGCCAGATGAACCGCAGCCAGCGTTCATAGGGCACCCGGCCGATGGCGAGCCCCCCCATCACGACGGCGGATGTGGGGGTGATCAGGTTGACGATGCCGCTGCCGGTGGCAAACGCTGTCACCACCAGTTCGCGCTGCACGCCTGCGAAATCCGCAACCGGGGCCAGGATCGGCATCGACAGCACCGCAAGGCCAGAGGTGGAGGGCACAAGGAACGACATGCCCACTTCGATCCAGTAGATCACGTTGATGAACGCGACCTTGGGCAACCCGGCCACCGTGGTTTCCGCCGAATGCAGGATGGTATCGGTGATGTGGCCTGCGTCCATCACCACGACAATGCCGCGCGCCAGCCCGATGATCAGGGCCACGCCCAGCAGATCACGCGCACCGTTCACAAAGGTTTCGACCAGCCGCGCCTCGCCCATGCGGGCGATGATGCCAACGATGATGGCCGCGATCAGGAACAGCCCCGACATCTGCGCCATCCACCACTCCTGGCTGGACACACCCCAGATCATCACCGCAAAGGTCAGGGCGAACAGGACCAGCACGATCTGGTGCAGCCCGGTGAACGGCAGGTCGCCATCGCCCTTGCCGCCCAGAAAATGCGCCTCGTTCGCGGCCTTCTTGTCAAATACCAGCGACGTCGATGGATCCGCCTTCACCCGGGCGGCATAGCGCATGACGAAGGCCACGGTGACCAGCCAGCAGACGGCAAGAATGATCAGCCGCAGCATCAACCCGTCGGCAAAGGTCACCCCCGCCGCATCCGATGCGATCACCGTGGAAAAAGCGTTGATCGTGGAGCCCAGAACGCCAACGCCGGCGCCCAGCAGGATCACCGCCACCGCCACCACCGCGTCATAACCGGCGGCAATCATCACCGGGATCAGCAGCACGTAGAACGCGAGCGTCTCTTCGGCCATGCCATAGGTCGTGCCCCCCCAGCGCGAACAGGGCCATGAGGAAGGGGATCATCCAGTTCTCGCGGCCCTTCAGGCGGACCATGGCCCGGGCGATGCCCGCGTCAATCGCGCCCGTGGCCGTGACCACGCCGATGAATCCACCGATGATCAGCACGAAAAGCGACACGTCGATCGCATTGGCAGTATAACTGTCGGGGTCATAGAAGCCGGCGATGGGGGCAAGAATCACATCGAGCACACCCTGCGGGTTGGCCTCGGTCGGGGCATAGCTGCCCGCGACCGGGATATCCTTGCCCAATGCCTCGGAAGGCACCCGTTCGTACAGGCCCGCCGGAATGATCCAAGTCAGCGCCGCCACCAGAATGATCAGCGCGAACAGAATGGTGAAGGCCGACGGGAAACGGAACGCGGGCGCGGATGGCGGCCCGGTATCGGGTGCGGCGGGCATGGCATGATCCCTTTCAATCGCAGCGACGGCGTGTGACGGCCAAGGCGTTGCAGTTTGCATGATGCCGCCACCGGTAACCTGATCAATCCTTGCGCGCGCTAATCCAGATCAATGCTGCAACTGCAAAATTCGGTCATCGTTGGTTGGAAATACCGCCATCCGGCCAAGAACACGGCGATCAAAGTCAGCGGAGACCGAACATGAACGCAGCAAACTCAAACGCGGCGAGTTCCGGGCTGTCCGCCGTCGAGGCAAAGGCGCGCCTGACCGCTGATGGCCCCAACGCCCTGCCGCATGCCAAGCGCCGCTCACCCCTGCGCGTCATCCTGAATGTGCTGCGCGAACCGATGCTGGCGCTGCTGCTGGCGGGCGGTGTGGTCTATCTGCTGCTGGGCAGCCAGGCCGAGGCGCTGATCCTGCTGGCCTTTGCCTGCATGTCGATCACCATCACGGCGGTGCAAGAAGCGCGCACCGAGCGCGTGCTTGAGGCGTTGCGCGATCTGACCAGCCCGCGCGCACTGGTGGTGCGCGGCGGTGAACGGTTGCGAATTGCGGGGGCGGACGTGGTGCGTGGTGACGTGATCGTGCTGGCCGAAGGTGACCGCGTGCCTGCCGATGCGCGGCTGTTGCAGGCTGCAGACCTGTCGGCGGACGAATCGCTGCTGACCGGCGAGGCCGTGCCGGTGCGCAAGGCGGTGGGTGCAGCGGGCGCCACTGCTAGACTTGGCGGCGAGGATCAGCCACTGGTGTTTTCCGGCACGTTGATCGTCCGTGGCACCGCACTGGCCGAGGTCACGGCCACAGGCGCGCGCAGTGAAATCGGCAAGATCGGCACTTCGATCAATCAACTGGAAACCGGCACGCCGCATCTGCAGCGCCAGATGCGCAAGTTGGTTCTGGCTTTTGCGCTGATCGGTGGCGCGGTGGCGCTGCTGGTTGTGGGGCTGTATGGCTGGCTGCGCGGCGACTGGCTGGAAGGCGTGCTGGCAGGCATTGCCGTGGGCATGGCGATGCTGCCCGAAGAGTTCCCGATGGTGCTGGCCGTGTTCATGGCGATGGGGGCCTGGCGCATCTCCAAGGCGCGGGTGCTGACACGACGGGCCTCGGCTATCGAATCTCTGGGGGCTGCGTCGGTCTTGTGCACGGATAAAACCGGCACCCTGACCGAAAACCGCATGACGATCGCGGCACTGCATTTGCCGGACGGGCAGGTGATCACCATCGGCAAGGACCCGGTGCCCGATGCGTTCCGGGAATTGGCGGCAGCGGGGGTCATGGCATCCGCCCCAGATCCCTACGACCCAATGGAAAAGGCGTTTCACACGCTGGCCAAGGCCGACTTGCGGACAGGCGAGACTCTGCCGGGTGACGGGCGCAAACTGATCCGGTCCTACCCGCTATCCCCTGAAATGCTGGCGATGTCGCAGGTCTGGGACCGCGCAGACGGGTCCGGTCTCCACATGGTGGCCACCAAAGGTGCGCCCGAGGCGATTGCCGATCTGTGCCACCTGACGGCCTCCGCCCGCAAGACGATGATGCAGGCGGTGGACGCCATGGCCGCCAAGGGCCTGCGCGTGCTGGGTGTCGCCGAGGCTGGATTTGCGGGTCGGACGCTGCCGCCTGATCATCGCGATTTCGACTATCGCTTTCTTGGGCTGGTTGGCCTTGCCGACCCCTTGCGCGCATCGGTTCCCGCAGCAGTGGCACAATGCAAGTCCGCGGGGATCAGGGTGATCATGATCACGGGTGACTATTCTGCCACAGCCCTCGCGATTGCGAAGGATGCCGGGATTGGCGGGCAAAGCGTGATCGACGGTACGGCCTTGGCCGCGATGTCCGACGCAGACCTTGCCATTGCCGTGCAAACCGCGACCATCTTTGCCCGTATCCTGCCCGAACAGAAACTGCGTATCGTAAAGGCACTGCAATCTGGCGGCGCCATCGTTGCCATGACCGGTGACGGCGTCAACGACGCCCCCTCGCTGAAAGCCGCAGATATCGGCGTGGCGATGGGCGGGCGCGGCACCGATGTGGCGCGGGAAGCTGCCAGCATCGTTCTGCTGGACGACGACTTCGGCTCTATCGTGGCCACCGTGCGCCTTGGTCGGCGCATCTATGACAACCTGCGCAAGGCGATGTCCTTCATATTGGCCGTGCACGTGCCCATCGCCGGGCTAGCGCTGATCCCGCTCGCCTTTGGCATGCCGCTGCTGTTCGGCCCAGTGCATATCGCGTTTCTGGAAATGGTCATCGACCCGGTCTGTTCACTGGTGTTCGAAGCCGAGGGCGAGGAAGACGGCGTCATGGACCGCCCGCCGCGTCCGGTATCCGAGCCGCTGTTTTCGACCCCGACAATTATCTGGAGCCTGCTGCAAGGCGCGCTGGTGCTGGGGATCGTGACCACGATCCTGTTTCTGGCCCCCGACTATGGGTTCGACGTCGATCAGGTCCGCGCGCTGACCTTTCATTCGCTGGTGCTGTGCGTCGTGGCGCTGATCTTTGTGGACCGCTCCATTTCCTCCTCTATCATCACCGCCATCATCCGGCCCAACCGGGCATTGGCCTATGTGCTGCCCATCGTCGCAGTCCTGCTGGCCGTCACCATTTTTTGGGCCCCCGCCCGCGAGCTGTTCAGCTTCGGCGCGCTTGATCCGCAGTGGCTGGTCGTGCCTGCGGGCGCAGGGATCAGCGTTCTGATCATTCTGGAGCTGTTGAAGCCGATCTGGCGCCGCGCAACCAGGATCGGGTGGCAAGCGGTCGCAACGGCGCGCGCCACAGCCTGATCGTTTCTGAAGCGCAGGAGAAAACGAGCTGCGACTGATGTCGATCAAGTGCGGATAGCCTCGGATATCGCAGACTTCAGGCCGACACCTGCAAGGAAAGTCAACTTGCTGCGTTCCGTGATCCTCATCGGCAGTCTGCTTGCCACCTGGGTTTTCGCGGAAACTTCGGTACTGACCATCGCGCAGGACCGATACGAAGCCGGTGCTTCGGTGCAGTTCGACGGCCCCACAGTGATGGACCTGTTCATGGCGGGCAACCGGGTGACGGTGGCTGCACCTATCGCCGGCTCTGCGCATCTGGCCGGACGGCGCGTGGCGGTTGATGCGGCGGTGGCAGGCGATCTGTTTGCCGCAGGCTACAGTGTTGTGGTCGACAATCCGGTCGGTGGTGACGCTTCGGCCACGGGATACGAAATCACTGTCGGACCTGTTAGCGGCAAACTGCGGGCCGCAGGGTCAGAGGTGATGGTCAGCCTGGTTAGTGGCTATGCGCTGATCACCGGGGCCGAGGTCCCGCTGAACGGTACCATCGCGGGCGATGTGGTGCTGGTGGCTATCAGATCGTTTTCGGGCCAAGGGCGCATATCACGGGAGCGCTGACCATCTATGCGGAAGACCCGGCAAGCATCACCGTGCCGACGACCGTCGCCCCGGCATCCCGGCATCCCGGGTCAAGATTGTGACGCGCGAAAGCTATGACAAGGGCGAATGGGCGGGGCGGATGTCAACGAAGGTGCCTTTCTGGCGGATCGTCCAGGGGTTTTTGATGGGCGTCGTGATATCCGGCCCGATCGCAGCACTGGTCATCGCCGTGGCCCCAAAGGCCGTGCAAAACTGGCGCGAACTGGCATTAGCGCATCCCGGTCAGGCGATATGGTCGGGGTTTCTGGTGACCTCTGCGCTGGCAGGATCAGGGTTCGTGCTGATGCTGACGATCATAAGGGTAGTCCTTCTGCCCGTCATGCTGATCATCACGGGTCTGGCGATTTTCGCAGGTTATGCACCTTAATCTTATGTGCTGGGCGTCGGGGCTGTGGCTGGGCGTGGGTCGGCCGATGCCGGAAGGTTTGTTGGGCAAGTTCGGGCTGGCCTGCCTTGGGGCATTCGTCGCCGGACTGGCCTGGGCCGTGCCAGTCGCGGGGAGGTTCTTTGTGGTGGGGCTCATGCTGCTGGGTATCGGCACACTCGCGGCTTTTGTGCTGCCACGCGGGCTTTTTCTGCGGCGCGACGCGGAGATGACCTGATCGGCGGGAACGCGGCGGTCCGAAGCGAAATCTCGCCGACCCCCTGTGACGCTTGCACTGATGTGCGGGCAAACTGATCCGGATCAGGGTGGATGATCACATGCGGTGCAAAACTCAATGACATGGGGAATCGTCCCATTTGTCTAATTCAACCCAAGGAGCCCGCCATGAAAGGCTATGTCGCCAGCATCGAGGATCTGACCGAGGACAATCACGACTTCCGGCAGGTCCTCTACACCGGAAAGCATCTGCAACTGGTGCTGATGGCGTTGAAACCCGGTGAGGATATCGGGTCGGAAACCCATACGACCCATGACCAGTTCTTTCGTATCGAGAAAGGCCGGGCCGAGATCATCATCGATGGAGCCACGACGGCGGTCAAAAGTGGGGATGGCATCATTGTACCCGCCGGTGCGCTGCACAATTTGAAGAACACGGGCGACAAGGCATTGCGGCTTTACACGCTGTATGGCCCGCCAAACCACGTTGACCATTTGGTGCAAACCCAGAAATCCGAAGCGGTGGCATCGCACGAAGTCTTTGACGGCGTGCCCACCGAATAGACGCCCCCCCCCCCGAACTACCAACCCTGAAATGGAGACGATCATGACGAGCGATCATCAGTTGAAGCAGGACGTGCTGGCCGAACTCAAGTGGGAGCCCAGCATCTCCGCGGACCATATCGGTGTCACGGCTCGGAATGGACACAGCACTTTTCGACCGCACGGGCGGGCTTTGTCTGGAACGCGAACATCACGCTGGTCCCCGGCGTGCCGGTGCGGGTGGTCGATGCCTTTGTCGCAGGCGAGGAGTTGCTATGCCCGACGACCGTGGGCACGCAGACCGTGCTGATGCCGTGGGAATGCCGCATGTCGAACTACCAGACCCGCGACGGCATGCGCGTACCGCTTACGGGTGAAGCATTGTTTATCATACCGCAGGGCGAATGGCCCTATTTCAGGGGAACGATCGACAAGCTGGCTTATGAATTTGCGCCATGAGGGCAGATACAGATCGCGAGGTGGGGCGGTTCATTGGTCTGCTGTTCTCCTTGTCAGTGCCATTCTATGGGCTTGGGATCACCAAGGCAGCACTGCTGTTTGCGCCCGCCTTGCCGATCAGCGACCTCATGGCCGTAGTGCCGATGATCGTGGCATTGCTTCTTGTCTTTCGGCACGGCGGCGACTGGCCGATTGTTCGGCAGTGCTTTCGGTATTCAACGCATCCAAAGCATCCGGTGGGTCAGCATCGCTCTGGCCATTATGCCGGTTGCCTTCGCCCTGACGGCCGGTCTGCTTTGACTGTCCGGCGCCGCACTGCCCGCCCCGCATCTGTTCCCGGTCGACACGACACTGGCTGGTTTCGCGATAATCTTCGTCGGTGGTGTCGGCGAAGAGTTGGGTTGGCAGGGCTATGCCTATCCCCTGTTGACCCGTCGATATTCGCCATTGCAAACCGAATTGATCATTGGCGTGGTCTGGGCGCTGTGGCATGTCATTCCCTTTGGCTTGCTGGCGCGAAGTGCGGGATGGATCATCTGGCATTGGGCAGCCATGGTCCCGATGCGGATCATCATCGTCTGGCTGGTCATCAACGCCGGGCACAGCTTCCTGATCGCCGTGCTGTTTCATGTGACGAGCAACAGCGTCTGGGGGATGTTCACAGAGTTCGATCCCTACTATGATCCCGACGTCATGTGTTTGGTCCTGTTCATCCCTGTGATAGCCATTTTGGCCGTTTGGGGATTAGAAACTTTGCCGCCTTCAAGTTGCGGTCAGAGCGAACTAGAAATCTGCATGCGAATACCTGGCGTTTGTCCTGAACGCTTAATTGATCGAAACCGTCAAAAATCTACCCTCGTCACAGCGGAGACTGGCATGACGGTGAACCCTGAAGCGAACAAGGCCAATGCGCAGGCTTTCTACGACCTCATGTTCAATAAATGTCAGCCCCGCGACGCCATCGAGAAATACGCTGGTGCCACCTACGTTCAGCACAATCCCCATGTGGCAGATGGCAAGGCAGCGTTCATCGACTATTTCGAACGGATGGCCCGCGAATATCCGGGCAAGGGTGTCCAGTTCAAGCGGGTCATTGCCGAGGACGCCTACGTTGTTCTGCATTGCCATCAGACATGGCCGGGTAGTGACGACTATGCAGGCATCGACATCTTTCGGTTCGATGACGCAGGAAAAATCATCGAGCATTGGGACGTGCTTCAGGTGATCGCGGGGGATTCAAAAAACGACAATGGGCTATTCTGAATGGCCGGAGTGCAGGTGTATGAAACATTTCGGAATGCAACCCGGCACCCGGCCTTCTGCTGTTCTATGATGCCGGTCGCGCAAGAAAACTTCTATCCCGTTACTAGCCCATCGCCGACCACGATCTGCCGCCTGCAGGTCGCCGCGATCTTCTCGTCATGGGTCGAGATCAGGAATGTCGTCCCTTCTTCGCGATTTATCTGGCCAATGAGATCCATTACCTGAGACGCCGACGCACGGTCAAGGTTGCCGGTGGGTTCATCCGCCAGCACCAGTTCGGGGCTGTTCATCAGAGCGCGCGCAACCGCGACGCGCTGTTTCTGGCCGCCTGACAGGTTGGTCGATGGAAAATCCAACCGGTCGGCCAGTCCCATACGGCCTAGCAGATCGCGGCCTCTCGCGCGCGCCGCCGCCGTTTCGCGCCCCTCGCGCACCGCCGTCGGAAAGATGACGTTCTCAAGGGCGGTAAAGTCAGGCAGCAGGTTGTGGAACTGGAACACGAAGCCAATATGAAGGTTGCGAAAATCGGTCAGGGCGCTGTCATCGGCGGTGGTCAGGTCCACGCCTAGCATGGTGTGGCTGCCCGATGTCGGCTGCATCAGCGTGCCCAGAATGGTCAGCAGCGTGCTTTTGCCCGACCCCGATGGCCCCAGCAGGGCGGCAAACTCGCCCGTGTCCATCCGCAACGACAGCCCGCGCAGCACGCGGGTTTCCGCCTCGCCCGCGCCATAGGTTTTTACCAGATCGCGCAATTCCAAGAGCGCCGTCATTGGCCAATCGCCGTCACCGGGTCCAGCCGCGCCGCCGACCGGGCCGGCAGGATCGAAGCAAGGACCGACACGATTGAGGTCAGCAGGATCGCCAGCCCAAATGCCCCTTGCGCAATATCAATCGGCAGGCCGCCCGGTTCCAGATCTGCGCGCGACGGAAAACCAAGTAGCGCCAGATAGCCAATCCCTGCCCCCGCCACCGCGCCCAGAACCCCCACCAGCGCGCCTTGGGTAACAAACACGAACACCACGAACAACCGGCTGGCCCCCATCGCCCGCATGATGCCGATCTCGGGCCGGCGGCGATAGGTGGACAGCAGCAAGCTTGACGCGACGCCGATCACGATGGTGACCATGGCGAAAGATTTCAGGATCAATCCGGTCTGCGCCTGCGCCTGCAGCGCGTCCAGCAACTGCTGGCCCTCTTCGGTCCATGACTTCGCATCAAGGCCCGTCAGCGCCGCGATCCGGGTCGCCATCGCGTCGGATGCGTAAAGATCGGCCAGTTTGATTTCGACCCGTGTCACACCTTGCGGGATTTGGAACAAGGTGCGCGCCGTGGCGAGGCTGACATAGGCCGTGGCTCTGTCAAATCCGCCTTGGCCGATTTCATAGATCCCCGCCACCGTCAGCACCGTATTGACCCCGGTCGAGGCATCCAGCCGTATGGTGTTGCCCACCGACAGGCTCAGATCCTCGGCCAGCCGTTGACCGATCACCACCAGCCCCGTGCCCAGACGGACGTTGCCTGAAACCAGGTAGCCCTCCAGCCCGATGATCACCGATTCCTTGCCCGGCTCGACCCCGTTGATGCTGACCTGCGACACCAGTGATCCACGGGTCATGAACCCGGCCCCGTTGATCTGGGGAGAGACGGCGATCACCTCGGGCAGCGCCTCGATCAGGGGAATGAACGCCTCGGCATCGCGCAAGACCGCTTGGCGGGCATTGGCTTTCTCGACCGCTACTATCAGCGTCCCGGCTATCGGCGGGATCAGCACTGCCGGGTCTTCAGCCTCGGCCTGAATGGTCACGTGGCTGATATCGCCCACTGTGTTGTCCAGAATGTATTCGGCCAAGCCGCCGATCAGGGCGCTCATGAAGATGAAGATGAACACACCAAGCGCCACTCCAAACACCAGAAGCGCTGTTTGCGCCTTGCTGGACAACAGATAACGGCTGGCGATTTTCAGAGCGTACAGCATCAGGGGTCTGCAGCTGCTGCGGTGGACACCGTAACAGCCATCACGTCCGACAAGCCGGTTGCGTCGGTGATGACGCTATCGCCTGCAACGAGGCCAGCGGTCACCTCGATCCGGTCGGCGGGCCAGTCGACAACCGTTACGTCGCGGCGCACGGCTTTGTCAGCCTCCACCACGTACACGATCGCGCTGGTCGCTTCACGCACCACCGCCGCACGGGGGACGGCGATGGCGGCGTCCTGACTGTCCACGATGATGTTCGCCGTCACTGTCAGGCCGACCGGCGCTGTGACGGGATCATCAAAGGCGATCTTGATCGCAAGCCCGCCAGTTGCCGCATCCACCTGAGCCGCGACAAAGCTGACACTGCCGTCGCGCCTGATGGTTTCGCCTTTCAGCTGCAAGACTACAGGCAGGTCGGGGGTGATCTGCGTTGCATAGCTTTCGTCCACATCGGTTTCGACAACAAGTTGCCCAAGGTCAGCGATCGAAAACACAGTTGTGGTGGCATCAACCGCTTGCCCCACTTCGGCGTTTCGGGTCAGCACAGTGCCCGCCACTGGGGCCAGCAAGGTATATTTTGCAAGCTCGACCTGCGCCTGATCAAACACTGCCGTCAGGCGCGCAACGTCTTGCGCCGCTGTCTGCTGCGCTGACCGCGCATCATCGAGCACAATGCGCGCAATACTGTCGCCCAACGCCTGCGCCCGCACCAAGCTTGCCTCGGCCTGCGCTTGCGCCACCAGTCCGGCATCAAGCCCTGCCATGGCCTGGCGCACCATGGCCTGCTGACCGGATGCATCAATCCGCACCAGCACGTCGCCCTGCGCCACAACAGCGCCCTCGTCCACCAGCACCGCCATTACTTCGCCCCCAACCGCTGGTGTCACCTCCACCAGATGCAGTGGCGCGATCCGCCCGTTCACCGCAAGAACCCTCACCAGCGGCGCGTTGGCGACCGTCTCGACCGTGACCGGCAGGCCCCTGCTGACCCATGGCTGAAAGTACCACAGGATGACCGCTGCCAATGCAACCAGAACCAGTCCCGCCCAAACCCAACGCGGCCATTTTTTCGGCTTTGTGTCTGGCGGATTGGGCGTGTCTGCAGCAGCAACAACAAGCTGACGCGTTCCAGCTGGCGCGGCAGCGTCACTTGGCATCTTCGCCGGGGTTGCAGGGTCTGCCTTGCTTTTAGCCGGCATGCGCAGTCCACCCTTCCGTCGCATGCCAGCCAAGGACCGGCGATGGCAATGGGGCCAAGCGGAACCGTATCAAACGTGTAAGTGCTATCATTTCATGTGTCTTGCAAACAAAAGTGCTCCGCATTCGGCAGATGCCGACCAAACCGTTCGGTAGCATCCGCTATTCGCGCAGGAGCCGTCCTGATCTGGATCAATGCCGTTTGCAGATGGGTGGCCTGTTTCCCGTTTTGCTGACACGAAGATCAGTTGTGATCACAGAGCTGTAGCATTTATCTCAAGCTGATACTCATTTTGTCAAGGCCATAGGCCGGTACAACAAGCCGAATTAGCGCTTGCATTGCGCAAACTTCGGAACGGCCTGCATCCTGCCCTTCCAGGATCTGTCGTTATGCGATCTTCCCTAACTCAAGAACTGATGTGCTGACCGTCGCGGCATTGATGCTTGGTGCGATCCATTTCTTGGCCTTGATCAGCCTGAATTGCCGTCGATCCTCAACTCTCGTGGGGTTGGAAAGGGCGTGGCCAAGCCACTGACGAATTCCTAGACCGACATCCAAACAGGCCTGTTCCAGCCAATTCCGCACTAGGCAGTCTACCGGCTCGACGATTCACCGGTCCAAACCCCGCTTGCGTCCTAGATCCCAATCGATGGCTCCGCCCGACCTGACGGTCCCTGCAACCCTCTGGCCCAAAATGCCATCATGTGATCTGGACCATGGTACCAACTGAAACCCCAGCCCGCTTTTGATCATGGCAAAACGGCCTGTCAAAAGGCTTAGGCACTTTCGGCATGTCGTGTCGACTCTGTCACCGTTTCTTGTTGGCAACAGCTGAAGACCAGTTTCTGCGGTAACTTTCGCAGAGACTTCGCTCAGTTCGCGTCGTCGCAGGCAGTCCAGCAGGTCGCGCTGAGACACCACCCCTTTGCCCCGCATCTTCGCCAGGCCCTGCGTGATCAGCTTACCTCTTCGGGCGTTCAGAGCGTCATTGACCTCCCGCCCGTATCCACCCTTGGAGTGTGGAGTGCGTGTCTTCTCGACCAGCCGATGATCCAGCCAGGACGCTCCTCTGGCAGTGACCCACTTGCCGAGGGTCGAATGCCAAATCTGTAAATCAGACGCAACCTGACGCCGTGTCAGGCCGCAGGTTTGCGCGATGTGAACAGCATCCCACTTGAGCTCGTCACTGTGTATCGCTGCCATATCCGGTCTCCTTGATGGCGTGTATTGCTTTCAAAAGACCGGAACAAAGCCGGTGCAGGTCCAGAACGAGTCTCACGCGGCAGCGGGCGGCCCTTGGCGAGATACTCTGAATAGCGCCCGGGACCCGCACTGTACCGGGGCCCAAGGTCTGCTCGGTACCGTGCTGAACAAGGCGAAGTTCTGGAAAAAAGCATCGACCCACGCTCTAAATGACCGCCAGATCACTGTCCTGAACCGCTTGCTGGACGGGTTCTAAGGCAAACTGACCTCATCGAAATGGGCGTGCCTCGCGAAATCTTCGCAAGACACGGCAAACCGCGACGTCGCCGCACTGATCGACATGGGCCTGTTGCGACGCGGCGAAAGCGGCGGCAGAAGCACCCATTACGATATTGTCTGAGGTCAAGATCGACCGATTTTCGTTCTGCCACTAGCCGAGATCGCCAGAGCGTTCAGAATGACCAACGTCAGACCACACCGCAAAAACACCCTTAGGATACGACGTTTACAGAAATCTCGTTGCGCTCAGATTGCACACGGAATGCCGACCATCGCAAAGCTTCCCTCAGGCTCATGACGCGCGCAGATCCGCAGCAAGGGTCGGCTCATCTGTGCGAGACGTTCCTGCGCCGCGATGATGCGCGCCGTTGGTCCCGTTTAGCCGAGCAGTCGGTGGATCGCAACGAAACCCCGGTCAGCTCCCGGATCGGTCGGAAGACGAAGTTCGGGGTGCGGCTGCGGCATCACATCAAGGATATGACGGCGTTCGGAAAACCGCCCCGTCGGTCAAAGGCCGCAACTTTGGACATGTTGCGGCATGAGCTTGGGGCCATAAAGATCACGGCACTGGATCGCGGGCGGCTGATCCTGTTCGGGCGAGCCCGATCCGAGGCTGGTGCTGGGCAGTGTCACTCGGGATCGCGGTGCAAAGCGGGGTGACGCTGCTGCAAAGTCCGTCCGGGTCTGGCAAGACGCTGATCCCGGGGGCGGACGCTGGCGGTGTTGCGGGGTGCCTTGCCCCGCCCTGTCGTGTGGTTCTGGCGCGCGTCCTATGCAGGCTGGTGGCGCAGCCCAAGGGCGCGCTGGTCGATCAATGCGAATCGCTGCGGGCGCGCGACGTGGCGTTCGACCGCGAACCGACGGGCACGCGCGACGGCGATGTGTTCATTCAGACATGGGGGGCACGCACGGGTCAACTTCTTGCAAGACCGCTCCTCCGCGAAGCGCTAGACTGACTCAAGCAACACGAGGGGGACGGGGCATGCGTGTTTTCACCATCTTGGGGCCTTCCGGGTCCGGAAAATCTACTCTTGTCCAGGCTCTTGCCGGACTAGACGGCAGACGCGGCAAGACGCTGGCCATTTCTGGCGTCGCTACCGTCTGTCCGTTCGGTTTCATGGGCGAGGACTGGGCCGCCATCGACATCGTCGGCGGGGCGGAGAACCTCGGCTCGGCCAGAGCCGCGCTGGCGGCTTCGGATATCGCCGTGGTCTGCGTGCCCGCGGATGCCGATAGCGTGGTGCTGGCCGCCCCCTTCATCCGCAAGGTCGACGAGGTGGGAGTGCCCTGCATCCTCTTCATCAACCGCATCGACAGCGCGCAGAGCCGGATCGCCGAGATCGTCTCAGCCCTGCAAGCCTATTCGCGCCACCATATCGTGCTGCGCGAAGTTCCTATCCGCGAGGGCAGCACGATCACGGGCTTTGTCGATCTGGTGTCCGAGCGGGCCTGGAAGTTCGAGGAGGGCAAACGTTCGGCCTTGATCGACATGCCCGAAAGCGTCAAGGACCGTGAGGCGGCGGCCCGTGCCGAGCTTCTGGAGAGCTATGCGGACTTCGACGACAAGCTCATGGAAGAGCTGATCGAGGACAGGCAGCCGCCGGCAAGCGAGGTCTACGGGATCGCCGCAAAGACGCTCAGGGACAACGCGATCATGGCCTGTTTCTTCGGCTCGGCGACAAAGGGGCACGGCGTCAACCGGCTGATGAAGTCGCTGCGCCACGATGCCCCGGGAGTAGAGGTTGCACAGGGGCGGTTCGATGGCGCGGCTGTGGCAGCGGGGGTGCTGGCGGATGTGTTCAAGCATCTCGGCAAGGTTGTACTTCTGCGTGCGATAGACGGCCCGGTCAGCGGCGGCGCCCGGCTCGGTGGTGCCGATCTCGGCTCGATCACCGACCTCGATGCGAAAACGGCGCTTGGGCAGCTTGCCCCCGGCCAGATCGGCCTTGCGGCGAAGTCCGACCACCTCTCGGCCGGACAGGTGTTTTCCCGCGATGCGGCCTGGCCCCTGCCGGGGTGGGAGCAGGTCCATGCCTCGCCCTTTCGCCGGATCATCGCTCCGGAGAATGAGAAAGACGACAGTCGCCTCCTGGCGGCGCTTGGCCGGCTTGGCGAGATCGATCCGGCGCTGGGTCTGTCGTCAGATGAGAAGACAGGCCGGCCAATCCTTTCCACCCAGGGCCCGCTGCACCTGCGCCGCGTCCTTGCCAAGATCGCCAACGATTTCGGCATCAAGGTGAGCGAGACCCCGGTGCCGCCCGCGATGCGCGAGACGATCCTGCGCGACACCGAAGTGCACCACCGCCATCGCAAGCAGACGGGAGGTGCTGGCCAGTTCGCTGATGTGGTGATCGAACTGCGGCCAGAGGCGCGCGGATCGGGCTTCGCTTTTTCCGAGACGGTCAAGGGGGGCACAGTGCCCCGTAACTATATCCCCTCGGTCGAGGAGGGCGTGCGCGATGCGCTGGCGCAAGGCCCGCATGGCTTTCCGATCGTCGATGTGTCGGTGGAGCTGAAGGACGGCAAGGCCCATTCGGTGGACAGTTCCGACCACGCCTTCCGCACTGCAGGCAAGAACGCGATCCGCGAGGCGCTGACCCAGGTTGGGACAGTACTACTCCAGCCAATCATGAAGATCGACATTCACGTGCCATCTGTATTCTCGGGCGCGCTGGTACCATTGGTCTCAGGGCTCAAGGGACAGGTTCTCGGCTTCGAGCCGAATGACACCGCGGCGGGATGGGATGTGTTCCAAGTCTTGCTGCCCATGGTTTCGGAGGACGCGCTTTTCGTGACACTTGCCGCGTCGACACGGGGCACCGCATGGTTCACCAGCAGGTTCGATCACTATGAGGTGCGCAAGGACGACCCTGGCGATTCCGATGCAGGGTGATGCGGGGGCAACAAGCGCGCGAAGCGGCGCACTGTGGTTCTTTATGTGGGGGACAGCCTCGGATAATGGTTGCGAAAACAGCTATTTGCGCAGAACGTCGCGGATCATGCTTTTTGAAGTTGATGAGACGGACAGATACGATCTCGACAATGAGGCGATTGCCTGCCGCCAAGAGTCTGCAAGGTCTAAGATGCCTGTAAATTCGGAACGGCCAACTGCGTGCAGTTCACCGAAACTACATTGAGCGACGACCTGCAACCGGGAGGCGGCATACTGGTTCAAAAGGCCCGCGCAATCGATGCCGGTCAGGCGGTCACGTGCTGCGGCCGTCGACTCAGGCGCAGTGCCCGAACTCTGAAACCTGGTCGTTCGAACTTTGAAAACTCTATGTGATTGATCAAGGACCGGATCGACGAGACGCACCGCAGCAAAGTGGTCCAGCCTTGATGACCGCGCTGCCCTGGTACTGCTTCTTGGTGCATGAACTGCATGGGGGTGCAGCCTTGCACGAACGGTTAGCATTCCCGGGAACGCCGACCGTTTCCGGCTCCGGGTGTGACAGGCGCGGTTCGTCCAGTTGCCGCCAGCGCCGGGCGTGCCTAACCGAGTGGGGGCCCGGTAAAGATCAGATTGTGCCGCGCCGCACTTTCGTTGACGGCCGCCTTGTCTTCGGGGATGGTATAGCCCGCCTCAGCCATTTCGCCGAAGAAGCCCTCGAAACCGCCGGGTGTCACGATGACGATGTGGCGGCATGGCTGTGTGCCGATGGCCAGCTAGGTGTGTTCGGTACCGCGCCGGATGAACAGCGCCGCGCCGAGTCCGGCGCGGCCGCTTGCGTCACCCAGCACCCATTCGACTTCGCCGGTCAGCACAATCAGGACTTCATCCTCGGCGGTGTGGATGTGGCGCGGCGGCCCGAAGCCGACCGGCGCGGTGCTGTCCACCACCCCGATGGCACCGCCGCTATCTGTGCGGCTGGTCACGATGCGGAATGTAGCACCCATCCAGTCATGCGTGGCGGCACCGACTGTCATTTCTTTCATTTCAATGTCTCCTGTGTTGATCATCCCGACCGGCCTATGCGCGGCACCCGGCGGCGGCGTCGTCGCCACATCCGGCGGCTTGTCCTGCCTGCCGGGACGCTTGCGCGGGTTTGCAATGCGCCCGGACTGTTTCCAGGCGCAGGATAACCGCAGCGCTGCTGATTTCGGGCGCGGTCGGCCGAAAGATCTGCATGCCCGCGTTCCGATGCCCGAATTCGACAAAGGCTGGGCCCGCCCCGAGACCATCCACCTTGCGAAGGCTTTGCGCCAGAATCGCAGAGAACTTGCCGACCGACATGTGATCGCGCCCTTGCCCGTCCAGCAGTTGCAGCACAGCCTCCGACCAGGATCTGGTCCGTCCACCGCAATCGATACTGGCGATATTGGCGAGTTTTAGTTCCGTGACGTGGTACCCCGCACCAATCGGGCCATCGTCCGTGGCGAACACGAGGGGGAGATCGGCTGGAAGTGATCTTGTGGACGCCAGAAGTTCATCGAGAGTCATTGTCTGCCCTTCCATTTCAATAGTCCTTGAAATACCATACGTCCAGCGAAGTATCATTTCAAGAGATGTTGAAGTATGACTGAGACTGCCACGCTAGCCGCCTTCGCATCGCTTTCGAATGCGACCCGCCTGCGTATTCTGAAGGAACTTGCGGCGGCCGGACCCGATGGCCGGGGAGCCGGTGACCTTGCGATCGCGGTGGGTGCCAGTCCGTCCCGGGCATCGTTCCATCTCTCGAACCTTGCCGCGGCAGGTCTTGTCACATCATCGCAAACTGCGCGGCAGGTCACCTACCGCGCGGATTTCGAGACGATCGGCGCGGTGATCAAGTATTTCATGGAGGATTGCTGTTCGCAGAATACAACGGTTCGCGCGTGCTGTCTCGAAAGCGGAGCATGCTAAGTACGCAATGTTCAGCACGAACGTCTTGCTAGGGGGACGGCTTTGACCACCCAATTGCGCCACGCCAGGAATGGTGGCCCCGATCAGCTAAACGATCTTGATGTTGGTCCGGCCAAGGGCTGCGAACAGCACAGGGTATGGAACCATTGTAATCGTCGAAAACGCAGCTGAGCCGATGACGGTGAACAGCACATCCTGTTCGCGAATGTGGCGGTTGGCCCCGGATGACGGCAATGGCAAGCGCCGCCAGAGCGGCGCAGATCGCAACTGATCCGCCTGTGAAAAGTTGGCAGTCCAGTGGTCGGCCAAACAGGCGCGCGGGCGGTACGCCACTGCCAAAGGTCGGGCACTGCCGCAGCCTTACCCCGAAGATGGTCCGGCGGCGGTGCCGCTTTTTCACCCGCCATGCCGGCAGGTGTCACGCTGCGTCGTCGGTGGGACTGAGGTCGAATTTCTCGCCCGGATAGAACTTGGCCAGTCGCACGTCGGCGGACCTCGCGTGGCCCTCCATCCCCTCCAGCCGCGAGATGCGTGCGGTGGCCACTGCCAACTCGCGCGAGGCAGCACGGCTCGCCCGCTGCCAGGTGACGGTTTTCATGAATTTGTGCACCGACAAACCGCCGGTATAGCGCCCCGCCCCCGAGGTTGGCAGCACGTGGTTCGGACCAGAGCATTTGTCGCCGTAAGCAACAGTCGTCTCTTCGCCCAGAAACAGCGAGCCGTAGGATTGCAGCCGATCAAGCCACCAGTCCAGATCGGCGGCCTGCACATGCAGGTGTTCGGGGGCGTACGTATCGGCCACCCGGGCCATCGCCTCGGCGCTGTCGCAAAGCATCACTTCGGCATATTCAGCCCAGGCCGGGCGGGCGCTGATGGCGTTCCCCTCGGGCAATGCGTCGATCAGCAGGGGCACCAGTTCCATTACCCGCCCGGCCAGCGCGCGGTCTGTGGTTACCAGCCAAACCGGTGAGTTGTAGCCATGCTCGGCCTGCCCCACGAGATCGGACGCAACCAGTTCGGGGTCTGCGGTGGCGTCGGCGATCACCATGCTGTCGGTCGGGCCTGCGAACATGTCGATGCCGACCTGACCATAGAGAATGCGTTTTGCTTCGGCCACATACTGATTGCCGGGGCCGACCAGAATATCGGCCTTCGGCAGCCCGAACAACCCGTTCGCCATCGCCGCCACGCCCTGCACGCCACCAAGGTTCAGGATGACATCCGCCCCGCACAGATCCATCGCGAAGATGATCGCAGGCGGAATGCCGACACCGGCGCGGGGCGGCGAGCAGGTGGAAATATGCTGCACCCCAGCCACGCGTGCAGTGGTTATCGTCATGATGGCCGATGCGATGTGACTGTAGCGCCCGCCGGGCACATAGCAGCCGGCTGAGGAAACCGGGATCTGTTTTTGCCCGGCCATCAGGCCTGGCAATATCTCGATGTTGCAATCCGTGATCGTGCTGCGCTGTGCTTCGGCAAAGCGGCGGATGTTATTGTGCGCAAAACGGATGTCGGCCTTCAGCTTTTCGGGCACGAGCGTTGCAGCCATTGCCCTTGTCTGCGGCGTAACGATGATCTCGCCCTGCCAATTGTCCATGTCGCGGGCAAAGCGGATGGCGGCGGCGTCGCCGTCGCGCTCGATCTCGGTCAGCATCGCCTCGACCGAAGCACGCACGTCTGTCTGCCCCGACGCATGCGTGCGGGTCGATTTCTTCAGGTAGATCATGGTCATTCCGGATTGCTCACATACGGCCCTTCCAGGGCACGATCCTGCGCTCGACAAAGCGCATCAACATGTCGAAGGCATAGGCGATGATCGCAATGACGATGATGCCCATGATGACGGTAGAGGTTTGCAGGAACTGGCTGGCGGTCAGCACCATGTAGCCAAGCCCCTTGGTTGCCGCGACCATTTCGGCCGCGACAAGCGTGGTCCAGCCGAACCCGATGCCGATCCGCATGGCCGTCAGAATCTCTGGCAGGGCCGAGGGCAGGATCACCTGGGCCATCACCTGCCAGCGGCTTGCGCCGAAGGAATAGGCGGCGTGGATCTGCTCGATCGCGGCAGATTTGACGCCCGACCGCGCGCCAAGCGCCACGGGCGCCAGCACCGACAGGAATATCAGCAGCACCTTCGACGTCTCGCCGATGCCGAACCAGATGATCATGAGCGGCAGGTAGGCCAGCGGCGGGATAGGGCGGTAGAACTCCAGTGGCGGGTCGAACACGCCACGGATGAACGGGCTCATCCCCATGGCGATGCCGAGGGGGATGCCGACGGCGCAGGCCAGCAGGAAGGCGCCGAAAACCCGGGCGGCAGAGATGCCGACATGTTCGATGAACGGCGTGTTGGTGAAGCCTTCGTTCCAGACCTGAATGAACTTGGCCAACACCGCCTGCGGCGACGGCAGAAACAGCGGCTTGACCCAGCCCATCGCTGTGACCAGCCACCACACGAATATGATGCCGACAATCGACGCCAGCGACAGCCACAGCGTGTCGCCCTGCCCCGGCACACCGTAGGTTTCACCGGGTTTGGTTGCCCGGGCTTTCATCAGGAAAAACAAGATGCCCTTCTTTCTCATCTGGGTGTTGGGATAGGAATGCTCAGTCATGCGGCAGCCTCCTCGTCCGAAAAGATGATCTTCAGGACCTCTTCGCGCAATTCGATGAACTCGCGGCTGGCCTTGACCTCGCGTGCGGGTGCCCCCGACAGGAACTGGCGGGAGAACGGCAGATCGAACCGATGCGCAATGCGCCCCGGGCGGGGCGACATCACGACCAGCTTGGTGCCCATGAACAACGCCTCTTCCACCGAATGGGTGATGAAGAACACCGATTTGTTGGTTGTATGCCAGATATTCAGGATCAACTCCTGCGCCTTTTCCCGCGTCAGCGCGTCCAGCGCACCAAGGGGTTCGTCCATCAAAAGAACCTTCGGATCACAGGTCAGCGCGCGGGCGATGCCCACCCGCTGCTGCATGCCGCCCGACAGCTGGTACACGCGCGATGTCTCGAAATCGCTCAGGCCCAGAAGCTTGATGAAGCCGCGCGCAATCTCATAGCGCTTTGCCTCGCCGATCCCTTGCAGCTTCAGCCCGAAGGCCACGTTGTCCAGCACGTTCAGCCACGGCATCAGCGCGTGTTTCTGAAACACCACCGCCCGGTCCGCACCCGGCCCCTGCACCTTCGATCCGTCCAGCAATATCTCGCCCGACGACGGCGACAGGAAGCCCGCAATCAGCGACAAAAGTGTTGACTTGCCGCAGCCCGAGGCACCCAGCGCCACGACGAAATCATCATTCACGATGTCGAGGTCGATCTTGCGCAACGCCTCAACTGGCGGTCGCCCGTCGGCGGTCGGGTAGATGACCGACGCCTGTTTGATGTTCAGCCCCATTGTCACCCCCATGCGGCGTGTGGACGTAGCCGGAAGCGGGATCGCCCCGCTTCCGGCCAGGGAGTGCAAACTTACTTTGCCGCGTCCGCTATGGTGGTATTGACGAAGGCTGCGTAGTCATCGGCCGCTGCGTCGATCCGGCCCGCTGTCACCAGAAAGTCAGCCGTGGTCTTCATGTTGGCCGCCGCCCCGCCCAGCCAGGTCGGGTTCATCTGGTCGGCCAGCGGGATGAAGGTGAAGCCTTTCAGGATGTTCGGCACCTGATCAGCGGCAGCGCCCGTCACCTCGGCAATCGCCTTGACCGGGGCGCTGTCTGCCGTCCAGGCGGCCGTGTCGGCGAGGTAGGCCATGTTCGCCTCGTTCATGGTCTTTGCGAAGGCCACCATCGCATCGGCATTGGCCGCAGCAAATTCGGTGTTCACCACCCAGCCGTCGAAGGTCGGAAACCCCCAGGCCGCCGTCTGGTCCGCGCCGACGATGAAGGTGCCGGTTTGCAGGATCTGGTTCTGCACCGGTTCCCAGATGAAGGCGGCATCGACCTGTCCCGAATCCCAGGCCGCCGCGATCTGGTCGGCGGGCAGGTTGACAATGGTGACATCGGTTTCGGCAATGCCTTCATGCGACAGTGCACCCATCAGCGAGTAGTGCGCGGTCGACCCAACCGGGACGGCGATCTTCTTGCCCTTCACATCCGCCAAAGCAGCAATGCCCGAGCCGTTCTTGGCAATCAGGCTTTCTGCCGTGCCAAGCCCCTGAGCGATCATGAACAGCTGATATTCAACGCCCTGGCTTGCCCCGATGGCCAGCGGAGACGAACCAAGTTCGGCCACCTGCACGTCACCCGATGCCATTGCGGCGATCACTTCTGTGCCCGACCCGAACTGGCGCCATTCGATGGTCCAGCCGGTGGCGGCATCGAACTTGCCTTCGGCTCGTGCGACCTGCATCGGCGTCGGGCTGCCGAAATGGCCAATGATCACGTTTTCAGCAAGGGCTGCACCGACAGTCAGTGCAAGGGCAGCCGCGCCAAGCATCAGCCGCTTGAGGGTAGTAGTCATATCATGGTCTCCTTGTTGGGGTGGGTTTTGGCGCATTTGCGCTTCATTGCGGCGGTTGTAGCTCCGCCTTGAATGTGTCGATGTCATGCGACGTGGCATAGCTTATGATACCAAGGGCCAGTTGGTCGAGAGTGTCAAACACCTTTGCCCCGGCATAGACGGCGTCCGCGATCAGTGAAAACTCGGTGCAGGCGATCATCTGGACCTCCGCCCCGCTTGCCCGCAGATCACCTGAGGCCGCAGCGAGTGCCGTGCGCGCCTCCGCCGTCGCCCCGTGCGCCTTGATCAGCCGGATAATCGCGAGCATAGCGTCTTCATCCTGCGAATAGACCGGGGTCAGGCCGGCCCGCGCGAAAGCGCCGTCGAACAGCCCGGTCCGCCGCACTGCGGGCGAGGCAAGGATACCGACCGTGCCCCCGTTACCCGCCAACATGGCGGCATGGGCGACGGAAAGCGCCACCATGTCGATCAGCGGCACCGTCACTGCCGCCCGGATCGTGGGCGCATAGTGGTGCGCAGTGTTGCACGGCATCGCCAAAGCTTTCGCCCCCGCCCCCTGCAACCGCCGCGCCATGACGGCAAGCACTGGCCCAGGGTCTTCGCCCGTCCCCTCGATCAAATGGCGGATGCGAGAGGGAACCTGCGTGTTCTGGTCCACGATCAGCGGGATGTGATCGGCATCATCTTGCGCCGGGGTCGCGGCGATGATCTTCTGCATCAGCAAAACCGTCGCCTCCGGCCCCATGCCGCCCAGAATGCCAACTCGCCTCATGCTGCACCCATGGGGGCAGCCATGACCGGCGGGATGCTGACAGCGCGGCGGGCCATCGCTATCCTGCCTCCTCGGTGAAGGCCGCGTCATAGCCGAACAGGGCCGCCGATCCGCCGGTATGCAGGAACACCACCCGCTCGCCCTTCTTGAAGTGCCCTTTTCGGCAATAGTCGATCAGCCCCGCCGCCCCCTTGCCGGAATAGACCGGATCCAGAAGGATGCCTTCCAGTTCGGCAAACATCCGGATCGCCTCCAGCGTATCGGCGCGCGGAATACCGTAGCCCTGCCCGACATAATCGGTATCGGCGACCACATCGCCGCGCTGCACCACGCCGGGGCACCCCAGTTTTTCCGCCGTCTTCACTGCCAGATTGAACACGTTCTCTTCTTGCTTGGCCTTGGGCGCGCGCACCCCGAACCCGAGCAACGGGATCCCTGCATTGATCGCCTTCAACCCGACGATCAGCCCGGCTTGGGTGCCCGCAGACCCGGTTGCCGTTACCAGATGGTCGATCACCAGCCCACGGTCATTGGCCTGCCCCAGCAATTCGAAGGCGCAGTTCACATAGCCAAGCGCGCCGGTCGGGTTCGACCCGCCACCCGGTATGACATACACCTTGCGGCCGTCTGCGCGCATGCGATCGGCCACCGCCTCCATTTCGGCCTGCATGTCGACGCCGCCGGGGCGCTTTTCGGTCGCAGCACCGTGCAGATGATCCAGCAGAACGTTGCCGTTTTCATTGTAATTGTGATTGTTCGACCCCGTCCGGTCCTCCAGCAGGATATGGCAGGCCATCCCCAGTTTGGCCGCAAAAGCCGCTGTTTGGCGCGCATGGTTCGATTGCGTCGCCCCTTGGGTCATCACCACATCCGCGCCCATGGCTTGCGCCTCGGCCATCAGAAATTCTAGTTTGCGGGTCTTGTTGCCCCCGGTTGACAGGCCCGTGCAATCGTCCCGCTTTATCCATATCTCAGGCCCGCCCAACTCGTGGCTCAACCTGTCCAGCCGTTCAAGCGGGGTCGGCAGATGGGCAAGAAAAACGCGCGGAAATCGGGAAAGATGCATCTACTGGGTCCTGCTGAAAAATGCCTACGGGAACACTTGCAGAGCGCCATGTGGAATGCAAATTCGAAATGAAAGATATGATAGGCAAGACGTGCAACGGGGCGGGCCCGGTGCGGCTGGAGTGACTTGAAGATATGCGCGCCGTTGCTGAGACCAGCTCTTTCAGCGAGCCTGCGGCATCTCACGCAATCGGCGCTTTCGCGCCGGATAAGCAGCATCAAAGACGGTGTCGGGCTGGCGTTGCTTGGCCGCAGCCATGAACAGGGGCAACTTCATTCGGCCACGCGCGACCAACGCGGTCAGGTTGCACGGTCGGCGGCCGATATCCCGGCGCGAAACGGCGCGCATGCGACTTGCGTGAACCCGCCTCAAATGGCGGCCCAAGGCGGGCCAAAGGTTGCGCCTGCTGGACGCAATATCAGAGGGTTACCAAGGCGATCGGCACATGATCGCCCCCTGATCGATCCAGGTTGACCATCACGGGGCGAACGGCCCGAAAAAGGTCGCGATCCGGGGCGGACACACTTGACAGCGTCGGGTCCGGCCAGACCGTCCAGGTGAGCGGCCCGCACCTTCGGCGTCGTTGTCGCATGGCTGTGAAGATGGCTCCGCATGCCCGCGCCCCGCTGGGAATGTGCCCCAAGGCTGATCTTGCCATGAAAAACGCAGACCGCCGAGGGTCAATGTGATCATCCGGGATGGAACGGATAACTCGGCGGTCAAGAGCTTTTTCCGATCGCTCAAGCCCGACGTGGTCGGGCGCAGAAACCGGCCGACCCGTTGGGATTTCGAAGTTGCCAACTTTGAATAGATCATTTGCTTTTACTACCCCCGCCGGAAACACTCAGTTCTCGGCTGGAAATTGCCCTTGGCCTTCGAACAGAGGGCCGCTTAACAAAGCATCTGACCAAAACCAATTTGGGACAGGCTCAGGATATCAGATCGAAGCTTCCGCCGGCATTCGCTTCTTGGGGCGCAGCTCAGTCAATCCCGTTACTTCTTGCAATGAAGTCCGTCAGATGCGGAACATAGTCTTCTGGGCCATTGCCACCGTTTGCCATCGCTGTGGCGAACGAGTTCTTCACGGCACTTGCCATCGGTGTTGCAACAACGGCTGCATTTGCCATCGACTCGACGTAGCGCATATCCTTGTAGGCATTGCCCAGAGTAAAGCGATGCGCCTCGCGGTTGCCCTCCAGCGCGTAGCCCATGAAGGTTTGATAAAAGCCGCAGTCCATGCGGCCACCCCGGATCACCTTGTCGAATTCGGCGATGGGAATTCCCACCTTGCGCGACAGGGCAAGTGCTTCTGAATAAAGTGCGGCGTAGCCCAACGATAGAAAATTGTTCAGAAGTTTCATCTTGTGACCGTCACCGATGCCGCCGATATGCACGATCTTGCCGGCCCATGTGGCGATGATTGGCTCAACCCGCGCAAAGGCCGCGTCCGTGGCCCCCACCATGCAATCCAGCGTTCCGGCCCAAGCCTCTTTCGGCGTGCGACCCAGTGGCGCATCAACGAAATCGACGCCAATGTCGGCCAACTCTGCCGCGAGCCGCAAGCTGACGGTCGGATCAGAGGTCGAACAGTCGACAATCACCGAACCGCGCGACAAAGCGGGTTTCAACGTTGCGATCACCTCGGCCACCTCTGGCGATCCGGTCAGGCAGAGGAAAATCACATCACATCCCCGCGCCATGTCTTCCAGCGACGCCACCTCTACCGCACCGCGGCCTACCAGATCGTCCACCGGCGCGCGATTGCGATGCGCGATCACGGCCAGCGGGTACCCTTTTCCAACGATGTTCTTGGCCATGCCCTGCCCCATCAGGCCAAGACCGACAAAGCCAACTCGTTCGTTTTTCTGTGTCATGGTCATTCTCCGGGTTGGACTGGTGTCAATATCTGCAGAGCCTATTTTGCAGAATCAGGGTTAGCTTGGCAGGTTCTACCAGCTTTTCCATGATAGACTGGAGGTTTGACAAGACGGGCCCGGCAAGCGATCAGATCACGGCCACGCCAGCTTGCCAACGACACGCCATGATTCAACGGAGACGACCATGACCAAACGCATCATTTTTACCGGCGGCACCGGCAAGGCGGGCAGGCACGCCGTGCCGCACCTGCTGGCAAAAGGGTATTCGATCCTGAACGTCGATCTGAAGCCGCTTGATCTGCCGGGGGTCAACACCCTGATTACGGATCTGACCGACAACGGGCAGGCGTTCAACGCACTGACGACGCATTTTGGTTTTGACGGGTACAACGACGGCAAGCCGCCACGCGCGCCAGATGCGGTTGTGCATTTTGCTGCCATTCCGCGCGTGATGATCGAACCCGACAACAAGACTTTCGCGGCGAATGTAATCAGCACCTACAATGTGATCGAGGCAGCGATGAAGCTTGGGGTGCCGAAGGTGATCATCGCGTCATCCGAAACCACTTTCGGGGTTTGCTTTGCCGAGGGCGACAAGGATTACCACGCGTTTCCGCTGACCGAAGATTATGACACCGACCCGATGGACAGCTACGGTCTGTCGAAAGTGGTTAACGAGAAAACCGCGCGCGCCTTTGCGATGCGTTACGGTGCCGACATCTACGCGCTGCGCATTGGCAATGTGATCGAGCCGCAAGAATACAGCAATTTCCCCGGCTACCTCGCCAATCCTGCCAGCCGCAAGCGCAATGCGTGGAGCTATATCGATGCCCGCGATCTGGGCGAGATCGTGCATCTGTGCCTGCAGAAGGATGGCCTTGGCTATCAGGTGTTCAATGCAGTGAATGATACCATCACCGCCGATTTGCCGACGACGGAATTTCTGGCCAGATACGCGCCGAACACGCCGATCACCCGGCCAATGGGCCCGAACGAAGCGCCACTGTCAAACCAGAAGATTTGCGATATTCTGGGTTTCAAGGAAGCGCATCCATGGCGCAACTACGTCAAGCCTTGAAGGCGGACACCGGCGGTGCCGGGCAGCATTTACAAGATGGAGGGTTCACGCATGCATGCCGCCCTGACTAAAGATGCCGTTGCCGTGGTGACGGGTGCCGCTTCGGGCATTGGCCTTGCCGCGGTCCGCAAGCTTGCGTCGCTTGGTTTGCGGGTCTGCATGGCCGATCTCGGCGGCCAGCGGCTGGGCGCCGCACAGGCCGCGCTGATTGCCGAAGGGCATGACGTTTTGGCGGTTGCGACAGACGTCGCCGATCGTGATCAGGTGCGGCATCTGGCCGGGACCGTGGCTCGCGAACTCGGCCCCGTCAGCGTGCTTTTGAATAACGCCGGCATCCAGCCCGGCAGTACGATCTTTGATGACACGAAAACTTGGGACCGCATCCTGGCCGTCAACATGGGAGGCGTTGTCGCTGGCAGTCAGATATTCGCACCCGCGATGATCGCGTCGGGAAAGCCGGGTCTGATCGTCAATACCGGCTCGAAACAAGGCATCACAGCGCCGCCCGGCGATCCGGCCTATAACATCGCAAAGGCTGCAGTGAAAGTTTTCACAGAGGCATTGCAACACCACCTGCGCAACCTGCCTGATTGCCAGGTTGAGGCGCGGCTGTTCGTTCCCGGCTTTGTTTTCACGCCACTGACGGCGAACGGGCGCGTCGAGAAACCCGACGGCGCGTGGACACCTGAACAAACGGTCAGTTACCTGTTCGACGCCCTCAACCGGGATGGGTTTTACATTCTTTGCCCAGACAATGACGTGAACCGCGCGCTTGATGCCAAACGAATATCGTGGGCCGCACAGGACATCACCGAAAACCGCCCACCGTTATCACGCTGGCATCCCCACTATACTGAGGCATTCGCGGATTGGCTAAAGGAATAGCAGCAAATGGAAGGACCCCCGGCGAAACCGGAGGCCCCTGATCAAAACTCCCCACAACCTACTTCTGGATGCAGGTATCCACTGTGTCTTTGGTGCACTCATCCAGACCGGTGAAAATCGGGTCAGGCACATCTTTGCCTTCGATCAGGTCGATCATCGTGCCGGGTGCCAGATACCCCATCTCAAACGGGCGCTGGCCAACCAACGCGGTCACCAGACCTTCGCGGGCCAGATCAACCTCGGCACCGATCGTGTCAGCGGCACCGATCACAAAGTCATTGCTGGCAATCCGGTCCTTCATCGGGGTGAACAGATCGCGGTAGGGCTGCGGCGCACCAAACAGCGGCCAGCCGCCCATAATGCCAAACGCATCAAGATCCGGGTTTGCCGCCAGAATGTCCGTCATTGCTTGCACACCCTTGGCCCCGTCATCATTGGTGAACACCGGGCAACCGGCAACTTCCGTCCACCCGCCTTCGCCCGCCAATGCAGCCAGCCCGTCTTGCCCCGACAACGCGTCGCGAAAGCCCTGCGCCCGGCGCAGGATATTGTCGGCACCCGGGTTGCCTTGGATCGTGCAGACTGCGCCGCCATCCGGCTTTGCCGCCTTCACATACTCGCCGATGCGCTGGCCCATCAGATAGTTGTCAGTCCCCAGATAAGTCATACGCAGTGCTGCATCTTCAACCGCCAGATCGGCATCCAGCGTCATGATCGGAACCGTCGGCGCCGCCGTCTTCAGGGTTTGTGCGATTAACTTGGCGTTTGACGGCGATATCGCCATCGCAGCGGTTGACGGCTGGCCCAGCAAATCCTGCACAATCTGCGCCTCACCCGCCTCATCCGATGTAGAGGCCGGGCCGGTGTAAAAGCATTCGTATTCACTGTCGGCGTTTTCGCCATTCCATTTCTGGCAGCCTTGGTTGATCGCTTCGAAAAACGGGTTGTCCAACCCCTTGACCACGATCACGAGTTGCTTCTTGTCCTGTGCCAGGCCCGCGCCCGCGCCCGCGCCAAACGCAACAACGGCAGTTGCTAACATCAATATCTTCTTCATTCCGGCAATCCTTCCTAAAACGCCGCAATCCGAATGTTGCGGCATGATGCAGATGCGAAAATCAAAATGTTCGTTTCGTTCGTACAGCCTCCTTTCTGCGCCGCTTTGCCCAACGTCGCACTTTCTTATGTGGCGCATTGCAATCGGTCCGGTCAACGAGCTATCGGAACAAATACTATTCCGCTCGTCGTGGAAACTGGTCGTCCGGTTCCAAGCGTGACCGGTCGATCGATCTGTTGCAACACCACCAATTGCCGTTCCAACGTCAGATCAGGCGCAGCTCTGAAATCAAGCCTAAAACCCGACAAGGGGTCGGCGCTTAGTCGTCTTCTCGTGCGTCTTTCGTAGCCGCAAACGATGGAAGCAGCGGCATCGAGTACATCATTACGAACGAAAAAATACCAGAAATTACTCTGCTTGTAAGCAGTATTATTTCAAACAATTCGTTGACTTTGGAAAAGCAACCCATAAGATTTGGCAAGTTCCAAGAGGCCGCCAATTGCCAATTTCCGGCAAAGAAATGCGGGCTGGTTGTTGCGCAGAACCGGTGCGTTTTGTTTGGAAAAGCTGCGCAAGGCGTGTTCTTTTTCGGGGCGGGCAAGCGCGTGGCAGTTCTTGAGGTCCGGCACCTATCAAAGCATTTCGGGGCCATCGAAGCCGTCAAGGATGTGTCCTTTTCGCTTGATGCAGGCGAGGTTGTCGGCTTGATGGGGGATAATGGCGCGGGGAAATCCACGCTGGTCAAGATGATCGCGGGGAACTTCCGCCCCAGCAGCGGTGCCATATTGATGGATGATCAAGAGATCGTCATGCACCGCCCTGTCGAAGCCCGCCGGCACGGGATTGAAATTGTCCATCAGGACCTTGCGTTATGCGATAACCTGACAGCGGCCGCGAATGTGTTCTTGGGGCGCGAACTGAAGCGCAGTTTCGGTCTGCTGAAGGTCCTCGACTATGCCGGGATGTACCGACGATCGGCCGAGATTTTTACCGAATTGAAATCGGAAACCCGCCCCCGCGATCTGGTTCGCAGGATGTCGGGCGGGCAGCGGCAAGCGGTGGCGATAGCGCGCACCCGGCTGAGCAATGCCAATATCGTGCTGATGGACGAACCGACTGCCGCCATCTCGGTGCGTCAGGTGGCCGAGGTGCTGAACCTGATCCGCCGTCTGCGCGATCAGGGCATCACCGTCGTTCTGATCAGCCATCGAATGCCGGATGTGTTCACGGTTGCCGACCGGGTCATCGTGATGCGTCGTGGCACCAAAGTTGCGGACAAAAAAATTGCAAGCAGTTCACCCGAAGAGGTGACCGGTCTGATCACAGGGGCCATCGAAGCCGTGTGAACGGCGTCGCTTCGTTTCGCATGTATTGGAGAGCCTTTTTATGACAAGTTCGCTTAGCTCGTCGATTGCGCAAAAGGAAAAAACCTGGCTCGCCGGCCTGTTCGGCAGTCAGACATTCTGGGTATTTATCGCCGTCATCGTTGCATGCCTCGCTTTGTCGGCCGCAACAGACAGTTTCGCGACCAGCAAGAACCTGTACAATATCACCCGCAACGTCACGTTCGTGGCCATCATAGCATTGGGCATGACGCTGGTGATCATCACCGGCGGCATTGATCTGTCCGTGGGGTCGGTGCTGTGCCTGTGCAGCATGGTTTTGGCGGTGGTGATGCACGCCGGATATTCGATAGAGGTTGGAATTGCCGCGTCGGTCCTGACGGCACTGATTGTCGGGGCCATCAACGGCGTGCTGATCGCCTACATCGGCTTGCCGTCGTTCGTGGTGACTTTGGGAATGTTGTCCATCGCCCGCAGTCTGGCAATGGTCGCCTCGGGCAACACCGTGGTGTTCGAGTTTGGACCAGATCATGACACCTTGCTTGCACTTGGCGGCGGCGCTTGGTTTTTCGGCATTGCCAACCCGGTGATGTACATGATCGGTCTTGGCCTTCTGACTGGTTTTGTGCTGCGCTGGACGCAGTTTGGCCGCCATATCTTTGCGATTGGCGGCAATGAACACGCAGCCACACTTACCGGGGTTCCAGTGCGGCTGATCAAGGTCGCGGTTTATATGATTTCATCGCTGTCGGCGGGCATTGCCGGTATTGTGCAAACCGGCTGGCTGGGGGCCGTCACCACCAACATCGGCGCGGGGATGGAACTTCAGGTGATTGCTGCCGCGGTGATTGGCGGCGCGAACCTTGCCGGCGGCGGCGGCAGCGCGCTTGGTGCGATCATCGGTGCCATGCTGATAGAGGTCATCAGAAACAGCTTGGGGCTTTTGGGCATCAACGCCTTCTGGCAAGGTACCTTTATCGGCGGCGCCATCCTGTTCGCCGTCCTGTTCGACCGCTTGGCAAACTACCGCAGGAATGACTGACAACAGGTATGGCAACGGCGAAAAAAACCTCTGATTGTAGCGCTAAGCGATGACGACATAGTTTCGGGTTTGAGGGGCGATGACATCGCTGAGCGGTAAATCGTACCTCGCAGGCTCCCAAAATCCGAGTTTCGCGCCACCCTCTGCGGGTACTGCATTTGACGCAGGGGGCAAAGCTGCCATCGCCGATGTCATTGCACTGACAAATTAACGGCTTGATATGTCAAACTTTCGCCATGGATGCACGGGAGAACGGTCGAAGGAAGGATTGGTCATAGCAAACTGGCGCAAACGGAAACATGGAGCGTAGCTGGACAGTGCTGTCATCTGACCGTGGGGTTTCGGTGGAAGACACAACAGCGGGCATTTTCTCGGTCCCAGTGTGGCAAGCAAGGCGTCGGGGTCCGGTGCCACGTTCTGTCTTTGATGGGGCGGCTGAGGGCTCAAGGTTTGCATGCTTTAGTCATTATTGACTACTGCTTTCTCAGAATATCCCCTTGCCACAACCATGATTTCACAAACGGTTCTCTGATTGCGGCTGTGTCAAGCGGGTAGGTCTCGGTCCGTCCGGGGTCATGGTTCTCTCCGAGGTCACGCCTTGCGCCTCATGATGGTGTTCGGTGGTAGACCGTCTCCAGTGTCGTCGTTTGCGGGGTCAGCGGCACAGGCCACATCCCAACCGTTTTTGCGAGATCGATGAACCTCCGTCCCGTCGGGACTCCGCTCCCCGCCCTTCCGGCGGAGATTCAGATCAGGCAGCGGCCTCCTTCGTCCACTTGTAGTCGTCGCCAGATTTCCAGAGGGTCAACATGAGCACGGCGATCTTGCGCGCCGTGGCTACCGCAGCCTTTCGAAAACCCCTGCGACCAGCCAGCCGAACCGCCCAAGATTTCAACGCTGAGAAGCGCTTCACCTGTCGCAAGACGCAGGACGCCGCCTCGAACAGTAGTCCTCTCATCGCCGCATCCCCACACTTTGAGACCCGGCCTGACCAGTCCATTTCGCCGGATTGGTGTCGCCTCGGCGTCAGGCCGAGGAAAGCCCCCACATCCGAACTTTTCCCGAACCGGCCAGGATCATCGACTAGCGCTACGAAGCTGAGCGACACGATCGGCCCGACTCCTGGGATCGTCATCAACCGACGGGCAACAGGGTCGCTTTTCGCCTCCGCCTTCGCGGAGCGTTCCAAGTCATCAGTTGCCTGGCACAACGCGGCGTGGGCGGCAATGAACCCGTCCGCGATGGCGCGCAGCACCGGATCGGCCTCTCCTGCGGCGGCCATCTGGTCGCGGAAAGCCTGTCGTTGCCGGCCCTGCCCAACGCCAGTCATCCGTATGCCGAAGGTCTTCAGCACGCCGCGTATGTGACCTTCAAGATCCTTGCGCAGCCGGATCAGCCGTTCACGCGCCCCGACCAAGGCGCGCAACCGATCGGCCTCTTCGCTGCGGACGTGAACCGGGGTAAACCAACCCGTCCGCGCGAGTTGGGCCAGACCTTCCGCATCCGCACTATCAGACTTGTTGAGCCGAGCCGACAGGCTCTTATGGGCTTTGCGAGCGTCGATGCAGATGGCAGGCATTCCGAGGTCAACCAGCCCTCGTTGCAGCCAGATCGACAACTGCCCGCTTTCATGGACGATCCGATCAGGTTTCAACGATCTGTTCGTCAGCCAACCAGCAACCCCGGCTGCGTCTGCAGGCGCCACGCCACGCGCCACTGTCTTCCCGTCTTCATCGACGACACAGATCGAAACCTCTCTCAGCGAGACGTCGAGTCCGGCAAAATGTTTCATGGTCCTTCTCCTCACGGCTGATTTCCATCAGGCCAACATACCTGAACCCGTTCGCCAACGAAGAGCGACCGCCGCAATCACACCATGTC
>JANOGW010000030.1:0-13240 GCA_031406155.1 Pseudorhodobacter sp.
AGGGAACTCAACCAACGTTTTGTTCGTTTATTGCATGTATCGTAACGAGTGCAGCTATCCCCGGCGGCATTTATTGCCCAACTCGCTGTCGGGGGTCTTTGCTTCTTACTCGGCACTCGGTCTCGCCAAAGTTTGGTATGGCAATTTGCACTGTCGCGCTCGTGTGGTCGGCCCTAGCATTGCTTGCTAGGTCTGATCAGGCTAAACGGTAGTGGCAAGTTACGCCGACCCCACTATTGACTGAGGCATTGGATGAGCGAATCGAAACCAAGTGTGCCTGTATTTGTTGCGCCAGGCCATTTTTACAGCCCCATTGCCGATCCGGTTGCAACTAGCCGTTATTTTGAGTCAGCGCATTTTGCGGCCCAGATGGCTCGCGTAGATGCTATGCTTGATATGGATGCAATGATTGCTTACTGGCAACATATCTCGCCCCACGTCACCGTTTTCCCATTCGAGCAATCGTCGGGGTTTCGCTACTATAGTCGCAATGGACAGTTTCATTATTTTGACGCTTCAGTTCTTTCAGGCCTGATAACAGCGTTGAACCCGGAACGCATCATTGAGATCGGGGCGGGATTTTCGTCGGCTTGCATCTTCGACACAATTGACCGCTCTCCTGAAGCTCGGCTCAAAACGTTTACGACAATTGACCCTGATCTCAGCCGGATCAAAAGCCTCTCCCCGCCACCAATGGCAGAACTACTGGACGTAGAAGTGCAGTCGGTCTCGATAGATTTCTTTCGGCAGCTAAATGCGGGGGACGTCCTTTTTATAGATTCCTCGCATGTTCTGAAAACGGGCAGTGACGTTCATTACGAGTATCTCCATATACTTCCCGCCCTGAAGAGTGGGGTGATCATTCATATTCATGATATTTTCTATCCATTTGAGTATCCAAACCGCTGGTCAGTCAGTGAGAACAGATCTTGGAACGAAGTCTACATGGTCGATATGCTGCTTACCCATAGCGACCAGTTTGAGGTGCTATTTTTCAACGACGCATTCCTGCAAAAAGCTGCTGAACGTGTGCGCGTTGCGGGTGACACATTTGACCGTACAGCTCAGTCAGGAGCGCGGGCGATGTATCGCGTAAACGGTTCTTTGTGGCTGAAAAAACGGTAAACCTGCCCAAAAGCAATGCAGTACGGTACTTCTTACATTGCCTGCCAACCCAAGTGTTTCCTTGCTTTCAAAGTGTTTGGCTAACTCCTTTACATCGCTCAAGCAACAGTGGCTTTCCGCGCCATAGGAAAAGGCAGAACACTACGGCGCCCGTTACCCGATGGAAGCCTTATGCGCCTAAAGCGCCGCAATACGCGAATGCCCCACGCTGGGCGGGGCAAATACTCCATAAGAACGGTGCGGAGCCTTAGGATTTTCCTTGGGTCATACCCCTGCATTTGTGCAGCATAAGTCTCGGGCGCGCGCCTGGCAACTCAGAAGCCGTCCCCAAGACACGACAGCGCAGAGCATTCAATTCCTAGAGCCGGGTCAGGCTGCGTTTCGGTTTTCTGAAAATTTTTCAAAAATTTGGTGAGACGCCGTGCGGGCAATAGACGAATATGCAGCAAACTCGCCCCATTTTTCCCCCACCCTACCCGGTCGAAACACCCCCCACCCCACCGAGCAGGCCTACGCGTTTGCTCTCAATTTAGCCTCGGGAAGCATTCTTAGATAGGTTTGAATGACTGTCCTTTTGAGTGCTCCCCGATCCTCTAGGACCTCCATCGCACGCACTGCCAAATCGGCGTTGTCGATAATAGCATCGGCGATCAGGGCCAGCTTTCTAAGTTGCTCGTTCGAGAAACTCCCTATGTTGCGCAGATCGCGAACAAAGATCGCATCTCCATCTATGACTTGCGCATGTTCAGAGCGGCGCAGGGTCTTACGGTGGCGTCTTGAAAGCCCGACATGCTTCAGCGACCGGAAACGCAAGAATTCGAATCCTTGTTCAGTTAGTTCACGTTCCAAATCGCCAAATCTCGGTTCGTTCCGGTAGATTGGAAACAAACGAACTTCGGTCTGCACAGCGAGGGCTTCCGACAACTTGGTCGCGCCGAAGGCGACCACGGCAGTTTCGGCACCCTGAACGTCTATCTTTAAAAAATCGATATGCGGGACTTCTGCTATTTCGTCCAATCGTCGGGTTTTGACAGGAAATCGAGAAACTTCCTGAACTCCGCTTCCAAAACCGCAGAGGGCAGCACTGGCAGCGTCAATCTCAAAGAGTGAGCTGAAACCCTGTTCGGCGTAGACATAAAGAATGCCGTCGGAGCCATCGCCGACAGCATGGGGTAGATAGGTCTCATGGTCAGACTTTCGGGCTTGCAGCGCGGCTAGCGCAGTCTCTTGTGGTTCAAAACCATAGACTTCCGCTAGGCCAGCGCGCAGCAGCCGGACATAGGGTGGATCGCCTTCGATTAATGGGTTTGCGCCGATATCCAAAACCTTAATTCGCGAAGCAAGGCTCAATGCCTCAAACAAGAAGGATTGACGCTGCTCTGGCCCATAGGCCAATTTAGTTGAGTGCTGTTTTGCCCATTCAACGCTTTCACCTGCTCCGTCCAATGAAGATTTTGATACCTGCGCCAAAGCCTGTTCGATCATTGCCCGCTCGTTCGTTGAGGCTTCCTTCAAAACGACTCTGAGCCGATGCGGCGTAAAGCTCTTTTCACCCTCCGCAATCCGCTGGAGGATCGCTTTGAGCGAAAGCACAGGATGGTAGACTCTATCCCCGCCCTCGCCGCGTTGAAGTGCCTCCAGAAGATGCGGCGGATTGGTATCAAAGCTTTGGGTCGCAAACATCTCCGGCAGAAGCGACTCCAGTGATCGAGATTTGAGGGCCGGATTTTGAGCAGCGCCGACCAACACCCCCTCGTCGTTCAGCTTGTCTGCCACTCCTTCGGCAAGAGATTTCAGGCGAATGGACAACATTGCGTCAACTGCCGCCCCGCTCAGACGAGTGACGGGAAAAATGCAGCCCCATTGATGGTCTAGGTTCAGCGTTGACAGCCCAAGCGAATATCTATTTCGCTTTGCTGAAGGCTCCAATTGCGCGGCCAGAATGTCGGTCATGTCGAGTTGCATCCGCCGAACAAACTCACTTGCGACATTCCCTGCAAAAGTTACGTCGGATTCGATCAGGCAGTAGTGGTCATAATCAGGAAACTTTTGACGCGCGGCATACAGGCAGAAATCACCGCAGAACCAGCCCCAGTTTTCGGGCGGAGAAAGAATACCTAGTTGGGTCAGAAGGGAATTGTTCAGCGAAATTTTGTCAAAAGGGGTGGTGTCGGTAACCCCCTTGCGCTCATCCATGACCGCTACAACTCTCTCGGCACCTGCCGCGCTTATTCGCTCAGCAGTCTTGCGTGTGTTTGCGTCAAACGACTGGCCTCTTATCAAAAATAGTGTCTTTTCGGATGCCATCCTGCCTCGCGCTCCTGTTGCCTCAACGGCCTTCGATTTCGCTTCCACGCTCGGAACCAACAACATGGCTTCGGGGTGAGTTTATTCAGTGTTAGAGCAGGATGGTCTTTTGGATGCAAACCATGCTTCGGGATTGAGCCAAAGGTTTACGCAACAATTGCAGGTCGCGCCACCCCCCCCTTTGCATCAAACACCCCCCACCCCCGTTAGTTTGGGGCAGCAGGGGGCGAGGGTCGATTTCAGACTTGGCCCCTATTGACCGAAGGCGGCGTTAACCAGATGGGCGGCTTGATCAGTTTGCGCACTTTCTGTCACTGCATTTACAGTTCGGTGCGCCCTGACGATTACCGCATCCGCGCTATAGTCGATCCTGTCATCATCAGACTGATCCATGGTCATGGCGATCAGCTTCCACACGTCAAGCGCGGTGTGGGCATGAAGGTTCAGGGCGTGGCGTTCGAGCCCCGCGCGCGCTTCACACAGAGCGTTGCCTGTTGCATCATCCTCGGCGACGGTTCCGAAGGCAAATAAAGCGGACCATGCAGTGAAAGCTTCTTCGATAGTTGCGGGTTTTGGTATCCGAGGGGAGGGGAGTTGGTGCAGGTTCATTTTATCGTCTCCGGTCTGTGCCTTTCGGCGGTTGTGCGGTTGATCCCGCAACGCTGGCCATAGCGCCAACTATTCCTTCCGGAAGCTTATGAAAGAGAGGGGCAAATCATCGCCCTGCTTACCTAGCGCTTACCTGCCCAAATATGGGAAGATGCGGTCTAGATGTAAGGCTTTGATTTAATTGGTGCACCCAGCACGATTCGAACGTGCGGCCTTTGCCTTCGGAGGGCAACGCTCTATCCAGCTGAGCTATGGGTGCATTGGGTCTTGATTTTGTCGTCAACTGCTGACGCAGTGCTTACGCGAAAAACCAGACAAAAGTCCAGCGATCTATGTTGCGCGCAAGGTCTTGTTTACTCGTGTCTTTTCTATCTCCTTCTTCGACACCGCCCCTTGACACCAGCCATCGGACGGCATCGCTCTATCCAGCTGAGCTATGGGTACCATCCCTATTTGGGATAGGGCAAAGCCTGCCCGACTACAATCGAAAATTCAGGCTGCGTCAGTTGAACAGATCGTGGCACAACTCGAGGGCCGAGATCAGCGCGTCGACCTCTGCGACCGTGTTGTAAAGCCCGAACGACGCGCGGCATGTGGCACCGACGCCAAGATGCGCCATCAGTGGCATCGCGCAATGAGTGCCCGCGCGCACCGCAATGCCGCGCTTGTCGAGCACGGTCGAAATATCATGCGCATGTGCGGCGCCATCGAGGGTGAAAGAGAATATCGCCCCCTTGCCTGTGGAATTGCCCTGAACCTGCAGCCAGTTCAAGCCGGCAAGGCGCGTGCGGGCGTAGTCGCGCAAGGTACGTTCGTGGGCGGCGATATTGTGCATCCCAAGGTCCATCATGTAGTCAAGTGCCGCGCCAAGGCCGATCTGCTGGACAATTCCCGGGGTTCCCGCCTCGAATTTCATCGGCGGGTCGTTGTAGGTGACCGTATCCCGCGTCACCTCGCGGATCATATCGCCGCCGCCAAGGAAGGGGCGCATTTCGGCCATCCTGTCAGAGCGAATGAAGATCGCACCGGAACCGCTTGGTCCATATAGCTTATGTCCGGTAATGGCATAAAAATCACAGCCCAAGGCTGCGACATCAACGGGCAAGTGCACCGCCGCCTGACTGCCATCCACCAGAACCGGCACTCCCTTGATTCTTGCACCCTGACAAATGGCCGCAATGTCCACAACCGACCCCAGAACATTCGACATATGGGTAACCGCCACGAGGCGGGTCTTTGCACTTATGGCATCGATCACGGCCTGCGGATCAAGGTCACCGTTGGCGTCGATATCGACCCATTTCAGGACAACGCCCAGGCGTTCGCGCAGGAAATGCCATGGCACAATATTGGCATGGTGTTCCATGATCGACAGCACGATTTCATCACCCGCCTGTAACCGTGGGGCGGCCCAGCCGTAGGACACCAGATTGATCGCCTCTGTCGTGCCGGACGTAAAGACGATATCGGACTCGGACGGCGCATTCAGAAATCGCGCGATGGTCGCGCGGGCGGCTTCATACTTGTCCGTCGCAAGGTTGGATAGGTAGTGTAGGCCCCTGTGAACATTGGCATATTCGTGGGAATATGCCGTCGTGACAGCATCGATCACAATTTGCGGTTTCTGGGCCGAGGCACCGTTATCAAGATAGACCAGCGGTTTGCTGTTCACCTGCCGCGACAGAATAGGAAACTGGCTGCGAATTAGATCGATATCATACATGGTTCAGACCCCTGTCCCGTAGATCGCCACCACAAGGAACGAGATCAAGATTGCCGCTGAAAACACGACCGCCAATATGCCGATGAATACGCGCCAACCTGACTGGAAACCATGCAACGCAGCGGTGAATTGGGTCAGCAGCCAGACCGACAAGACCAGACCCACAATACCCAAAATCTCTGCCACTGGTGGTAAGATAAGGAGCGCCACAATTTGCACGGCCTGAAGGCAAAGCAAAATGAACTGCAACCAGCTGATCAGCAAAAGCGCGTCTGAAAAGCTGCCGATGCCCCCGCGCGCGCGGCCGATCCTGTAAACCCCGGCCACGGTCAACAGCAAGAAACCGGCTTGCATGAAGGCCGTGCGCATCGGGCTGGTCATGGCACTGGCCATGAACTGAGTATCAACGGGGGGCAACAAGTCAAAGCTCAGATGGGTCAATACGGCCGAGGCACTGACCACCAGACCAAACAGCAACCAGCGCGCAACATCCGGCACGCGCTGCGCCATCAGCTGTCGTGCGGCGGCCCTCGGGTCTTGCACCGTAAAGCGCATAAGCTGAAGGATCGAGGCAATCGACATGTCCATGGTCTAACTTTCCGCCGCAATCAACATGTTCAGCCACAGGTACACAAATGCGCATAACACAAGGATGCCCCCAGCATTCGCGATCATGCCGGGCCCGGCAAGGCCATTCAATATGCCGTGCAGCAGCATCAGGGGCGCTACGGAAAGTAGCGCGCCAAACAAAGCCAGACGCGCCCCAAGATAGCTGCCAGTGCCGCCAAACTGACGGGCGACACCCCGGCTGACCGCAGCCAACCCGTACCAGAACGGGACAGACGCCAAAAGCGCCAGACCCGCGGCAAGCATGCGCTGCGCCAGTGGCACATCCGGATGCAGGAACGCCGCGCGCGACATGTTAGGCCATTGCGCCACGAACGCCAGCACCAGGAATGCCACCAGAAGACTGAAGGCAAACGGCTCGGTCTTGCGATGCAGAAGATGCCGCAACATTACCACGCGCGGCCTGCGCCAACTTTCCACAATGTCGGATACGACCGCCATTCAGCGACCGTGCCGCGAAAGCCAGCCTTCAAGGCGAGACCGGATATCATCGGCGATGGCGTCATCGTCTATTTCGGCGATCGCTTCCGCCAGAAACGCCAGAACCAGAAGCGCCTGCGCGTCCTTCAGCGGCACCCCGCGAGAGCGCAGATAGAACAACGCACCCTCGTCGATCGCCCCTGATGTCGATCCGTGGCTGCACTTTACGTCATCGGCGTAAATCTCCAGTTCCGGCTTGGCCAGGAACTGGCTGTCGCCGTCCAGCAGCAAGGACTGGCTGATCTGATAGCCATCGGTTTTCTGCGCGCCCTGTTTCACAAGGATCTTGCCCTGAAACACGCCAACGGCGCCGTTTTTCAGCACTTTCTTGAACACCTGCCGGCTTTCGCACCGCAGCCCAGCATGGGTGACAAAAACTGTATCGTCGTGCAGGAAACGGCCATCACCAACTGCCGCACCGGCAACGTGGGCTGTGGCATCGTCGCCGATCAGTTCAATCACCGCGTCATTCCGGGTCAGTGCGCCATTGGCGGCGACGGTAAAGCTTTTGAACAGCGACGCGGGCCCGAGGCGGGCGAAAATATGCGTTGCGGCGTGGCGTTCGTGGTCGCGACCTTGGGCACGAATGTGGTGGAAGTGGGCGTTGGCGGCAAGGTCAACCTCCATCACCGAATTCAGGCGGGCGGCGGCGGGCCCGTTTTCGAGTATCGTCAGTTCCGCACCCTGTTCCAGCTTGATGACGTGGTGCAAGATAACGTCGGACGTATTTGAATTATGGAGGTAAATCAGGGAGATTGGGCGGCTGGCTTTGGCGGTGACACGAATCAGTACGCCTTCAGTGGCGAAGGCGGTGTTAAGGGCGGCAAGCGGGCGCGGAACCGGCGACTGGCCACGCAACTCAAGGTTGCCGTAGCTGTCACGCGCCCAGTGGATATCCAGTGATGCGGCTTTTGACAGCAGGTCCACCTCGACACCAGAAAGGCGCAGGTCATCGGATTGGGCAGGGTCGAACACACCATCGACGAAGACAAGTTTCAGGCAATCAATGGCGTTGAAAAGCGGGGCCTCGTCGCGCGCGTCAAACACTGCGGCGGGCGGCGCTGCGGGTACTGTCAGCGCCGTTGGATCGGTGTAGCGCCAGTATTCATCACGTTTGTCTGGCAAACCCATGGCGGAAAGCCGTGTCAAGGCATCCGCGCGGGCATGGGCCGACCAGCCGGAACCGGGCAGGTTCAATCCGGCGATGAAGGCTGCCAGCCGGTCTTGTCTGGCTTGTGGAAGCGCCATCAGACGCTCTCCGCCACGATGTCTGCATAGCCGTTCGCCTCAACCTCCAGCGCGAGATCGGGGCCGCCGGATTTGATGATGCGCCCTGCCGCCATGATATGCACAACGTCGGGGCGGATATGATCGAGCAGGCGCTGGTAATGTGTGATCACCAGAAAGGCGCGGCCTGCATCGCGCAGGGCATTCACGCCCTCGGCAACCAGTTTCATCGCATCGACATCAAGGCCGCTGTCGGTTTCGTCAAGGATGCACATGCGCGGCTCCAGCATAGCCATCTGCAAGATTTCATTACGCTTTTTCTCTCCGCCAGAAAAGCCCACGTTCACTGGGCGCTTCATCATGTCGGCGTCGATGCTTAGGCGTTTGGCCTTTTCACGAACGGTTTTGAGAAAGTCACCGGCAGACATTTCAGGCTGTCCGCGCGATCTGCGCTGCGCATTAACAGCGGTGCGCAGGAAAGTCATATTGCCCACACCGGGAATTTCAACCGGATACTGGAAGGCCAGAAACAGCCCCGCCGCGGCACGGTCTTCAGGCTCCATGTCCAGCAGATCGGCACCGTCCAGCGTGGCGGTGCCGTCGGTGACGGTGTAGCCGTCCTTGCCCGCCAGCACATAGGACAGCGTCGATTTGCCGGACCCGTTCGGCCCCATGATCGCATGCACTTGCCCTGCCCCGATGCTCAGGTCCACGCCGCGCAGAATCTGTTTATCCTCTGTCTCAAGTTTGACGTGCAGGTTTTTGATATCAAGCATATTTATCCTTGCGCGATAATCGCGTCGCCGGTTGACTGACGGTGAAAATGGGAACGGCAGCGCCCGAGGGAACGCTGCTGCACTTCGGGCATGCGGTGGTTCAGAGAACGAAGGTTTGGCCGCGCCAGATGATCGAGTTGGCGGGTGTCGCGGTGACAACCTGTTCCACCCAGACCGGCGAGAACAGGTCGGCAAACTGCGACGGGTAGAAATGCACCAGATTGTGGAAGCCTACCACGCCGGCCAGAACGCCAATCGATGCGAGAGGCGCGTATTTCATCAACGGCATCCGAAGCATGAACCCGGCGAACCAAGCGATTGATAGTGCCACGCCGCCGTTCATTGCCATGATCGCATCGACATTGCCGGTCTGCCCCGCCTCGCCGGTGATCAAAAAGCGCAGGTATAGCGCCACTCCGACCGCAAGCATGCCGACAATCCCGGAAACGGTTAACCCAAACAGCCCAAGCGGCTTTGCCGGGGCGGCAGTCGCTTGCCGCTGCAGCTTGGCATTGGATTTGCTGGTCGCAAGATAGGTGCCGTCCACCCCGACATACAGCGTCGATTTCGAGCTGCCGGTGCCCTTTTCGATCCGATTGAGACGCGCCAGAAATTCGTTCTTCTGGGCCGCCGTCGAGATGTTCACCGTTGCCATCGTTACACGCCTTGGAGTTGATTTGCGCAATCACATTGACCGGCAAACCATGGCGCAAATAAGAAGGACTTGGATCGTTTTTACGCATTCTACATATCGACCCTAGCCAACCGAGCCTTCAAGGCTGATGGCAACGAGCGCCTGCGCCTCCATCGCGAACTCCATGGGCAGGGTTTGCAGCACGTCCTTGACGAAGCCGTTGACCACCAGCGCCACTGCCTCTTCTTCGTTCATGCCGCGCGACCGGCAATAGAACAGCTGTTCATCATCGACCTTCGAGGTGGTCGCCTCGTGTTCGACGCGGGATGTGTTATTCTTCACCTCGATATAGGGCACGGTGTGCGCACCGCATTTGTCACCGATCAGCAGGCTGTCGCACTGAGTGTAATTGCGCGAATTGGTGGCGCGCGGGTGCATGGACACAAGGCCGCGATAGGTGTTTTGCGCGCGGCCCGCCGAAATGCCTTTCGACACGATCCGGGATTTGGTGTTTTTGCCCAGATGGATCATCTTTGTGCCGGTATCGGCCTGCTGCATGTTGTTGGCGATCGCAATCGAATAGAATTCACCCTGGCTGTCGTCGCCGCGCAGGATACACGACGGGTATTTCCATGTGATCGCCGACCCGGTTTCAACTTGGGTCCACATCACCTTTGCGCGGTCGCCACGGCAATCGGCCCGTTTGGTGACGAAGTTGTAGATGCCACCCTTGCCGTTTTCATCGCCGGGATACCAGTTTTGCACGGTAGAATATTTAACCTCGGCGTCTTCCAGAATGACGATTTCCACCACGGCGGCGTGCAGTTGGTGAGTATCGCGTTTTGGTGCAGTGCAGCCTTCCAAGTAGCTGACGTAGCTTCCTTTTTCGGCAATGATTAAGGTGCGTTCAAACTGCCCGGTGTTTTCGGCGTTGATGCGGAAATAGGTGGACAATTCCATCGGGCAGCGGGTGCCAGCCGGAATGTAGACGAACGAGCCGTCGGAGAAGACGGCGGAATTGAGGGTGGCGAAGAAGTTGTCGGATTGCGGGACGACGGAGCCGAGATATTTCTGAACCAGGTCAGGATGTTCGCGCACGGCTTCTGAGATGGAGCAGAAGATGACCCCGGCCTTTGCCAGTTCGGCCTTGAAGGTGGTGCCGAGCGAGACACTGTCGAACACCGCATCAACGGCCACTTTGCGGGGCTCATCGGAACCTTCAACACCGGCCAGAAGCATTTGTTCTTTCAAAGGAATACCAAGTTTTGCATAGGTCGCCAGCAGCTTGGGATCAACGTCATCCAGACTTTTCGGCTTGATGTCCATGCTTTTGGGCTTGGCGTAGTAAAACTGATCCTGATAGTCAATTTCTGGGTAGTTCAGCATCGCCCAACGCGGCTCGACCATCTTGACCCAACGCCGGTACGCCGCAAGACGCCAGTCCAGCATCCATTGCGGTTCTTCGTTTTTGCCGGAAATCAGCCGCACGATGTCTTCGGACAGGCCCTTGGGGGCGTAATCCATTTCAATATCGGTTTCCCAGCCATGCTTGTACTTGCCAGACATGGCCTGCACGGTTTCGATGGTTTCGCGGTCGACGCCATCGCGAACTTCAAGATCCATCACCGGGGTATCCAAGACTGTCATCGCGTCATCTTTCCGTTATGCAACAAGGGGATGCCCCTCATCCTGCTTTTCGTGCCAGTACTTTGGCGTACTGCGCAAGCCACACATCGGCGAAGCGCAGCAGCGTGTCTTTCGTCACGTCCGGGCCTATCGAGATGCGGATCGCCTGACCCGCCAGCCCTTCGTCAAACCCCATCGCCTGCAACACCCGGCTGGATCGCACCTTGCCGGATGAACAGGCCGACCCGGCAGAAACGGCGTAACCAGCCAAATCCATTGCCATCACCTGCGTCTCACCCTTCCAGCCGGGGGCGATGAGACACAGGGTGTTCGGCAACCGGGGGCCGTTACTTCCTACTGAAATAGTCCCCTTTGCACCGCTCGACAATGCAGTTTCTAGAATATTTCTAAGTTGCGCCACTTCGTCCCAGACGCCATTGGCAAGATCGCGCTGTGCCGCGTCGGCTGCCGCACCCATTCCGGCGATACCGATCAGGTTTTCGGTGCCGGCGCGGCGGCCCATTTCCTGACCGCCACCCGCGGCAAGCGGTGATATGTCCAAGCCATCCCGCACGATCAGCGCACCGATGCCCTTTGGGCCGCCAAATTTGTGCGCCGAGACGATGGCCATGTCGGCCCCGCTCCACGCAAACGAAAACGGGATACGACCAACGGCTTGCACGATGTCCAGCAGCAACCATGAGGCTTTGCGGGCGCCATAGGGCCAGTGGCCGTCAACTTTCGCGGGTGGTGCGGTGATGATACCGGTTTCGCTGTTGGCAAGGCCCATGGCAAGGGTATGACCATTGCGGTTTGGGTCTGACGCGCCGATTTGCACATGTGACCAAAGGCAATCATGGGCAGTCGGGTCTACCAGTACGTCGTGACCTTCAGGCAATCGGGCCAGAACGGATGCCGCTTCGGTGGCACCGCTGGTGAAGACAACCTCGGCGGGTTTGCAACCGATTGCAACCGAAAGTTGTGCGCGGGCACGCTCGACCAAAGCTTTGGCAGCGCGGCCTTCGTTGTGCACCGAGGATGGGTTGCCGACGATATCCATCGCCTGCGTCATGGCAAGCCGCGCCTCAGGGCGCAGGGGCGTTGTGGCGTTCCAGTCAAGATAGTGGCGCGGTTGGGCCATGGCTCAGGCCTCATCCACAACGCGCAGCAGCGACGGCACCGCAGGGCACGGGGTCAGGTCATTCTTGATGACATCCGACAGGCGGACCTGATGCAAAAATACATAGACATTGGCCGACAGGCTTTCCCACAACCGGTTGGTCAGCGATTGCTCGCGCGTGCCAGACACACCGCCTGATGCCCCTGCCCCAGTGTGCATGGCGTCAACGGTTTCTTCGACCGCCTGCAACACTTCGCTGATGCGGATGGTATCGGGGCTGCGCGCCAAACGGTAGCCGCCGCCTGGGCCACGAACCGCGTCTACCAACCCCGCCCGGCGCAGTTTCACGAAAAGCTGTTCCAGATATGGCAGAGAGATGTCTTGCCTCTTGGAAATAGCCGCAAGCGACACCATGTCATCAGTCTTGGCATTCGCCAGATCAGCCAACGCGACCATTGCATAGCGACCTTTGGTCGACAGTTTCATGTACTCACCCCGCCAAATCCATTGACGCGACCCTGCGGGCCGCTTAACTCAGACCGACATCAAGGGGGCACGCGCCGCCTTTAGAATGGTTCTAGATTGACTGAGCGAAACTGTCAACAATCGCTCCAAAGAAAGAGACAGGCAACGCCGATGCCCGAAGTTATTTTCGCAGGCCCTGAAGGCCGGTTGGAAGGCCGCTATCACCCACAAAAAGACCGCGACGCGCCGATTGCCATCGTGCTGCATCCGCATCCGCAGTTCGGCGGCACGATGAACCACCAGATCATCTACCAGCTCTATTACGCCTTCGTGCACCGGGGCTTTTCGGTGCTGCGTTTCAATTTCCGCGGCGTCGGGCGCAGCCAGGGCGCATTCGATCACGGCCAGGGCGAGCTCGCGGATTCGGCCGCGGCGCTCGACTGGGCGCAGTCGATCAATCCGGAGGCGCGTAGCTGCTGGATTGCGGGATTCTCGTTTGGCGCCTGGATCGGCATGCAGCT
>JANOGW010000046.1:0-2997 GCA_031406155.1 Pseudorhodobacter sp.
GGTGAAGATCTGGCCCTCGGGATGGATGGATAGAATGATCGACGCAACACAGAACGGCAGGGCCAAAAGATGAATGTCACCTATGTATTTCGCGCAACGAACCGACTGGCGCGTGGGTTGCCTGAGGCGCAGGCCAACGACGGTGCAATCCCGAGCCAACCGTTGAATGTCGCTGTAACGCCTGACGTATCGTCTGCATCCGCCGCGCAATTTTCCGCACCCGCCGCCACCACGCCAACTACTTTGACCAACTTCGCCAAAGATGCGCCGGAGCCTGTCTCGTCAGACGCGCGCGTGGCAGCAAAGATATCGACGCCCGCAATAACCGTGTCGACAAGTTTGCCCACAAAATATGTTCCGACCGAGGGGCGGGTCATCTTGATCGCCAAAGCAAGGGGCGGGATCGGGGCTACCACTTTGGCAGTAAACCTCGCGCTGGAAATGCAGATGCAAGCGGCGAAGCGCCACGGCGCAGTCGGCGGGCGGGTGGCACTCGTCGATCTGGACGTGCAACTGGGAAATGCGGGATCTTTCCTTGATCTTGCCGATCGCGGCGGGATGCTGGCGCTTGCAAATCTTGGCCCCGAACCGGATGCGCAGGCCGTGCGCCACGCCATGGTGCGCCATCCATCCGGCCTGAGCGTTCTGGCAGCGCCTGCGATCGCCATCCCGTTTCAGGCTTTTGATGTCAGGCGCATTGCCGCAATGGTTGATGCGCTTGCGGCTGAGAATGATGTCGTGATCATAGACCTGCCGCCCGCGCTGATTGATTGGCTTGAACCGTTGTTGGCGCGGGCAGAGCGGCTGTTGATGATCACTGATCTGGCCGTTCCGTCTGTCGTGCGGGCGCGCCGCATCATCACATTGTTGACTGAAGATCATCCGAAACTGTCTGTCGAAATTGTTGTCTCACTTGAAAAGAGGCCCTTTCGGCTGGGCGCAACGCACCGGGATGCCGAGGTAGCACTTGGCTATCCGTTGCGTCATTGGCTACCCAACGAGGCCAAACTTGCGCGGCAGGCGCTGGACAGGGGTGAACCCTTAGTTCAACTCGCCCCGCGGTGCGGCTGGTCCAAGGCGGTCAGGGCGATCGTGGCTGATTTACAGGTATCAACAAGAACCGGCACCGGCGCGACTGCTCGAAAGGACCAATAAGATGTTCAAGGACTTTGTTATTCGCCGGGCCGATCGAAAATCTGATGCACCGCCACCGCAGGCAACCCAAGGTGCTGCGCCGCAGGCGAAGATCGTCAACGTCGTGCCTTACCGCAAAATCGACGATACCTTGCGTCAGTATCTTGATCTGAAGTCCCGCCTGCATGAGGAACTGCTCGGGCGGCTTAACCTGACTGTACTCGACAAGGTTGACCGGAGCGAACTTCGCCGCGAAATCGGTGGCTTGGTCCACGATTTTCTCGCCACTGAAAACTTGCCTATGCGCGCTGACGATACCGAGCGGTTGACCGACGAATTGATCGACGAAGTTTTGGGGCTTGGCCCGCTGGAGCCGCTTTTGTCCGATCCTGGCGTGGCCGACATCTTGGTAAACTCGTTTCGCAACGTTTATGTCGAACGTTATGGCAAACTGGAACGTGTGCCGGTGCAATTCCGCGATGAACGCCACCTGATGCGGATCATCGACAAGATTGTTAGCCGCGTTGGTCGGCGAGTCGATGAAAGCCAGCCTTGGGTCGATGCCCGCCTTGATGATGGCAGCAGGGTCAATGTGATCGTGCGGCCTTGTGCAATCGACGGGCCGACCCTATCGATCCGCAAGTTTTCGCGTGATCCGCTTACGGTCGACAAGCTGATTGAGATCGGGACGCTTACGCGGAGTGCGGCAAGGTTTCTGCACGCTGTGGTTGAAGCGCGGCTGAACATCCTGATTTCGGGGGGCACGGGGTCCGGCAAGACCACGATGCTGAACGCGATGTCCGCCGCGATTGATCCCGCGCAACGCATCGTGACCATTGAAGACGCCGCCGAACTGCAATTGCAGCAAGATCACGTCGTTCGGCTGGAAACCCGCCCGCCAAGCGCAGAAGGATCCACTGCAGTGACCCAGCGCGACCTGGTCCGAAACGCGCTTCGGATGCGCCCCGACCGCATCATCATCGGCGAGGTTCGCGGCACCGAAGCCTTCGATATGCTGCAAGCTATGAACACCGGTCATGATGGGTCGATGACCACAATCCATGCCAATACTGCCCGCGACGCTCTGTCTCGGCTGGAACAGATGGTGGCGATGATCGGCGGCGAAGTCCCGTTGCAGGCGGTGCGTCGCCAGATCGCTTCTGGCCTGCAGATCGTTCTTCAACTGTCGCGTCTGGCTGACGGTCGCCGCCGGATCATGTCTATTTCGGAAATCACCGGGATGGAAGGCGACGTCATCAGCATGCAAGACATTTTCGTCTTTCGAAAGCGAGGGCGGTCGGACAGCGGCGAGGTTTTGGGGGAATTCGTGCCCACCGGCATTCGTCCGTTGTGCATGGAAGCTCTGACCGCCGCTGGCGTGTCGATGGCGACCGAAACGTTTACAGCAGGGGGAGTCACATTGTGATCGACTTTTTCGCACGTATCGACCCGGGTTGGTTGATCTTTATCGGGGTCTTCATGGGCACGCTTTTGCTTGTCGAAGGTATCAGCCAGTTAACCTCTCGGCGGGAAACAGACAGTGAAGCGCGCTCTCGCCGGATGCGTCTGATCGCCGGTGGCACGCCGATTGAGGAACGGCTCAGCATACTTTTACCCGGTGATGGGTCACAAAAGTCGTTTCTCGGATTAGATCTTGGCCCCATGCTTGTCGCGTCCGGCCTGCCGCAGCAGCCCATGTTGTTCGGATTGGGAGCGCTGGCGCTTTTTTGTCTGGCGGCGCTAGGCCTCATGCCGCTGGTCGGAACGCCTATGGCCATCGGCCTGTCACTGATGGTCTTTGTCTTGCTGCCGCTCATGGGAATGTCGGTCATCAAGACTGCGCGACTGAAACGGATTTCGGCG
>JANOGW010000060.1:0-35791 GCA_031406155.1 Pseudorhodobacter sp.
CGGGTCGTGTGGGGTTGCCAGCCAAACGCCTGACTGATCGCGGTGATTGTAGAGCAGCCTCCCGCGCCGAGCATTGCGATAAGCTGGGATTTCTTGGTCATCGGTGAGACCGATGGCTGGGCGAGAGGGATCGCGGATACCTCCGCAACGATGACTGCGACTGTGCTGGATTTACGTGCCATATTAAATCTCCTGGCGTCGCACCAGACGGTGTTGTCAGAAGAACTTGGCTTGAGCCGACATGGGTGCCCAGCTAGCCTGCCGGGATGACAAAACCTTCCCCCTTCCGCTACTTCAAAACAAGCCCTGAGGTCATTCGCCTTGCGGTGATGCTCTACATCCGGTTCCCGCTGTCGCTCCGCAACGTCGAGGACCTGCTGCATGAGCGTGGCATCGAGATTAGCCACGAGACGGTGCGGTACTGGTGGAACCGGTTTGGTCCGATGTTTGCGGCTGAGATCCGGGGCAAGCGCGTCGATGCGATGCGCGCTCATCGCCACTGGCAGTGGCACCTGGACGAGGTTTACGTGAAGATCAACGGGGTCACTCACTATCTCTGGCGGGCTGTCGATCATGAGGGCGAAGTGCTGGAAAGCCTCGTCACCTAGACGCGAGATCGCAAGGCAGCCCTGAAATTCTTGAAGAAATCGATGAAGCGGCATGGTCGACCAGAGGTCATCGTCACAGACAGGCTTCGATCCTACGGTGCCGCCCTAAAGGAGCTCGGCCGCGGCGATGACCGCGAGATGGGGCGCTGGCTGAACAACCGGGCGGAAAACTCGCACCTGCCATTCCGACGACGCGAGCGCGCGATGTTGCGGTTCAGGCGCATGCGAACGTTGCAGAAGTTCGTCTCCGTGCATGCCTCGGTCCACAACCACTTTCCGACGGAGCGCCACCTCCAAAACCGCGACGCCTACAAGCAGACCCGCGCCGCCGCTCTCGCCGAGTGGCGCGGCCTTCTCGCTGCCTGAACGACAAGTGGGGTAGCGGAAACAGAGTCTGGTTCGCATTTGTCTGACAGCACGACGCCGGGTTCCAACACGTTAGTAGCCAAACCCGCAACCGACCGCGCGAAAACGGATCAACGCGGGGTTCAGCAGGGGAAGCTTCAAAGTCTTACCGCCGTGTGGCAGCCGAAATGCTGTCAGCTGGTCTCAAAAGCCAACCTTCATCTTTTCTCCCTGGGCGAGGCTCTTGGGGGGAATCCGGCGGCGCTGCGGATCATGTGCGCGCCGCCTCGAAGGCCGCCCAAGCCGCCTCGAAGGCCGCATAGTCGAAGCCGGGGGTGCGGGCAGGATCCAGGACCAGACGTTCGGTTTCCTGCAACTTGCGGATAGCTGCCGCAAGTGAGCCTATGACCCCCGGCGGAACCACGACAGCACCATGACGGTCGACGTGGACAAGGTCGCCTTGCCTCACGGCTAGCCCCATCACCCGGACTGGCTGGCCTACCGAGCGCACATGGACAAAGCCATGGCTCGGCCCGACGCTGCCCGCGATCACGGGAAAGCCTTGCGGCAGGTCACCAAGATCACGGACAACGCCGTTGGTCAGCGCGCCTGACATGCCAAAGCCCTTGTGGATGGTCGTGTTGATTTCGCCCCAATAGGCGCCGACGCAATTGGGGTAGTCCAGGTCTTCAATCACGGCGACGGATGGCTTTGGCGCATCATGCATGGCTTTGTAATAGGCCATGCGGCGGGCCTTGATAACCTCTGGCGGCTCGGTTGGGGGGGCAAGTGCTGCGATCTGGGCGGTGGCAGCATAGCCCACCACGGCGCGACCGGGCTCGGTGCACACCATTGTGCCACGGGTGAAGCCATGAAAGCCGCGCTTGCCCTGCACCACCTCAATGGCGTTGCAAACGGTCGGCGTGTCTATGCGCGACAACAGGTCGAAGAGTGTTTGGTCCATCATTCCTCCAGCCAGCGGCGCAGGGCCACTGTCGTTTCCACAGGGCGTTCCAGCGGAGGCAAATGCCCGGCGCCATCAACGATCACCAAGCGCGATTGCGGCATCAATTCGTGCATCAAGTTATGCCGGTCGCGTGGGCAGAGCCGGTCTTCGGCGCCCATCAGCACCAGAGCCGGCCCATTGAATGCGGCCAGCGCCTCTTGCCGGTCTGGTCGGTCGCGCAACGCCCGCGACTGGCGGGCAAAGATCTCGGGCCCAAGCGATAGCGCCATGTCGAGGCACAGATCGAGAATCGCTTGCTTGCCTGGACCCGTTGCAAAGTAGTTCGGCTTCATCTCGTCGCGGATCACCGATCGAAGACCGCCAGACAGGGCTTTGGCGATCTGGGGGGCACGGCGGGCCTGCACCGCAGGCAGCTCGGCCAGCGGGTTGGTGTCAAGAAGGGCTAGCCGCTCGACACGGGTTGGGGCCTGCGCCAGCACCTCCATCGCAAGTATGCCACCCATCGACAGCCCGGTCAGCGCAAAGCGGGGCGGGGCATCCTGCAGAAGGATGCGCGCAAGGTCCGCCATGCTGTCAGCCCCGATCGGGATCATATGCGCAAAGGGGCGAGGGTGCAGGGCGGCGGGAAGGCCGCCCCACATTCGCGCGTCGCACATCATGCCGGGGATCAGGACAAGCGGTGTCATGGGACGCGGCGCGCCCCCTCTTTCAGCGTGGCAAGCTTGGCCCAGGCGATTTCAGGGTCCACCGCGCCAAAACCTGCAAAGGTGCCAAAGCCGCAATCGCTGCCCGCCACAACGCGGTCATGGCCAAGGATGTTGGTGAACCGTTGCAAACGCTGCGCCACGAGGTCGGGGTGTTCCACGAAATTCGTCGTGGTATCGACAGCACCGGGCACCAGCACCTTGTCGTCGGGAATCTCCTTTGCCCGATCACGAAACACAGTCCATTCGTGGCCGTGGCGGGGATTGGCGGTTTCAAACAGCAGATAGGTCGCAGGAACGGTCATCAGCAGTGGAAAGACCTTTTCCATGTCGATGTCACAGACATGGGGGCCTTCGTAATTGCCCCAGCAGATGTGCAGCCGGATACGGTCGCGGGGCAGACCCTTCAGCGCCGTTTGCAGCGCCTCGACATGGGTTGCTGCGACGTTCAGGAATTCGTCATCCGAAAGATGCGTGAACAGCATGTGCCGTGACAGCGCGAGGTCGGGGCAATCAAGCTGCAGATCAAGCCCCGCCTCCAGAATGGTCCGGTATTCCTGATGCATGGCCGATGCCAGCGCATGAAGATAATCCTCGCGGCTGGCGTAATGGGCATTTTGCAGGAACAGGCTGATGACCCCCGGTGACGCCGCATTCATGAACCCGCGCGACACCCCATGCGCAGCCATTGCGCCCTTGAGGTTGGCGATGTCCTTTTGCAACTCACCCTGTCCCTTGGCGGCGACAGGCCCGGTGCATTGCGGCCGCGCATATCGCGGTGTGCCGCCCTGTTTGGCCAAACGGTCCAGAAAGCTGGGGAACAGTTTCAGATCGTTCGGCGCGTTGCGCGGGCTGTCGCCGGAAAAGCCCATGTAGCGATCTTTGACATACGTCGCATAGGAAATCTTCGAACACTCGCCGTCCGAGACGATGTCGATCCCCGCCCCTTTCTGGCGGCGGACGTTTTCCATCACGGCGGCAGCCATGCAGGCGTCGAAGGCCGAAGGATCATAGACCTCTCCGCGCTCGCGCGCGAAGAGGAAATCGACAACTGGCTGCGGCCGGGGCAGCGATCCGACATGGGTGGCAAGAAGCGTCATGGTTCCGTCCCTTTCGCAGTGGTTTTCTCTACTTGATGGCTTCCGGGTCCTGTCCGACGATTAGGGCCTGATCGCGGGCAGTCATCACCGGGAAGCCGGCGACTGTGCCTTCCGGGCTGAACCAGCCTTCGCCTGCAACGGAAAGCTCGTGTGTGTTGGCAAAGTATTCGAAGGCATGGCACTTGCCACCTGCGCCATTGACCCGCCCACAGAAGTCAATGTTCACCGCAGGGATCGAGTAGAAATCCCGATCCGAGAAATGCAGGTTCAGGGGGGCGGTGACGTACTGCGGCGCATCAAACGCACCGATGGCCTTCATCAAGGGCACAAGACGTGTGTCGTGGACTACGGTGAACCCGCCATCTTCGCGGTCCTTGATGGCCCACGACCATTGCCCTGCGTCCTTCACCTGCGCGTTCAGGGTCGAATACATCTCATCCAGCTTCATCTCTACGGATGCGCGGACCGAGGGCGTAGACCATTGGTCCTTCTGCCAGTCCCACTTTGTCTGGTCGAGTGTCCCGATCCAGTTCGGCGGATAGCCGAAAACGAAGTTTGGGTTGACGGTGCCGTCGGCCCCGATGGCCGTGCCGGTCCAGGTACCGTCGCCGGCCAGGAATGCCTCGAGTGCGGTTTCCATCGGCGGATAGGTTTGTAGCTGGTTAAAGCGGTCGACATAGGTGCCCGACCACAGCGCGCCGGAAGCTATGGAAAGCCCGTTTGCAGCACCTTTGCCAGTTGCGGCCAGCACGATGGCTGCCACATCGCCGCCCTGGCTGTGACCGATGGCATGAACCTTTGAAAGATCAAGCTTGACCGCCCCCGCCCCCGCGTCGATCCCCAGCGCCTCTATGTCGGGCGCTGCGGCCAGAAGGTTCAGCGCATCCACGGCGTAAAAGACAGGCGACAGGTATGTGTCGTTGTCCCAAGTTTTCATCCAGTCGTGCCCGTCGGCTGGCTTTCCGGCAACTGTGCCGTGGCCACGATAGCCGGGCATCAGCACCGCATAACCCGCATCGGACCAGGCGTTGATGACATGCGCGTAATACCCGCCCTCGTTGCAGGAAAACGGATAGTCCGGCGCCGCGTCAGCGCCGACCCAGCCATGGAGAAACAAGGCGACCGGGTAACCACCCTCGGGCGGAGGTGTCGCAGGCAGTTCCAGCCGCGCATAAAGGCCAAGGCCGTCGGAAGAATAGGACAGCATCCGCGACTTTGCCCCGGCGGCACGACCGGGGCAGTCAATCTCTGTCACCCCAATAACTGCGCCATCATAGGTGCGCGCGCGCAGGCTTTCGGTGGAAAGTTCGGTGAGCGATCCGATCGAGGTATCGCCAAGTGCCGTCATCGGCATCAGCGTCAGCATGCAAGCAATGAGTGTTTTCGACATGGCATTCCCTTTCCTGTTGAATGGCCCGCGCAAAGTGTCAGCGCGGGCCCCTGTATCAAAGCAGACGGCCCGTCAGGCCTGCCGGATCAATGGTGTTGATAACGCGGTAAAGGCTTGCCTCGCCGGTCATCGAAGGGGCCAGCGCATGTTCCAGCCCCGGTGGGATGGCAGCGGTATCGCCGGGGTTCAGCACGGTGGTGCCGCCCGACCACGACACGCGCCAGTGCCCGCGCATCGGCATCAGAACCTCGTGATGGTTCAGGGTGTAGGGCGTGTCCGGGATCGATCCCCGCGACAGGAAATCAACCTCAAAGCCGGGACGGTCGCGCAGTTTGCCGTGTTCACCGATGACCAATGCGGGCTGCCGGTCGGACAGGGCCATAAGGTCCCAGTAGCGGGCGACATGGTTCGGGATCACTTCGGCCGTTGTGGGTTCGGAAAAAGCCTTCAGTTCATCGTCAGTCAACAGCGGCATGGGCGGCACGCCCTCGGGCAGGTTTTGACCCTTTTTCGTGTCGTAAAGCTTGCCGTTTTTGCCAAGAATCAGCCCATAGTCCTTTGCCTCGGTGATTACCTGTGGGGCCCAGACCACGCCGCCCCCGGCATCGTCGCCGCCGAGGATTGCCATGATCATCCCGTAGTCGGTGCCGACGTTTTCAAAGGCGCGGAAGATTCCGGTGGGGATGTTGAAGATGTCGCCTTCCTCGGCCACAAACTCGCCCGCCGTGCCCCAGCTGCCCCAGAAGAATCGCCAGCGCCCCTTGAGAACGAAAAAGACCTCCGCTGTGCGATGGTTATGCAGGCTGTTGCGGCAGCCCGGCGGCTGGCCCGCAGCCCCGATGTTGAAACCGGGGGTGTCAACGATGTGGACGTGCTGATCCGGACTTTCCGATACGCCACCGCCGATAATCGTGAAGTTTTCCTTGCGGTTCGAACCCGGCGTGTGAGCGTCGATGAAGGCGGTCTTGCAGGGGCGCAACTCGCCGTATCGGACAATACGGGCTTCCATTTCTTGCGGTGTCATCAATCATGTCTCCTTTGTTCGCCGGATTGCTCCGGCGCTTTGTGCGGTCGCGCGTGGGTTCGGCGGCTACGGTTCGACCGCGCCGGTTGCGAGCAGGATTTGCCTCCAGATCGCGGTTTCGTCGAAAAGCGTGTATTCTCGGCGCAGGCCATATGGCCCGAACTCGGCATGGGTGATGCCCAGAACAAAGACCTCGGCCCCCGTCGGAGCCCCGAAGGCACCCCAGCCGGAATGCTTACCGTGAAGGCTCCACCGCACAGCGGCCCGTGGCGGCATCATCGGGTCCTCGCGGCCAATCACATGATGGATGGAAAAGGCCGCGTCAGGGAAAGCCGCTCGCAAGGGCATCCAGAAGCGGTCGGCATCGCCATGGCTGTGGCCGGTGATCCCGCCGGGATATTCAAGCTGCGCGGCCCGGTCGTATTCCTCGGGGATCGCTGCCATGTCGGCCGACATCATCCGCTGCAAAAGATCGGCTAGCCGCGCGCCCCATTCGCTGTTGTTGCCGCGCCCCGTGTAGGGGCCGACAATGTCAGTGGCGGGGGTGAGTGGTCTGGTGCATTTGTCCGGCCCCCCTTCACGGGTGATCTGGTCACGGGCAAAGGCCAGTGGGTCCCACCCCATTTGTCGCACGACGGCACCCTGATCCCGGATCAGCCATTCGTCGTCGATCATGTTGGCCCGCGCATGGCAATCCGCGATGATCCGGTAGACCAGCTTCTTGCCGGTCGCCGCGCCATACTGTCCGCTCCCGAGGTGCGAGGCCGTCGAAAGGATGCGGTGCGAGGACAGCATCCCCTCTTCCGGTGTGCCCGACCAGATCACATCTTCGCCCAGAAGCGTGCGATCGGGGAATTCGGCGAGTGTCGCCATGGTGGCCCCGATAACCCCTTGATTGCCTGTTGAAACCCCGGCCGGCATCCTCACCACGATATCGGGATGATAGTAGCGGTGCAGGGTTGCAATTCCGCGGTCCTCCCATATCTCTTTGGTGATGCTCAGGATGTAGTCGGGAAAGTCGCTGAACTTGGCGTCGAAGCCATTCATGGTGTCGTCCTCCGAGCCACCGATCCCCGCTCAATCAGCGGGCCGTCGATGCGTATGCGGGAAGGCGCAGTTTCGCCCTCGATCTGGTTGAGAAGAATTTCCACGGTCGCCTCGACCATCCTGCGGACCGGTTGGCGGATTGTGGTGAGGCTGTAAGAAGGCCAGGATGCAAGTGGCACGTCGTCATAGCCGATGACCGAGACATCACCTGGTACCGACAAGCCAAGGTCGAAACGCAAGGTGTCCATGACGGCAAAGGCCATGTGATCGTTGCCGACAAAGATGGCATCCGGCCTGTCCGGCCCGGAAAACAGGCTGCGTGCGGCCTGTGCCGCCTCGTCGCGCGAATACATGCCGTCGATCATGGCGAAAGGCGCTTGTCCGGCCTCGGCCAATGCATCGCGGAAACCTCGCGCGCGATCGCGACCGGTTGATGATCCCTGCCAGCCCATGACATGGGCGATGCGGCAGTGCCCTGTGTCGAGCAGATGCTGGGCGGCTTTTCGCCCGCCGGCCAGATTGTCAGATGTCACCTCTGACAGGCCGGCATCGTCTTGGCCACGGTTGAACATGACCACCGGAATACCCACGGCCCGGCAGCGCGCCGTCAGATCATTCGTCATTGCAACCGATGCGGTGATGATGCCGTCAACCTGGTAATCCAGCAATTCCTGCATGACTTGCGGAACTTTCTCGGTCGAATTTTCGGCCATGAAGACAAGGACATGATAGCCCTTTTCCTGAAGCGACCGGCTGAGAAGCTCGATGGCCACCGGGTAAAACTGGTTTTCCAGATAGGCCACCACCAAGCCGATGATCCGCGTCCGGCCGGTGATCATCGCGCGGGCAAGCGGATCGGGCCGATATCCCAACTGTTCAGCCGCCGCGCGCACTTTTTCGACCGTCGCCTTGGACGCCGATGCGCCGGGCGTGAAGACCCGGCTGACGGCAGACTGGCTGACACCCGCCAGCCGGGCGACATCCATCGCGGTTATCTTGGTGGGTTGTTCGTTCATTCGGCGGTCCAGCCTCCGTCCACGATCAGATGGGTGCCCGTCATCATCGCTGAGGCATCCGAGGCCAGAAAAACCACCGGCCCCATCAGATCTTCGATTTCGCCGACGCGGCCCAGCTTGATCTTCGACAAGATCCATGCGCGCCGATCGGGATTTTTCAGGGTTTGCTCGGCCAGGGGTGTGCGGATGAAGGTGGGACACAGCGTATTGACGCGAATGCCATGAGGCGCCCATTCCAAGGCCATCGACTTGGTCATGCCTTCAAGCGCATGCTTGTTTGCGCTGTAAACCGCACGGTCTGGACCGCCGACATGGCCCATCTGGCTGCTGACATTGATCAGGCTGCCGGGTTTGCCTACCGCGATCAGACTGCGCGCGACCTCGCGCGTCAGAAAATAAGCGGCCCGCAAGTTGAGGGCCATGGCTGCGTCGTAGTCTTCGGGCGTGGTGTCCAGCGCCGGGGCATGGCGGGCAAGACCGGCAGAGTTCACCAGAACGTCGAAAGGCCCCCGCGCAATCAGCGCCGCCTCCATTGCTGCAAGGTCGGTGATGTCCAGCGCCAGCACCTCGGCACTGCCGCCCAACACCCGGATGGCATCCTGCACCTGTTCCAACTCTGCAACCCGGCGCGCGACCAAAGTCACCTCCGCTCCCGCCTCGGCCAAAGCCGCAGCCGCGCCCAGCCCGATGCCCGAGGAGGCGCCGGTTACCAGCGCGCGGCGGCCATCCAGGCGGAAGGAAGGGGTGCGTGGCAGGATCATACGCTCATCCCGTCTGGAACCGATACCGACCCAAGGTTGCGCGCTTTGTTGAAGGCAGCAAGTCGGGCCAACACATCGACACCAACCTGCGCGTAAAGGTCCAGCAGATCGACCAGCACCCAATTCTCGCGGATCAGCTCCCCCTCTAGCCGCCAGAAATCCAGACTACGCAGCAGAACTTCGCGCCCTGCGGGCGCAATCCCCATCCAGCCGTCCTCGCTCAGCGTCAAGCGCATGTTGGGCCAGCCGGTTTCGCAGACATACTTGCCCTCGCCAAACCAGTGCGAACTGAGCGCGCCCATGGAATCGAGCTTGCGGTCGGGCATGGCCTGCAGGAAAGGGATTTGATGCCAGTTGCGAAAGCCCGAATTGCCGCGCCCGGTTCCGATGCCGGCCGGGCCATACCAGTTGAAGCGCGGGTGCCAGTAAGCCTCAAGCCGCATGACCTTGGGGTCGGGGTCGGCCGGGTATCGACAAAGATCATTCAGCATGGCCTTCACATGGGCGATCGCCGCCGAACCGTCGCCTGAGGCGGTCAGCCCGTCACCTGTCATCGGCGCTGGCGTGCACAGGAATGCCCCCATCTGCGGTGCCATCGGCCAGACGCCTGCCAGCATCATCAGTTCGGGGATGTCCCAGATCGCCTGCATTTCGACGATCCGTTCGCCTTCAAGCCGGAAGAACTCGTGATAGCGCATATGGGCCAGATGGCCGGTCGGGCGGATGCCCAGGAACGGCGCAAGAAAGGTGCCCATGTAATTGCCCATGCAACCGACCCAATCCTGACCTTCGGGGGTTGTCCCCGCCAGAACGATCATGTCGCGGCGTTCAAGGTCTGGCATGGCGGCCAGAAGCGGCGCATAGGCGCGATCATGCAGCGCGTCTGGGCCGGTCAGGTCGCCGAAGGGATGGCACAGATGGAGCTTCGCATCCGGCGCAAACGCCAAGCCAAGTGCCGGGCGCAGGGATGCCGCATCAGCCGCGGCCAGTGCATGGCGCAAGGGGGCAAGGGCAGATTTCAACTGTTCAGACGACGTCATTTCTTCTCCAGTTCATGGACCTTGGCCATTAGGTCGATCCCCATCTGCCCAAAGAGGTGGAGCATGTCGACGAAGACCCAGTTCTCGGTGAACATGTCCCCATCGCGGCGCCAGAAGTCGATACCATTGACGGCAATGGGTTTTCCCGAGGCAGCATGACCAAGATAAGGCCCGGTATGACTGGCAAGGACGCCGGGCAGGCTTGATGCGCCGGCGAAATCTCCCTCGGCGATCAGGTTGTCCAGATTGCCCACGCGCCGATCCGGAAAGGCCTCAAGCCAGGGTTTCTGATGAAAATCCTCGAACTCGCGCAAAGACAGACAGGCGCCGATACCACCGGGGCCATACCATTTAAGGTTCGTGTGAAAGAAGCGGGCCATCCCCATCGACTTCAGGTCGGACTTGTCAAAGGCGTTCAGCCCGCCAAAGATAAAGGCGCGGGAATAGGCCAGAAGGGCATCGGACTTGGCCTGATCCTGTTCGTCCATCAGCAGGCCGTGACAGCCGGTTGGCGCGGGCCAGACGAAAGGCGCACCGTTCGAGCGGGGCAAGGGTGACAAGCCGATCTGTTCCAGCCAGTCGATCACGTCGATCAGCATCTGGATGCGGATGATGCGGCCCTCGGCGTCAAACTCAGGAAACTCCGACCAGCGCAGGCGGCGGGTGCCCGGGCGGGCGGGGATGCCCCAGACTGGCTCGGCCTGTTCGCCCACCAGATAGCCCGTTGCGCCCACCCATTCCCGCCCGTCATTACCTCCTTGAACCGTGCCGTCCGAGCAGCCGCCGATGAGGATATGAGTCAGACGTTTAAGCTTTGGGAACGCGCGGCGCAGGGGCGCAAGGTATAGAGCGACAAGCGCCCTGGGACCCCTGGCATCCTTTAAGGGCGCAAATCCCTGCCAGATGACGTCGGGGGCAAGGAACGGCGAAATCGCCTCAGCCAAGGCGTCAAGGGGGGTGGAATCGCAGGCGGCCAGATACGCGGCCGCCCGGGCCTTGTTGCGTTGGTTTTCGGTGCTCATTCCGCGGCCATTCCATAACCCACATTCTTGTGCCCATAGCGGCGAACGCGGATGTTGCATTGTTCGGCATGGCCGACAAAGCCTTCCAGCATGCAGAGGCGTGAGCCATATGCCCCAATCTGCGCTGCCGCTGCGTCGGTGGTAATGCGCTGATAGGAGTGGGTTTTCAGGAACTTTCCGACCCACAGCCCACCGGTATAGCGCCCGGCCTTCTTCGTCGGCAACGTGTGGTTGGTGCCGATCACCTTGTCGCCATTGGCCACATTCGTGCGCGGCCCGAGGAACAGCGCGCCATAGCTGTGCATGTTCGCCAGATACCAGTCGTCACGGTCGGTCATCACCTGGACATGCTCATAGGCCATGTCATTGGCCACCGTCAGCATCTCGTCATGCGTGTCGCACAGGATCACATCGCCATAGTCGCGCCAGCTGACTGAGGCCGTGTCGCGCGTGGGTAGGATTACCAGAAGTCGCTCGATCTCGGCCATCGTGCCTTCGGCCAACTTGCGGGACGTCGTGATCAGACAGGCGGGCGAGTTGTAGCCATGCTCGGCCTGCCCCAGAAGGTCGGTCGCGCACATTTCGGCGTCCACCGTGTCGTCAGCGATGACCATGGTTTCCGTGGGGCCGGCGAACAGGTCGATTCCGACACGGCCGTAGAGCTGGCGCTTGGCCTCGGCAACAAAGGCATTGCCGGGGCCGACCAGCATGTCCACGGGTCGTATCGTTTCCGTCCCCAAGGCCATGGCTGCAACGGCCTGAATGCCGCCCAATACATAGATCTCGTGCGCCCCGCCCATTTGCATGGCTGCGACGATGGCGGGGTGGGGTTCGCCCTTGACCGGGGGGGCCGAGGCGATGATGCGGGGAACACCCGCCACCGATGCCGTCAGGACCGACATATGGGCGCTGGCCACCATGGGAAACTTGCCACCCGGCACATAGCAGCCGACCGACTGGACAGGGATGTTCTTGTGACCCAGGAAGACGCCCGGCATCGTCTCGACCTCGATGTCGGTCATGCTGGCGCGCTGTGCTTCGGCAAAGCGGCGGATCTGGACCTGCGCAAAGCGGATATCCTCCATGTCGCGGGCCGAGACCTTCTGCATCGCGGCTTCGATTTCTGAGGCCGTCAGGCGGAACGACGGCGCAGCATAGCCGTCGAACTTCTGCGACAGCTCGCGCACGGCTGCGTCGCCGCGCGCCTCGATGTCTTTCAAGATGCCCTCGACGGACACCCGGACCTTGGCATCATCCTCGGCGCGGGCTTCGGCGGGTATGCCGGATTTCAGGTGATGGATGGCCATCGTGGTCTCCTCAGGTATTCGCGTTCAAACGTGTGCCGGTCTTGGCGTCGAACAGGTGGCAGATGCGGGCGGGCACATGGGCAGCAATCGGCTGCCCTATCTGGCCGACATAGTCCTTGGCCGCCTTGATCGCGACAACGGCACCACCGGCCTGAACCGTCGCCATCGAAGCATCGCCCAGAAGCTCCATCGAATAGATCGGTGCTGCGATTTCGCCCGAGGTCGCAAGGCTGGCATCTTCTGCGCGAAAGCCCAGCGTGACCGGGCCATCAGGACCTGACAGGCCGGGAACGGACATGTTTTCGGCCGCGAAGACCCCGTTTGCTAGCGTGCCTGGTATTAGGTTCATCGCCGGATTGCCGATGAACCCCGCCACAAACATGTTTGACGGGCGATCGTAGATTTCCAGAGGCGTGCCCACCTGTTGCACCTCGCCGCGGCTCATCACAACGACGCGGTCGGCCAAGGTCATCGCCTCGATCTGGTCATGGGTGACGTAGATCGTCGTGGTCTTCAGCTCATGGTGCAGGTTCTTGATCTGTGCCCGGGTCGAGACGCGCAGTTTGGCGTCAAGGTTCGAAAGCGGCTCGTCCATCAAGAAGACCTTGGGCTCGCGGACAATCGCACGGGCCAGCGCCACGCGCTGCCGTTGGCCACCCGACAGGGCTGCGGGTTTGCGGTCCAGAAATTCGGTCAGCTCCACTGTCTTCGCCGCACGCATCACACGGTCGTGGTGCTCGGCCTGCGGAATGCCGCGCACCTTTAGCGGAAAGCGAATGTTCTCATAGACCGTCATCGTGGGATAAAGCCCGTAGGACTGGAACACCATGGCGATGTCGCGGTCCTTGGGTTCCAGATCGTTCACCCTTTTGCCATCGATAAGGATGTCGCCTTCGGTCGCATCTTCCAACCCGGCGATCATGCGCATCGTGGTGGTCTTGCCGCAGCCCGAAGGACCGAGAAGAACAAGGAACTCGCCATCCCCGATGTGCAGATCCATCGGCTTAAGGCCGGTGAAGGCGCCCCAGCGTTTGGTCAGGCTTTTCAGCTGGATATCGGACATGGTTTAGCCTTTCACGGCGCCGGCGGTCAGGCCGCTGACGATCTGACGCTGGAAGAACATCACCAGCACGAAGAGGGGAGCGGTGGCTGAAACGACGGCCGAAACGGCGAACATCACGTTGCCCTTGGTCTGCGTGGTGCCCAGGAAGGACGCGATCTTGGGGATCATTGTCTGGTTTTCCTGGTTCAGAAGCATCGCGGTGACCGCAAAGTCGTTGTAGGCGAGCAGGAAAGAAAACAGCCCCGTGGTGATCACCCCCGGCCACATCACCGGGATTATGACCAACCTGAAGGCCTGAAACCGCGAACAGCCGTCTACCATGGCGCTTTCGTCCAGATCTTTGGGGATGTTCTGGAAAAACGAGGTCAGCATCCACAGTGTGAAGGGCTGGTTGATCGCCACAAGAACGATGATTGCGGTCGGCAGATGCCCCCAGAGGTTCCACTGGAAGAACGGCAGAAGATAGCCCGAGACCAGCGTGACATGCGGCATGGCCCGAAACACCAGTGCCACGATCAGGATCCAGAACACATAGCGGTAACCCGACCGCGCCAGCGCGTAGCCGCCGAGCGTGCCGAAGGTCAGCGAGATGGTGACAACCGACACGACCACAATCAGCGTGTTCAGCCCGGCCCTCCAGAATTCATTTGTGACCCAGGCCCCATGATAGCCCTGCCCGGTAAATGCACCGCCCGTCCCGGCTTGGGTCAAGGGCCCGGTCAGGGCATTGGTCCAGTCCGCCTTGGAGAAGAAATCCCCCTCGACCTTGAAGCTGCCCCAAAGGGTCCACAGGAAGGGAAACGCCGCCACGACGATCCAAACGATCAAGAACCCCACCAGCAAGGCCCGCAACGGCAGCGAACGGCGGTCAGCGACACTGCTTGTCATGATGCAGCCCTTCCGAAAGATTTCCAGGTGCGGACGATCACGGGCGAAAGAAGCACGATGACGCCAAGGATGGTCAAAACCGAAGTGGCCGCCGCAGAAGACAAAAGCCGGTTCGTGGCGTTGAGATCAGAGTAGATAAAGTAGCTCAGGCTTTGCGCATGGGCGCCGGCGTTGAAGCTGACGATCGGCTCGAACACCCGGAAATTGTCCATGATCTTGATCAGCAGCAGGAATGTGGTCAGCGGCAGAAGGTGCGGGATGATGACAAAGCGCAGCCTCTGCCAGCGCGTCGCCCCGTCGATCATCGCCGATTCAAGCGTGTCCTGCGGGACGGTCTGCAGGCCGGCGTAATAGACGACAAACGCAAAGGGCGCGGTGGACCAGACGCCATAGACGATAAGCATGGCCCACATCATCGGCGTCGAGGCTTTGACCGACAGGTCAGGGTCGCCCATCAGTGACTGGATCGCCGCCCCGAGGATGCCACGCGCATCCACCATCCAGAACAGGATCAGCGCGCCAACCAAGGGTGTGACGATCATCGGCAAAAGCGAGAAGAAGATCGCAGGTCCCCGCAAAAAGCGTGGAATGGCGTTCACCGCTAGCGCGATGCTGAACCCCAAGAGGATCGCCAGCGGCGTGACCAGCGCCGTATAGGTCAGTGTGAAGATCAAGGCCGCGTAGAAGGGCAGGTTCATGACCCTGTTGAAGAAGTTGCCGACCCCGGTGGTCAACGACCAAATCGTGCCGATCTCGGACAGGGCCAGATGATTGCGGTCGGTGTAGATGTCGGTTCCGACAAAGCGCCCCAATGGTGCAGCCTCACGCAGGGCAGCCGTGGCGTCGGCGTCAACGGTTGTGGTTTTCTTGCAACCGAAAACGTCGCAATTCTCGACCTCGCGGATCACCTGCTCATGCGGGGCAAAGACCGACTGCAAAAGGACCGAGACGATCGGCAAGGCGATGAACAACAGCATCGCTAGCGCCGATGGCAGGATGAACCACATAAAGGTCTTGTGCTTCATGACAGCCTCTCATGAGAAAACAGTCGCTGCATACCACGCCTTCAGGCGCGATGGGTGAGGCGGGGTTCGATACGGGAAAAGGGGACCGACGACGCGAAGGCGGCGCCGTCGGCCTATTGGCAGCTTACTTCAGAAAGCCGCCTTCTTTCGCGGCGGCGACATAGGCCGCTTCCATGTCAGCTAGCGCCGTGGCCGCATCTTCCTTGCCGGTCAGGAAGTCGGCAAGATTGCCATCCGCCGCCATGTGCATGGCCCCCATGTAGGGCTCCATCGGGTAGGACTTGGCTCCACCCGCGATGCTTTCGGCAACGCCTTGCGCTGCGGCAGTCGGCTGATAGCCCTCGATCATCCAGACCGCCTGCCCCATCGTGTCAGGGGTCAGGATAGACGGGGCGATCCCGGCCTTCATCGCCATGAAGGTTGCCGCGGCGTCATCGTCCGAAATATTGGCCGCAACAGTCCAGCCATCCCACCACAGGGAGGTCGCCGGAAAACTGTTGCCACCCACCGATGGGGTTGCAGCCGCCACGGTGTTCTCTGCAACGCCTACGGCAGAATCCTTGCCATCCATCAGCACTTCCGCGCGCGAGCCCCAAAGCGTCATGAGCGCGCAATTGCCGGCTTCCCATTCAGCGGTTGCCGCATTGGAATCGAAGGTTAGGAAATCGGGGTTCATGTAGCCCGTCAAAGCCTTCATCATCTCCAGCGCGGCCACGCCCTTTTCATTGTTCACCGAAGGCTCGGCGCTACCCGGCTTGAAGAATTCGCCGCCCATGCCAAGATACATGTTCACGAATTCCTCGCCCAGATCCCAACCCACGCCATAGGTCGAGCAAAACGGGTTCGCCATGCCGCCGGCGCGGATCTTTTCAGCAGCGGCCAGCAGTTCTTCGTAGGTCTTCGGCGCGGCCACACCAGCCGCTTCCAGCACGTCCTTGCGATAGAACATGTGTTGGGCATTGGCCATGAAAGCCACCGCCATTACCTTGCTATCGATGGTGATCAACTGGCCCTTGGGAATGTCCGCGCCATGGGCCGCGATCAGGTCATCCAGCGGGCGAACCAGCCCTGCACCCAGCAGGGGCACCAAAGAAGACGAAGCGACGACGGCCGAGGAGTACTCGGCCGGATTGGCGGTCATGCCCGGCGCGTTCAGCTTTTCATGGTCCTTGGTCAGGTTCATCTTGACTTCGACCGTGTCGGTCGCACAGGCCGCCGCCGCATCGGCAACGGTATGGACGGCCGGAAAATCGTTGCCGATGATCGAGACCTTTCCGGCGGCGATTCCGCAGTCGGCATAGGCAGCACCGGAAAGCATCGTGGTGCCCAGAAGGGCAGACAGGGCAAGGCCCCGGATAGACATTGTCATTCTGTTCTCCCTGTTCAACCCGCGAACACAGCGGGAATCACCGCCATTTCGCACGGCTTGAGGAAGGATAGAGTTAACTTGCAAGCGTATGCAACAGTTTTCTTGCATACGCTTGCAGCTTGCTGCATCAAGGTGGAAATCATGTTTGTCAAAAGGGGCGTTTCGAATGCTGAGTGACGGTTTTGATGCCGACGCTACACCAGACGCAGAACTCCGCACGCGGGTCCTTGAAAGACTGCACTCCTTGGCGGAAGCTGGAGAATCCGGCCTTGAGGCAGCACTGAGCACCCTTGCCGCGCCAGACTGCGCATGGCGCGCCGCCCATCCGATGAACGAGATGCAGGGAACTGCGGCGGCGACGGCCCGCATATGGTCGCCCCTGTTCGCCGCCTTTCCGGATCTGGAACGGCGCGATACCATCCTTGTAGCAGGGCGCTATCAGGGGAAAACCTTTGTTGCGGCAGTCGGCCACTATTGCGGCACGATGAAGCGCGACTGGCTGGGCATCCCGGCGACGGGAAAGACAGTTTATCTGCGCTATGGCGAGGTCTGGCAGATCGGCGACGATGGCCGGGTGGTGCAGGCCAACCTCCTCTGGGATGTCCTGGACGTCATGCGACAGGCGGGCGTCTGGCCCCTGGGCCCGTCTCTCGGGGTCGAGAGCATGTGGCCCGGGCCGCTAACGGCGGATGGCGTCCGCCTCGTGCCCTCCGATCCCGTCCAAGGTCGCGAGAGCATCGAACAAACCCTGCATATGCACAGAACCCTGGCTGAATTCGATGATCGGGGAAGCCTGTCTCGTGACGCTCTGATTGCCATGCCGCAGCAAGATCATTGGCATCGCAAAATGATGTGGTTTGGCCCCTCCGGGATCGGAACGACGCGCGGTCTCGATGGTTTTGTTGATGGGCATCAGCTTCCATTCCGGATTGCCTTTCACCGTCCACAGGGCACATTCGACGAGGTCATGGCCGAACGCGCCCGCAACGGTGCCGGGCATTACATCCGCATCGGCGACGGCCCCTATTCCGTCACCGGGGGCTGGCCTTCGGTCTATGCCGTGCACATGGGGGCCGGGTTCTGCGGCATGCCAGCAACCGGCAAGCCGGTCTTCATGCGGGTGATGGACTTCTACCTGCACCACGAGGGTCTGATCCGAGAGAACTGGGTGCCGATCGACATGTTGCACCTGTTTGGCCAGATGGGTCTCAATGTGCTGGGAAGAATGAAAGCGGTTCTGGGAACGGATGCGCGTGCAAGCTGAAATCCCGGATGTCCGCATCCATGATCTGCGCCACACCTTCGCCTCGCTGCTGGTCTCCGGCGGCGCATCGCTGGAAATGATCGGGCGTCTGCTCGGCCACACCCAGATCGGCACCACCCAGCGCTATGCCCACCTGATCGACTCGCCGCTGCGGGCCGGGGTGAACGCGGTGGGGGAAATGCTGAAGCCGCGGCTGAAGGTGGTTGGTGGGTTGACTGAGAATGTGCGAACCTGATCCACTGTTTGATGTCGAGAAGGGCGGACAGCGGACCTTCAGCACGATCTGGAATTGCCTTACTGTGTCGTGAAAACGGCCACGGATTGCCGCCGTTTCGAGTTCCGGGACTACACCGCGATAAGAAATTCGGTCGAGTAGGGTGCGAACTGACCGTCGTTTATCGTCAGACCACCCGATGCGGCGGGGATGAAGCGGTGGCGAACCCCGACTTGCTCCACCCTTCCCTGCAGTGCCGTCTGGTGCCGAAAAGGAACCGGGTGCCGCGTTAGCGGATTTGACCATCGTCCAACCGGACGAATTGCACTTGTGCGCGCACGATCCTGCACCTCGCGGGCCGCGAAGGTCCGTCCGGCCCGCGCCAGGCTTTCTGCCGTGGCAAACCCGCGGCCCCTGGGCCGATCACGTTCAGATCCAGCCGTTGTTCCGACATCTGCCGTTTCCAGCAAAAGGACGCTGCCCGGAGCTGGCTCCGGGCAGCGTCTCTTGTCCAAGAGGTCAGTATCCGCCCTTGCCAGCCGGCTTGACCACCAAAAGGGTGATCAGCGTGTAGACCACGCCGGCTACCACGGCAGTCGGGATGGATGCCGTCAGGAAATCGTAGGGGGCATTTGAGGCATAGCTGACGGGATTCAGAAGATAGAGATAGGTAAAGAACCCCGCCACCATGGCAAGGATGGACGCCGGGTTGAAACCGCCCCAATAGTGATAGTCGGTGCCTGGGCCGCCCACGAACACGGCACGGATGTTGATCCGCTGGCGCCGCAGGATCAGGTAGTCGACGATCTGGATCGCGCAGATCGGCGCGAAGAAGACGCCGATGAAGGCCAGAAACGTGCCAAAGTTTGAGAAGAACAGGTCGGGCACAACCAGGCTAACGAAAGCCACCGGGACCAGCGCAAACAGCATCAAGGTATTCCAGCGCGACGTTGCCAGCGCAGGCACCTGACGCAAGCCGACGGCGGTGGCATAAACCCCGGCCAGTGTGGTTCCAAGGTTGGCGGCGATCACGAAGATCAGCGCAATGACGCCGTAGGTCGAGCCGCCCAACGTGATCAGCCAGGCCGAAGGGTCAGATACCTGCAGCGCAAGGATGGCCGCCAGCCCCACAATGCTGAGGATCGGCACCGGCAGCCCCATGCCCAGCATCGACGGCAGCGTGGCAGTGTGGGCGTTCGGTGCCTTTCGGACCATGGCACCGATATAAGGCCACCAGCTCAGGAGGCTGACGATGCCGATCTCGATCCCCGTCACGTAGTCCCACCGCAGGCTACCCGAGGCATAGGCAGGTTTGGCAGCTGCGATAGCGTCCGACTGGTTGGCCAGCAACACCCAGACCATCCAGATGCCGACGCCCACGATAACGAAGAACAATAACTGCGAAACCCGCTCAAGTCCCGTGCCGCCGCGCATCAGGATCAGATACACTAGCACACAGGCCAGAACGGTGACAATCCGCACGATCATGTCAACGCTGCCAGGGTCGACCGCGCCGATGGCCACCAAAAGCTGCCCAACGGACTTGCCGAAGAAGATCATCAACAGGCAGTTCCAGCCAATGATCGAGGCGTATTGCAGGAACACTGTGATGATCCAGCCCCGGTCGCCGAATTGCGGGCGAGCGGCAGCGATGCTGTCGATGCCGTAGCGTGTGGCGGTGGGGACCACGGCGAGGGTGACCATCAGCATCCCGATCATAGCTCCCGCTGTCATGGCGGCCATGCCCATCTTGAGGTTCAAGTAATACCCTACATACTCGCCTATGATGTAGCACCAGGTTGCGGCGGCAGTGACCAAAAGCACCGCAAACAACTGCCATTGGTTCCAGTTACGCTCGGCCGGGGTCAGCGGCCAGCCAGTTTCATCCGAGGTGTCGGGCGCACTCATGACCACCCCCACAGCAACAAGAGGGCCGGACCCACCATGCCAAGCACCACAAGCCAGATCCAATCGATCATGCCGAAGCCCGCACCCTGGTTCTCGGGCTTCTCCAGAACGGCGAGCCGTCGTTCAAGCTCCGGATGGAGCGTTTCTTGTGCCATGTCAGTCCCTCCTGTCGTGGTTTCGGTTTAGTGCACCCAGATCGCGTGCACCCCGGGCGCGGGTGGATGGTTTCATCCTTTCAGACGTTCACCTTTCGGGTCGTACCAAGGGCGAAGCTGGACAGTTATCGGGTAGCGCTGCCATGCGATCTCGACTTCCCAAGTGCCGGAGGCAAGCCAGTCCTCGGTGACGCCTTCGGGGTGCGAGACATAGCCCATGCCAAGCGACGCGCCGATACGGTGGCCATAGGCCCCCGAGGTAACCGATCCGACGATCTGACCGTCCAGCAGGATCGGCTCGTTGTGGTAAAGATGCGGCGGGATGCCATCGATCTCCAGTTTCACCTGCACCATTCGGCGCATGCGCGGCCCTTCAGCGTTTTGGCGCAGAAGCGCCTCGCGCCCGAGAAAGCCGCCGGGCTTGTCCATCGCAACGGCAAATCCGAGACCGGCCTGCAACGGAGTGTCCTCCTCGCCAATGTCATGACCCCAATGGCGATAGCCCTTCTCCATGCGCAGGGAATTGATGGCGAAGTAGCCGCCCATCCGAAGGCCGACGGATGCACCTGCCTCGATCAACCGGTCGAACACATGGCCCGCGAATTCGGCGGGCATGTAAATTTCGTAGCCCTGCTCACCCACATAGGTCAGCCGGCTGGCGCGCACCCGTGCATGGCCAAGGTCAATCTCTTGGCTGGTGCCGAAGAGAAAGGCCGTGTTCGACAGATCGGCGGGCGAAAGCGTTGACAAAAGGGCCCGCGCTTTTGGCCCCATCAAGGCAAGCATCGGCAGACCCGAAGTCACGTCCTGTACAAAGCAATGCGCGTCTTCGGGGATGTGGCGCGTGAGCCAGGCCATGTCGCGGCGTTGCGACACGGCGATGGTCACCACCAGAAAGGCGGTTTCGGACAGTCGTGTGACGGTGACGTCGGCCTCGATCCCGCCCGCCTCGTTCAGCCATTGGGTATAGACCACGCGGCCCACGGGAACATCGATCTGGTTGGCACAGATTCGGTTCAGGACGCGGGCGGCATCCCGCCCCTCGACCCGGTATTTTACAAAACAGGAATGGTCGAACAACGTAACGTTCTCGGCCGTGTTGCGGCATTCATCACCGCAAGCGTCGAACCAGCTTTGCCGCCCGTAGGAATAGCCGATTTCCGGCGTGGTTCCGGGCGCGCCAAAAAAGCCGGGACGTTCCCAGCCCGCAGCCTCGGTCATGCAGGCACCCATCGCCTTGAGACGGTCATGGAACGGGCTTTGGCGGATATTGCGGGCGGTGACAAACTGCCGGTAGGGCCAGTGCATGTCGAACAGCAGGCCAAGCGTTTCGGTCGTGCGTTCCTCCAGATAGGCTCGGTTGCCTTGAAAGGACTGCATCCGGCGCACATCAACGTCCATCAGCTCCATCGGCGGGCGGCGGTCTCGGATCCAGTCGGCAAGCGCCTTGCCCACTCCACCCGAGGACAGGATACCGATCGAATTGAAGCCAGTGGCGCAAAAGAGGCCTGGCACCTCGGGCGTCTCTCCCAGCAGATAGCGGTCGTCGGGCGTAAAGCTTTCGGGGCCGTTGAAAAACAGTTGAATTCCAGTGCGTTCCAGCACCGGGACGCGCCGGGTCGCGGCTTGCAGGAGCGGCGCGATGTGATCGAGGTCTTCGGGAAGCGTACCAAAGGCAAAGTCATCGGGGATGCCCTTCTGGCCCCAAGGCTTGGCGTTCGGCTCGAAAAAGCCAACCAGCAGTTTCCCGGCATCTTCCTTGTAGTAGGTCCATTCGTCCCCCAGAAACAGGACCGGCAAGTCGCGCGGCAGGCCTTCGACAGGTTCGGTGACGATGTAGAAATGCTCGGCCGCATGCAGCGGCAGCGTGACGCCGATCTTTGCCGCCAGATCGCGCGACCACATGCCGCCGCAGATGACCACAGTCTTTGCCCGGATCGGCCCGTTGTCGGTCATCACGCCGGCAGCCTTGCCGTTCTCGACCAAAATCTGCGTGACGGCGGTGTGTTCCAGAATGCGGGCACCCCGCATCCGGGCACCCTTGGCATAGGCCTGCGTCACGTCGGCGGGGTTCACCTGACCGTCCTGTGGAAACCAGAACCCACCGACGAGTCCCTCGGTACTGATCGGCGACCATCGCTCCTTGATCTCACCGACGCTGACGGGCTGGACCGGTAGGCCGAAGTTGCGCCCCATGGAGGCCCCGCGCGCCAGTTCCTCGTAGCGGGCGGGCGTGTTGGCGACGCGCAGCGACCCGCGCCGTTTGAAGCCAGTGGCCTGCCCGGTTTCCGCCTCCAGTGTGCCGAACAACTCCCCCGTGTACTTGGCAAGCTCGGTCATCCGGCGGGTCGCGCGCAACTGGGTCACTAGGCCCGCCGCGTGCCATGTCGTGCCTGAGGTCAGTTGCTTGCGTTCGCAAAGCACAACGTCGGTGATGCCGGTCTTGGCCAGATGATAGGCGACCGAACACCCGGCAATGCCACCGCCGATGATCACCACTTCTGCCTGATCTGGAAACTCGGTCGTCATCCTGATCGTGCCTCACCGCGTACCGGGATAGCTTTCCTCTTTCGCGTAGGGAAACCACCAGAAGTCCTGCCGGCTGGCACCGGGGTCGATCATCACGAACTTGGTGTTCTGAAACTGGCTGAGCCCCTCGGGGCCGAGTTGCCGCCCGTTGCCTGAAAGCTTGCGTCCGCCGAAGGGCAGCGCATCGTTGTCAAGCAGTGGCGCATTGATCCACAGGATTCCGGACTGGATCTCGCGCACGGCACGAAATGTCTCGTCCGTGTCACGAGTGTAAAGGTTTGCACCAAGCCCGTAGTCCGACCGGTTGGCAAGCTCGATCGCTTCGTCAAAGCTGTGGACCCGGCATATCGGCGCGACGGGGCCAAAGGATTCATTCTGCAGGATATCCATGTCGGGGGTGACCTCGGTCAGCACCGTGGGTTCGACGAACCAACCGGTATTGAGGTTAGCGGGACGCCCGCCGCCCGTGGCCACCTTTGCCCCCTGCTTGCGGGCATTGGACATCAGCGCCTCGAACCGATCACGTTGGCGAAGCGTAGCCATCGGGCCCATATCCACTTCATGCAAGCCATTGCCGATGCGCAGCTTCTTCGCCTCGGCCACCAGCAGGGCCACGAACTCGTCATGAATCTTGTCGTGGACATAGAACCGCTCGGCCGATGTGCAGACCTGCCCGCAGTTGAGGTAGGCCGCAAAGGCGGCCCCCCGCGCGGCGATGTCGAGGGGGGCCGAGGGCATGACGATGAAGGGATCGTTCCCCGAAGCCTCGATCAGGCAGGGCTTGAAGGTTTCGGCACAGGTGCGCGCAACGGCCTGACCCACAGCGACCGATCCTGTATAGGCCACCCCATGCGTCTTGCGGCTGCCGACCAGCCGCTGCGCCACGCGCGAGCCTCCGGTCAGGCATTGCATCAGCCCGTCGGGCAGGCCCTTGAAGACCTCCATGAACTTCAGCGTGGTGATGCTGGTCTGCTCGTGCGGCTTCACGATCACCGCATTGCCCGCTGCGAGAGCGGCGGCGGCTTCCCAGCACAAAAGCACCAGCGGATAGTTGAACGGCAGGATAATGACGACGGTGCCAAGCGGCTCCTTTATGGCGAAGTGGAACTGCCCTGGAACCGTGGCGCCCGCGATGCGGCCCGCCTCATGCCGCGCGATCTCGGCGTAATAGTCCATCGCTGTGGCGCACCACGACACCTCGTCGAGCGACTCCTTGAACGGCTTTCCCTCTTCCCGCGTCAGGTATTCGGCGTAAAGTGCCTTGTCGCGGCGCATTACGGCGGCGATTTCATGCATCACCACGGCACGGCTGCGCATGTCGATGGCATTCCAGGCGCGACCTGCGGCAAGGGCGATGTCGGTTGCCGCATCCACCTCGGCATCGGTCGCGTCCGCGATCTGGCCGATGCGCCCTTCTGTGGCGGGTTCGATCACGTCCAGATGGATCGAAGCCTGACTGGACTGATAGGTCCCGCCCATGAAAAGCTTGCCCGACAGGGCGGCAAAGGTTTCTATGGTGTTCATCGGGCCCTCCAAGCGTTCACTTTTTTTGGAAAGCTGTCATGAAATTTTTTACATGGCAACTGATTTGTCGTGCGATAATCCTCAGGGCGTGGACGATTGACGCGACTTTGGGTTACGCGCATATCACTGCAATTCTACCTTGGCAGAAAGCGACGGGCGATGAACCAGCACGACCCCAAACCTGGGCGCACCAAGACCGCTGCCCGGTCCAGCAAGGAGGCGTCCGAGCTTGACATCGGGGCACGGCTGCGGGCGGTGCGGGAGCGGGCAGGCCTGAGCCAGCGAGATCTGGCGAAGAAGGCGGGCGTCACCAACTCTACGATCTCGCTGATCGAGCAGGAGGCACACGCCCCCTCGCTCGCCTCTCTGCACCGAATCCTCTCGGCGGTGCCCATCTCGATTGCCGATTTTTTCGCCCTGCCGACCTCGCAACAGAACGTGCTGTTTTACGACAGCGACGATCTTGCCGTGCTGACCCGTGGCGAAGCTGATCTGCGGGTGCTTGCGGCTGAACGGCGGGACAAGACGCTGCAAATGTTCATTGAACGCTACCAGCCGGGTGCGGGCACCGGGGATGAACCGATCTCGCACGAGGGAGAGACAGCGGCGGTGATCCTGCGGGGCACGGTTGCGGTCACGGTGGGCGAAGTTACCCGTGTGCTGCGGCGTGGGGGGGGCTACCAGCTGATCGGCCGCCAACCTTATACCTTGCGCAACATTGGCAAGACTGTGGCCGTCGTCGCCTGCGCCTGCACCCCGCCGATGTTCTGACCGGGCGCAGATCACATGTGATCTTTTTGGTGCATGTCAGCCCGGGGTGCTGTCAGAAGAACTTGGCTTGAGCCGACATGGGTGCCCAGCTAGCCTGCTAGGATGACAAAACCTTCCCCCTTCCGCTACTTCAAAACAAGCCCTGAGGTCATTCGCCTGGCGGTGATGCTCTACATCCGGTTCCCGCTGTCGCTGCGAAACGTCGAGGACCTGCTGCATGAGCGTGGCATCGAGATCAGCCATGAAACAGTTCGGTACTGGTGGAACAGGTTCGGCCCGATGTTTGCGGCCGAGATCCGGGGCAAGCGGGTGGAGGCGATGCGAGCCCATCGCCACTGGCAGTGGCACCTGGACGAAGTTTACGTGAAGATCAACGGTGTCACTCACTACCTTTGGCGCGCTGTTGATCACGAGGGCGAGGTGCTGGAAAGCATCGTGACCAAGGCGAGAGATCGCAAGGCAGCATTGAAATTCTTAAGGAAATCCATGAAACGCCATGGTCGACCAGAAGTCATTGTGACTGATCGCCTTCGGTCCTACGGCGCCGCGCTCAAGGATCTGGGCCGCGGCGATGACCGCGAGATGGGGCGCTGGCTCAACAACCGGGCGGAAAACTCGCATTTACCATTCCGACGACGAGAGCGCGCGATGTTGCGGTTCCGGCGCATGCGAACGTTGCAGAAGTTCGCCTCAGTGCATGCCTCGGTCCACAACCACTTTCCCACTGAGCGCCACCTGCAAAACCGCGGCACCTACAAGAAGACCCGCGCCGCCGCTCTCGCCGAGTGGCGCGGCCTTCTCGCTGCGTGATCAACAAGTGGGGCAGGGGTAACGGAGACTGGTTCGCATTTGTCTGACAGCACCCACCGCTTCACTCAGATAAAACTGCGCCAGTGCGATGCCCCAGCCCATCGCCTGCAATGCCACCAAGGGCGCGTGCAGGTCTTGCCACAGGGTCAGCACCGCCGCGATGCGCGCGGCTTGTTCCGCTGATTTGCTGGCGTATCCTGTAACATGGGCCAGACTTCCCCCGGCGCGTTGTTCCCCCTCGACCGTATCGGCAAATGCCACCAGCAAAGCGCGTGCATCCGGCGCAACGTAAGCGCATCTTCTTTGGCAAAGGCTGTCCAAACGAATCATTCAGATTGCCAACAAGTGTGTTAGTTTCACATCATTGTGTTTTACTTGGAAACAGTTGTTGTCGTTGGAGTTTGTGAAGCAAACTAAGACCGCCCTCTTACCTGAAATCAATTTCTGACCTGTTTTACTTTGCTGTCGTAGTCGCACCGTAATACTCACCCGTTAGATTCCGCTTAACTATCAGAAGCATAAGTTATTGCTACTGATTGGGCCGTAATTATTTTGGGATTTGCATTATGCCATTTCGATTTGTATTGACCGCTTGCATTGCCCTTTGGCCCAACCTGACTGTTGCAAGCTGCCCAGACCTCTCCTTGGTGTTGGCGATTGACAGTTCGGGCAGCATTAAGGCGGATGAATTCAATCTTCAAAAATTGGGTTATTCTAGTGCATTCAGCAGTCCGCAAGTGCAGCGGGCGCTTGCAGCCGCTGGAATCGTTGACGTGGCAGTAGTATTCTGGGGCGATGCCGATTTTGGGTTTGAAACTATACCTTGGCATCGCATTGAATCAGCGGAGGACGCGAATGCCTTAGCAGTGGAGATACTATCCACAGAACGTCAAGGATTTGGTAACACTAACATTGGCTCCGGACTTCAAGCATCCTTGAACTTGTTGGACTTGCCGAACCGGTGCACGCGCAGGGCGGTGATCAATGTCTCAGGCGATGGCAAAAGTTCATTGCTCTCTGGTCGCAGGCAGCAGTCGCAAAGTCCGTATGTGCCATTGGCTGTGGCACGGGCGGAGGCGGCGCAACTTGGTGTGACAGTGAACGCGCTGGCCATAAAAAGTGAGGAGCCGGCGCTTGAAGAATATTATCGGGACAACCTCATATCCGGCTCCGACAGTTTCGTGATGTCGGTCGCGGGATTTGACACGTTCGGCATCGCAATCGCTAAAAAACTAGAAAGAGAAATTAGCGGCCCTGTCTATGCTGTATTAGGCGCAGTCCCCCGGACAAATCCGCCCGTTAATGGATTCTAGATCGTAAATCATCAGTCTGTTCGAAAGACTTAGCTCCATTTAGTCGGTAATAATCGCGAATTGTTCGAACGACCTGCGCATGGTGCCCCCCATATCAGACAGCTATCAGGTGCGGGTGAAGGACTAGGCGTGGCCGGACGGCAACGGGGGGGATAATCATTCTTTACAGTTTTTCAGTTGCGGGACCGCGTGAAAAGCCTTGGCACATCGCTAATACATAAATCCGGCCCGCGCGCAGGACGGAACCTTTTTTGTTGCGGTTTATATAAAAATTGCTTTCAGCGCGGTCCCTCGGCAAAAAGGGCTTTGTCAGAGTAATCAGACCGAATCGTCCTTTCCCGCTCCATCCTCTATCGGACGGCCATAACTATTTATTCTGTAAGGAAAAAGCCTTGCAGTGCGCTTCACGGGAGACCAACCGGGCATCATTGAGCGTAGCAGACCAGTTTAATCTGACAATGCCCGATGGGCCAGTCTCTTTAATCTGACAGTGCCCCCTTTTGCGCTCGACGTGTTCGCGACATGCAGAGTCGACCACCCTATCGAGACTGTCGGAGAGGGCCGGTGTGGTTTGGCGATGGGTCCTGACGCCGATCAGCGACCTATCTCGTTGATACCGGTGCACCCAGCAGAGTCTCTATGTGATGCGGATGAACAGGAAAGCCTCACCCTTTGATTGCGCCGAGGCTGGTGCCCTGAGGATCGGGACTGGCCGGTTGTCACTGGATTGCGAGTCGTCAAAGCTGTATCCTGGTCGTCCACAAGATTTAAGCGAGGCACTAGTGTCAGACGAAGAGGATTTCTTTCAAGCGATTGCCGATTTTATCAAGGGAAAAGGCGGCCCACCTGATGCCCATTCTGCAATTACTTCTTTAAGCGAAGACTTTGACCCCGCATCTTTTTCTCCACGTAAGGTGAGCCATAGCTTCAAAGAGTTTGGCGCCGAATATGCTGTCGTTCGCGAAGCACTAAAGAATTGCCGTTTTCACGATTGCCTTGCCATATTGGGTGGGATGACCACTCTACCTGAGCTACAATCCAATGCCTTTCGCTTGGATGTGCTGATCCATATGGCCTTTATCTACGCTAAAGGCAAAAACAGGGCCCAACTCGCGCAAATCATTGCATGGTTCAATCAACTGAATAAAGGTTCATGTGGGCGTCAGGAAGATGCGGCGGAAGATGTCTTCGTGACCAATGTCACTTTCGATGGCAACACCTATCGAGTATTTGAAGGTACGAGCGAAGGCAATCGCTTCTACACGCAACTCTTCCTCTCGATTGTTGAAGAGATGCCCTCCGCTAGGCAATATCTGTTTTTGAAAAACGCTGTCCGCGCTATCTTGCGCCTCTCCGACGTGATCGCTGAGCGCTCGGGTCTTCCAGCCTACTGCGTCGGTGAGATAGTGCCGCGCTCTTATCTCGCAAAACCTGACCACAAAGTCATGGCTGAGATGCGCTCGCGCGTGGTCTTCTCCCACGCTGATCTCGCTTCGCTAGGCATTCGTTTGGGTGACCTAGAGCCTTTCATGGTCGCGCAAGATGCCTTCCCGAACCTCCGAGACTTCTCGGTAGGTCACACACCACTCGAAGCCATGCCGATCACGGGCGGCAAGGATGGTATCATAGTTTTTATGCCATCCTGCATTGGTCTTGCCATTCGGCATTTTGCGATCTCCTATTGCCTAAGGGCAGATATGAAGAAGGAGATCGAAGATGCGCTGATCCGCGCCTATATCTCGCACTTTGCCAATGAAGGCATTCTGAAGTCTTCCCCGCCACCACTGCAAAGGCAAAGGATTGGCAATCAATCTATTGCACAACTGGTGAAGGAGATTGATACAGGTCGCTATCTGCACCTACTGCTCATTTTCGATACGTTTGATAAATTTGAAGATGGCTCATTCATGACGATGAATGACAGCGATGCTGACTCTGAGTTAATCGGCAAGTGCATTGACCACACTCATCAAACATGGTCGGCTAAAGACGGTTTCCGCGAAGGCTTGACCATCATCGTGCCCTGCGGATGGGGTCGCTTCTTCGGTTTGGGTTTGCGGGATAGCCCTGAGCATTGGCGCTCTGAGATGATCCCTCCACATGATTTGCTGGCCTTGCATCATACCCCGTCTTTCCGCGTTCTTGATCTCTTCAGGATATTGGATGCGCAAGGGCGGTTCAAAGCGCTTGGCTATGGGTTATTCAATGGTAATGGTTTTCTGAACCTCTATGGGTGGATGGTCAGCAACGATGGTCACATCATAAAGCATAATGAGTTCCGCTACACGGAAGATGAAAAACCCTTTGGCATGATAACCATCCCCATGACAGGCGCGCTCGTGCCTCGCGTCAAAGCCTATATGGGTGCGGATATCAAGACTATCCGTAACCCAGAAGGGGATGCTGCCCGCCTGCGCAGAGTTCATGGCTCACCCCGCTACGGCTCCGAAGCCCTTTCGCCGTTCTATGCCGATATTGAGGCTTACAAGGCCCATAAGTTCCGCACGGTCTATATTGGGCAGCGCAATCTCTACTGGGTCGAAGCGACAGTTGAAAAAAGCCTCGATCCTGACATCCAATATCAAGTACTGAATATGGCGACACATTGGGCGGAATTCGTGTTCAAATATTTGGATGAAAGAGACAAAATCCCGTCGGGCCAGGTCATTCTCTGTAAACTTCATTTTGCTGATGCGGCGATGCCAGACCAGCATGATCGGGTGCTAACGGAAGAAGAGATCGCGGCGCTCTTCGTGCAGACGGACATCACAAATGGTCAACACCATCTAGAATGCACCATCACCGTTAGTGAAGGCTTCTTATCTGCGGAAAGACGCGTCGATAATTTTGCTGAGCGCTCTCTTGCTCAGGCCATCATCAAGGCATCCCTTGAGCTGTTGGGTGTGAAAGCCGATGATCAGCACCTCATGGAGATGATCCGAGTTGTGGTGAAGTCCGATAGGGCGCGCCACTTCCATGCGTTTTCGGTCCCCAAAGCATGTGACTTCATTCGTGAAGACTTACCAGACGATCCAATCGTCATTTCGCGCCTCGATGATGCCACCATGCGTCTCGGTCTGGGATGGATGGCGCAAGAGCGCTCCGCCCCTTACAAAATCGAAGGTGTGGAAGCCTGTATGGCGTTCTTGCGAACGCTGGTGCAAGCACTGATCGCCAAGTTCAAGTCTGACCTCGCCCTCTTCGAAAGAGGCGCGATCGTTGATCTATGTCTGCGTAACCATGAATGCGCTTCAAAAGAGATTGATAGGTGGAAACGGACCTTCGGAGCGGTCGAAGCGCTTAGCGATGACATGGCGCTGGCTTCAGGGAAAGCCATTGCGGAGTTGGGGCAGCTCAACGCCGCTTGTTTGACCTCGCGAATTATCGTGGAAGCGGCTTTGTGTGAGTGCCCCATCGGCAAAGGCATCACCCCAGGTGGTCATGATATCGGTCCATTGATGGTGACGGCCTCTCATATGCATCACATGGGTGGATATTCTGACGCGATTAAAGCGGGCGCAATGCCTGCCAAGATAGAACTATCGGCTGCTGGGGAAGTCATGATGGATCATAGCTTCTCAGATAAGATCATCAATCCATTCGGAGAAATGTATCAGGGCACGGGATTGGCGAGTGCGAGCGCAAGTTACGGCGCGCACTATGGTGAGACGGCAACGAAAGACGAAGAGCGGGCTGATCCTGACGCAAGCGCGAGTGAGGAAGCAGAAAAGCGCGAGAAGCGTAATGCGGAGTTTGCTGACGTCTGGCAGCAGGAGTACGGATTTACTTTTGAAGTCATGCAGGCCGTATGGAATGGTTTCCACAATATCTTGGAAGACGAAAGAAAATCGGTCTTGAAATGGGCGCGTTCCGAGTTGATTGCGCGTTTGGTCAAAGAGACGGAGCTTCCACCAGAAGCTATCCACTCTTGTCTCGATCCGTTCACCTATACCCCACGCGAGACGTGGAATAGCTCTCCTAGGGGCATGGGGGATTGGGCATGGTCGCCTTGGCGGTTCCAGAGACCGCTGTCCATCGTCACACGCCCGATCATCCAGTTTGATGATGGTGTTGATCCAACGCTCGTGATCGCACCTGCTATGGTCACGTCGCATTTGAACAATCTCATTATCGGCGCGCGCACGGGTGATCTAGAGCGGCGCTTATTCAAAGAGAATGGTCCGATGTTCAAATGGATTGACCGCATCAATGCTGAGACAGGTGAGGCTTTCAATGAAATGGTGGCTTCGCGATTCCAAGAGATCGGATGGCAAGCGGCAGCCAACCTATCAGACGGACAGATATTCAATCGCAAGAAAACACAAACTTTTGGCGATGTCGATGTGTTAGCATGGAATGACTTAGAGGGCCGTGTTCTCGTCATTGAATGCAAAGACTTGTCAATGGACAGGACAATCGGTGAGATCGCAAAGCGATTGGAGAAATATCAAGGCGTGACCAACGACAAAGGCAAGAAAGATGATTTAAAGAAGCATCTTGATCGATGTGAGGCAATTGAAGCGGAAAAGGATATGGTTGGAGCATTCGTCAAGATGGAGATTAATCAGATTGATCGCGTCTTGCTATTCAGCGCACCGACACCGTTGCAGTATTCAGTGATCACGGACAGGTATGAGGTTGCCTTGGTCACGTTCGCCGATATTGCTGAGCGCTTCGCACTTGAGACTGTTGAAACCATGCCCGTACCAGAATGATCGTGATCCATCTGCGAATAGACGGCGGCGTCCAATCCGCGCAGGGTTGGTCAGGGACGCCGAGGGCAAATATGCTTCTTGATCGTTCCTGGAGGCGATGCGCTTTTCAGGGATTGTCAGAGGAAAATCTGTTGAGGCCGCAGCGGCGCGGGCTTAGCTTTGCCAGATGACAAATCGCTCCCCCTTTCGCTACTTCAAGACGAGCCCTGAGGTCATCCGCCTGGCGGTAATGATGTACATTCGGTTCCCGCTCTCGCTGCGCAACGTTGAGGATCTGCTGCATGAGCGCGGCATCGACATCAGCCACGAGACGGTGCGGTTCTGGTGGCGTCGGTTCGGGCCGATGTTTGCCGCGGAAATCCGAAAACGCCGCGTCGAGGGCATGCGCTCGAGCCGCTGGCATCTCGAAAAAGTCTTTGTGAAAATCAACGGTGAGTTGTATTGCCTGTGGCGGACTGTTGATCACGAGGGCCAGGTTCTCGAGAGTTTCGTGACGAAGACGCGGGATTGCAAAGCCGCATTGAAATTCTTGAAGAAAACCCTGAAGCGACACGGCCCCTCTGGTGAGTTCGTAACGGATTGTTTGCGATCCTACGGCGCGACGCTGCGTGAGCTTGGTATCTGCAACAAGCAGGAAACCGGTCGCTGGGCCAACAATCGAGCCGAAAACTCGCACCAACCGTTCCGAAGACGCGAGCGCGCGATGCTCCGCTTCCGGCAAATGCGAACATTGCAGAAATTTGCCTCCGTTCACGCCTCAGTCTTCAACCACTTCAATCAGGAGCGCGCCCTCTACTCACGGGACAATTTCAAACTCAACCGAGCCGCCGCTTTCGCCGAGTGGCGCGGCCTCTGCGCTGCCTAACAGATTGTCGTTTCTGGGAAACTGAGGCGAGTTCGCATTCGTCTGACACCACCACGACCTGAGATCCTATGGGGCCGCCCTGAAGGAGCTTGGCGCAGCCGATCGGCATCGCCGATCGCTAGGAAACCGGCCGCTGGGCCAACAATCGTGCAGAAAACACACATCTTCCGTTCCTAAGGCGTGAAAGGGCAATATTGCAGTTCAGGCGCATACGGACCTTGCAGAAATTCGTCGCCGCCCATGCCTCGGTCCATAACCACTTTAACGCGGAGCTCCATCTCTACAGCCGACAGAATTTCAAGGCAAACCGGGACGCCGATCTGGCCGAGTGGCGCGGTCTCTGCGCGGCCTGACGCCAAGCAGGTTCACGACAACTGAGACGAGTTCGTATTGGTCTGACACTACTCGGGACTGAACACCTAACCGTGGACAGCCCGTATCAGTCGAAAAACTTCGATCGGCTCCCGGATGCCCTTGAGCGTCATTTCACCCCTAGAATCAACCGCAAAGCGGTTTTCCACGGCGATGCTTGCCCGGGGGCTTAGCAAGATCTCGCCATCAAGGGCCTCGTCGCACAGCCGCGAGGCAAGGTTGATGGCCGTGCCGGACGCCGTATAGTCGAAACGGCCCTCGAAACCGACCATGCCGACGGTCGCATAGCCAAGCGAGACCCCGACGCCGAAACCCAGCCTGTGGCCAAGCCGTTTCCAGTGCTGGGCCAGCTCCGCCATCCGCGTGCGCATCGCCATTGCCAGCCGCACCGCATCGCCCGCCGGATCCTCGCAGGGCAGGGGATCGTTGAAGAGGACCATGATCCCGTCGCCCATCCGGTGATCGACGCCAGCGCCGTGGGCATTGATCAGCTTGCCCATCTCTTCGTGATAGGTCTGCAGCACCTCGATCGTTTCCTCCGGTTCTGCCGTCTCGCAGAACGCGGTGAACCCCCGGATGTCGCAAAACAGCACCCCCAGTAGCGCGCGGTGGCTGGACAGCATCTTTTCGGACCCCGACGATACTACCGCATCGGCCACGGCCGCCGGCAGAAACCGCTTCAACCGCCCCATCCGTTCAATCTCGCCGACCTGGTCCTGCACGCGGCCACCGAGTTCGGCATTCAGCGCCTCCAGCGCCTTGAATTGACGGACGTTCTCGATAGCAATGACGGCCTGTGCTGCGAACGCCTCCAGAAGGCGGATGTCATTGTTTGAAAACGGTCTTTCGTTGTGCAGCCGCATGACCGTAAATGCACCGATCGCCTCGCCATTGCTGATCAAGGGAACGGCAAGCGACGTCCTGAGCCCCCATTGCTCGACCAACTCGATGCGAAGCGGATCGCCGTTGCGGTAAAGCTCGGTGTCGCGCACGTCGGGAACATGCGCGATGGCGCCGGTAAGGACGGCATCCGATGACGTGTGGCCCGACGTGATCGGATGTGTTTCGCCGATGTCGGCTGACGACCGCATGCCGCGCGTGGCGACCAGCACAAGATGGCTGCGCGCATCATTGACCAGCAAAAGAGCGGAACTCGGTGCATCGCAAAGCCGCTCGGCACGCTCCAGTATGGCATCGAACACCGGCGTTTCGTCGTCGCGCGACTGGCTGATGACCTGAAGTATCTCCCGGGTCGCCTCCTCCCGCGCCAACCGGTCTTGTAACTCGCGATACTGGCGGACGTTCTCGATGGCGATGACGGCCTGCGCGGCGAAGGTTTCGACCAGCGCGATCTCGTCATCGGTAAAAGGCCGCACCTCGCGACGGTGGACCTGGACCACCCCAAGCGCCCCTCGCGCGTCGATCAACGGCACGACCGATGCGCTGCGAATGCCAAGCGCGTCGCCGAAGATCCTGTAGGAAGGCTCACCGGACAGGTAGGACGGATGCTGCTGCACGTCAGGAATATGGATGTTGCACTCCTCGATGATGGCCTGTGCCGAGACATGCACGGTGGGGTCCATCAGCATTGGGGTGGCATTGGTCTGGGCGATCATCTCATCCTCCATCACCGAGGAGGACGCGGCCCGGTCGCGCCAAGCCGCCAGCACCAGGCGCTGATCATCCAGCCGCCCCAGAAACAGCGCCGAGGTATCGGCCCCGCACAGCCGGATCGCATTGCCAAGGATGGCGTCGAACACCGGGCGGTCGTCATCGGGGTTGCGGCTGATCACCTCCAATATCTCCCGCGTCGCAGCCTCGCGCGCAAGACGCGTCTGCAACTCGCGGAACTGGCGGACGTTCTCGATGGCGATGACGGCCTGGGCGGCGAAGGTTTCGACAAGGGCGATTCCGTCGGGGGTGAAGGGCCGAACTGCCCGGCGGCTGAGCGCAATGCACCCGATGGCGATGCCGTTCTGCAAAAGCGGCACGATCAGCCGTGTCCGGTGCCCTTCGGTTTCAACCAGACTAACGGCAATCGGGTCGCGGTCCTTGTAGGCATCGGACTGGGAATAATCCTCGATGTGAACTACCTTTGCCGTGCGTATCGTCGGCACGATGGAAAGTGGCAGGTCGAGCGAGTATTCAAGGCCCGGAAGGTATGCCGTGCGGTCATGTCCCCAATCGGCCATATGACGAACGTGCGTGCGGGCCTCGTTGACGATCATGAGGCTGCCCTGATCAGCATTGCACAGGACGGCCGCCTTTTCGAGAATAAGGTCAAAGACCTGTGTATCATCTTCGCGGCTTTGGCTGATGACCCTCAGGATGTCGGAGGTGGCTTCCTGTTGTTCCAGTGAGTCCTGCAATTCGCGGAACTGGCGGACGTTCTCGATGGCGATGACGGCCTGGGCGGCGAAGGTCTCGACAAGGGCGATTTCGTCGGCGGTGAATGGCCGCACCTCGCGCCGGTAGACCATGATGCAGCCGGCCGTCTGGCCGCCGCTGAACAGGGGCACCGCCAGAACCGTCCGGATGCCATCTTCTTCCACCGCCGCGACGCGCAGCGGGTCGCCGGATCGGTAGAGATCGGTGTCGGCGATGTCATGGATATGCACGATCCGGCCCTCACGCATGCAGGCCGAAGGCGCATAGTCCGACTCCATCGGCCAGAC
>JANOGW010000066.1:0-70563 GCA_031406155.1 Pseudorhodobacter sp.
GGATGGAAAGCCGAGAAGTGCAGCGGGACGTCGGGGCCCTAGTTCCTTCATGCACCACGCCGCGAGCCGCTCGAGCTCGGCATCGGAGTCGTTGCGGCCGGGGATCAGCAGGGTGGTGATGCCGCAGAGCTTGAAATAGAAGTCGTCGGTGAAGGCCTTGAGGTCGACGCTTCGCCGCGTCCATCTTCGCGAAGAACTCCTTCGCCGGGGCGGCCTGCATGTAGCCGGCCGTGACCGCCACGGTCTTGAGGCCGAGGGCATGGCAGGCGTCGGCGGTGTCCATCGCGTACTCGGCGAAGATCACCGGAGCGTTGTAGGTGAAAGCGACACTTTGCGAACCGTGGCGCGCGGCGGCTCGCGCGATGGCCGCGGGGCTGGCCTCGTCCATCAGAGCATCCACTTCGCGCGACTTGGAGATGTCCCAGTTCTGGCGGAACCTGCAGGTGAGGTTGCATCCGGCCCTGATGCATGGCGCGGACGAAGCAGAGGCCGCGCTCTGCCTTCGTGCAGCCTGCAGTCGCGCGGACAGAGGTCGCACTGGATGCGACCATCGGCGAGAAGGCGCCACCAGCGGGCATCCACCACGCCCGGGCCGACAGCACCTTCCTCGTGAAGTTCGCCTTCGGCTGGGGCAGCTGAGCCGGAGGGGCCGCCGCCCGCGTGCCTCGAAGGTCCTGTCCTGCTCCATCTGCGCCACCTCGCAGTGCAGCGTGGTCTGCGCGCGCCGGGTGATGACGCAGGCCGGCCAGGATGCTCCTCTTCGCCTACACTCCTTCGATGCCAAGCCCGTCCTCGTTTCGCTTCTGGATTCTCTGGGGCGTCGCTTTCCTCGGATTCCCTGCGGCTGGAGTGGCGGCGCGGCTGGTCGGCGCGGTTACCACGCCTACGCGCGCGCTACTCGCGGGCGCGCTGTCGGGAGCGACGCTCGGTCTCGTCCAGTGGCTGGTTCTGCGATCGCGTCTTCCCCTGCTTCCATTCTGGTGGGTGATCGCCACCAGCATCGGCATGTCGATAGGCCTTGCGGTGGGCGCCACGCTCCTCGGAGATGAGACGGCGGGCCGCGAATTGTTGTGGCGGGCCGCGATCACCGGGGCGTGCGTTGGCGTCGCGCAGTGGATTGTCCTGCAGCCTCTGGTGCCCCAGGCGTTCGTGTGGGTCGGCGCCGTCGCCATCGCTTGGCCGCTTGGCTGGTTCATCACTCGCGGTATCGGCGTCGATCTCAGTTTCAAGTGGTCGGTGTTCGGCTCGGTCGGAGCGTGGGCCTTTCAGCTTCTGACCGGCCTGACTCTTTACTTCCTGCTCCGTTCAACCTCGGGAATGAAGTGACGGCCGCCAAGGTTCGCTTGCGAGAGTCGACCCTGGTGGCGCCTTTCGCCATTGACCTTCTCGCGTATCTCGAGCGGAAGGGCTTCAACAAGGGCCGGGTGTGCCGCGCGGCGAAGATCGATTTCGCCGCACTCTCGGGCCCCGACGCGCGCATTCCGGGTTCCTGGATGGAGCGGCTTTGGGCCGAAGCCGAGCGCTTGACCGGCGATCCCGACCTCGCTCTCCACACCGCGGAGAGCTACAACCCGGGAGCCCTCGGTGTGGCCGGCTACGTGATTCTGAGCTGTGCCTCCGCGGCTCAGGTGCTGGATCGTCTCGCTCGCTACGCTTCCTTGATGAACGACGGCCTGCGCGTTCGAGTCAGCGCGCACGGCGACGCTACCGTGGTTGTTTCCGAGGCGGTGGAGGGCCTCGACAACTATCTGGAGCGGCGGCCCCGTGACCCGTTTGAGGTCATCGCGGCCAGCCTCGCCATCACGCTCTCTCGCCTGGTCAACCGGAAGATCGCTCCTCGCGAGGTCACGTTTCGTCACCAGGCCCCACCCTCGATCGTCGAACATGCGCGGATCTTCGGGCTCAAGCCGAAGTTTGGGGCTCCGGAGAACCGAGTCGTCTTTCGTTCCACTGATCTCGAAGCGCCCGTGATCTCGGCCGATCCTGCCCTCCTCAAAGCCTTCGAGCAACGCGCGGACGCGCTGGCCGCGAAGCTCGACCGCTACGGTCCTCTCTCCCGTCGCGCCCTCTCGGTACTGCGCGACAAGATGAAGGGTGTGGTGCCGCCGCTCCAGGAAGTGGCGAGCGAACTGGCCATGAGCAGCCGCACCGTCCAGCGCGCGTTGCGGCTTGAAGGAACCACGTACCAGAAGCTCGTCGATGAGGCGCAGCGCGACCTGGCGGTTTCGTATCTCAAGACCTCCGGCGTGTCGGCTTCCGAGGTGGCGTTTCTCCTCGGGTTCTCCGAGCTTTCCGCCTTCAGCCGGGCGTTCAAGCGCTGGACCGGGTCGGCGCCGGCGAAGTTCCGCTTGGCCTGAGCGACGCCGCGACCCGGGTTCCTGGAGCGGCCATCAGAACCCCAAACTGCCTGGCCTACTCGCCCAAAGCTTATTGCAGTGGGTACAGGAATTTATCGGTGTAGTCGTCCAGCACCTTGGCCACCTTGAGCAAGCGCCGGTCACTGTAGCGTTTACCCGCCACCTGGATGTTCACGGGAAGCCCGGATGGGCCCAAGCCTATGGGCATGGAGACCACAGGGCTGTTGGTGGTTGAAAAGACGGTCGTGTACGACTGGGTTGCGACGTAATAGTGGATGTCCGCACCATCCACTTGCAACGGGGTGCTGTAAATCTTGAAATCACCAAGCATCTTGCTGTGCGCATGGTGCTTGAACGCGGTGGTCGCGCTGACGGGGCACAGCCACACGTCGCATTCCGAGAGGAAGTTGTCCATCTTGGTGATGTATTTACTTTGCAGTTCAAATGCCTGCATCAGTTTCCGCACAGAAATCGGACCCACAATTTCTCTTTGCATCGGGATATTTTTTACTGTGCTTTTCGAGAACAGATGACCAATGGAGCGCTTCACATTCGACATGTCGTAATTGCCTTGTGCCCCCACGAAACTACCCCAGGTTTCCCAGATTTCGTTGTAGTCCATTCCTTGCGGTTCACTCTTGTGGACGGTGGCACCCGCTTGGGCCAGTTTGTTCACAAAGGCGTGGAGTTTGTCCTTGATCTCTGCGCTAACCGGAACCCCACCAAAGTTATCGGTCCAGGCAATTTTGAGTTTGGAGATGTCGACGTTTTCACCCAGGTCCGCCAGCAGCGGGGCGACGTTTCTGTCACTGGATGTTGGTTGTGTGAGTACGTCCAACGCCAACGCCAAATCATCAATCGAACGCGCCAGCGGCCCAGCAACGGCCAGCGTACGATAGCCATTGATCTCGCCGGGGAGCGGCACGATGTGTCCCTCAAACGACACTACGCCATGGGTCGGCTTCAATCCATAGACTCCGCAAAAACTCGCAGGCAGACGAATCGAGCCCGCCAGGTCACTGCCCAGCGAAAGGGATGTCATGCCGGTTGCCAGCGCAGTGGCACATCCACCGCTGGAGCCGCCGGATGTGCGCTGAACGTCCCACGGATTGTTGGTCTTGCCGAAGATGGGGTTGTCCGTTTGCATGTCCATGGCCAGGGTGGGTGTATTGGTCCTGCCAATAATGATCGCGCCAGCTTCTTTCAGGAACTGGACCGCCACCGCATCGCTGTCCGGGATGTGGTCCTTGAGCGGCGGATACCCTGCAGTGGTGCGCGAGCCCTTGACGCGATAGGTGTCTTTGATTGTGATCGGAATCCCGTGCAGCGGGCCGCATAGTCTGCCATCGCGCATGGCTTGATCTGCCTGGTCTGCTTGCGCGAGCGCTTGCGTCTCGTTGAGCGTAACTATGGCGTTGTATGTGGCGTTATGCTTTTTTATTTGCGCGAAATAGGCCTCTACTGTTTGCCGGGAGGTGATGTCACCCGCGCGAAGCATTGCGGCAAGTTGGCTGGCTGAAAGAAAATTGAGCGACGGTTTCATGATTTCTCCATTGATACAGGATAGGGTGCAGGTCGAATTGAAAGTAGAATTGTGGATGGCGGCACGGTAGCGACGCACCGCCCTATCAGCCCAGAGGCCGGATGCCCCCGAGCCCGACATTGAGACCGAGGAAGATGTTGAAGGCGCCGACGACGGCGAGCACGCCGCGCAGCAGGCAGTTGGGGTTGGGTTCGAATTGCATTTGGGCCTGCCCTTTATGAGGTTGAGGGATCAGAGGGGTAGCGCGGGCTGGGTATCGACATCGGCCGAATCCCGAGGGACAAAGCTGCGCGCGGTCGCCGGGAGCCCAATCTCGAACGGCATCACGTCTGACCAAAATCGGGCCCGGAACTTGCTGGCATCGACGATGTAGGGCCGGTCGAACAGGAATTGCATCTCGATCGCCTCGCGGACGAAGGGGATGAACAGGCCCAGCGGCCTTGCCAGCCAGCCGGGCAATACCGACAGTTTCAGTGGCACACCGAGGGCATCTGCGGCGATCTGAAGATGCTGGCGCAGCGTCAGGGTCGGGGCGCAGGGAACGTGCCAGGCTTGGCCATAGGCATCGTCAGGCGCATCAAGCAGGGTAATGACGGCGCGGGCATAGTCAGACACATGGGCTACATCGTGCGGCAAGTCGGCATTGCCAAAAAGGCGCGCGGTTTTGCCTTCGGCAAGTGCTTGCAGCGACGCTGTGCCCAGAACCGATTGCACCACGCCGGGGCCGTAAAAGTCGGGCGCGCGGACCGCGGCCACCTTAACGCGGCCTGCCTCATGGGCGGCCTGCCATAGCCGGGTGACTGCGGCCCGCGCTTTCGGCTTGCGGCCATAGTCCACGGCCGGCAGATCCTCGGTCAGCGGCCGGTTCTGCGGGCCGTAGAGATAAAGGTTGTCGGCAAACACCAACCTTGCGCCATGTGCCTCGCAGGCGGCGAGCAGGTTGGTCATGGCAAGCGGCCAGCCGGTTTCCCAGAGATCAGCGAAATAGGGCAGACCGAGCGCACAAATGATCTCTTTGGCGCCCTTCGTTGCAGCGGTGATGGCAGCGGGGTCCATGATGTCGGCGGCAACGAAGCCCGCGCCCGGCGGCAGGTCTTTGGGCTTTGATCGCTGGATCACGCAGACCTGGCGACCAGCATCCTGCAACTGGGTCACAATCTGGCGCCCAAGCGCGCCATAGCCGACGACCGGAATGATCCGATCGGAAGGCTTGGTGTCAAAACCAGTCATAACAGTCTCCTTCTGGGTTGGGGGTAAGATGAGTTCGTCGACCGGACGATCCCATTGTGACTTCGGTCGGTGCTGTCATGCTCAGGGTGATCGCCCGGGTTCAGCGGTCAGAGATTAGTCATGCACAGTAGCAGATTCCGCTTCAACTTGGTTCAGAGCGTTCGCCAGCGTAGTGTTGAACGCCGCCGCCATCACACACGGAGAGGGCGGCACTATTGACGGCGGCGAAGGTCATTGCGCCGCCCCAGTCGCACAGGCGTCCAACACCGCGCCACGGTCACGGGCGAAGTCTTGCCGCCATTTTGGCAATAGGTTGGCTGCGATCAGGACCTCGGCTGAAGAATTGCCTTGGCGAGCTGGAATGAAGCGGATCTCTTCATAGGTAGCCTTGGCGCGCAATGCAGAGGCCGTCTGCCAGCACTATCTGCCGAACGGTCGCCGTGAAGGCCGCTGGTCTGCGCGATGCGAACCGCATCCCGCTTGAACTCGTCGCTGTGTATCGCTGCCATATTCGGTCTCCTTGATCGCGAGTATTGCTCTCAAAAGACCAGAACGAAACCGCTGCAGGTCCAGATGAGGTGATGCTGATCAACAGGGTGCAACCACTGGCGAACACCTCTTCGGCCACCAGCACGGCAAAGGATGCGCCAACCGCGCAACCGACAATTCCCGCCTCCAGTCCGTCCAAGTCGAACAGGTCCATTTCGGTGTGATAGCGGACCCAGTCGCGGTTGCGCCGGGCTCGTCCGGTCGAACGCAGTGCGCGGACGATGTCGCCGTCGGGATCCAGGATGCAGAGGCTCGGTACAGGTTTCGGATCGGTGCCCTTCTGCCGCCGTGCTTCGCGCAGCAGATTCTCCGGGGTGAAGGCCGACGGCGCGTCGAAGTGCTTCTCTCTCAGGATCGGAGGGGTCTTGTTTGCCGTCATGTCCCTGTCTCCGCTCGGCGGCGCCCGATGCGCCAGTCCGAGAATGTCCCCGCACACAGGAAGGCAAACCCGGCGAGTTCGATGGCCCGGTCATAGGAAACCAGCATGGTGAAGGTGATCAGCAGAAATCCGATCCCAGCCAGCGCGGCAGGAGCGAGGCGGCCATGCCTGCGCCGCCGGATCACCAGTGCTGCGAACGTCAGTCCGGCGAAGAAAACGATGGCCCCGGCCCACGCGGCTTCGTTCAATGCGATCGTGACACCAAGTGCGCTCAGCAACGCAATCGCCGCAAGTGTGCCGTAGCAGGCGACAAGCGACAGTGCGGCCGCCATGGGGGCGAGCCAGTCGCCGGTTTTCTTCTCGGTCACGCCCGGCTCTCCCTTTGCCTTGGAATCCTGCTCACTCTGATAGTTTGGGCGGCTCATAACCTTGCAGTACTATCACCATTTCGGTTTCTCACATCGGCGTGCGCAACTTTGCTGTGCTGAGCATGAGATGCGCACATCAATCTAACTGACGTTGCCGAGTGTCGTCAGCGTCAGCACTCCGGCCTTCAAAATACCAGTATCTTGTCGGCGGTCAGCGTCGCCTCCGCTAGTTCGTCCATGGTGGACCGCGCGGACCCGGCGATGATCTCATCCGCCGCAAGCCCGCGCGTGTCCAAGCAGGTGCCACAAAGCAGGACCTTGCCTCCAGCTGACAGCACCCGACCCAGCATGCGCTCGACGTTGTAGAACCCTTCGGGCGTCATTTGTCCCGCCTTGGCGCAAACCACTGCATCGGCCATCAGGAACACGATGACGGTGCCCTCGGGGTCATGTTTGGCCAGCGCATGGGCTATTCGCAGTCCGTTGAAACTGCGCTCGCTGCCATAGGGAGGGTCGTTCAGGATCAGCAGGTGTTTCATTTGGGGTGTCCTTCGGGTGCAGGGTTCAGGCGTGGATGGGTTTCCTCGCACCACCAGAACAACAGGGCCCCCGACGCGAACATCGATAGTGCAACGAACCAAAAAGCGGCCTCGGTCGAGCTGTGGAAATGCGCGGTCAACCCCAGGCCGAGCGCGCCGATGCCATAACCAAGGTCGCGCCAGAACCGGTAGATGCCGATAGCTGATCCGCGCCAGGTTGGGGGCGTGATGTCGGCCACCGCTGCCGAAAGGTTGGGGTAGAGAAGCGCCATGCCGAAACCCGTGACGGCTGCTGAGATGGACCACCAGACTGCGCCCTGACCCAAGACGATCATCGCAACGCCCCCGCCACAGATCCACATGCCCAAAACGTTGGGCCAAAGTCGCCCGACGTGGTCGGACAGCCGCCCTGTAAACAGTTGCGAACCTCCCCAGACCAGCCCGTACCATCCGACGATCCAGCCGATATCCGGCAGGCTGACCCCGCGCGCCGTAAGAAATACCGGAAAGATCACCCAGACCAGCGCGTCGACAAACTTTTCCACTAGTCCCGCCTGCGACACTGCGGCGAGCCGCCTGTCGCGCCAGGACATCAGCGCAAAAACTTCCCATGTCGTCGGAATGTCCGACACGCCTTCCGGATAGCGCGGGCGATGTGTCCCGTTGGCAGCGCCCGCCTTGTGCCGAGCGGCCTCGGATCTGGCCCAAGGCAGGGTGTCCTTGACCCAGACAAGTGTCAGCACCAGTGCAAGTGCGATCACCACGCCGCCGAAGAGCAGCAGACCCAACCGCGCACCAAAGGCACTGGCAGCATAAGCCGTGATGATCCCCGCCAACGCAACGCCGACATAGCCGGAAAACTCGTTCAGCCCCAGCGTCAACCCGCGCTGGTCGGCCCGCGTGAAATCCAGCTTGGCCGTTTGGGTCATCGACCAGCAGAGGCCCTGATTGACTCCCAAGAGCACGGTGGCCGCCACGATCCAGCCCCAGCTGGGGGCCAGGTAGATCATGGCAGGAATGGGAATCGCGACAATCCAGCCGAGCAGCAACACCCGCTTGCGCCCAACCCGTTCCGACAGTCGCCCGGCAACGAAGTTCATCACCGACTTTGCCATGCCGAAGGCAATCACAAACGCTGTCAGCAACATGAACGACCCTTTGGCCACACCGAATTCGGTTTCGGCCAAGGCTGGGACCACGGTGCGCATCATGCCCAGGGCGAAGCCCACGAGCAGAACCTGGATCAGCTGATGCACGAATTGCGTCAGGTTCTCCTGAATGCCTAGCGAAAGCGCCGTACTTGAATCTGGGGGTGTTTCGCTCATTGTGCTGGTGGCGACTTACCCGCATTCAGGGCGCGGGTCTGCGCAGCGCCAGGAGGTGGCGGCGGAATCTCAGCGACCATCATCTGCACGAATGAGGCTTCACCCTCGATACCGAAAGCCCGGTTGTGGCGTTTCTCGAATCCGATGGTGGAGGTCGGCTTGCCGCTCAGGCTGCGGCCACAGACTGACCCGGAATAGGCACCTGGCAACACCTCCAGCCAGTCAGGCAGGGCTTTCAACGCTTGCGCACTTTTGAACAGCGCGCGCGCGCCGTCTTCGGCGCTGGTGGCCAGTTCGGTGCGGCCAAGGTCGCCCACCATCAGCGTGTGCCCGGTGAGGACGAACCAGGGGTCCGCCGAACGCGTTCGATCGGTTACGACAAGCGAGATGTGCTCTGGGGTGTGGCCCGGCGTGTGCATGACGGTCATGATGACGTTGCCAAGCTCCAGAACATCTCCATCCTCAACCCCGTTGAAGGCGAACGAGGCCTCGGCATCGGCATGCAGCACGTATTCGGCACCGGCGGCCTCGGCCAGCGCCCGTCCAGCCGACAGATGATCGGCATGCAGATGGGTGTCGATCACATAGAGGATCCGCATCCCTGTTGCCTCGGCGGCAGCAAGGTAAGGAGCAATGTCGCCGACCGGATCGACCACGGCACCAGCAGACTTGCCGCCACAGCCAAGCAGATAGGATGCCGCCACGGGTTCGGTGTGTAGAAACTGGCGCAGGATCATGATCTTCTCCCGATGAAGGTGGGCAGGTTGCACTTGCGCCCCACACCATCATGCTTTACAATCAAGTGATCTATTGATTGAATTATCGTGGAGATGACCTGGATGTCAATAGGGCCGAAACAAGCCATCCTTGCCGAGTTTGCCGGTGTCGCGCGCGCCTTGGGGCATGCGCATCGGCTGGAACTGCTTGAGCATCTCGGCCAGAGTGAACGCGGCGTCGATGCCTTGGCTGCGCGGGTCGGGCTCTCGCTGGCCAATGCGTCCCAACATCTTCAGCAACTGCGCCGCGCCGGGCTTGTCGAAAACCGCCGTGAGGGCAAGTTCATCTACTACCGCTTGGCCGGCGATGGTGTCACCGACCTGCTGACGGCCTTGCGCCTGCAAGCCGAACGCAATCTGGCGGAGGTGGACCGTATCCGGCGCGGCTATTTCGCCGAGCGCGACAGTCTGGAACCCGTGTCGCACGAGGAGTTGCTCGCACGGATGGAGGCGGGGCTGGTGACCTTGCTCGACGTCCGACCGCAGGATGAGTTCGGCCACGGGCATCTGCCCGGTGCCGTGAATATCCCGCTCTCGGAACTGCAGGATCGACTGACCGAGCTCGATACTGAACGCGAGGTCATCGCCTATTGTCGTGGCGCCTATTGCGTCTTTGCGTTTGAAGCCGTGGCAGCGCTCCGCGCGCGAGGACGCACGGCGCGGCGGTTGATCGATGGTTTCCCGGAATGGAAGGCGGCGGGCCTACCTGTCGCAACAGGCGAGATATCACGCGAAGAGGTCACCTGAAATCGAGGGTCCAGGGACCGCTCCGTCCGCAACGCGGCCATTGCCGGATCGGCCTCGCTGCGACAAGCCCAAATGGCCGGTTCAGGGAAGCTGCCACGCAGCACTTGTCTAATGCCGAGTGACCGGTCAGGGCCGACCGAGACGATAATGCTTGTCCTCAAGGCGCGGGCGTCATCGCTATCGCTTCTACCAGCAAACCATCGCGGCCAACTGCGAAACCGGCAAGATCAACCGGGCGGGTGACATCGGGTGGAATGCCGGTCTTTTCGTATAGCGTCCCGAGTGGGTCCAGATAGCGCTGGTGGGACAGTCCCCAAATCCAGCCGTTGGGCAGGGTGGCGTCGAGGATGTCGGACAGCCCGCCAGCGGTTGGTGTGCCTAGAACCGTTACTTGCGGCAGCTCGCGCATGGCAAGCGTGAAGATCTCGGCCGCGCTGCCGGTCAAGGGTCCGGTCAGCAGGATCAAGGGTTGCGACAGGGCGGTGCCGCCGTGCGGTTGCAGCACATGGTGCAATGGGGCGGAGTAGCCCGTAGGGGTGCGAGTGGTCTTGCTGTGAACCGGCACCGGCGACGCGGTGAAGTAGCCGGCATAGGCCAGACCGATCAGATCCGAGCCGCCGGGGTTATAGCGGACATCCACGATAATCATGCGGGCGGGTGCCATTGCGGCGGCGACGGGGGCAAAGGCTTTGGCCGCAAAGGCATCAAGGCTGGTGCCGAAACCGGGCGAGACGTTCATGTTGGCGATGCTGATGTAGCCGACACCGGGGGCGGCAAATCCGTAAGACAGGCCTGTGTCCGCCACCTCGGTCAATCCGCCGGGAATGGATGCCCAGGTGGCCGCGCGCAGATCAAGGCGGTTGGTATACCAGTCGGGGCGGACGGCGGGGCAAAATGTTTCGCCTTCGCGGGAGAGGGTGACATGCCCGTCGTCCAATCCGACCAAGGCGTCGCTGAGCAGGGCGAACAAGGCGTCATCATCAAGGACTGCGTCATCGGCAGGGCGCAGGGCCGCACGCCGGGCAGCCCAATCGACGCCGTGCAGATCAAAGAAGGCATAGTGTTCATTCATCTTGGCCCAGAACACATCGAAGTTTTCCTGCGCGGTGCCGGGCCGCAACGGCGATTCCGGCGCGCAGGCACCCGGCAAGGCGTCAACCCTGTCAGCCCGGATTGCGCCGATTGCGCCATCGAAAGACAGGGACAGGCGTCCGCTGTCGGTGCCCAGCCGGACTCCTTCGGCCAACTAGATCAGCCCCAGATGGGCCGGAATCTGCATGCTGCGCAGGCAAGAGACGGCGGATGTTTCATAGATATCAATCGAGAACGCCCCTACGTCGAGGACATAGCCATAGCCTTCGGTCTGCCAGATCCCGCGCAGGTCGGACCTCGGCATGGAGATGGCCCAGCTTACGACTGCCGCCGTGACACTGATCCCGATCAGGGCGGCGCTGGCTTGCAACACCCGTTTCAGAATCGTGTTTTTTGCTTTGGGCATAGGTCTATCCTTTGCATTCCAAAGCGAACAGATGCCGCAGATGGGCCTCTGCCACGGAGCGAGTCAGTTGCTTTGAACGGCTGTGCAGCAGCCCTGCAAGCCCATCATAAAGCGCACCAAGCCGCGTGGCGGTGGCCTCGGGGTCGGCAAGCGTCCACTGAGCTGTTGCATTTCCCGCCGTTAGGACGTTGCACAATGCGTTGTCCATACGGGCCTGCGCTTCGCCCAGCACTTGCGCGATGGCCTCGTCCTCTTTGGCAAGGTCGGTCGCCTCCAGCCACAGGCGCCAATACCGCTCGGCCTCGGGCACAAAGGCGCGGGCAAAATACCGGTCCATCACCTGATCGGCCGGCAGATCGGGGGCGAAGCTGTCTTTGGCCACTTCGTCAAAAATCAGCTTCCAGGCGGCGGCGCGCAGTTCGCTCCAGCGGAAATAGTGGTTCAGCAGACCCGTTCCCACGCCCGAACGCTCAGTGACCGCGCGGGTTCGTGTTGCGGCCAGACCGTTTTCCAGTAGCAGGTCGACGGTCGCGCGCAGAATCTGCGTCCGCCTGTCGGTAGATTGACGGTCTTCCGCTGCCACGGGTTGGGTCATCCGGCGAATCCTCTTGACGGGGCTGAGCGGTTGCTCAATAGAGATTGAGCGGTTGCTCAGCATGACTGAACATACTGCGAACTGCACCGATGTCGATAGAATTCGGCAGATATTTCGAGACCCCCCGGGCAGGTTCGATCCTTCCCCGATCCAGGAGACTGCCCATGCCCCGCGCGTTGAAACGGATTTTCGCCTTTGGCATCGCGGCAGCACTTGGGATGTTGCTGGTTCTTACCCTGTCGAATGTCTCCGACTTTGATCCGCCCGATGTCACGCAGCGCGAAATCAGCTTTCCACAGGGCGGTAACGTTCTGCACGGCACGCTTTATAACGCCGCCACGGATGGCCCGATTGCGCTCTTGGTGCATGGCGACGGCGCGCAAGATCGCACGTCGGACGGCGGGTATTTGCCGCTGATCAACGCCCTGACCGATGCCGGGATTTCGGTGTTCAGCTGGGACAAGCCGGGGGTCGGGGCATCAACCGGCAACTGGCTGGACCAAAGCATGCAGGATCGCGCGGCGGAAACCGTGGCCGCCCTTGCCGCCCTGCGCGCCTTGCCCGGGGCAGAGGAGCGGGTCTTGGGTGTGATCGGGTTTTCGCAAGCCGGCTGGGTCTTGCCGCGCGTTCCCGATTTGACCGACGATGCGTCGTTTCTGGTGCTCATCGGGGCTGCAGTAAGCTGGCAAGAGCAGGGTGCCTACTACACCACCCGGCGGCTTGAAGCCGAAGGCCAAAATGCCGAGTTGATTGCCGAATTCGTGCAAGCGCAGGAGGTAGAAGACCTGATCAGCTTTGCCCCAGCGGCCAGCTACGCCGACTATGTTGCGCTGGAACGCAAGGCCGGAACGGCAGACGAAGCACTGACGTCAGAGGCGCGGTTCGGTTTCGAGCATCGCAGCTTTGGCGAAGACGTGCGTGGGCTTTTGCCTGGCTTGACGCTGCCTGTGCTAGTCTTGTCCAGTACCGATGATCTGAACGTGGATGGGGCGCAGACTGTTTCTGTCTACCGCGCGGCGCTTGCCGGGGCCAACCCGCACAACCAGTTCGACCTTGTGCCGGGGGCGACACATTCGCTGTTTGCCGCGCAGCACTACAACTACCAACTGCCCACGCAATGGCCGCTTCATGCCCAGGCGCGGTTCCTGCTGGCGGGTCGCAACGCCTATGCGCCGGGCGTGCTGACCACCCTGACTGACTGGATTGCAGCGGTGTCCGCGCCCCCTGCCGGACCGTGAGAGCAGGCGCAAAACTCTGCCGAAAATTCTAAGCCCTCCCGCCTGCTGACCAACCCGCAGTCACGACTACCGCAGGCCCTTCTTGCCCCACTATTGAGCAATCGCTCAAAGGAGATCCACCTTGACCCAGACCCTGCGCAACATCGAAGTTGACGCGATCCGGACCTTTGCCTTGATCGGCATCTGCATCGTCAGCATTCCCTTTCTCGGCCTGACCGTCACGATGAAACTGGTGCCTCCAAGCGAGCAACTGCCGGCCCTACGCCATGCGGTTGCCCGCATGCTCGTTTCGCCTGAGGGCGCGCGCTGATGCGCCTCGCCACAGCAACGTGGCCGATGCTCGGCCTGCTGACGCAAAGCGGTCTTGCGCGGTTGTCGGACCAGATGGCCGCCATCGTCTACGGCTGGGGAATGCTCAATGGCAGCGGCAGCAGCGCAAGCGGCGCCATCGTCATGGCGACGAGCTTCGCCGCGCTCGTCATCGGTACGCTCTTCGCGGGCCGCCTTATTAGCGCCTTCGGCGCGCGCCGGGTCGCTCTTGCAGGCGTCTGGGTCAGCGCTGTGGTCGCAGGCTTGATCGCCCTCATGCTGCACTTCGGTTTTGCAAACCCGGCGCTGATCGCCATCCTCGCCGCGCTCGGCGCGATCCTCGACGGACCATCGGCGATCGCGAGCGAGATGCACTACCCCCAGATAGCAAGACTGGCGCGTTTCGATCTGATCAGGCTCAACGCGCTGGACGATGGTCTTGACGGGGCTGCGACGTTGATTGCGCCCGCCACCGGCGTGCTTCTGGTGACCAACTTTGGTCTAGTGGGCGGCGCGGCTGCGCTCGCAGTGCTCGGTTTATCGGCTGCGCTGGTCCTAACCGCAAGCTTTCCGCGCTTCAAGCCGGTCAGCGGCGCTTCGTCGATCACACTTCGTGCGGTCGGGCAAGCCCTTCTGGCCGATCGTCTCCTGGCATGGCTGACCGTGCTGTTCAGCATCGCCGTCGGCGTCTTCGTGGCGGTCGAACTCGTCATGCTGCCGAGGCTGCTCCTGGCGGCGGCGGATGGCGCGCGGCAGCTAACGCTGTTCCTGATCGCGGGCGGGGTCGCAGCGCTCGCCGGCGCAGCCCTGTCGCGGCGATTCGCAGCCTCGCTTTCCTTGCCTCATCTTTTGGGTGCCGGCTTCCTGTCGCTTGCGGTCGGCACAGGGCTTCTCGCTTTCAGCACTGGGACGTCGGCCCTTCTGGCGAGCGCCGCGCTGACCGGCCTGCCGTCCGGCGTCATCGGCCCGCTCGCCGCGAGCATCTTTCAGACGCGGCCGCCCCGGGCGCTGCGGGCCGACATGCAGGCCCTGTCCGGAGCGCTCGTTTTCGCGTCGGCGCCGATCGCTGTGCTCGCGGCCGGGATAGCACTGGACGCACTGCCGACAGGGGCTACGCTTCTCTCATGCGCCGCGCTGCTGGCGCTTGGTGCGCTGATCATTATGGTCGCCTTGCCGTCCGTCAGCGCGCAAACCGCCATGCAAGGACAGGTAGGTACACGCGCGCCGCCCGACCCCGTCGCTCGCGGCGCGGCGGCACCAGCGCGGTCCGCTGGAGGTGTTGCTGCGACGGATCACCACGGCGTCCGCGCCCCCTGCCGGACCATAAGCGCAGGCGCAAAACCCTGCCGAAAACTCTGAACCCACCCGCTTGCTGACCAACCTGCAGTCACGACTGCCGCAGGACCTTCTTGTCCCATGATTGAGCATTCGTTCAAAGGAGACTCCCCTTGCCCCAGACACCCCGCAATATCGAAGTCGATACGATCCGCACCTTTGCCCTGATCGGGATCTGCATCGTCAACATTCCATTTTTTGGCCTGACCGTTGAACAGCAACTGGTGCCTCCGACGGCCCTTGCTGATCAAGCCGCCGTCTTTGCCGTCGAGGCGTTGTTACAGGGCAAGTTCTTTTTGCTCTTTTCGTTCATTTTCGGCTGGGGCATGCATATTCAGGATCAGGCTGCGGCAAGGTCCAACGTCAGCTTTGGCCGCAGATATGCGCGCCGCTTAGGTGGGCTTGCACTTCTGGGCGCGCTGCACGCGGCGTTCGTCTTCACCGGCGATATTCTGGTGCTTTATGCCGTGCTGGGTGCGCTGATCTGGCCCAAGAGGAACAAATCTCCGCAGGCACTGGGGGTGTTTGCCGCCAAGTTGGTGCCGGTGGCGGTGCTTGCGATGGGGATCATCGCACTGGCGCTGACCGCACCCATGCCGATTGCCAGCGGGCCGGGCCTTGGCGGCAGCTTCGCGCAGGCGTTGGCCACCCGGATCATGGATTGGCCCACCACGTTCCTGTTCGTCGCCCTGTTCAACGGGCCGTTGGCGCTTGGTGCCTTTGCGATGGGCATCGCTGCCGCCAAAGTCGATTTCTTTGCGGCAGGCAATCAGCTGTTTGCCCGGCTGTCGCGCGCGGTGCCGGTCCTGCTGTGCGTCGGAGTGCCGCTCAATCTGGTCTACGCGGCGGCGATGAGCGGGCTTTTGCCCGCCTCCACAGGGATCACGCAGGCCTTGGGGATGATGGCGCTGGCGCTGGGCGGGCCGATGCTGGCGGCGGTCTATCTGGTCGGCATCATCCGGTTTGCGCGCCATGCCGTCCCGGGGCCGGGCTGGCTTGCATCGGGTCGCAATTCGCTGTCGGGGTATGTTCTTCAAGGGGTGATCGCCGGAACGGTCTTTGGCGGCTATGGCCTTGGGCTGTACGGCCAGCTTGGGCAGGCAAAGCTGCTGATCCTGTCGATGGCCATCGCGGCAGGCGGTCTGCTCTTGGCCCTCGCTTGGACGCGGGTGTTTCAGCGCGGTCCGCTTGAGGTGGTATTGCGACAGATCACCCACGGAACGGGTGGCCAGTAGCGAACCATCGGTAAGGCGTGTCGTGAAGAGAAGGAGTGTCGATTGCCAACGACTTCTCCGCACCGCAGATCGGACAGGATGGCGGCAAGAATTCTGCAAGATCGATGAACGACAGCTTTGTGGAAGCTGCACTGCGGCGTCGGTCGAAACCTGAACGGCAGGATTGGGCCGGATGCGTTGCTGCGCCTGCACAGTGATCGAGCGCGCCATGCTCTGAGCGAATGGTCGGTTTGAGCGCCATCCGGAACTTCGCTGCAATAGTCACAAACGACTGCCAATCGAATCGTGCACCTTTTCGCCGCCGCTGTTCGTTCATTCTGATGAGCCGCCCCGCCGTTTCCCTGTCTTTCTTCGCCGGGGCACTACTACGCGCTTGATGCTGTTGCGCATCCCCTAGTTCCGGTTCTCTTAATCGTCCCCGACGAACTGAAGGAGCAGACCGCTTTCGCCCTCGATGCGGCGCTCGCATTTCCGGACTCGCATGGGGTGATCAGTCTCGCCGAATTCTGTGCGCTTGCGGGCCGGGCCACCGCAGACCCGACCTTCTTCGCAGACCCGAGCCTGCAGGATCCGGTTATTGATCAGGAAGACGGATGGATCAGGTTCAACTCAAGCGTAACGACTGGACTCGACGAGAACGATCTGGTCTGGGCGAAGGTAACCAAGACGCGATCGTCCGACCGTGCCCTGGTGGTCTTCCACCATTGGAACGCAAGCTCTCGGTCACCCAAACTCGCCAACTTCTTCTCGCGACGAGGAATAACCGTTGTCGAGATGGCGATGCCCTATCACCTCGAACGTCGCCGTCCGTCCTCCAGTTACGCCGACCATATGCTCAGTCCGAATCTCGGCCGTACCATCCAGTCCGTGAGACAGGCCGTGTTGGATGGACAAAAACTCATACACGCCCTGAAGAACAAAGGATATGAAGACGTTTCGGTTCTCGGCATGAGCTTGGGCGCCTGGGTCGCCGGACTGATTGCCGCGCATGAGCCCGCCGTCAGAAGGGCTGCACTGCTCCTCTCGGCCGGGAGCCTTGCGGATATGGTCTGGACCGGCCGCGCCACACGTCACATACGTGCCAGCCTCGAGGCTGAGGTTGGATTGGCCGACCTTCGGCGGGCTTGGGCCCCGCTCAATCTGGAGAACTATGCCGACAAGCTGGCGCGAACCGATCTTGATCTTCAGTTTGTCTTCGCCAGGAGGGACACGGTGGTGTTACCTGCACTGTCGCGGCAATTGGTCGCGAAGCTGAAGACCGCCGGCGCGACACCGGGCATTCTGGAGCTGAATTGCGGCCATTACTCGCTTTCGCGGCCCCCAAATATCATCTGGGCCGGATTGAGCGTTTTGCGGTTGTTGTCCCGCAGCCCGCGATCAGTGCTTTGACCAGGCTCATGGTCTTTGCCTGCCTGTACCTTCAGGCCCGTCCAATCCTTTGGACAGATTTCCGGCTGATGCAAGCTACGTTTTGCACCTGCTGATCGGGTCGGGTTCTTGCGAAGGGTCGCCAAAAGAACACGGCGGATGGGATACCGTCAATCGGCGTGGTTTGAGCAGTCGCCCAACCAGGATGCAAACTGCTTTCGCGACGTTTCCACGGGTTTAAAATCAATGACTTTCAACGGACGTTTTGACATTAAGAATGAACGTTAATTCTTTGATTTTTATGGAAAGTTTGGTGCACCCAGCACGATTCGAACGTGCGGCCTTTGCCTTCGGAGGAAATATATCTGTCTTTCCCAATAATGCGATAGAGTACGCTATGGTACGCTAACCAACTGAAACTACTTGATTTCGTGGGTCGCCGTACCGAAGCTTCTATCCGAAACTACGCCCTGGTTTCCGCCCAAGTGCTTACGTGGTGCTTACGCGAGACCGGGGCCGGAAAGGAGATGCCCCATGGCAAAGATCAACAAGAGGCTCGTGGATACCGCTGATGCGCGCGCAAGGGACTACGTCATCTGGGATGACGAGCTACCGGGCTTTGGCCTTCGCGTCTTTGCCTCCGGCAAACGCAGCTACGTCATACAATATCGGTCGGCCGGTCGTTCACGCCGGTACACCATCGGCCTGCACGGAGTGTGGACGCCTGAAACCGCGCGCAGGGAAGCGAAGGTCCAGCTTGGCAAGGTGGCGCAAGGTGACAACCCCGTCGAAGACAAGCAGATCAATCGTCACGCGATGACGGTCAAGGAGCTGTGCGAACGATATGTCGAAGACATGCGCGCAGGCCTCATCCTCGGGAAAGGCGGGCGTCCGAAAAAGCCGTCAACCGTCGGAACTGATATCGGGAGGATCAATGGCCATATCGTCCCCCTCCTCGGCCAGAGGCGCGTTCGGGACCTGTCAAAAGCCGATGTGACCAAGGCCATGAATGACATCATTGCCGGGAAGACGCGCTCTGTGAAAAAATCTGCCAAGTTGCGCGGCAAGTCCATCCTGAGAGGTGGTGCAGGCGCCGCAAGCCGGTGCGTGGGCGTGATCGGTTCCATGCTCACCTATGCTATCAGCGCTGGCGTTATCGAGCACAACGTCGCTCACGGCATTCGCAAACCCAAAGATCGGGTGCGGGACCGGCGGTTGAGCGAAGATGAATACCGAATTCTAGGCGACATGCTGCGTCGCGCTGGCGAGAATGAGAAATATACCATCACCGTGGGAATAATTCGGCAACTTGCGCTAACGGGTTGCCGCCGCAGCGAGATAATTTCGCTCAGGTGGGATGATGTGGATACCGAAAACAGTTGTCTGCGCCTCTCGGAGTCCAAAGAAGGCGCGTCGACACGCCCTATTGGCGTTGCTGTGGTTGAATTTCTTGAAGAACACCTTCTTATGCGGGCGGGGACGTTTGTTTTTCCCGGTTCAGCCGAGGACAACGCCTTCGGCAGTTTCTCAAATCACTGGGCGAAGATCTTTGCCGCGTCACCGCTCGCGGATGTGACGGCACATATTTTGCGACACAGCTTTGCCAGCGTTGCGAATGATCTTGGCTTCACTGAAAGCACTATTGCCGCCCTCATTGGACATTCGACGGGTTCGGTGACCAGCAAATACATCCACACTCTTGATACTGCCCTGATCATGGCGGCAGATACGATCTCGGGTTATATTCAGGGACTTCTAGACGGCGTTGCGTTCAAACAGACCGCCTACGCGCTTGATCGCGAGTCCCGGAAAGCGGCGCTCGCGCGCTTTCTGCAAAAAACGGTTGGTGACGACCACGCAAGGGCTGACGCAAAAGAGCCGTTGGTGGTGTGAACTGATCCTGTTCCCGGCACAACACATATCGTTCTCGCCGGAATGCAGCGACACAATTGCGCGCGGCGGAGACCTTTTCGCTGCGCCGCAAGATAGAGGGACGATTCCGTCAGCTTTTGGACGAGGCTACGAATGCCAATGGCGGGTAGTGCTTCTCGACCGCAGACAGCAGAGTTCCTGTTTGGGTCGTTCCGACGAACGAAGAAAGCACCATCGCGCAACACGCGCTATCCTTGATCCGACACCAAAGCAGAAGGCCACTTTGGGCATTGCTGACGCCATTTGATTTTCGCAAGAACCCATTATCCTAGGTCTTGACAGCCTTTAACGCAAACTCCTCAATATCGGCCGCAGGCCGCGCACCGGAGAGCCTGGCAACCTCCTGTCCGTTTGAATACAGAATCAAAAGCGGGATGCCCCGAATACCAAGCGTTTGCGAGACTTCAGGATGTTCTTGGGTATCGATCTTGGCGAAACGGACCTTTGATTTTAGTTTCAAAGCGGCTTTTGCAAATTCCGGGGCCATCGTGCGGCATGGTCCACACCACGGTGCCCAATAGTCGACCATGATCGGGAACTCGTCCCGCGCTGTTGCCTTGTTGTGCACCTGAAGATCAAGTTCGGCGACGAGGCCGCTGAACAGCGGGCTTCCGCATTTCGCGCATTTTGCGCCTGCATCCAGTTTGACGATGGGTACACGATTGATCTGGCCGCAACTCAGGCACGTGACGTTGTCAGCCACTTTCATCGTCAACTCCACGTCTGGCATCATCCTGAAAGGATTCATCATAGCGCCGATCGCGACATTCGAACTGATCTCTATCAAGATCGCGTCGCAGTCTGTGACGATACAACCCGCGCCTTTGCGACCACCTGGGTCAGGTCGTCCATCCCGTAAGGCTTGGTCAGGACCAGTGCGTCGCGAAAGCCATCTATCAAACCACGTTCGCCGTATCCACTGGCAAAGATAATCGGAATGCCTCGCCCCTGCAAAACTTCGGCGAGCGGGAATGACGCCACGCCGTCAACGTTAATATCAAGAATTGCCATATCAAGATCGCCATGTCGGGCAAATTCCATCCCTCCGGCCACGCGGGTCGCCATTGACACCACAGAGTGCCCAAGGTCTTCAAGCATACCAGCAAGATCGAGAGCAATAATGGCTTCGTCATCCAAAATCATAAAACGTAGAAAGCCAGTATCGGCAGGCATTGTCATATCCAACTATGGATCCAGGCCCGGCAGAGGCGACTGAAGGACGCAAACGACACCGGTGGGCGGATAAGTAACTGTTACCTCGCCGAAAAGTTCCATCGGCAAAACCTGTCCGATCAGGCTGGAGCCGAACCCCTTGCGCAAAGGGGCGTTCACCGGGGGGCCGCCGGATTCTGTCCATTGCCACCTCAGCCGGGCTTTGTCAGCGGGGCCTGTTACCGTCCACGTGATATCTACGCGGCCTTCCGGCACCGACAGTGCGCCATATTTGGCGGCATTGGTGCACAGCTCATGCAAGGCCAGGCAGAACGTCACCGCAATCTGCGGCCGCAACGCGACATACGGACCCGCGATGCCAAACCGGCTTTGCCCGCCCTTATGCGGCTCAACAGTGGCCTCAATTACGCTGGCCAGATCAGTGCCCGACCAGTTTGACATCACCAACAGATCATGTGCGCGGGCCAACACACGCAACCGCTCGCTAAAGGCAACCCGTGCATCGGGCAGGGATATGTCACCGCGCAGGGTTTGCGAGGCTATGGCTTGCACCACGGCCAGCGAGTTTTTCACCCGGTGGTTAAGCTCGTTCATCAGAATGCCGCGCTGGTGTTCGGCCTGTCTGCGGTCGGTTATGTCACGCGCAATGCTGGACGCCCCCAGCAGTGCGCCGGAAAGATCGCGCAACGGGGATTGCGTCACGGACACCCATACTGGGGTGCCGTCGGCCCGCATCCGCGACACTTCATAGTGCAGCGTCTGTGCGCCTTCGCGGAACCGCGCAAGGCAGTCGGGGACGTCACCCGGCTGGCCCGGATCATTGAGCATCGACAACGGCTTGCCGATCATTTCGGCGGCAGCAAAGCCATAAATCCTCACTGCTCCCGGATTCCAGCTGTCGATCAGCCCGTCGGCATCAATGCTGATGACCGCGTCACGCGAACTGTCGACAATCGCCGCCAGCTGGCGCGACACAGCCTCGGCCCGGCGCCGTTCCGTCACATCCTCGATTGCCAGCAGGATCAGGCTTTGCCGCCCGCCCTCGCGCAGCAATTTGCGCCCATTGATCAACAGATGACGCAGCCCAATGCCCGGGAATGACTGGTCCAGTTGGGCATCGTTAAACGGCTGTGCATCCTCAACCAGCTTTCCCAGCAAATCGTGCAGTTGCGGCAGGTTCCAGCCGCCTTCGGCAAGATCAAAGACCGATTGCCCAATCTCCTTGGCTTCCGACACCCGAAACAGCGCCTCAAGTGCCGGGTTGATCGAGACAACGTTCAGCGCTTCATCCATCACCAGCAGCGGTTGGCGGATGGTTTCAACAATCGCCTGCGCATAAATGCGGGCCTCGGTGCTGGCCTGGCGGGCGGCGCGGGCATCGGTCACATCAAAGAACGTGATCACCACGCCCGCGATGCGGTTATCCAGGGTGCGGTAGGGCAGCATCCGGCGCAGATGCCAGCGGCCATCGATGCCGGACACTTCGGTTTCCAGCACCTGAAGCTTGCGCATCACCCGTGCGGCGTCGGACAACAGGTTGTCGTCGCGAAACTTCAGCGCGAAATGGTCAAGCGGTCTGCCGATATCGCCGGGCAGCAGGTCAAGCAGTTCTCGCAGACCGGGGGTGAACCATTTGATGCAGAACTTATCGTCCAAAAACAGCGTGGCGGTATCGGTGCCAGCCAGCAGGTTGTTCAGAACATTGGTGCTGTCTTCCAGATCACGCACGTTGCTTTGCAACTGCCCGTTCACCGTATGCAATTCTTCGTTGAACGACTGCATCTCTTCCTTGGAGGTTTCCAGTTCCTCGTTGGTCGATTGCAGTTCCTCGTTCATCGAGGTGGCCTCCTCGTTGGCCGCCTTCAGTTCTTCGTTTGCGGTTTCCAGATGCTCGATGGTGTTCTGCAGCTCTGAGCGCACTGTCGCAAGTTCATCCCGCAGATCTGCCACTTGCGACGGGTTTTCCGGCGGGGCGGGTATAGTCCGCGCTTCACCGGCAATCACAGGGGCAAAGCTGATCAGGATATGCCCCTTGCCAGACCCGGTGATCGGTGACGCCGTGACCATGACCGGACGGTGGCCGCCGCTGTGCCGCAGCTTTGCGTCGAACGAGACATCGCTGCCCTCGTCGCGGGCTTTGCGGACAGCACTGCGCAGTTTTGTCACCAGCCCCTCGCGCGCCATGTGGAAAACATCGCTTGAAGGCTCGCCCGTTGGCTGTTCCAGATAAGCACTGGTCGAGCCATGAAAATAGACAACGCGGCTTGCCGCATCAATCAGCACAGCTGCGGGTGCGAACCGTTCCAGCAAGGCACGTCGCGCCAGATCGCCCACTGGCAGGTTTTGGTCGGGCGATTGCAGGATGGTGGTTGGCTGTTCCGGCTTCTGCCTGCTTGGCTGGCCCCGCAGCACCGGAAAGTTTACAATATCCAACCGGGTTGCCCCCATCCGTTTGTACATCCGCCACTTCTTTGACAGCGGCTCGAACACCCCGCTGTGCCGCCCCACCGTTTCAGTGTTGCCCAGCATCATGGCACCACCCTGTTCAAGGGCAAAATGGAACAGCGCGATAATCCCCTGCTGGGCGTCTGGCTCCAGATAAATCAAAAGGTTGCGGCATGTCACCAGATCGAGATGCGAAAATGGCGGGTCGCTGAGCAGGTTATGCGGGGCAAACACCACCGTGGCGCGCAGGTCTTTCTTCACCCTGTAGGTCGCCTCGGCAGCCTCAAAGAACCGGCGTTTTCGGGCGTCGTCAAGGCCGGTGACGGCGGCGGCCGGATACACGCCTTCGCGCGCGGTTTGAAGGTTATCTTCGCGGGCGTCAGTTGCGAAAATCTTCACATCGAACGCCTTGCCCGCCAGCGTCGCCTGTTCGGCGATCAACATGGCCACGGTATAGGCTTCCTCCCCGGTGGAACAGCCTGGCACCCAGACCCGGATCGTGGATCCGGTTTCGCGCGCCGCGACAAGCGGGGCAATGACAACCTCACCCAAGGTGCGCCAGGCGTCAGCATCGCGGAAAAAACTGGTCACATTGATCAGCAGATCCCTGACCAGCACGGCCGCCTCGGCCGGATCGGTTCGTAAATCGGCCAGATAGTCGCCAAGCGACGCGATGTTGCGCAAGCTTAAGCGGCGCTGAATGCGCCGCTGTAAGGTGCTGCGCCGATAGGTGTTGAAATTGTGGCCGGTGCGGGTGCGTACCACTGTCAGGACCTGATCAATCAGGTGCTGCGAACTGGTTTCCGACGTCTCGCCGCCTTTCGGTTCGGCAATGTATTCGTTGCGGAAATACTGCCCCAGAATGGCGGGCATTGCTTCGGGGGCAAGAATGTGGTCGGCCATGCCTGCGGCAATCGCACTGCGGGGCATGCCGTCGAATTTTGCGGTCTCGGGGTCCTGTACCAATATTAGCCCGCCCGCCGCGCGCACCTCTTTCAGGCCGTCCGTGCCGTTGCTGCCGGTTCCCGACAGCACTACAGCGATGACCCGTTCGCCCTGATCGGCGGCAAGCGAGCGGAACAGCACATCGACCGGGTGGCGGTGCCCGCGCTTTTCGGCGGGCTTGATCAGGTGCAAAACGCCCGCCGATACCGTCAGATCCCGGTCCGGGGCGATGACATACACATGGTTTGGCAGGATCCGCATCTGATCCTCGACCTGAACCACTGGCATCGTGGTACGCGCGGCCAGCACCTTCGCCATCTGGCTTTCGCGTGTGGGATCAAGGTGCAGCACCAGAACAAAGGCCGCGCCGCTATCGTTGGGCATTGCGTCAAAGAATTTGCTGAACGCCTCAATCCCACCCGCCGACGCGCCCATGCCCACGACCAGACAGTGATGAACAGCAGCCGCCCCCGCACCGGGGTTCGGCACGGCGTTCGCCGACGCTTCGACAGGGTGATCTTCTTCGGTCATTGATCGAAGCCAAGGCTTCACCAGCGAGGGGGCCCGGTATTGGACGTTGGCCCGCTGCAAACCCGTAACTTTCGTAGCAGTTACGTATGTTTCGTCGCACTATGGCGTTCCGATTGCAACGATATTTGAAGTGAACCCGCCGCGCCCTGATCTTTGTAAACTGCTGCCGTTTTCGGACGAACCGCACAACCCTGCGCAGCTGATGCCGGCTTAGTGTCCAGCGCCACGGGTGACGTGATGCGTGCCGTTCCATTCACCGCCGTCGGCAAAAAGATCGAGGTTTTCGTGCGGTTTGGTGCATCAGATAGGCGAGGTTTCCAAACAAAGGTGGAAAATACCCAAGCACGATCACCGCCAATCTCCGGTTTCGGGCGATTTTCAAGTTTGCGAACCGGGCCACGTTCAGTCGTCCACGCGGGCGAAAGCTGATCGTGGCCGTCCTCAATCCGGTTTGTCATGGCGTGCTCCAGATCTCCATCGGTTTCCTTTCACCGAACAGGAAACCACAACCTGCCTACCCCAAAACCCGGACCTATCGCACCCGCAACGCGCGCTATTGGCTTTGACCGGTACCTTGCTAAGCTATTTGAAAACCTGATCAACCTCCCAAACAGTGATCGGATGATATCCCGGCTTTGCTTTGGCATAGACGGCCTTAGCGCGTTCCGGATCAATGGCCAGAACCGCTTCATAAAGATCTTTGGTAAAGGCGATGCGGCCTTGTTCCGTCATCAACTGTTCCAATCGGGTGTCAAGTGCCGGGGCGTAGCCCGCTTTGGCCGCATAGAGCAGCCATTCGTAGGCAAGCTTCAGGTTGCCGGTGGTCGAAAGACCCAAAGCTCTGTCAAGCTCTGCCAGCTTGGCCGGGTCCATATCCGGTGGCAGGCTTTTGATCAGGCGCACCTGCTGTTGGATCATCCAGCCGCTGGTGTCGACATCGCTGGGTGCCAGTTCACCGCTGACCAGTTTGGCCAAGGTTTGATCTGCCAAAGCATAGCCATCCGCTTTGGGCACCGGGCCAAACGCTGGGTAACCGGGTTGATGTATCCATTCGGTGATCTCGGCCGCAGTGAACGCCTCGGGATGGGCCTTTATCAGGCCGTCTTTGAGGTAAGTCTCGAACACATCAGTCGTGATCGTGCCCCAAGCGAAATCCTCGAAGTACTGCTTGAGGAACGCGTCAAAATCCGCGCGCCCAACCCGGTCTTCAAGGAATTTGAAGAACAGCATGCCTTTTGTGTAAGGAATGTCCGAAAAGACCGCATCGGGATGTTGCCCTCGCAGATCAATGGCCAACAGCTGCGCCTCGGGTGGCAGATCTTTGACTGCGGCCAGACCATCCTCATAGTTCACTTCAAGGTCCATATCGGCGCGTTCCTTGCCGTAAAGCGCCTCAATCACCCGGTTCTCGACATAGCTTGTGATGCCCTCGTTCAGCCACAGATCGCGCCAGGTGCCGTTGGTGACATAGTTGCCCGACCATGAATGCGACAATTCATGCGAGATCAGGTCGACCAACCCCCGGTCGCCGGTAATGACCGTTGGTGTGATGAACGACAACCGTGCATGCTCCATCCCGCCGAACGGAAAGCTGGGTGGCATGATCAAAAGATCATAGCGGCCCCATTGATAGGGGCCGTAGAGCCCCTCGACGGCCGCGATCATCTTTTCGGAATCGGCAAATTCCCATGCCGCCTTTTCAAGCATCCCGGCCTCGGCATAGACACCGGCACGGTCGGAAATCGCCTGGAAATGCAGATCACCGACGGCGATGGCGATCAGGTAGGGCACTACGGTTTGCGGCATCTCGAAATGGTAATTGCCATCGCGTATCGCACTGGGGTCGTTATCGGCGCTCATCAGCGCCAGCAGGTCTTTCGGCGTGGTGATATCGGCGGCATAGGTCACGCGGATCTTGGGTGTGTCTTGCTGGGGGAACCACGTGCGCCCGTAGATCGACTGTGACAGCGAATACATGAAGGGGTGTTTTTTGTCGCTGGTCTGCGCGGGATCGGCCCAATTCAACCCATCAGACCCATTGGTCGTTGCATAGCTGACGCGGACCTTGGTGGCCTCGGCGCCGATGTCGATGGTTAGCGGGGTGCCGAAGGTTTCATCAGCATTCCCCATTTCCCACTTGGCAGGAGCAAGCCCGGCAGAGCTGACAAGCTCGACTGCCGCGATGTCGAGCGCCTTGGTGTCGAGCACCAGCGTAGTGGCGGCAGGATCGATGCGTTTGAGATCAAGTTCAACATAGCCTTTCAGCTGTTTGGCGACAAAGTCGGCATCCAGATTGAGGTAGACGTGGGTCATCACCACCTCATCGACATTGGCGAAGCTATGATAGTCGTGCTGCGGATCAATCGGGCCAAGGTCTTCGGCCAAAACCAGCGCCGGATCGAACGCGAGCAGCAGTGCGGCGGCGGGCAGGATAGATGAGGACTGTTTCATGGCATCTCCGGGATTGCTGGGTCAGATTGAATTCTGCGTGCGGAAAGCGCGGCAGGCGGGAGCCGGTTCGGCGTCCTCTTCCTGTCAAGGTTGGCAAACGGCCGCGACGCGCCACCTTAGACCGCGCCGATCAGGTCGCCGATTTTGGCCAGTGCGGCTTCCATTTAATCAAGTCACATAGTCTCACGGTGCGCGGTGGTCCCAATTGATCGAGATCAGTCGCACTCCCGATTGGTCGTCCGCAGGTGTCGCACGATGTTATCGCAGAACCACGTACCGCCGTTCACTCTGTAGCAGGCCATCCCTATCTGGCCTCGATGACGAAACAAACCGTTAGTCACCGACGCCCCAAGATCGCAAATGTGGCAGTCCCAGTCGTCGCGCCAAGGGCCCAACGGTAATTGCCAGAAATGCGAGCGCGACAACAGAGACCACCGACAGGACGACAGCGGGCTGCAGATCACCGCTGGCAGTCTGAACCTGCAAAAGGTTGTGCATCACATTGTTCAGGAAATGGGCGGTCATCGGTGCCCACAGACTGCCGGTGCGCCAAAAAAGGTAGCCAAAGACCAGCCCCGCGATGAAAGCACCCGAAAGCAACAGTCCTGCCTGCGCGACCGCACCACCGGCAGAGACATCGCCGCTCAGCCAGGCCTTGATGGGCCAGACCAGATGCCAGGCAGAAAACAGAGCAGCCTGCAGCAGGTTGGCGCGGCGAAACCGCATGCGTTGCAGGAAATGCGGCAGCATGATCCCACGAAACAAGCCCTCTTCCATGAAACCGTTGATCACATTGCCGGTGATCAGGAGCAACGCAAAGGCCACCCCCCCTGTCATCCCGGTCTTGGGGTCCACTGCCCGCAGGATCAACGATTGGTCCGGCGCGAGCGTCAGGAGCTGAACGAAGGTGGCGATAAGGAACGCCGCCATTACAAGGCCTGCCCCGATCGCTAGGGATGGACCGAACCTGCGGCTGTGCAGCCCGATAGCCGACAGGTGCTTACCGACCCACAAAGTGTAGCCGACGACCAATGCGAAACCGAGCGATTTGGACAGAATGATCTCGCCCAGCACTTCATCCAGTCGCAGCACATAGATGTCGATAATGCGCAGGATCAATGTCACGCCAAACAGAGTTAGTGGTGCCAACACGGGCCAGCGCGCGGGCAGCCCCTGCCGGTATCTGCGCCGTGCGATTTCCGCGTCAGTATTCATTGATTTCAGCTTTCGGGCGGGTGTCAAAATCTGGCGTCAGTCACGCGAACTGTGTGCCGATCCTTCAGCCCGGATTGCGTTTCTTTTTCAGAGTTTTGGTTTCCTGCTTCGGCCGAAAGAACCACAGCTTGGCCGCTTCGGTCACAAGAATGTAGCCTGACACAATACCGAAAACTGCCCCCATTTCGGTCGATGTCAGCGGCACAAAGCCAAAGACGCGGCTCAGATTTCCCAGAAACGGCACTGTCAAAGTCGCGCAGGCGATGGTCAGCGTCGATATCAGCAGCAAGCGGCTTGGGGCGCTTTCAAACACGCCTTTGCGGGTGCGCAGGACCAGCACCACCAAAAGCTCGGTCAGCAGCGAAATGATGAACCATGTGGTCTGGAACGTCGCCTCGCCCGCCTGAAACACCAAAAACAGCAGCGTAAATGTGATTAGGTCGAACGCCGAGCTTATCAGGCCGAACACCAGCATAAATTGTCTGATCTCCTTGATATTCCAGCGCTGTGGCGAGGAAATCCGGTCGGGATCGACAGAGTCGCTGGAAATCGCGATGGACGGCAAGTCGGACAGAAAGTTGTTCAACAGGATCTGCTTGGCCAACAGCGGCAGGAACGGCAGAAATGGGGCAGCAATTGCCATGCTGATCATGTTGCCGAAATTGGCGCTGGTGGTAATATTGATGTATTTCAGCGTGTTGACAAAGGTCCGCCTGCCATCCTCCACGCCTGCGCGCAGAATATCCAGATCGTGGCTGAGCAGGATGATATCGGCACTTTCGCGCGCCACATCCACGGCCCCCTCGACCGAAATGCCGACATCAGCGGCATGCAGCGCGGGGGCGTCGTTGATGCCGTCGCCTAGATAACCCACGGCATGTCCGGTGCGCTGCAACGCCCGCACGATCCGCTCTTTCTGTTGTGGGTCAATTTCTGCAAACAGGTTGGTTTTGGGGGCCAGATGCCACAACGCCTCGTCATTCAGCCGGTTCAGCGCCTCGCCGGTCAGCATTGACGCCGTGTCGATCCCGACAGCCGCCGCAATATGGGCTGTCACATGCCGGTTGTCGCCGCTGATCACCTTGACCGTGATGCCAAGCCGGTGAAGGTCGGCCATGATGCGTTTTGCATCGGGTTTTGGCGGGTCTGCAAAGGTCAGAAAGCCGCGAAACGTCAGGCCCTGTTCGTCGTCATGGTCATATTCCGGCTTGGCCGCAACCTGCCGTGTGGCCACGGCCAGCACCCGCAAACCCGCGCCGCCCTTAGCTTCGAAGATTGCGGCAAGACCTGCCCGCGCCTTGACGTCCAGCGGCACCTCGGCACCCTCACGGTCCTGCATCGTGCAGATGTCCAGAACATTGACGAAGGCCCCTTTGGTGACGATCAGGTGCTGGTCTGGCGTGGTCTCCGGTGCCAGCACGATGGTCAGTCTGCGGCGGATGAAATCGTAAGGAATCTCGTCGATCTTGGCATAACCGGCGGTGGTCAGCCCGGCCCCCTGCCCTGCGGCGACCAGAGCAGTGTCCAGCGGGTTTGCGATGCCTTTCTGAAACGCTGCATTGAGGTAGCCGAACAAGCGCACAGGGTCCGACGGCTGATCGGCGGTATCCAGCGCGCCATCCAGCGTCATGATGCCCGTGGTCAGGGTTCCGGTCTTATCGGTACACAGCACATCCATGCTGCCCAGATTCTCGATCGCATCCAGGCGGCGCACGATCACGCCGCGCGCGCTCATCTTGCGTGCCCCGGCTGACAGCGTCACCGCGATGATGGCGGGCAACAATTCGGGCGAGATGCCGACGGCGAGGGCAACGGCAAACAGCAGGGAATCCGTCACGGGGCGTTCCAGCGCCAGATTTACGATCAGCACAAACAGCACGATCACCACCATGACCCGCATCAACAGCGCGCCGAACTGCCGGACACCTCGGGCAAACTCGGTCTCGGGCGGGCGGGCGCGCAATTGGGCGGCAATCGCGCCGAACTCGGTCTGCTGTCCGGTGTGCACCACAAGAACCCGCGCCGTGCCACTTTGCACCGACGCGCCAAGGAAAACCGCATTGGTCCGGCCCGCGATGGGCGCATCCGCGTTCACCACACCGGGCCGCTTTTCCACCGGAAAGGACTCGCCCGTCATCGCACTTTGGGCAACCAGAAAATCCTCAGCCGCGATTACCAGACCATCGGCGGGGATCAGGTTACCCGCTGACAGCAAAACCACATCTCCCGATACGATCTGATCGACCGGCACCACCTTTTCGACACCGCCGCGCAGCACCCGGCAGGTCAGCGCAAGCCGCCGTTTCAGCCCCTCGACCGCCGCCGAAGCGCGGTATTCCTGCGTAAAGCTGAGGGCCGCACTGCCCAGAACGATCACGAGGATGATCGATGCATCGACCCATTGCTGCAAAGCCAGCGAGATGACGGCAGCAAAGATCAGGATCAGGACAAGCGGGCTTTCGAACTGCCGCAGCAGCAGGCGCAGGCCGTTCGTCTGCTGGTCCTCGCCCACGGTGTTTGGGCCGTGTTTTGCCAGCTTGGCCGCCGCATTCACAGCCGACAGTCCATCCGGCCCGGTTCCCATGGCTGTCATCAGCGCTGCGGCGTCGTGGCTCCAGTACGCCTTGTCACTTGCAGGCAGGGCCATGCATTTTCCGATCTGAAAGTGACATGCAAGACTGCCGGTCAGCGAATTCAGAAAACACTCTAGGACAGGCTCCTTGCGAAGTGGCTGATCTGTATCAATCCGACATCGCCAGCTTTAACCAAGTCCACGAAAGCGGCGGCAAGTACGGTGGGCGGAAACCGGCGCTTGCCGTGTGGATGTGAACCTTTTGCGACATTCAGCACCCAGATGATGTGCATCAGCCTTTCCGGATCGATCCGCGCGTTATCTGTCGGCGACAGAAATTTGCAGGACCGCACCAGCATGCAAGAAAAATCCAAAGCTTTGCCCCTCAAAGAGACTGGCCCCGCGCCGTCGCAAAACGCGCCGCAAACCCCGCCACTCATCGAAGTTCACAACCTCAACGTCTGGTATGAAGATCGCCATGCGCTGATTGATGTGACCTTTGATCTGTATCACGACGAAGTCCTCGCCTTTATCGGTCCGTCGGGCTGTGGCAAGACCACGGCGCTGAAATGCCTCAACCGGATGCTGGAGGAGGTGCCTGGTACGCGCATCACTGGCCGCATCTCCATGGAAGGCATGGACATCTTTCGCGCCGACCTCGATCTGCCGGAGTATCGCCAGCGGTTCGGTTGGGTAGCACAGGGGCCCAATCCCTTTGCGGACACCATCTACGAGAATGTGGCCTACGGAGCGCGCATCCACCAAATCGCCAAAGACGGTGCGGACATGGATGCGCATGTCGAACGCTGTCTGCGGCGGGCCTATCTTTGGAACGAGGTCAGCGCCGGGTTGCATGCGCAACAAGGCCCTGATCTGTCTGGCGGCCAGCAACAACGGCTGTGCATCGCGCGCGCCTTGGGTACCAACCCGGCCGTGTTGCTGATGGATGAGCCGACAGGGTCTATCGACCCGATTGCCGCAAATAAGGTCGAAAAGTTGATCCTCGATCTGGGCGACACACATGCAATCGTGCTTGTTACGCATTCGATGATGGAAGCGCGCCGCGTGGCCGACCGGGTCGCCATGTTCTATCTTGGTCGGCTGGTCGAGATTGGCTTGACCGACCAGATGTTCAGCGACCCTCGGGCTGCGGAAACCCGGAGTTTCATGCGAGGGGCCATCGGTTAAGGCATTGGCGGAACTGGCTGTTTCGCCGCAACTGGCGCAGGCGTGCGCCAGGATTTCAGCGCCCGCAAGATCGGGGTTTTCTTGGACTGGTTTTCCGCCATGGTCCGGAACATGCGGTCAAGCACGGCCACGGCAGCGGCCTGATTTGGTCCCTTGTTCAGCATCACACATTCGGCCTGAGTCGCATTGGCCGCATCTGTCATCTCGCTGCGGGTCGGCAGCCCGTCCTGCACCAACCCTTCCAGCACTTGGGTCGCCCAGATCACCGGGATCTGAGCGGCTTCACACAGCCATAGAATCTCTTGCTGAATCTCGGCCACGCGTTCGAACCCGATTTCGACCGCCAGATCGCCGCGTGCAATCATGACGGCCATCGGCTGATGGCTGGCCCCCTTGATGATGATTTCGGGCAGATTGCGAACCGCCATCGGCGTTTCGATCTTGGCCATCAGACCCAGTTTCTGCCAATCGGGTCGCCGTGCAGCAAGCTCCGCCTGAAAGGCTGCAACCTGACGTGCGTTCTGCACAAACGACATGCCGACCAGATCGGCATTCAACGCCACGAAATCCAGATCGCGGAGGTCCTTTTCGGTCAGCGGATCAAGCTGCAGATCGACGCCGGGAAAGTTCAGCCCTCTCTCCGGGGTCAGTTTCACACCTTTCAGCCTGCCCGCCGTCATCTGCACCACAAATCCATCATCGGTGCGGGCCATGATCTTGCCGCTCAGCTTGCCATCATCCAGTGACACCAGATCATCGATCTTCAGCCGGTCCAGCACACCTGCAGGCGCGCAGGTTGCTTGAAACGGATACGGACTTTGCGGGGCAAAGGTGTGGCATAGCAAAAGGTGATCTCCGACGTTCAGGCGATTGTTCTTTTGGGGCGTGTTGACCGCAAGCGTACGAACCTTGGGGCCGGCGATGTCCATCAGAATGCGCATTGGCCGCACATTGGCAGCGGCCCGGATGTTTGCAATCATCCGCTGCCACACGGCAGGATCACCATGGCCGCAGTTGATCCGCATCACATCGGCGCCGGTCGCGGCAAGGTGTGCGACATAGGCCGGGTCATCAGCGGCCTCGGTCCCCAGCGTGACCATGATCCTCCCCGCGCGCCCGGCGCTTGGTGGACCAAACAGATCATCGGTGTTCAGCCGCAGCCGCTCTGCCCCCCGCAGAAATTGACGTTCCGACGGCGCGCGCGCCTTGGGTTGCCCGCATATGCACGAAAGCGCCCAGATGACCGCATCCAGTGTTGCCAGTACATGCCCTTCGGCCCGCCCAAGGGTGGACAGCCCCAGAACCATCAACTGCCTCTGCATTGCGCGCAGGTCGGTCTGCCGCAGCGTGAGGTAGTGTTGCAGGTTCAAGGCACTTGCGGCAAAAACCGGTCGTTTTATCGTATCGCTGAACCCTGCGTAGTCTGCCCGTGACGCAACCACTGCCGCGCGCAGTGCTTTAACCTGCGCCCGTAAAGCTTCTACCTGTTTGCTGTGAGCTCCCACGTCAGACCCTTCCTTCGGTCGCTATGGTATTGGTCCCGGCCATCCGGCTGCGCACCATCACGCCAAGCCTGTTTGTCCTGCACAATTTAAGTTTGGGTTGGTTTGGTTTGGGCACGCCCGAAAACGGCACCGCTTTTCAATTGTTGCGCTTGGGCTGACGAATCATCACGCGCAGCAAGGCCATTATCATCGCCAAGGGTGCTGTCGGCGCGCTGCCGATGCCGATCATTTCGTAATCATCCCGCAGGCCCGATTTGCGCAATGTGCAGGACCAGTGACCCGCTGTCGGATGAGCCGTCCCTTGCAAGGCAATGACCCAATTTGGAAAGGTTTCCACCGTCAACCGCAGGACCTTGTCCAGTGAAATAGCCAAAGCTGGATCAAATGTCGGGCTTTTGCCGTCTTTCGGCCATGCGCTTGCAAGCCATTCCGCGGCCATTGCGGCAAGGTCGGCCGGGGCAGCAGCCGCCAGACGAAGTTCCAAAGCGGTCAGGTGATCATCGGTCATCATGTGTCCTTTGCTGCAATCGTCCGCAATGTCGCGCAGCACTTTTCGGCACGCGGGTTGCTCGGAGGGGCGTTGCAAAGGTCATGGACCAAACGCCGCCCAAGCGGGTTGCCGCAGGTTAGGATGGTGGCGATCTGGCCAAAAAGATCAACCCCGATCATCGCGACCGGCATGCGGCCCAGTCGGGTCTGTCGGTCCGGCAGCCACAGGATCTTGACAGGCAACCTTTGCGCGGTCGTGCCAATTGATGCGGCGATGGCGACAAGGTTGCCGACGGCGCGGCACAGTCTTGTCAATTGGATGTGGGATATGCTGCCACGATGATGTGCATCAAGTCCTAGTGATGGAAATCTGGTACGGACCAGAACGTTGAGGTGGGTCCGCATTGGCCACGGTTCGGCGCTGCAAGGGCCAAAACGGTATGGCCGAACGACAGGAGGTGCCAGTTTGCGTGCCAGAAAAAAGACGACTGAGCCGCCGGTTGAGGTTGAATTGAAGTTTCAGTTGATGCCCGAAAGCGAAGCAATTCTGCGGGCGGATGATATCTTTGGCCCCGCCGCGCTGCGCGTACATCAGATCACGACCTATCACGACACCCCGGACAGCCTGTTGCGCGCGGCCGGGTTGACGCTGCGGATCAGGGACGAAAATGGCGATTTCGTTCAAAACGTAAAGTCGCGTGACGCGGGCACCGGGCTTGCAAGCAGCCGGCTTGAATGGGAATGGCCGGTCACAAACGGGGCGCCGGACGTGGGAAAGCTGACCGGTGTCGCAGAGCTTGCAGCCCTTGCAGAGAATATTGCGGATCGGTTGGAGCCGGTCATTGTGACAGATGTCTGGCGCACCCGTCGTCTGCTTGAACTGGACAATGGGACCGAAGCTGAGGCATCGTTGGACATCGGCAGCATTGTGTCGGGGGACAAGTCGGAACCAGTTTGCGAGATGGAACTCGAACTCAAACACGGCCCGATGGCCCCGCTGTATCGCATCGCGATCCGGCTTGCCGCAACAACGCCTATGTGGATCAGTGCGCAAAGCAAGGCGGCGCGCGGATGGTCGCTGCGCAATGCCCAAGGCTGTGGTGCCACAACCTTGCGCAAGCAAAGCATCGGCAACGACGTAACAGCCGCCGCTGGCCTGCGCCAAATCATCGGTGCGCTGCTGGGCCATTTGACTGCGAACGGCGCACCAACCCTCTCGGGCGACCCCGAAGCCTTGCGCCAGATGCGCGGCGCACTGCGGCAACTGCGCGCCGTGTTTCGGCTGTTTCGTCCGCTGTTGAATAAGCGCGACGTTGCCCGGTACTCAGTTTCGTTGCAGCAGTTTGCGCAAATTTTTGGTGCAGCCCGCGACTGGGATGTGTTTTGCCTGCAAACTCTGCCCGCCCTCATGACCGATTTACCACAGCACAATTGGACAGACCTGTTAGCCCTTGCCAATGCTAAACGAACGGACGTTCACTTTGCAGTCCAAGGTGCGATTTGCGGCCAGGACTTCACCCTTCTGATCTTGCAGCTTGCGCTTTGGGCCGAGACGACCGTCGCAGTGCCGCCGGATAACGAGACCAAGCAGTTGACCAAACGCCTGTCAGATATAGCGCCTGTCTTGTTGGACAGCTTTGCCGAAAAGGCCAGACAGGCAGGGCGGCATCCGTCGCGGCAGTCGATGCCAGCCCTGCATGATTTTCGCAAGGCCTTGGACAGGCTGAACGCCGCGATCCGGTTTTTGGGCAGCACCTACCCTGCGCACCGCGTGAAGGCTTACAGCAAACGCAGCGATGCAGTCCGCGACATCATCGGAGCCGCCAATGATGCAGAGGTGACCAAGGCTTTGTCGCACGACCTGGCGGCTGACGGCAGCGCCGAAATGTTGGCAAGCATCAAAGCCTTGGGCACATGGGCGGACCAGCGTCAGGACCAAGTGCTGACTGATTTGAAGCAAGCGGCGCGCAAGTTCCGCACGGCGTCGGAATTCTGGCAGTCCTGACCACATTGGCAGTCAAGCCGCTCAGTCTTCATGCTGCGTGTCACGCTTCTGCAAGGGCGAGGCGCCGCTTTGGGCTCAGGGCTGGCCAGACAATCTCAGAACTCGAACGTGCTGCGCACCACCGTTCCATCGCGGGTCGCACCGGGCGTGGGCATTGTATTTGCAGGGCGCGCAACCGGGGGTCCGGGCAAGTCGTCCGACATGTCGGCAAGCGATATGCGGACTTCTGCGTCGCCGATCAGCGCAAGTTCGAGCGTGAAGCCGTCGGCGGCGAGGGCAGAGGCGTAGAAGCTCAGATTGCCTTCGGCCGCAGGGGCAAAGGTTGCCAGATCGAGGCTCTGGCCTTCGATAGACGCTGCCGTGATCGGTCCGTCGGCGTTAACCTGCACCAATATGAAGGGGGCGGCCCGGGGTGACCGGATCAGCAGCCGCAAATGCCGGCCTTCGACCGTGCCGGTTTCCGCGACCAGCGTGATGTTTGGCCCGGAGAGATCGTAGTGCGGCGCATCGACGGCAAAGGTCGGAAGCCCCCCGGGTGCCGTGACGCCGTCAAGCAGGCGTGCCGTCCTCGCAGGGATGAATTGTCCGCTCCACCCGCCGAGAAAGGGATCGTTGGTGACCCATCGCGCTGCCCCGGTCGTCGCGTCAAGATCGTAGCGGACCGACTCGGGGCGGGGATGGGCGGCGTCGAAGCCGGAGCGGCCCATGCCGACGCCCAGTGCCGCGAAGCTGGCCAGCAGGGTCAGACCTGCCAGGCGTGGCAGGGTCCGCCGGTTCTGATCCGGAAGGGCATCGCCGCACATCGCCAGAACGAACCCGGCTGCAAGGCTTGCAAGAACCGTCGGGAGCGCCAGCAGGGGCAGGCCCGACAACGCCTCGAGACGAACCGCAAAGGCCACCAGCATGCCAGACGGCGCCACGAGCAGGGCAACGAGGGCCGTAACTGCCATGGACGACAACAGCGCAGACATGTCGCGGATGGGGCCAGACCGCCCGAAGGACACGAGGGCAAGGGCCGGAAGTGCTGTCAGGGCGGGCAGCGTGGCGACATAGGATGTTCCCGGCAAGGTCGCAGCCAAGGCCAGACCGATGGCGGCAAACAACATGACTGCACCGGTCAGGAGGTTCCTGGACCCGCACCAGTGGCGTAGCAATGAAACCGCAATGACCGTCACCGCAATCGCAGCCGCCGAAAGGCCCGCTACATGCCAGGCGGTGGCAAAGCCGCCGACTAGAAAGACCTGCAGGTTCGGATTCAGGATGCGGATCCCGGCCCAGAGAGCGATGCAGACCGCGCCAGCCAGGACCGCTGTCGCCAGAAGACCGGCGGAGGCGCCGATCACCGGACCCAGTTGCAGTCGACGTTTCGCGACTGCGATTCCTGTCAAGAGGACGGCAATACCGAAAGCCGCCATGGCGAGAGCAAGCGACCAGCCGGCCGGATAAACAACCGTCCCAAACGGCGCCAACGGGAAGAACACCGCGTCGCCTGCGGCTTCGATGCCTTGCGGCCCCAACTCATCATAGGCCAGCACGAGACCCAGTGCGCCGTTGCCGAAACTTTGCAGACTGCGGGGATCAAGATGGGCCGGATCGTCGAGAAGCGTGTGATAATTCTGCGTCTGACCATGCAGGACGAAGCCGACCCCGGCGACGCCTGCATCCAGATAATCCTGCAGGTCGCAGGCAGAGCGCATGTCGGGAATGGCATTGAAAAGCTCGGTGATCGCAGAGCTGCCAAATCCGTTCAGCAAAGCACCGTTCAGCGCGCCTGCCAACGCTGCATTGTGCGCACTGGTGACATAAAGCGTGCCCGGCCCGGCGGTACCCATCGACTCGTAATTTACCGTCAGCGCCACATCCTGCATCCACGGATGCTGCGTGGCAAAAGCGTGGGCGCCATGATCGCCCATTTCCTCGGCATCCGAAAACACCACAATGACGTCATGGCGCAGCGGTGGCCCGGCCCGCAGCGCACGCAAGGTTTCCAGAACCGCCGCCACACAGGCTCCGTAGTCGCCCGCCGCAGGACCGGTGTTCGCGCCGTCGTAATGGGCATTCAGCAGGATGGCCTTGTCGGACTCCGTGCCAGCGATACGCGCGATGACGTTTTGCACCCGTGCCGCGCCAAACCCCTCCGCTCCGGGGAACCGAAAGGCGCTGACGGTGTCCTGTATTTCTGCGACCAGTCCGAGGCGGCGCAGTTCCGCCACGAGGTAGTCGCGCGCCGCGGCATGACCAACCGACCCCACGGGTCTTGGTGCCGCACTGAGCACTGCGACGTGAACCATTGCCCGTTCGGCAGAGAAAACGCCGGGAGGCGCATCGAGCGGTCGTTGTGCCGGCGGCACAAGATAGGCGGTGCCCGACCATGCCGCCAGAACGAGGCCTAGCGCAAGAAGTGCACTTCTGATGAGGGATGAGGACAATGTCACCCCCGAAAGCTGACGTGGGATCGGCAAAAGGCGCTTCGGGCAAAACTGACACAGGAATGAGCTATCCCACAGCGCCGGTTCTGGTGAACATAGTATTCTTGTCCGCCAAAGCGGTTGGCGTCGCATGTCACTTGATTGCCTTTCGTGTCCAATGTCACCCTGACCGGCCCTCGCGCGAAACACAGCGGGCCGAATGCAATTCCATGCCTTCAGATTTCCAGTTTAACAGCCGGGGACATGCGGCTGGTTGATCTGGATCAGGACACCAAGACCTTTGGCAACGCGACTGGTCTGGTCGTTTCGGTGCCACTTTCGAAGCCAGCAGAAAGCCTGCCCAAGGTAAAAGTTTTTTGACCCTGGGCAGCCCAGGCACAGATTTGCGGCCCAACTTGACCCGTATCAGTGTCTACTCCGCAAGATGGTGTTTTAATCTAGGGGCTGGGTGCGATCACCAATCAATCGCAAAAGACCGAACATATCGGCGGCTCCTTGAAGCAATCAAGAGACATTGGAGACAACAATGACTGTATTAGTAAGTTATGCCACCAGCGAGGGGCAGACACGGAAGATCGCGCGGCGGGTCGCTGACCGGCTTGCCAACAGTGGCCAGGCGGTCGAACTTCTTGCGCTTGTTGACACGGATGACATTGACCTAGAACGATTTGACCGGGTGATTTTGGCGGCTTCGATCCATGCTGGACACTACCAGAAAGACCTCTCTGATTTTGTCGCCAAATATGCCGGACAGCTTCATGCAAAGTCTACGCTATTTCTTTCGGTTTCACTCGCGGCCGCTGGTCATGACGCCGATGACTGGAAAGGGGCCGAGAACATCCTGGAGGACCTCAAGGCGGCGACGGGTTGGACGCCCGGACTCGTAGAACAGGTCGCGGGTGCCTATCTGCCATCGAAGTATGACATGTTCCGTCGGTTTATCATGCGCCGCATTCTCGCCGCAAAGGACCCAGGGGCAGATCTGGACAGCGACAAGGAATACACGGACTGGCAGGCACTCGATATCCTGACCGACAGTTTTCAGGCCCCCCTATCGACCCACTCGCCCACACCCAAGACAGAGGTCTGAAAAGCGCGTTGCGCATTCGATCTGAACACGGGCCCTCGACTTGCCGAAACTGCTTTGGGTCAATGCGCCCTTGATGATCAGAGATAAGCTTGGAATGCGGCGTTCCACGAGGCATTCATGAACAGTCAGAAGAGGATTGCAGTGAACGGCACCGTCCGTCCCGACTTTGAGGCCGTGAAAACGGCCTTCGAGGCGAACTTTTCAGAGCGTGGCGAACTTGGCGGTGCGTGCTGCGTCTATCACAACGGTGAGAAGGTCGTCGATCTTTGGGGCGGCACGCGCGATGAAGCGTCGGGCGAGCCATGGGAAGAGGCCACAATGGTTATCGTGTTCTCGCTGACCAAAGGCATGTCGGCGATGACTTTGGCCCTGGCGCATTCCCGGGGCTGGCTCGACTACGACGCGCCTGTCGCGGCCTACTGGCCGGAATTCGCCCAGAACGGCAAGGGCGACATCACTGTCAGGCACCTCTTGGCCCATCAGGCCGGCCTCCACGCCTTTCACGAAAAGGTCGATCGCGCGGTCATCGCCGACCCACAGCGGCTTGCCGACATCCTCGCAGGGGAAAGGCAGCAATGGCCGCCCGGCACCCGCAATGCCTATCACTTCATCTCGCTCGGCTTTTACGAAGGCGAACTCCTCCGCCGGATCGATCCGGACCACCGCAGTCTGGGGCAGTTCTTTCGCGAAGAGATCGCAGCCCCCCTGGGCATCGAATTCTACATCGGCTTGCCCGAGACCATTTCCAACGACAGACTTGCTGTGCTGGCAATGCCCGGTTTGGTGCCATCGGTCCTTGGCTATCCGTTGCCGATGATCCTGGCACTTCTGAACCCCTGGTCGTCAACCTTTCGCGCTTGTATGGTGAACCCGGGTTCAGCCGTCGTGATGGATGACAAGCTCATTTACGCCAGGAACCTTGAGGTGCCCTCGGGCGGCGGCGTGGGCACGGCACGGGCCGTCGCCAAGGCTTACGGCAGCTTTGCTATCGGTGGCGAGGCGCTCGGCTTGCGGGTTAAAACGATTGACGAACTGCGCGCACCGGCCCGCGCGCCGCCCCGTGGGTTCTTTGATGAAGTGCTGCGGGGCGACGCCAAATATGCCCTTGGCTTCATGAAGCCGTTCGCGGGGTTTTCCTTTGGACACGACGATGCATTCGGCACGCCGGGTGCAGGCGGCTCTCTCGGTTATGCCGATCCCGGCGTTGGCATTGGATACGGATATGTGACCAATCGTATTGGTCGTGGCATTGCGCCAGATCCTCGTGATGTCGCTTTGCGACGGGCTCTTTCATCGGTAGTGCATTGAAGCTGTAATATAATAAAGACGGTTTATAGCAATTTGCGTCAGGCCAACGACCGCTGGGTCCGGTTTGCAGCCGTCGCCGATTGCGAGATGGTGCGGCAAGCATCGATGGTCGTTTCGGTAAAGTCGGAGGCTTGCCCAGGTTCGATAGAACTTGGGGGGTAACGTCAACACAACACGCGGCATCTGAACGCGATGTGACCCAACAGCTTATGTGCACGAAAAGGGCCGCGCGCCCGATCCCGATTGAAGATTTGATAATAGAGATCGAGGGGCCGCACATGTTCGGCCTGGACGAGCTGCGCCACTGTGCACAGGGTGGTGCGAGTATCATTGGCAATCCGGTCGAGCGGCAAGCCAGCTCCTCGCGCTGCTTAGTCATTTCCATCGTTCTAGCAACGCGGTTAGCTCAGTTGGGTGCTTGGCTTGATTCCGCATGTTGTGTCCAGAATTCTACAAGTAGCATCGTCATTGTCGCCGTGAGAGGGCCTAAGATAAACCCCGGCGCGCCAAACAGCAGCAGACCACCGACAATGGAAATGAACGCCGGGATAGTATGCAGGCGCAGCCGGGTGCCGACAAATATCGGTCGCAGGACGTTGTCGATACTGCCAACCACAATCCCGCCCCACGTCGCAAGAATAAGAGCGCGTACCCAGCTTCCATCCAGAAGGAGCAGGATCGCCGCAGGTATCCAGACGACAAAAGCGCCAAGGACCGGCACGATTGACAAAAGACCCATCACCAACCCCCAAAGCAGAGGCGTGGGAAGACCGAGCACCCAGAACATCAGTCCGCCCATGGTGCCCTGAACTGCGGCGACGGCAAATGTGCCGTAAACCGTCGCGTGGACTGTTTCAGCGACCCGGCGGAACACCTGTTCGGTCTCGGGCGGTGTCAGCGGCAGCCATGCCTTGATCATGGTCTTGGCCGCAAGCCTGTCGCGCAGGAGGTAGAACAGCAGGTAAAAGGTGATGAACACTTCGACCACTTGCAGCAACGACCCTTTGACGAATATCGCCCCGAGGTTGCTCAGCCAGGTCGCAATTGCGGACATCATCGACGGCAAATCGAACTGCCGGTCGATCCAAGCGCCAAAGGGTGCAATGGCAGGATGTCTGTCGAGAAGGGCCTGAAGTTCGCCACTCTCGACACGGGCCTGAAGCGACAGGATCCCGGACGCGGCTTCGGTAATCAGGCGTTCGACCACAAATGCAGCCGGTACAACCACGACGACGATCACAATCGTGGTGGACAAAAGGGCCGCGATGTTTGGATGCCTGATATTCCTTTCGATCCGGACGTGGAGCGGCAAGAACAGGATCGCAAGCGTAAGCGCCCAAGTGATTGCCCCCAGGAAAGGCCAAGCGATAAGGACGCAGAGCAGGATACCGGCAATTCCGGCAACGGCCAGGGCGGAGCGTTTGAGGCGGTTGCTGTCAGGTGATCCGGTTTTCTGTTTCATCTGGTTAACGCAAAGCCAGATCCAGCAGAAGAAACCCGATGCTGGAGATCAAGCCCGCAACAGGCACCCACCCCGGGCAGACAAACACATGCAGCGGCGGCGCCGCCTCGCGCCATTTGATGCGGATCAGGGCGATATTGATGATCGCAAAAACCACGAGGGTAAAGCGGGCGGCCAGATCAGCGAGCCCCGACAATGGGACCGCAAGCGCCAGCAACAGAATGGCGGTGATGCCCAGAGCAGTGGCAATCAGCGGCGTGCCGGTCTTGGGGTTCAGATGCGCAAGAGCCTTGGGAAGATTGCCTTGGGCCGCCAGCCCGTAAAGAACACGCGAGATCATGATGACATGGACAATGACGCCGTTCAGCGTGGCCACGACGGCGATGATGCTCATCGTTTTCAGTGGCATGCCTGTCAGCTGCTCGAACACCAGCGCCAACGGGGCGCTGGATGTGGCAAGCTCGTCCGGTGGCACTGCGACAACAGCGACCCAGACCACCAGCGCATAGACTAGAGCGGTCAATCCCAGCGTCAGAAACAGCGCCCACGGCAACGTGCGCGACGGGTTCTTCATTTCCTCGGCGACATTGACCAGATGCTCGAACCCGATGAACGCAAATACCGCGATCAGTGTCGTACCTGACAGCCCGACCCATACGCCGATATCGCCCGAGGCGGGCCATATCTCTGGCAGGCGGGTCACGACACCACTCTCCGCCCCGACGCCAGCGATGATGATCAGCACAAGCCCGCCAAGCTCAATCAGGGTCATGATGCCCGCCAGGGTAACGGATTGGCGGGTCGACAGACAGGCCACAAGCCCCATCGACAGCACGACAAGCGTGATGATCCACGGAGGCGGCAGATTGACGAAAACGCCTAGATAACCCGCGCTGCCGACACTGATCGTAGCTGCCGAGATTGTCGCCGTCAGCACAACCAGAAACCCCATGGTCAGGCTTAACCACGGCCGGTTGAACGCCTTTTCAACATAGGCAGCCTCGCTGGCGCTGACCGGCATGCGCGTGCCAAGTTCGGCAAAAGACGCTGCGCTGAACGACATGACCAGTGCGGCAAAGACGAAGGCCAGCGGCGCTTGCATGCCGCTGCGCCCCGCTGCAATCCCGACCAGCACATAAATGCCCGCGCCAACCGTCACGCCAAGCCCATAGAGCACGGCGAGCCAGAGCGTGAGCGAACGCCTGAGCTGTTGAGGCGGGGCCGGTTCAACCACTATCGACGTCCTCTTTCATCTTGTGCCAATTTCATCTTGCGTCCAGATTAGTTCGGCATCGAAAGATTTGAGTTGATGCAGGTTACCTTCTTTCACGCGCTGCCTTTAGTCGAACCGGTCCCGTTAACAAGGCTGTCTGGGTTTAAGCGATCTATATGGTTCAACCGGCCGCGCGGGAACTTTTTAGTTCCCACAATGGTTTGCAAGGTCCAAGGCTTACGCGGCTTGAACGCCTGCATGGATCAAGCTACCAACACCCAGAGGATAGCGTTGTGCGCAATCTGCGAAATCACCTTGCCCAACTGACCGGTGCCGCCATGATATGCCTGTCAAACCCGGCGCTGTCCGACACGCGTCAAGGCGTCGCGACCGCCAATGGGCTGACAATCGCCTACATGGAGCATGGCTCAGCCACCGATGAACCGATTTTGTTCATTCGGGGCGTGGGGTCGCCGATGGAGGCTGGCCCGGACCCTATTGCCGACCAGCTCGTCGCTGCGGGCTTTCGTTGGATTACGTTCGACAACCGGGACAATGGCGGCTCGACCCATTTCACGGACGCAGGACTGCCCGAATATGAAGCGATCCAGCGTGCTGCTGCCGAAGGTCGCCAACTTCCGCTCGCCTATTCGCTGTCGGATATGGCCAACGACGCGGTCGGACTGCTCGACGCGCTTGAAATTGACAGAGCACATATCGTTGGCGGCTCACTCGGAGGGGTGATCGCGCAGGTGCTGGCTGCAAGTCACCCGGACCGGGTTTTGTCATTGACCCTGATCTCGACGACGAGGGGCAACCCGGATCTGGCCATGGGACCAGCGGGGCTCTGTTGATGGCGTGGATGCCCCCTCCTGGCGGCATCGCATCGCCGGGGCGCACGCGCAGACGGTCGCCTGTCATGATATTGGCCAAGGGCGCGTCATACTCCGTGCCGTCCGGCAGAATCCGCCGCGCGGTCTTGGGCGCAAGGTCCAGCAGGGCCCGGATCGCATCACCGGTGCGTTCCTGCGCCCGCAGTTCCAACACCTGCCCTACAAACACCAGTGCCACGATCACCACCGCCGCCTCGTAATAGGTGCTGACGCCCATCCCCAGCTGGTAGGCCTCGGGGAATGCACCCGGCAGGAAGGTGGCGATCACGGAATAGCCGTAGGCGGCGGCGACCCCGATGGAAATCAGTGTCCACATGTTTGGGCTGCGGTTCTTGACCGAGGCCCAGCCGCGCTGGAAAAACGGCCAAGCCGCCCATAGCACAATCGGCGTCGCCAGCACAAATTCCAGATATCCCGCAGCCGCATGCCCGATCCAATCGCGCACCGGCAAACCAACCAGCCCACCCATGGTCAGGATCACCAACGGCACCGCCGCCGCAGCCGAAATCCACATCCGCCGGGTGAAGTCGGCCAGTTCCAGCGAGGGCGCGTCCGAGGCCACCACAGGTTCCAGTGTCATGCCGCAGATCGGACAGATACCCGGTGCATCGCGCAAGACTTCCGGGTGCATCGGACAAGTGTACCGCGTGGCGGCGGCCATGGCGTGACCTTTGGCGGGGCCTTGCCCGAAGCATAGAACCACGGGTCCGCCTTGAATTTGGTCTGGCATCTTTCAGAACAGAAATGGAAGTGCTTGTTGCCAAAGCTTTCCGTCCGGGTATCCAGCTTCACCTTCACCTTCACCTTCACCGCCAACGTCATGCCGCAGACCGGGTCAACCGCCATCGCCGCCGCGTTTTCCCCCGAGGCCGTCGTGTCGCCTTTCATTTGCGCAGGTACTTGACCAAAGCCGCTATGGCCAGAACCACCAGAACGCCCGTGACCACCATCCAGATGCCGCCAAAGCCCATGTAGTTTCCATTCATCATCGTATGACCTTTCCTGATCGCCGCTCTTGAAGCTACGATTTCTCCGGTCGCTGTTGTTGATCCATGTCAGCCTGTCGGCGCGACACTGATCCACGTCAAAGCGCAGAAGCCAGACTTCCCTATCCTCAGTGATGTTTGCTGCATCGAGGACCAGATGAGCGTAGATCCCTATGCTGCCCTTGGTCTGACCAAAGCCGCCACGGCGTCGGAGATCAAGAAAGCCTACCGCAAACTGGTGCGGACTTCGCATCCCGACCTGCATCCCGACGATGCCGGCGCCGAAGCGCGGTTCAAGACGGTGACAGCGGCGCATGACCTGCTGAAAGACCCCGAAACCCGCGCGCGGTTTGATGCGGGTGAGATTGATTCGACCGGGGCTGAACGCCCGCCCCGCAGCTATTACCGCGAACATGCCGATGCCCCGGGCCAGGGGTTCGGGCAAAGCCGCGGATTTGACGATTTCGGCGATCCGTCGGACATCTTTGCCCATATCCTGCGGCAGCGCGCACCTGGGCCAGGCCCCGGTTTTGCCCATCCCGGCGCCGATCTGCGTTACACGCTGGCGGTGCCGTTTCTGGATGCGGTGCACGGCGTCAAGACCCGGATCACCCTGCCCCAAGGCGGCAACATCGAGGTTCAAATCCCGAAAGGTCTGCAGGACGGCCAGACATTGCGCCTGCGAGGTCGGGGTGGTGCGGGCTATGACGGCGGACCGGCGGGCGATGCGCTAGTGACGGTGCAAGTGCTGCCGCATCCGGTCTTCCGGCGGGATGGCGGTGACATCCATATCACGCTGCCGATCACCATCGACGAGGCGATCCTGGGCGGCAAAGTCACTGCCCCGACAATTAACGGGCCAGTCAGCGTGAGCATCCCGAAGGGCACCAGCAGCGGGCGCATCCTGCGTCTGCGGGGGCGCGGGGTCACGCGCGCCAACAGCACATCAGGTGACGCACTGATCGAATTGCAGATCGTCGCCCCGCCCGTGATCGACGCCGGGCTTTCTGATTTCCTGCAGGACTGGCGCAAAACCCATGCCCATAACCCCCGTGCTGCGATGATGATGGAGACACCGCAATGACCGAATACTTCACCACGCGTCAGACCATCGCCGCCGTTCCCGGCTTGTCACACGCCCGGCTTGCAGCCTTCCTGCAGGCCGATCTTGTTGCAGCGCACCTGTCCGCCCATGGCCCGGTGTTCCGCCCTGTTGAATTGGCGCGTCTGGCATTGCTGTGCGATCTCGCCGATCATTTCGATCTGCAAAGCGACGCTTTGGGTGTGGTCATCGGCCTGATCGACCAGTTGCATGATGCGCGCAGGCACCTGTTCGCCATGGCGCAGGCGATGGAGGCCGAACCGCTGGATTTGCGCGCGCGCATCGGTGCGCGCTTTATGGGCAACCTTGCCGTCTGACTTACCGCCCGCGCACCGAATTGCCACCCGCCAGAATGCCGTTGATCAACTTTTCGACCGCTGCATGAAGATCGGTCCGGCCATCGTCTTTCGGGGTATGGTGATGTGCCGCCGCCGCGTCTTGCAGTATACCGATGATCTCGGATTCCGGCAGGATATTGCGGTCATTCAGGGCCAAAAGCAGTGACTCGCAAATTGCCAGCGCGGCGGTACCTGACACATCATTCGACTGGGCCATTGTCGTTGTCTTTCCATTCATGCCGTTGTCGGCGACAGAAACTGTCGCCGCACACGGAACCGATTTCATCTTGGCAGTGTTTGTCTGTGTCGAATTGATCGAAAGCAGCTTCAATGAACACTTTGTTTGCCAACACTGCTGCGACGGCAAGCCTGAGCCTGCACGCCGGTCATTCCTCTCATCAGGTTCGATCGGTGACACAAAACAGCCCTTTTGCGCGCAAACTGGGTGCCTTCGTCGCCTTGTCGGACGAAGACCTGGCCATGCTTGACCGGCTGCATCGGCGGCGGCGCAGCTTTGTCGCGGGCGTCGATCTTGTGCATCAGGGGCAAGTTGGCCAATCCTGCTATATCCTGGCCAAGGGCTGGGTCTGTTCCTACAAGCTGCTGCCGAACGGCAATCGACAGATCGTGGATTTCCAGATCCCCGGCGACTTTCTGGGCCTGCGGTCCGTGCTGTTCCGGACCGCAGACCACAACATCGAACCGGTGACGCAGGTCGAGGCATCCGAGGTGGTCGTCGCCGACCTGCTGGAAGCCTTTGCCCGCACGCCGCGTCTGGCTACTGCCGTTTTATGGGCCGCATCGCGCGACGAGGCCATGGTGGCGGAACATCTGGTCGGCATCGGGCGGCGCAATGCGCTTGAACGCACCGCGCATTACCTCTTGGAGTTTGGCGCCCGCCTAAAGCTTGTCGGACTGGGCACCAACGAGGGCTACAGATGCCCCCTGTCGCAATACATGCTGGCCGACGCGCTTGGCCTAAGCGCCGTGCATGTGAACCGGGTCTTGCGCCAGTTGCGCGAGCTGGGGCTTTTGACCTTCCAGGGCGGCCGCGTTGCCATCAATGATTTCGACGGGCTTGTGGCGCTGGCGGATTTCGACACGGCCTATCTTGATCACGACGGGCCGCTTTTACGTTGAGATGATGACTTTGAGCGCCTTGGTCTTGGCAGCATTGCCAAAGGTGTCATAGGCGGCAAGGATATCGGTCAGCGCAAAATTGTGGGTGATCAGGCGCGTGGGGTCGATCTTTTTCGCAGCCACAGTCTTGAGCAGCATCGGGATCGTCGCCGTATCGACCAGCCGCGTGGTGATGGCGATGTTGCGGTCCCAGAGCGTTTCAAGATGCAAGTCGACCTTGGCGCCGTGGACGCCGATATTGGCGATGATGCCGCCGGGGGCAACCAATTCCTGGCACAGCGCGAAGGTGGCGGGAATGCCCACCGCCTCGATCACGCAATCGGCCCCGCGTTTGTCGGTCAGCTTCATCACCGCCTTGACCGCCTTGCCATCCGCGCTGTTGATTGTCGCGGTCGCGCCGAATGTCTCAGCAATTTTCAGGCGGTTGTCATCCAGGTCAATCATGATGATCTGCCCCGGCGCGTAGAATTGCGCAGTTAAAAGGGCAGCAAGGCCGATCGGCCCCGCTCCCACAATCGCCACAACGCTGCCGGGCGAGACCTTGCCGTTCAGCACCCCGCATTCGAACCCGGTGGGCAGGATGTCACTCAGCATCACCAGTGCCTCTTCATCGGACCCCTTGGGGATGTGATAGAGGCTGAGATCCGCATGCGGCGTGCGCACGTATTCGGCTTGGGTGCCGTCGATCCTGTGGCCCAGGATCCAGCCTCCAGTGGTGCAATGCGAATACATCTGGCGGCGGCAATAGTCGCATTTCCCGCAGGCGCTGATGCAGGAAATCAGGACATGATCGCCGTTTTTGAATGCCGTGACGGCAGGACCGACAGAGTCGATGATGCCCACCCCTTCATGCCCCAGAATGCGGCCCGGTTCGCAGCTTGGCACATCGCCCTTGATGATATGCAGATCGGTGCCGCAGATCGTCGTCTTGGTGATGCGGACGATGGCATCGGTGGGCGCGGTGATCTCGGGCTTGGGCCGGTCTTCCAGTGCTGTCTTGCCGGGACCGTTGTAGATGAACGCCTTCATAGCGGGCCGCCTTTCCGGATATGCGGCCTTGGCTTAGGGCCACTCCCAACTGTTGCCGATCAGGCAGAGGTCGGCATTGATGCAGGTTTGTCCCGGTGCAATCGGGCGCCCTTCGCATTCGATTCTGCGCGGGTTCCCGCCGCCCTGATCTGCGTGCCCGCCCGCCCCTCAAGGATGGCGCGCGCATCCTGCAATCGACCAATGCCGGCGATGGTGCCACCCGCCCGCACAAAGGCGCTCGCGGCCGCGATCTTTGGCCCCATGGACCCTGCCGCAAAGCTCATCTTATCAAGCGCATCGGGCGTGATGCTGTTGATTGCTGCCTCGGTCGGCGTGCCCCAATCGCGCATCACCGCCGCCACGTCGGTCAGCATCAGCAGCGCGTCGGCCTCCAGTTCTTCAGCCAGCAGGGCGGCGGTGCGGTCCTTGTCGATCACCGCCTCGACGCCCTCCATCCCGCCCGCATCATTGCGCACCACCGGAATGCCGCCCCCGCCCGCACAGATCACGCAGACCCCGGCGTCCACCAGCAGGCGGATCGCTGCAAGCCCCAGGATGCGCTGCGGCAGGGGCGACGGCACCACGCGGCGCAGGCCACCCTTGGGGTCCGACACCATCGACCACAAATGGGCGGCCCCGATCAGCTTGCCCTCTTCTGCCGTGTAGACCGGCCCGATGGGCTTGGTCGGCTGATCGAAAGCGGGGTCCTGGACGTCGACCTGGACCCGCGTCAGCAGGGTGGCGCATTCGGCCCCGGCAGGCAGGGCGTTCATCAACTCCTGCTCGATCAGATAGCCGATCATGCCTTCGGTTTCCGCGCCGAGTACATCCAGCGGCCAGAGCGTGTCCGGCGCATAGGATGCCGCCTGCAACGCCATCAGGCCGACCTGAGGGCCGTTGCCGTGCGCGACAATAATCTGGTGATCCTTGGCCAGATCGGCGAGTGCTGTGGCGGCAATGCGGACATTCGTGCGCTGCGCCTCATAGGTCATCGGTTCCCCGCGTTTCAGCAGGGCGTTGCCGCCAAGAGCCACCACAATGCGCATCCTCAAGCCCCCAATGTGGCGACAAGCACCGCCTTGATCGTGTGCATCCGGTTTTCCGCCTGATCGAACACCACCGAGGCGGCGGATTCAAACACGTCTTCCGTCACCTCCATGCAATCGATGCCGAATTTCTGAAAGGTTTCTTCGCCCACTTCGGTGTTGCGGTTGTGGAACGCCGGCAGGCAATGCATGAACTTGGCATAGGGGTTGCCCGTTACAGCCATCACGGCGGAAGTAACGCGGTAGGGCGTCAGCAGCTTGATCCGCTCGGCCCAGACATCATCCGGTTCGCCCATCGACACCCAGACGTCCGTGTAGACGAAGTCGCAGCCTTTGACGGCCAGCGCAATGTCGGTCGTCAACGTGATCTGCCCGCCATGCATCGCAGCAAGAGCATCGCATTGCGCCTTGATCGCGGGGTCCGGCCACAGGCTTTCGGGCGCGCAAAGGCGGATATCCATGCCGATCTTGGCCGCCCCCACCATCAGCGACGCCGCCATGTTGCCGGACGCATCACCAAGGTAGGCAAAGGTGATGTCTGACAGGTGCTTGTGGGTAAATTCGTGCATCGTCATCAGGTCGGCCAGGACCTGGGTCGGGTGGAAGTCATCCGTGAGGCCGTTGTAGACCGGCACGCCGGAGAACGCGGCCAGCGTGTCCACGTCCGTCTGCTTGAACCCCCGGTATTCGATGGCGTCATAGAACCGGCCCAGCACGCGCGCCGTATCCTTCATGGTTTCCTTGTGGCCGATATGGCTGCCTGAAGGGCCGATATAGGTGACATGCGCGCCTTGGTCGAAGGCCGCGACTTCAAAGCCTGAACGTGTCCTCGTGCTGTCCTTCTCGAAGATCAGGGCAATGTTCTTGCCTCGCAGCCGTGGTTGTTCGGTGCCCGCCGCTTTCGCCGCCTTCAGGCTGGCCGCGAGGCGCAGCAGATGGCGTATTTCATCCGGAGTAAAGTCGAGCAGCTTCAGGAAGCTGCGGCCGTGGAGGTTGAGGGGCATGCGGCTCTCCTAGACCGGATCGCGGATCAGCGGGCAGGTCATGCAGTGCGAGCCGCCCCTGCCCCGGCCAAGCTCGGCCCCGGGGATGGTGATGACCTCTACACCTGCCTTGCGCAGCAGCGTGTTGGAATGCGTATTGCGTTCGTAGCCGACCACCACGCCGGGACTGAGGCACAGAAGGTTGTTGGCGTCATCCCACTGTTCGCGCTGCGCCTCATAGGCATCGCCGCCCGTGGGCACGGTACGGAGGGCCTTCAGTTCCAAAGCCTCGGCCACCACCTCCAGAAAGGGCTTGGTTTCCTCGGTCACGTCCATCTTGTCGGCCTTGCCCGGTCGTAGCGAATAGGTCTGGATCGCATCCGTCACCTCGGCAAACACGGTGACCAGATCGCGGTCGCAGAAGGTAAAGACGGTGTCGAGGTGCATCGCAGACCGGCTGCGGGGAAACTGGCAGGCGATGACCCGCTCGGCGGCATTGGCGGCAAACAGGGCGCGCGCCACCTGCCCCACCGCTTGCGGCGTTGTCCGCTCGCCCATGCCGATCAGCACGACACCGTTGCCGACAGGCATGACATCCCCGCCTTCCAGTGTGGCGGGGCCGTGATCGATCAGGGGATCGCCCCACCAGACCGGAAAGCCCGCATCCCTGAAATCGGGGTGGAATTTGTAGACGGCGGCAAGGTTCAGCGTCTCCAGTCGCCGTGCGGGCCAGTGCATCGGGTTCAGCGTGACGCCGCCATAGATCCAGCAGGTCGTATCACGGGTGAAGATGTGGTTGGGCATCGGCGGCAGCACGAAATCCTGCGGGCGCAGCATCGGGATCAGCACGCCTGCACGCGGGATCGGCAGTTCGGCGCGGTTCATCCCGCCGATCAGGACACCGGAGAGCTTTTCGGCGTCCATCTCCATCAGGCAAGCCAAGAGATCATCCGACAGGCCCACGCCGACCGAATTGTCGTTGATCCGAGCCTCCAAGAGCCAGCGGCGCGCCTCCACGTCACGCAGGGTCTCCTCCAGCAATTCGCGCAGGAATACCACCTCGACTCCGCGTTCGCGCAGCATGTCGGTGAAGGTCATGTGCTCGACGCGCGCCTGCTTTACCCAGAGCACATCGTCGAACAGCAACTCCTCGCGGTTCTCGGGCGTCAGGCGCGCCATCTCGAGCCCCGGGCGGTGGACCATGACGCGGCGCAGGGTGCCCGCCTCGGAATGAACGCCGTAGGTGATCGCCATGTGGTTTCCTATCCGATAAGGACAGCGGCGCTGAGCGCGGCCATGATGAGGACGGTCAGCGCGGCCAGCAGCGGCCAGATGAACCGCAGCCAGCGCTCGTAAGGCACACGCCCGATGGCGAGGCCCCCCATGACGACGGCGGATGTGGGGGTGATCAGGTTGACGATGCCGCTGCCAGTGGCGAAGGCGGTGACGACCAGTTCCCGCTTCACCCCGGCAAAGTCCGCCACAGGCGCAAGGATCGGCATGGACAGCACCGCAAGGCCCGAGGTGGACGGGACAAGGAACGACATGCCAACCTCGATCCAGTAGATCACGTTGATGAACGCGACCTTCGGCAGCCCGGCCACGGTGGTTTCCGCCGAATGCAGGATGGTATCGGTGATGTGGCCTGCGTCCATCACCACCACAATACCCCGCGCAAGGCCAATGATCAGGGCGACACCCAACAGGTCACGCGCACCGTTCACAAAGGCCTCGACCAGCCGTGCCTCGCCCAGCCGCGCGATGATGCCGATGATGACTGCGGCGATCAGGAACAGCCCCGACATCTGCGCCATCCACCAGCCCTGGCCGGACACGCCCCAGATCATCACGGCAAAGGTCATGGCGAACAGGACCAGCACGATCTGGTGCACGCCGGTAAAGGGTGTTTCCGACGTGGCCTTGCCACGCAGAAAATGCGCCTCGTTCGCCGCCTTCTTGTCGAATACCAGCGAACGGGACGGGTCCGCCTTTACCCGCGCCGCATAACGCATGACGAAGGCCACGGTGATCAGCCAGCCGACACCCAGAATGACCAGTCGCAGGATCATCCCATCGGCAAATGTCACCCCCGCTGCATCCGACGCAATCACCGTGGAAAACGCGTTGATGGTGGAGCCGAGCACGCCGATGCCCGCCCCCAGCATGATCACCGCCACGCCCACCAGCGCGTCATAACCCGCCGCAATCATCACCGGGATCAGAAGGACGTAGAAGGCCAAGGTTTCCTCGGCCATGCCATAGGTCGTGCCGCCCAAAGCGAAGAGCGCCATCAGGAAGGGGATCATCCAGTTCTCGCGCCCCTTCAGGCGCACCATGGCCCGCGCGATGCCCGCGTCAATGGCACCGGTCGCCGTGACCACGCCGATGAACCCACCGATGATCAACACGAACAAAGACACGTCGATGGCGTTGGCCGCATAGCTGTCGGGGTCATAAAAGCCGGCAATCGGGGCAAGGATTACGTCGAACAGGCCCTGCGGATTGGCTTCGGTCGGGGCATAGCTGCCCGCAACGGGGATGTCCTTGCCCAGCGCCTCGGACGCCACCCGTTCGTATTGCCCCGCCGGAATGATCCAGGTCAGCGCCGCCACCAGGATGATCAGCGCGAAGAGGATAGTGAAGGCCGACGGGAAGCGCAGCCCCGAAGCGGCGGGCGACGGGGGCTCTGGTGTAGTTGACATAACTTGGCCCCTGTTCATTCGCGATTGGATGTTTTGAACCATAAGACGAACGATCCGGGCGCGCGCTGACACAGATCAATGCCGCGCCTGCAAATCCCACCCACACTATAGGATCATGTAGCCCGCGTTTCCACGTCCCAGTGGCCGCCCAAGTGGAGAACAGCCATGGACAGCGCCGCATTGAGCCCGGCCCCGGTCATCGGTCTGACGACAGCCGAGGCGGCGACCCGGCTTGCGGCCGACGGCCCCAATGCCTTGCCACATGCAAAACGCCGATCTGTGCTAAAGGTCGTCTTGAACGTTCTGCGCGAACCGATGCTGTCGCTGCTGCTGGCAGGGGGTGTGGTCTACATGCTTCTGGGCGATCTGGCCGAGGCGATCATCCTATTGGCCTTTGCCTGCATGTCGATCACCATCACGGCGGTGCAAGAGGCGCGGACCGAACGCGTGCTGGACGCATTGCGCGATCTGACCAGCCCGCGCGCGCTGGTGGTGCGCGGAGGGGAGCGGGTGCGCATCGCGGGAACGGATGTCGTGCGCGGCGACGTGATCGTGCTGGCCGAAGGCGACCGTGTGCCAGCCGGCGCGCGGCTGTTGCAGGCGACTGACCTGTCGGCTGATGAATCCTTGCTGACGGGCGAAGCGGTGCCGGTGCGCAAAGCCGTCGGCGCGACGGATGCCGCGGCCCGTCCAGGGGGCGAGGATCAGCCTTTGGTCTTTTCCGGCACGTTGATCGTGCGGGGCCTGGGGCTGGCCGAGGTGATCGCGACTGGAGCGCAAAGCGAGATCGGCAAGATCGGTGCCTCGCTGGACCAGCTGGATACCGGCACGCCGCATCTGCAGACCCAGATGCGCAAACTGGTGATTGCCTTTGCGCTGATCGGGGGGGCGGTGGCGCTGCTGGTGGTCGGTCTCTACGGCTGGCTGCGCGGCGACTGGCTGGACGGCGTCCTCGCAGGCATTGCGGTCGGCATGGCGATGCTGCCCGAAGAGTTTCCGATGGTACTGGCCGTGTTCATGGCCATGGGGGCCTGGCGCATTTCCAAGGCGCGGGTGCTGACGCGGCGGGCTTCGGCGATCGAGGCGCTGGGGGCGGCATCGGTTCTCTGCACCGACAAGACGGGCACGCTGACCGAAAACCGCATGACGATTGCGGCGCTACATCTGCCCGACGGTCAGGCCTTTGTCATCGGCAAGGACCCGGTGCCGGGCGCCTACCGCGAACTAGTGGCGGCGGGGGTGATGGCCTCCGCGCCCGAGCCCTTCGATCCGATGGAAAAGGCCTTCCACGCGCTGGCCAAGGCCGACTTGCGCAAGGGCGAGACACTGCCGGGCGAGGGCCGCACCCTGATCCGATCCTATCCGTTGTCGCCCAAACTGCTGGCGATGTCGCAGGTCTGGGACCGCGCAGACGGTTCCGGCCACCACATGGTCGCGACAAAGGGTGCACCAGAGGCGATAGCCGATCTGTGTCATCTGGCGGCCCCTAAGCGCAAGGAGATGATGCGGGCGGTTGATGCGATGGCAGCACAAGGCCTCAGCGTGCTGGGTGTCGCTGAGGCTGGGTTCACACCGAAAGCCCTGCCGCGGGACCAGCACGAGTTCGACTTCCGCTTTCTGGGACTCGTCGGTCTGGCAGACCCGCTGCGCGCTTCGGTGCCTGCCGCGGTCGCTCAATGCAAAACCGCCGGGATCAAGGTCATCATGATTACCGTGGACTACCCCGCGACGGCGCTGGCGATTGCGCGCGCTGCCGGCATTGGGGGAGATACCGTGATTGAGGGCACCAACTTGGCCAGGATGTCTGATGCTGAGCTTGCAGACGCGGTGCAGACCGCGACCATTTTTGCCCGCATCCTGCCCGAACAGAAACTGCGCATCGTCAAGGCGTTGCAATCCAGCGGCGCCATCGTGGCGATGACCGGCGACGGGGTGAACGATGCGCCATCGCTCAAGGCCGCCGACATTGGCGTGGCGGTGGGCGGGCGCGGCACAGATGTCGCCCGCGAGGCGGCCGCCATCGTGCTTCTCGACGACGATTTCGGCTCCATCGTCGCGACCGTCCGCCTGGGGCGGCGCATCTACGACAACCTGCGCAAGGCGATGTCCTTCATCCTCGCCGTACATGTGCCCATCGCGGGGCTTGCACTGATCCCGCTCGCCTGCGGCATGCCATTGCTGTTCGGCCCGGTCCATATCGCCTTTCTGGAGATGGTGATCGACCCGGTCTGCTCATTGGTGTTCGAGGCCGAGGGCGAAGAGGACGGCGTGATGGACCGACCGCCGCGCCCGGTCTCCGAGCCACTGTTTTCCACGCCGACGATCATTTGGAGCCTGCTGCAAGGGGCCTCGGTGCTTGGCGCGGTCACCACGATCCTGTTCCTCGCGCCAGACTATGGCTTTGATACCGACCAGGTTCGCGCGCTGACGTTCCATTCGCTGGTGCTGTGCGTCGTCGCCCTGATCTTCGTCAACCGCTCGATCTCGTCATCGATCATCACGGCAATCACCCGACCGAACCGCGCATTGGCGGTCGCACTGCCCATCGTGGCCGTGCTGCTGGCCGTGACGATCTTCTGGGCCCCTTCCCGCGACCTGTTCGGTTTTGGCGCGTTGGAACCGCAATGGCTGGTCGTGCCGCTTGGTGCGGGCGCGGCAGTGCTGGTCATTCTGGAACTGCTGAAACCGATCTGGCGCGCGGCAATCGGGTCTGGTCAAGCGGTCACTCCCGTCGCCAGCGCACCTGCATGATGCCGAGCCGACGAGGTCTGCTGGTCGGGGCTGGCGCGGTGGTTCTGGGATGCGCCGGGTTCCTGCGCGCCATCAGCCCCGGTGAACCGCCAGACCTTCTTGATGCCGCGGGTCGCCCGATCATCGGCAGCCTCTCGGAGCGCGCTTTTGTTCTGATCAACGGCGTTCGCCAGGGCATGATCATCCAGAGCAGCAACATCTCGCATCCCGTCCTTCTTTTCCTGCACGGCGGCCCGGGGATGCCGGAGTATTTTCTGAACACCACACACCCCACCGGTCTTGAGAGGCATTTTACAATGGTCTGGTGGGACCAGCGCGGTGCGGGCTTGTCCTTTGACCCGGACACTCCATCGCAAAGCATGACCGTGCCCCAGATGATCGCGGACGCCATCACGGTCACGCACTACCTGCGGAAACGATTCAAGCAGGACAAGATCTATATCTTCGGACACTCCTGGGGCAGTTTTCTGGGCATTCAGGTCGCTGCACAGGCGCACGAGCTTTTTCACGCCTACATCGGCATGGGTCAAGTGTCGTGGCAGCTGCGCTCCGAGGTCGCAGCCCGGGGCTACATGCTCGACCGGTATCAGGCACGGGGCGACGCGGCGATGGTCCGCAAGCTCATGGCAGCCCCAGCAAGCCTGGGGGACGGCCTGTCGCCGGACTATCTTGGCCTGCGCGACGCGGCCATGCACGGGTTAGGGATCGGGACCACGCGTGACATGACCTCGGTGATCGCCGGCGTGTTCATTCCGGTATGGCGGTGTCGGGCTTATACGTTGTGCGAAAAGGTCAATATCTGGCGGGGGTTGTCCTTCTGTCGCCGGTTTCTCTGGGAAGACTTCATCAACACCGACCTGACCTTGCAGATCCATGCGCTTGATCTGCCGGTATATTTCCTGACCGGCCTGTACAACTACACGGCGAACCACCTGCTTGCGCGCAGCTTTTTCGACCAGATCAGCGCCCCGGTGAAGGGCTTTTACACTTTTGCCACCTCTGCCCACAGCCCGCTGTTCGAGGAACCGCAGCGGGCGCGCGACATCCTGCTGCAGGACGTGCTGGGGCGTGGCAGCCGACTTGCCGACAAAGTGACGCCATGAGCGATGACCCTTGTCCCGGTTGCGGCTGCGGTGTCGGCCCGATGTGACGCCCGACTGATGCAGGTAAACGACGGATGCCCATCCCCCCGGCAATCTGGCCGTCAAATCATTCGAGGAACGCTGCCATGTCCCGCGCGCTGATCCTGATGTGCTGTCTTCTGGCGGCCCCCGCCTTTGCGGAAACCTCTGTCCTGTCAATCGCGCAAGACAGGTACGAGGCGGGGGAATCCGTGCGATTCGACGGGCCAACAGTGCAGGACCTATTCATGGCCGGCAACCGGGTGGTGGTCGCAAGCCCGGTGACGGGGTCGGCGCATCTGGCCGGACGGCGGGTCGCGGTCGAGGGCGCGGTCGCAGGTGATCGCTTTGCCGCAGGCTATGGCATTGAGGTCACCGCGCCGGTCGGCGGTGACGCGTCGGTCACCGGATACGAGGTGACGGTCGGACCCGTCACGGGCAACCTGCGGGCCGCCGGGTCCGAGGTCGTGGTGGGGTCGGTGGGCGGCTATGCGCTAATCACCGGAGCCGACGTCACGCTGAACGGCACGATCACTGGCGATATGGTGCTGGTGGCCGATGAAATCGCGTTTGGTCCAGGGGCTACGGTTGCGGGGGCGCTTACGATCTATGCCGAAGACCCGGCGAGCATAACTGTGCCCGCAACCGTGGCCCCTGCAGGCCGGGTCAAGATCGAGACGCGAGACAGTTATGACAAGGGTGCGTGGACCCAGCGTATGCCGGTGAAGGTGCCGTTCTGGCGGATCGTTCAGGGCTTTCTGATGGGTGTCCTGATTTCCGGCCTGATCGCCGCCATGGTGATCGCCGTGGCCCCCAAGGCGGTGCAAAGCTGGCGCGAGCTGGCCCTGGCGCATTCCGGCCACGCTATCTGGTCGGGATTTCTGGTCACCTCGGCCTTGGCCGGATCGGGATTCGTGCTGATGCTGACCATCATTGGGGTGTTCTTGCTGCCCGTCATGCTGATGATCACGGTTCTGGTGATCTTTGCGGGCTATGCGCTTGGGTCCTATGTGCTGGGCGTCGGGCTTTGGCTGGCATTGGGGCGGCCCATGCCGGAGGGTCACCTGGGCAAGTTCGGCCTGGCCTGCCTCGGGGCATTTGTCGCCGGGCTGGCCTGGGCGGTTCCGGTGGCGGGATGGTTCTTCGTCCTGGGTCTGACTCTTCTCGGGATCGGCACGCTCGCGGCTTTCGTGTTTCCACGCGGGCTCTTGCTGCGGCGCGACGCCACGGTGGCGTAAAGCCGGAAGGGTCGTTCAGACCTTTCGGCCAAGAATCTGCGGCAGAACTGATCTGCGGCAACGTCGCGGCGCACGGGTTGGAGCAATGTGATTCCATAATCACCGGCGGTCCGTCGCTTTGGGCCCCGGAAACAAGACCGCCCTGAACACCAGTTCCATTGGCGATGTCGGCCCCTGCAGCATCTGTCAACCACCCAACCCCTTCAACAGAATCGAGTCCGACATGGCCTTCCGATCCTTCCTGATTTTTTCCGCCATCGCTTTCGGCCTCTCGGGGTGCCTCGCCAGTGATACTGAACGTGGTCTGGCTGGTGCCGCAGGCGGCGCGGTGATCGGCGGGGTGACGGGTGGCAACCCGGTGACCGGTGCGGTGATCGGTGGGGCGGCGGGGTACTTTTGTCGCGATCTGAACGTGCCGGGATGTCGCAAGAACTGATCCTGGCCCCACCCTCACCTGCAAAGGAGCACTCGATGAAAGGCCTGGTCGCACATATCGAGGATCTGACCGAAACGAACAAAGACTTCCGCAAGGTGCTCTACACCGGGCAGCATCTGCAACTGGTGCTGATGTCACTGGCCGCCGGCCAGGATATCGGGGCCGAAACCCATGCAACGCATGACCAGTTCTTTCGGATCGAAAAGGGGCATGGTGAAGTCGTCATCGACGGCACCACGACGCCTGTCAAAAGCGGCGATGCCATTCTTGTGCCCGCGGGCGCGCGTCACAACCTGCGCAACACCGGCGACAAGTCCTTGCGGCTTTACACGCTTTACGGCCCGCCCAACCACATCGACAAGTTGGTAGAAAAGACCAAGGCGGAGGCCGAGATGTCGTCCGAAGTCTTCGATGGCGTTTCGACCGAACCTGTCCCCCATTGATGAGCGGTCGGCAGGATCAGGAAGCCCTGTGTCACTAAGACCTGGTCAGCTGTGCGCGTTGCCCATTACCAGAGGTGAGACATGGTTGATCGACGACATCTTCTGATCGGTGGCGGTGCTGCCGTGCTTGCAGGAGCAGGTGCGGTCTGGTCGGGGGCCAGACGCATGGGGTCGATGGCGGACTACATTGCCGACATGGACATGTTGCGTCGGCCCTTGCCTGCCAGCCCTGATCCGCGCGAGCTGATCCGCTTTGCCACGCTTGCCGCCAACAGCCACAACACCCAGGCCTGGACATTCCGGGTGGATACCAAAACCATCGACATCCTGCCCGACTTGACCCGTGCCACTCCCGTAGTGGACCCCGACAATCATCACCTGTTCGTCAGCCTGGGATGCGCCGCCGAGAACCTGTCCGTAGGGGCTGCGTCGCGCGGAATGGCAGGCGAGGTCAGTTTTGATCCGGTGACGTCGGCTCTCAGCTTTGCGCACGTTACGGGGGTCGCCACGGAGACCGCCCTGTCAGATGCCATTCCGCTGCGGCAATCGACACGGGGACTCTATGACGGTTCAACCCTGACCCCGGCCGAGCTTGGCCTTCTGGCCGCCGCCGCCCGCGATCCGGAGGTGGCGCTGATCCTGATCACCGACCGGGGGCGGATGGGACAACTGACCGACCTGATCGCCGCTGCAAACACCGCACAGATTGAAGACCCCGCCTTCATGACTGAGCTGAAAAGCTGGATGCGGTTCAACCCGCGACGCGCCCTGTCAACCGGTGACGGGCTCTTCGGCGCCGCCAGCGGCAACCCCAACCTGCCCGACTGGCTGGGGCCGACCATGGTGAACTGGATGTTCATGGCCGAGGGTGACAACAAGAAAACTGCCGCCAAGATCACCTCTTCTGCCGGGCTGGCGGTGTTCGTGGGCGCCAAAGAGGACCCCGCACACTGGGTCAGGACCGGGCGCGCCTGCCAGCGGTTTGCGCTGCAGGCCACGGCATTGGGGCTGAGGCACGCCTTCTTGAACCAGCCGGTCGAGGTGGCAAGTCTGCGTCCGGACCTGGCCACGCTGCTTGGAATGCCGGGGCGCAGGCCTGATCTGGTGATGCGGTTCGGGCGCGGGGCAGCATCGCCGTTTTCACCCCGCAGGCCGGTAACAGAGGTGATCATATGAATCCTCCGTTCACAATTGACGATTTTCTGGCGGTTTTTGCCGCCTATAACTCCGCCATCTGGCCATTTCACCTTGTCGCTTATGCCTTGGGGCTGGTGGCCATAGCTGCCATCTTCGTGCCGCGACCAGGGCTTGTGCGGCTGGCCTTTGCGGCTTTAGCCGTGCTTTGGGCCTTTACCGGAATCGGCTATCATCTGGCGTTCTTTTCGCGGATCAACCCGATTGCCCCGGTATTTGCAGCATTCTTCGTCCTGCAGGGTATCTTTTTTCTGGCAAGCGCAATCCGCCCCGGCAACCTGCGCCTGCAACTTAGACAAGACTTCGGGTCCGTGGCGGGGCTACTCACACTCGTCTATGCGCTGGCGATTTATCCCGTTCTGGGGATCTGGGCCGGGCACGGATTAATGGCCGGGCCGATGTTCGGCGTCGCCCCTTGCCCCACGACGATATTCACCATCGGCGTGCTACTGATCGCTCGTGGCACTTGGGTGATCTGGTTATCGATTATCCCATTTCTGTGGTCGCTGATCGGACTGGCCGCAGCGATCCAGCTTGGCATACCAGAGGATCTGGCAATGCCTGTTGCGGGGGTCGTGTTGGCCGGCGCGCTGGGTTGGCAGGCGTGGTCGAACCGCGCCTTGCCAACCGACATTGCAAAGGACCCCGCATGATGGGCAAGGGTCGGATGGTGGTTCTGTGGATCGGTCTGACAGTCGGTATCATCGCCGCCCTGATCTGGTGGCGATTTGAAACCGATATCGGGGCCGCGCGGGACAAGGTCGGTCAGGGCAGCACCGTGATCGATACGCCCTGCGGTGCCGTTGAGTATCAAGAGACGGGCACCGGACTGCCGCTGCTCGCCGTACATGGCAGCGGCGGCGGCTTTGATCAGGGCATGGCCTTTGCCGCGCCACTGACCACGCGCGGTATACGTGTCATCGCTATGTCCCGCTTTGGCTATCTGCGCACACCGATGCCCGAGGATGCATCTGCGGAAACACAGGCGGATGCGTTTGTCTGCCTGCTGGATGCACTGAACATCCCCAAAGCCGCCGTCATGGGCGGATCGGCGGGCGCGCTGCCGGCACTGGAAATGGCAATCCGCCATCCGGACAGGGTTTCTGCGCTGATCCTGCTGGTGCCGCTGGCCTACAAGCCCCCGACCGAGGCCAACTCGGCCGCACCGATGGCCCCGTGGGTCGAAAATCTGATGATGAAGGCGATTGGCTCGGACTTTCTGTTCTGGTCGGGGCTGCATCTGGCGCGAGGGCAATTGATCGGCACAGTCCTGGCCACGCCGCCCGAACTGCTGACCACGGCAAGCCCGTCTGAACAGACGCGGATCGCCGGGTTGCTCGACAACATCCTGCCCGTGTCAGCACGGGCAGCCGGATTGCGCTATGACACGGCGGCGGGCAAATCAATGACCCCGGCGCGGCTGGATCTGGTGCAGGCCCCAACCCTGATCATCAGTTCCCGTGATGACCGCTATGGCACCTATGCCGGCGCGGAATACATGGCTGCCCGGATTGCCGGGGCGCAGTTCATGGGGTTCGAGACCGGGGGGCATACGTGGATCGGGCACAACGATGAGGTGATGGCCGCTATCGCTGGGCTTATTGACCCTGCCGGGGCGGTGGGCGGGCCATGATCCGAAACTCCCTGCAACGTCACCCGCTGTTGGTCTTCTTTGCACTGGCCTTCTGCATCAGCTGGGGCGCGATCCTGACCATCATGGCAAGCAGAGGGTTCGATCTATCACCCTTGCAAGGTGTCGAGGGCGGGCTGCTGTTTCTGGCCATGCTGCTGGGGCCAAGTGTCAGTGGATTGGCATGCACGGCGCTGTTGGAGGGGCGCTTGGGGTTGCGCGCGCTTGGGCTGCGAGCGCTTCGCTGGCGCGTTGCGGGGCTGTGGTATGCGGTGGCACTGCTGACGGTTCCGGCAATCTTGCTGTTGGTTTTGTCTGTCCTTAGCATCCTTGTCGACCCGGTGTTTGCACCCCGCTTTCAATGGTGGCTTTTTGGGCTCGGCTTACTGGCAGGGACGTTCGAAGAAATCGGCTGGACAGGATTTGCCGCACCAAGGCTATTGGACCGCAAAAGCCTGATGGTAGCGGGCCTGTCGCTTGGCTGTATCTGGGCGCTGTGGCACCTGCTGGTTGATTTTCGCTATAATGCCGGAGCGATGGGGGCGATCTGGCCGCTGGAATTTTTCATCACCTATCTGCTGGCATTGACCCCGTACCGGCTGCTGATGACCTGGGTTTACAGCCACACACAAAGCCTGCTGCTCGCAATCATCATGCATGCCAACTTTACCGGATCGCTATTGGTTTTGGTCCCCGTGGTTCCGGCGTCACTAGGTTTCTATTGGCAATCGGCGTTTGCGGTCGCGCTTTGGGTCTTGGTCGCGGTTGTGCTGCGCCAAAGCAAGGCAGGCAATGCCTTGTCCATCGCACAACAACCGGAATTGCTGTCATGACCAAACATTGGTTTCGCGATCACCCGACAACCATTTTTCTAATGCTTACCTTTGGCATCACCTGGTCGATTGCGGCCACGGCCATGCTGGCAACCGACTGGTTCACCGCCGTGTTTGGCGGGCTAAACGGACGGGCGCCGATGTTCTATCTTGCGGTCTGGGCCCCGAACATTGCCGCACTGGCCGTGACACTCGTGATCAGCGGCTGGTCGGGGATCACCGACCTCTTCGCCCGCCTGATCCGGTGGCGCGTCCGGCCATGGGTCTGGATCGCCGCACTTGGGTTTCACCCGGCCCTGATGCTGGTCGTCGAACTGATCGGGCTGGCCTTTGGGGATCCACTTCCAACAACGGCCAACTGGCATGCCCTGGCTGCGGGCCTGGTCACACTGCCCCTGATCGCCCTTGGCCCGCTGGGCGAAGAGCTGGGTTGGCGCGGGTTTCTTTTGCCCCGCCTGCTGGACCAAATGAAGCCACTGTCGGCGGCGCTGATCCTTGGGGCCATCTGGATGGTCTGGCACCTGCCCGCGTTTTTTCTCTCGGGCGTGCCGCAATCCGACATGTCGCTGCCGATCTTCATGCTGGGCGGCATGGCCTTTACCGTGTTCATCACATGGCTGTTCCTGAATGCCCGGCACAGCATTCTGATCGCGGGCATCATCCCGCATGCCATCGCCAATGCCTGGGGCGATGCGATGGGTCCGATGACGTGGATCAACGCGGGTGTGCTGGTGGTGGGTGCCGTGCTGTTGGTTTGGCTGGTGGGGTTGCGCGACATCTCGGCCCCGACAAACGCCAATGAAAGGGAAAGACCAAGGCCATGACACCGCCAATCAAGTTTGATTTTCCGGCCCTTTTGACCTTCGTCGCAGTTGCCTTTGGCTGGACTTGGGGCTTATTGTGGGTTGGGGCTACGTTCAGGCTGCAGCCCCCGTGGGTTGGCACGGCGATTTTCATCGCATCGGCCTTTGGACCCAGCCTGGCCGGAGTGACCACGGTCGCCCTTTTCGAGGGGCTTGTTGGCCTAAAACGATGGTTGAAACGGTGCTTGTTCTGGCGCGTCGGCTGGGGCTGGTATGCCATCGCTGCCTTTGTTCCAATGGGTATGATGGCCCTGGCACTCGCACTCGCACTTTCTGCAGCCATGGGCGGGGCCCTACCACCATCGCCCGCTTTCGGGAATTTGTGGCTGTCCGTTTTGATTTTTGGGCAGATCCTTGTGCTGGGTGGCCCGTTGGGCGAGGAATTCGGCTGGCGTGGTTATGCGCTGCCTGTATTGACGCACCGTATCGGCTGGCGATCGGCCAGCCTGATCGTCGGCGGCGTCTGGGCGTTGTGGCATCTGCCGCTGTTCTTCATCCCCGGCATGGCGCAGGCCAATATGCCGATGGCGCTGTTTATGGTCAGTAGCGTGGCGCTGTCGGTTATCTTTGCGCGGCTTTCGGTCAATACGCGGTTCAGCGTGCTGCCTGCGATTGTGCTGCACTGGTCGGTCAACGCGTGGTCTTGGGCCATTCCGGTAACCCCACAAGGCGGTGTGATGCTGCCGTATTATCAGGTGATGGGATTGTTGTTCATTGTCGCCGCCATGGTGTTTTTGAAACCGGGTCCAAACCTTTCAAAAGGGAGTCTGCAAGAATGATACGAATAACGGTTCTGGTTTCTGGCATCATCGCCATTTTGCTCGGTGGGCTCTGGCTCCTGCAAGGGCTTGGGCTCGTCCATCTGCGGCCCATTCTGTGCTTTGCCGATTGCGCACCGGTGCAAGGGCCATCGGGAACATGGGCAGCTATTGGGGCTGTCACTTTGGCTGTCGGCGGTTTTGGCGTTTTCTGGTCCCGCAAGCAAAGATCAAAATGAAACGAAAAGGACCACCAATGACCCTCCTGAGTTGGACAATTCTCGTTATCACAGCCCTTGGCCTGGCTTATGCCGCAGCCTTTGCCTTTGGCGCGTGGCGCTGGTCCAGTAGCACGCGTGATCTGGTAGCCAGGCTGGATGCCGGGCGCGAGCCCCCTGGCATTGCGCGTTATTCACCGGATGAACTGGCAGGTCTGCCCGCCCCAGTGCAGCGCTATTTCCGCGCCGTGTTGACCGATGGGCAGCCGATCGTCACCGCCGTGACATTGACCCAAAGCGGCATGTTCAACTTGGGCAAGACGGCCGATCAGTGGAAACCTTTCACCGCGACTCAGCACTTTACGACCGCACGGCCCGGCTTTGTCTGGGATGCAACCATTGCAATGGCCCCCGGCGTTCCGGTGCGCGTGGTGGATGCGTTTATCGCGGGTGAAGGGTTGCTGCGCCCAACGATCCTTGGGCTTTATGCGATTGGCACGCTGCAGGGCACGGGCGAGATTGCCCGGGGCGAATTGCTACGCCATTTTGCCGAAAGTGTATGGTTTCCAACCGCCCTTTTGCCCAGTCAGGGCGTGGTCTGGCAGGCGGTGGATGACACATCTGCGCAAGCGACAACAACAGACGGACCCATAAACGTGACCATGCTGTTTCGCTTTGGGGCCGACGGTCTGATCACAGCCATCCATGTGGACGGCCGCGCGACAACGGTGGGCACAGCCACTGTGCTGATGCCGTGGGAATGCCGGATGTCGAACTACCGGACCCGTGGCGGCATGCAGGTGCCCCTGACCGGCGAGGCGCTTTACATCACGCCTCAGGGGGAAACGCCCTATTTCAAAGGCACGATTGATACGGTGGTTTATGAGTTTGCACCGTGAAATCAGGAACAAATGCTTTGGGCGCGGACGGGGGCGCAGGGTGGTACTTTGGTCTGGTGCTGATCATGTCTCTGCCGTTCTACGCGCTGGGGATAGCCGGGAACGCCCTACCCTTCGCACCCGCCTTGCCCCTCAGCGCCCTGATGGCCATTGTGCCGATGATCGCGGCCTTGGGTCTTGTCTTCCGGCAAAGTGGTCGGGCGGCGGCAGGAACGCTTTTTAAAAGTGCCTTTGACTTAACTCGCATCCCGAACGGGCCGTGGGTGCTATTATCACCCAGCATCATGCCCGCCGCCTTTGCCTTGACGGGCGGCATCATCTGGCGGTGCGGCACCGGGATGCCCACACTGCACCTGCTCCCCCTCAGTGCAATTCTGCCAGCTTTCGCATTGTTCTTCCTTGGCGCAGCAGCCGAAGAAATCGGCTGGCAAGGTTATGCATATCCGCGCCTGAAACAGCGCCATTCCGCCCTGACTTCGGCCCTGATGGTGGGCGTCGTCTGGGCACTATGGCATGTCATCCCATTCGCTTTGATGGGGCGGAGTTCGACCTGGATCATCTCGCACAGTCTGGGGATCGTCTTGATGCGCATCCTCATCGTCTGGCTGGTTGTGAATGCCGGGCACAGCCTTTTGATCGCAGTGCTGTTTCACATGATGAGCAATTCTGTCTGGGGCATGTTTCCGGATTTCAACCCCTGGTATGATCCAAAAGTCATGTGCTTGGTCTTGCTTGCACCCGTTGTCGCTATTGTGGCCATTTGGGGACCGACCAAACTGAGGCGGTTCAGATATGACTGAGCGCGCACGCCAAATCGCTGCTTTGAACCTGAAACAGCCGCTGAACCAAATATTCGGAATCATGCCGTCGACATCGAGGAGGCCGAGATGACCGTGAGCCCTGACGTGAACAAGGCCAATGCGCAGGCGTTCTACGATCTGATGTTCAACAAATGCCAGCCCCGCGAAGCCATCGCGAGGTATGCCGGTGCTGTCTAAATCCAGCACAATCCCCATGTAGCGGATGGCAAGGCGGCATTCATTGAGTATTTCGAACGGATGGCGCGCGAATATCCCGGTAAGACTGTCCGTTTCAAGCGGGCCATCGCGGAAGGCAATCATGTCGTTCTGCATTGCCACCAGATATGGCCCGGCAGCGACGACTATGCGAGCATCGACATTTTTCGGTTCGATGACGCCGGGAAGATTGTCGAGCATTGGGACGTGCTTCAGGTCATCGTCGGCGGCTCCAAGAACGAAAATGGGCTTTTCTGAAAACCATAGTGGCAAGCGGCCGGGGTTTATCGAGGTTTCAATGAGGCGCATTCTGGCAATTATCGTGCTTTTGATCTTAGGTTTCGGGGTTATTTGCACAATCATCATCCGTGTCGGATTGCCGATGCGCGCGCTGCCGCAGCCAAGCGGAGGATTGATTGGTGCCGTCAACGCCTTGGCCACCGACAGGTCAAGGCCCGATATGTTTTCGGGGGCGGTGCAGCGCGTCGTGCCGTTCCAGATGCTTTATCCGGCAAGTGCGGCAGGAACATATGCCCCCTATGTGCCCGATGCCGGACCGCAGATTGACGCAATTGTAAATAGTCACGGCTGGATGTCGCGTGCTTTGCTGGGGCAGATCGGGACGCTTGCGGCCCCGTGGACCGATGCGGCAATGCCTTCTGCGGGCGGGCCATTCCCGGTGATCATCTACTTGCCCGGCGTGACGGGTTACATGCAGATGGGCAGTTTTCAGACGATGGAACTGGCCGCACAGGGCTATGTCGTTGTCACGCTGAACCAACCCGGTGAGGTGGCAGCCGCGGTGTTGCCAGACCACCAGATCATCTTAGGCATGTCGCGCGAGGATGCTGCGTCCCTGATCGCGCCGTCCTATCTAACAACCGATCAGGCCTTGCCCAGCCGCTTTGCACAGGGACTGGCACCCGACAAAAGCATCGTGCCGTATTTCGCCGCAGATGTCGGGCTTGTCCTTGACCGACTGGCGCAGATCAACGCCGATCCGGCGCACATACTGCAGGGGTTGCTCGATCTTGACCATGTTGGGGTCATGGGCATGTCACTGGGCGCGATTGTAACGGCACAAGCCTGCGCTGGGGAACCGCGCATTGATGCCTGCCTGATGATGGATGCGCCGGTCCCGACGGACGTTGCCTCAACCGGCCTCAGGCAAGCTGCATTATGGATCAGCCGCCCGGCGCAGGATCAACGCCTTGAACGCGCGGCATCAGGTGGATGGCCCGAGATTGAAATCAGCGCTCAGGCGGCGACGATTGACGAGGCGCTGTCCTACAGTGAGCTTGGCCGCCTTGTGCTACTGGACGGTCTGTTTCATATCGATTTTACCGACCTTCCGGCCATTCAGCCGATCCTCGGATGGCTTGGGCAATCCGGTCCAACGGGAATTGTCGACGCACACCGTCAGATCAATCAGTTGGCGAAAGAGTTTTTTGCATCAACGATTGGCCGGGCGATGAAGTGACGGGCGGACCCTGAGGTTGCATTCCAGTCCACGGAACAAGCCCTCAACGTCCAAAGCCATGATGACGCGAGGCACGGCTTGTGCACACGATCGGCCTGCGCAGTGTCAAACCTGAAGGCGTCCCGAGCCCAGGGCAATCGCGTTTGACCTATGCGTTTGCTAACTGATTGAGAAGGCTAAGAAGAAACGCATCGTTCCAACCGGCGCGCTTCAGTTTGATCGAGAGCGACCCCTTGGAGGTGTCGCGTCGGGCGAGGTCGAGTGCGCGGCGGCGCAGGATGGCGATGTTGGCGGGGCCGTTATCCTTGCGGTTGCGGGCGGCATCTTCCCGGAACGAGACGTCAAGTTGCCAGTGCAGGGCGTTCTCGATCCCCCAATGGGCGCGGGATGTCGCGATGAAGACCTCGGGCCCAGGCACCCATGACAGGGCGTAATAGCGGGTCTGGGTTTGCACTTTTCCGTCGGTTTCCCGGCGCGCCTCGATACGGCCGAAGGCCTGCAGGCCGGGGAATTCATGGTGTTCTGCCAGTCCCTTGGCGGAAACGACCGTGCCGGTGCGGGTCTCGTTGCGACCATGCCCGGCCTCCTGCTGACGGGCGACCGGATGGTCTGGCAGAACCTTGCCGAAACAGGACCGGGCATCGGACAGGAGCGAGTCCTGATTGGCCTTCAGCGCCAGACAATAGTCACCGCCGCCTTGCCGGATCGCTGCAACCGTGCGGCGATTGCAGTGCAGGGCATCGGCGGTCACGACCTTGCCTTTCAGCGCGATCACGCCCAGCACTTCGAGTGCCGCCTCCAGTTCGCCGCCAGGATCGGCTGCCACCGTGGCCAGCGTCAGGCGCAGACGCGCGGCATAGGCCGAGACCATCATCCTGGTCCGCGCACTCTGGCCCTTGTCGCGCGCCCCCCGCAGCGCCTTGCCGTCGATAGCGATCACATCACCGTCGCCGAGCAGCACCGCGATCTGCGCCGGAACCCGACCGAAGGCCGCATCCAGCGCCTTCGGGTCGATCATCCGGAACACCGTGGAGAAGGTATCATGCGAGGGGATGGAATGCCTGAGCTTCAGGAAGTCCCTGAAAACATGCTCTTTTGCCCGACCGAAGTCTGCCATCTCGGCACAGTTGGTTGCCCCGCAGAGAACTGCGACGAAGCCTACAACCAGCAGTTCGCAAAGGTCGTGGCGCGCGTTGTCGGCACGTGGATCGGGGATGTCATCGAAGGCGGTGAGGAAAATGTCCATGCGGGGAACAGGCTCCAGAAGGGCGATCCCCGCCCAAGAATCCATCCTCCCGAAAACCGCAAGACCCGTCGGATCAGGTCAAATACCAAACGCGATTCCCCTGGTCCCGAGCCTAGGATACTTTCGCACCATAGGCCATGACGCTCAGAACAGCGCCGATTGCGCAAATGGCGGCCAATACCATGTAAGTAAGGACGTTTTCAGCTGCTTGCGGCGCATCGGGCACAGCCATACGCCACAGACCTCCGATCAATCCGACCCAGCCAGTCATCGTTATGAGGACAGGCCATCGCCAAGTCCAGCGATTGTGCGCGCGAATGATTGGATTGCAAGGCCAGCAACGAAGAGAATGGCGCCGTTAAGATAGACAACGGGTGCGAACTGGGTCGCAAACACGTCCATGTTGATGGCTTCAGTGACCCCAATTGCGATCATAGTTGGGCCGACCAATCCTGCCATTCGTTTTGAGTCTGTCATGGCCCTTTCCTCGGGGAGCAGGTCATCTGGCATCCGAGCACGCCAGCGTCCGTCATGCTATGCGCGCCTGGATTGCTGAGGTGGTCTGGAACCCAACGATGGCGGGGGCTTCCTGAATCAGGCTGTCGTCTTCGAGTGCGGCGACCATAAACAGCGCAAAATCCACCCGGCGCGTCAGGTTGCTGGCAAGGATCGGGTCACCGACATGCCGACTCCAAACCGGCAGGCCCTGACTTGGTCCTTCCTCAAGGTCGCTGCCGCGTACGACGGTCCAACTGGTCTGGCTGGCAAACACTCTGCGGCACGCCTCAACCTGATCGTCAAGATCTGCAAAGCGCAGCAGTCGGGCAAGCCTGCCGAAGATGCTGACAATTGCCTTGATGCGCCACGAATACAC
>JANOGW010000068.1:0-15141 GCA_031406155.1 Pseudorhodobacter sp.
GGTTGCGCAACACGACAGCAGCCGCCAATATGATCACAAGACTGTGTTGGAGAGTGCCGCGTGTCGGACAAGATCGCTGTTGAGGCGCGCAATGCCGTAAAGGCCTTTGGGCAGGGCGGATCGGTAGTTCGAGTGCTGGACGACGTGTCGGTCAGCATTCGGCAGGGCGAGTTCTTTACCCTGCTTGGCCCCTCTGGCTGCGGCAAGACCACGCTTTTACGGCTGATCGCGGGGTTCGAGACGCCGACCTCGGGGCAGATCCTGCTCGACGGGACCGACATCACCAATCTGCCGCCCAACAAGCGCGCGGTGAACACGGTGTTTCAAAGCTATGCGCTGTTCCCGCATCTAAGCGTTGCACAGAACATCGGCTTTGGTCTGCAAATGCAGGGCCGCCCGAAGGCAGAGGTGAACGCGACCGTCGAGGCCATGCTGGCGCTGGTAAAGCTGGAACCGATGGCGAACCGCAAGACCAGCCAGTTGTCGGGTGGCCAGCAGCAGCGCGTGGCCCTCGCCCGCGCCCTTGCCCCCAAGCCAAAGGTTCTGTTGCTGGATGAACCGCTGTCCGCGCTGGATCTGAAACTGCGCAAGGACATGCAGATCGAACTGAAGCGACTGCAACATGAAACCGGCATCACCTTCATCTTCGTGACCCATGATCAGGAAGAGGCGCTGACCATGTCAGACCGGATCGGGGTCATGTCGGCGGGTCATATCCTGCAGATCGGCAGTCCGCGCGACATCTACACCCGGCCCGCCAACCGCTTTGTTGCAAGCTTCATCGGCGAGACGAACTTCCTGCCCGGAACGACGGCTCCGGGCGGCGTGCGGCTGGACTGCGGATCGACTGTCAACGTGACGGGCGCGCCGGCACCGGGCAAGGTGACCGTCGCCGTGCGCCCCGAACATGTGCGCATGCAGGCCGGCACCACAGTGGGCACAATTCCCGCCACCGTAACCAATTGGGTCTATTTCGGCACGGATACACATTGTCATCTGGTGCTGCGGGATGGAACGCCGCTGGTTGCCCGGCTGCAAAGCGGCGTGATCGGGGATGCCGCAATCGAGATCGGTGCGCAGGTATCAGTATCGTTCGAGCCGGGCGCGGCACAGGTTCTGAATGAGTAAGCCATGATCCCGAACGAAACAGCACGGGATGCCGCGTCACGGTGCAACGGCTGGTTGCTGTCGGCACCCGCCCTTGTGATCCTCGCCTTCGCGGCGATCGGTCCTTTGGCGATCATGGCGGTCTATTCGTTCCTGACCCCCGGTGCGACGGGCAATGTGGAGTGGGCATTTTCGACCGAAGGCTGGACTGGCATCTTTTATGCCAAGGACATATTCGACGACACCTACAAGCTGGTCGACGCGCATATGACGATTTTCTGGCGGTCGATCAAGCTGTCGCTGATCACCACGGCCCTGACCTTTCTAGTGGGATTTCCGACCGCGTGGTTCATTGCCACGCAGCCCCCAAAAGCGCGCGCCGTCTGGCTCTTCCTGATGACCATTCCGTTCTGGACCAATCTGCTGATCCGCACCTTTGCGGTCAACCAGATGATCCGCAACGAAGGGGTGCTGAACACGGCGCTGCTGAATTTGGGCCTTGTCGATGCGCCGTTGAAGTTGACCTATACCGATACGGCGATGCTGATCGGGATGGTCTATGTCTATTTGCCGCTGATGGTGCTGCCGCTATTTGCGGCATTGGACCGGTTTGACCGCCGCCTGCTGGAGGCGGGGTATGATCTTTACGCCAGCCGCGTTCAGGTGCTGTTCCGAGTGATCTTGCCGATTGTAAAGCCCGGCATCGTGGCCGGGTCCATTTTGGTGTTCGTGCCCAGCTTGGGGGCCTATGTGATCCCGCGGGTTCTGGGCGGGGGCAAGCAGATGATGGTGGGCAATTTCATCGAACTGCAGTTCGGGCAAGCCCGCAACTGGCCCCTGGGAGCGGCGATTTCGATGCTGCTGCTTATCGTGGTGACGGTTGCGCTTGTGTTCTACACCCGCGCGGTGAGTGGGGGGAAGCGCGATGTCTGACCTCTCACGCCGCAGCTTTTCGGTCACCAGCCTGCCCGGATTTGCGACCATCGCCATTGCCACCTTCGTGATGCTGTATTTGCCGATTGTCACGCTGGTGGTCTATTCCTTCAACGCCAGTGACAGCGTCTCGCAATGGGGTGGATTTTCGCTGAAATGGTACGGCGTGGCCTGGGAAAACGATCAGGTCCGCAAGGCGGCAGTCAACACGCTGCTGGTGGCGACGCTGGCCGCGATCATATCCACCATCGTGGCGACGATGGCAGCCCTCGGCACGACACGGCGCAAGGCCTTTCGCGGGCAAACGTGGATCTATGTGGCGATCAACCAGCCCCTTATGGTGCCCGAGATCGTGACGGCAGTGGCGCTGCTGATCTTCTTTGCGATGCTGCGCAAGGCGACCGGCTATGGCGGTATCGGCTATATGGTTGTTGCACATACCGCGTTTTGCATCCCCTTTGCCTATCTGCCCATTCGCGCCCGGCTGGAAGGCATGGACCTGACGCTGGAAACCGCCGCCGCCGATCTGTATGCCAGCGGTTGGCAGACCTTTCGCTTTGTCACCCTGCCCTTGCTGTGGCCAGCCGTCATGGCCGGGGCGATGCTTGCGTTCGTCACCTCGCTTGACACGGTCGTGATCACCGAATTCATCAAGGCCCCCGGTCAAGACACGCTGCCCACCTATATGCTGGGTCAGTTGCGCCGCGAAATGAAGCCCGACGTGAATGCAATTTCCACAGCACTGCTGGCCATCACGCTGATCATGCTGTGCCTGTTCTTCGTGCTGACCCGCAAACGCGAGTGAGCCGCGATCTTGAAAACCATACCGAGACCTCCCCCCAATTCAAACGAAACCCAAGGAGACTGAACTGATGCAAAGATATCTGATCGCAACCGTGGCGCTGCTGGGCAGCACCGCCCTGGCCCATGCCGAGGGCGAGTTGTTCCTGTACAACTGGGGCAATTACACCAGCCCCGAACTGATCACCGCGTTCGAGGCCAAGCACGGCGTGAAAGTGACGATCACCGATTATGACAGCAACGACACCGCTTTAGCCAAGCTGGAAGCCGGGGCGCATGGCTTTGATCTGGCCGTGCCTTCGGCGGGCTATGTCGCGGTCTATCAGGAAAAAGGCCTGTTGCAGCCGCTGGATCTGAGCCGGCTGCCCAACCACAAGAATATCGCGCCCGAATGGCTGAATGTCGATTGGGATCAGGGGCGCACCTTTTCGGTGCCATGGCAGTGGGGGTCGGTCGGGCTGTCGGTGAATACCAAGGTCTATGGCGGCGATATCAACACGGCAGCGATCTTCATGGACCCGCCCCCGGAACTGGTCGGCAAGATCAACGTGATCCCGGAAATGACCGACGTTCTGGCGTTGGCCACGATGTATGCGGGCGGCACCCTGTGCTCGGAAGACCCAGAGGTGATGAAAAAGGTGCGCGACAGCCTGATTGCGGCCAAGCCGAAGTGGCTGGCGATGGATTATTCAACGGTCGAGAAGATGACCAACAACGATTACGCGGCTTCGGTTGACTGGAACGGCGCATCGATGCGGTCACGGCTTGCCAATCCGGACGTCGCCTATGGCTATGCCAAGGACGGCTACACCCTGTTCATGGACAGTGTGGTATTGCTGTCGGAGGCCAAGAATGTCGATAACGCGTATCTGTTCCTCGATTTCATCATGGAACCGCAGAACGCAGCGATGCTGTCGAGTTTTGCACGCTATGCCAATGGCATCTCTGGGTCGGAGGCTTTCATGCCCGAGGATATGAAGACCGCACCAGAGATCGTGACACCGGCGGAGTTCGCGGCAGCGGGGCAGTTTGCGCTGAACTGTACCGGCAAGGCGTTGGAATATCAGACGGCGATCTGGACTGAGTTGCTGAAGTAGGTTGCGCTGCGGCCTTTTGGCCGTGTCGCGCTATGCGGGGGCTCTGCCCCGGCACCCCCGGGATACTTTTACCAAAATGAAAAGGGCCAGATGAGCCTTTGTGATCTGTCCGCTTCCGAATTATCGCGCATGATCAGGGCGCGCGAAGTCGCGCCATCCGAGGTGATGGCAGCGCATCTGGCGCGGATTGCGCTGGTGAACCCCGGCGTCAATGCCATCGTATCCTTGTGCGATCCGGAAGATCTGATGCGGCAGGCGCGGGCGGCGGATGATGGCGCGCACGAAGGCTGGCTGCACGGTCTGCCGTTTGCGGTGAAGGATCTGGTCGAAACCAAGGGTCTGCGGTCGACCCACGGATCGACATTACTTGCGGATCATGTGCCGGACACCGACGATCTGCTGGCCGCAAGATTGCGGGGTGCCGGGGCGATCTTTATCGGCAAGACCAATACGCCCGAATGGGGCCATGGATCACACAGCTTCAACCCCGTGCACGGGGTCACGCGCAATCCATACGACCCTGGCCGGTCGGCGGGCGGATCGTCGGGGGGTGCCGCCGCCGCACTGGCCGCGCGCCTGGTGCCGGTTGCGGACGGGTCCGACATGATGGGGTCATTGCGCAACCCGGCGGCCTTTTGCAACGTCTACGGGTTTCGCCCGACATGGGGGCTGGTGCCGGCGGATGCGCAGGGGGATACCTTTCTTTCCACCCTGTCGACAGACGGCCCGATGGCGCGCACGGTGGAAGATCTGGCGCGTCTGTTGCAGGTGATGGCGGGCGAAAACCCTGAGGTTCCTTTCGCTCAACCAACCCGTGCCTACGCCGATCATCTGGCTTGCGATTTGCGTGGGCGGCGCATCGGCTGGCTTGGCACCTGGGGCGGCGCTTATCAAACCGAGCCGGGGATAACCGATCTGTGCGAAGCAGCCCTTCAGGTCTTTGCCGATCAGGGGGCCATTGTTGAGCCAGTCACACCGCCATTTTCGGCCGCTGAACTGTGGTGGGCATGGACCACATTGCGCGCCATGCTGAATGCAGGCTCGAAGCGCGATCTGTACGCCGACCCTGCCAAATGCGCGCATCTGAAACCCGAGACGATCTGGGAGATTGAACAGGGTCTGGGCCTGACGGCAGCGGCGGTGCATGCGGCCTCGGTGATCCGGTCGCGCTGGTATGCCACGGCGGCGCGGCTTTTGCAGACGTATGACGCGCTGGCGCTGCCATCGGCGCAGGTCTGGCCGTTTCCGGCAGACTGGCGCTGGCCACAGACCATCAACGGGCATCCGATGGACACCTATCACCGCTGGATGGAGGTGACGATCCCGGTCAGCCTTGCGGGCCTGCCCGCCCTTGCCCTGCCGGCCGGGTTCGGGGCAGGCGGTCTGCCGATGGGGTTGCAGCTGTTTGGCCGGACGGGGCGGGACGCCGTCATTCTGGCGATGGGTCAGGCCTATCATCTGGCAACGGACTGGCCGGGAAAGTGCCCGCCACGGCTTTGATCATCTGCCCGACAGGACGGCAAGTCTGGTGGCAACCTCGGCCCGGACCGGCCCTTCGCGGGGGGGATCGCGCAGGGTGGTCATCATCGTGCTGTCGGGGCTACGGCGCCCGCCACCACCCCAGTCAAGCGCCCGCAGGATCGACTGGGCAGCGTCCGGCAGAACGTCGGGGATGGTCTGATCCGACAGCGTGGCCCAGACCCCGGCCCAGCAGCGCCCGACCGACCATGGATTATAGCCGCCGCCGCCCAGAACCATAAAGCGCGGCGCAAGGTCGCGAAGAGCCGCAACCACCGCCCAATGCGCGTTGTTCGACAGCGCCAGCCGGGACAGCGGGTCTTCCAGCAGCGCGTCCGCCCCGCATTGCAACACGATAGCCTGTGGCCCGAACGCCTTGATCCGGGGCAGGATCAGGTCTTCAAGTACCCGGCGCATTTCGGTGTCGTTGAACCCCGCCGGCACCGGCAGGTTGTAGCAATTTCCAACTCCGGCGTCAGACAATAGCCCGGTGAACGGCCACCGCGCCTCTTCATGCACCGAGATCATCAGAATGTCCGGATCACCGGCAAAGGCATGCTCGACCCCGTCAGGGTGATGCGCATCGATATCGACATAGGCCACGCGCGCGATCCCGGCCCGGCACAGGGTCAGGATGCCAAGCACCGGATCGTTCAGATAGCAAAACCCGTTCGCGTATCCCGGCATGCCGTGATGCGTGCCACCGCCGGGCACATAGATGGCCCCGGGGCGTTGCGCCAGCAGTTCGGCGGCCAGCATCACGCCGCCTGCACCCGTCGCGGGCCGGCGAAACATATCGGCGAACACCGGGTTCGACAGCGTCCCAAGCCCGAACTGGCGACGTGTTGCGGCATCGACCTCGCACGCCTGTTCCGCGCGCTGAAGGGCGGCGATATAGGCGGGGTCATGCCAGACGCACAGGGCGGCAGGTTTGGCCCGTGGGCTGGGAAGGTACTTGCCCGGTGCCAACCAGCCCATTGCGCGCGACAGATCGATCACCGTCGAGACGCGGGGCACCCGAAGTGGATGGGCGGCACCATAACTTGATCCTCGGTAGATGTCAGAGCCGATGAAGACCGGCTCCGCCTGCCCCCTGGTGGCCGGTGTCACGGCAACAGCGCCTCGATCTTGTCCGTAATTGCCGCTGACGTCGGCCTTGGGCCCGACCCCCATGTCGCAATCACGCGCCCCTGCCCGTCAAGCAAAACCTTGTTGAAATTCCATTCCGGTTCGAACCCGGTCTGGCTTTTCACCCAAGCATAGAACGGATGCGCCGGCGCCCCTGAGACGGGAGTGATCATGGTCATGGGGAGGGTCAGACCAAAGTTCACATCACAAAATTCCTTGACCGATTTTTCATCAGCCAGTTCCTGCGCGAAATCATTCGACGGCACGGCCAGGACCTTCAGCCCACGTGCGGCATAGCTGTCATGCAGGGACTGAAGGTCGGCATATTGCGGGGTAAAGCCGCACAGCGAGGCCGTGTTGACAACCAGCACGGGGAAGCCGCGCCAAGTATCCAGATCGATCTGATGGCCCTCTATCGCAGTGAAGGTGAAGCTTGCGCGTGCCGTGGTGGGCAGCATGATACCGAGTGCCAGCAGCGCAAACAGCATTGATCGCACGGCACGCTTTGGTCCTGCCAGATATTTCATCATGTCACTTTCCTAGCTCCATTCTGCACTCAGGTAGGGCGCAGGTGGGCGGCGTCAAACGGTCCAGTTCGCGGGGGGCGGATCAATGCGGTTGCGGTCGCTCAGGCAAAGATCATGTGTACCATAATTCGGGTAACGGTAGGAATTTCAACATAACTGTGCCACTCTAAAGCCAATGATGTTATACAGAACGGCGTAAAGCCGCGTGATTGAAGAGTAAACAGGCATGAAACGCGAAGTCATTTCTGCAGATCCTGATTTCAGGGATGCACCAAGCCCGCAATACGGGGCTATCTGCTGGCGTAAATCGGCGGCGGGCTTTGACGTGTTATTGATCAGCAGCCGCGAAACAGGCCGTTGGGTGGTTGCGAAGGGATGGCCGATCAAGGGCCTTGATGCGCCCGCGATTGCAGCGCGGGAGGCATGGGAAGAGGCCGGGGTTGTGGGCAAGGTTTGCGACACCTGCCTTGGTGGGTACACATATCAAAAGGCCCTGCCCGGTGATCAATCCATCGTCTGCACCGTGGCGCTGTACGGCTTGCGGGCGGACAAGCTGGCACGGCGTTTCCCCGAACGGCATGAACGCAAGCGCAAATGGTTTTCGCTGTGCGATGCAGCCGATCTGGTCGCGGAGCCTGAACTGTCCGCCTTGCTTCTGGCCTTGGACCGGGACGCGAAGGATGCAAGCATTGGGGCCGCGAAAAAACTGTCGCCGCCGGTGCCTGCCATACAAAATGGAAACGGTTGAATATTCTCGCCAAAGGCTTACCTCCTTAGGTATGTTGTTTGCGGTGAGCCAATGATCCTTTATGCCCTGAAATGTGCCACGGCGCATGAATTTGATAGCTGGTTCCTGTCGTCGGACGCATTTGACACCCTGCGGGCCGGCCAGCATGTCTCGTGCCCCATTTGTGGCAGCGTCGCGGTGGAAAAATCGCTGATGGCGCCGTCTGTCCGCCCAGCGCGCAAGCAAGGTGGCGTGCCGCAGGTGCAGGCCGACAGCGAGGTCAAGGCACCGGGACCGCTGTCGCAGCCCGGATCAGCGGCAGAGGTCGCCCTCGCCGACCTGCGCCGGCAGATCGAGGCGAATTCGGATTATGTCGGCCTGAACTTCGCTGCCGAGGCGCGCCGCATTCACGACGGGTCCGCCCCGCCCCGGTCGATCTACGGCGAGGCCCGGCCAGAGGAGGCGCGCCAGCTGATCGAAGTCGGCGTGCCGGTGACCACCCTGCCCTTCGTACCGGTGCGCAAGACAAACTGACTGCAGTGTTGGTTTTTTGGAGGTATGTTTCGGCTGCGGGGTTGAGCATGAACAAAGCTGCTCAATCCCCGGGGTAGCCACCGCCTATTGTTGGATCATGTAGAAAAAGACCGCCTGGAATGTTACGATCACTGGCTTGGTTGCAGGCAACATTGAAAACGGGGGAGTGAAACTATGAGACTGCGCGCTTCGCTTATTGCGGGATTTTTATTGTTGGGCGCCTCGGTTGCGCATTCGGAAATCACTGTCGAGCAGGTCGCCGGGAAGACCTTGACCGGCGCTGACAAAAGCAAATTTGAAAATTCTGCCGACGGAAGCCTGACCGGGGTAACAGGTAAAGGCGATGCTCTGAGCGGAACTTGGGAAATCAAGGACGGGAAATGGTGCAGAACCATCAAAGAGCCAGCGCGTCTTGCGGGAAGCGCTTGCCAGACCGCATCGATAAAGGGTGGCACGTTCACGCTGGTGAGGGATGACGGATCCAGCGTGAAGTACAAGATCAAATAGTTTAGACCCGTCAGGCCGCAACCTTTGCCCAAGTTCGGACTACGGTGCGAGGGAGCGAAGTACGGGGGCGATCAACGGAGCCTGCAGGATGGGGTTTTACCCCACTCACTGTCGGCAGGTCCGGGTCGGACGGTTGCGGTGGGTTGTGGGCGGGAACAGTCGGGTCGACGCCTACCCTACACTGACCAGTATGCCGTGTGACAGGTCCGCGCATGCAACCAATCTCCGAGTTGTGCGTTGTTAGGGCGCGGCGGCCGCCCATGGCCGTGCTTTATTTGAAAGGATGCCCCATGCGGTCTTTCACTCTGCCGCTGATCCTCGCGGCCAGTTTCGGCCTGACCACCCCCGTCGTCGCGCAAAGCGACTTCGGGGACGTGATCGGCGGCATTGCCCAAACTCTGATCCAGCAGGAGCAGGACCGGAGCGCCTACATTGCGGCGCAGACGGCCAACACGGTCCGCGCCTATCGTAATTACCTGACCAAGTACCCGAAGGGCAAATACCGCGCGAACGCAGAGCAGGCGCTTGCCCGTCTGGGCGCGCCAGTCGACGGATCGACCGCAAGTGCCGCACAGGCAGAGGCGCGGCTCGGCATTACATATTCACAGCGCGTCGAGGTTCAGCGCAGGCTGAACCGGCTTGGCTACCGGACCTACGGCACCGACGGCGTCTGGGGCCGCAACACGCGCAACGCCATTGCAACATGGCAGCGCGACACCGGCGCCACGGTGACGGGTTACCTGACGGCGGCGCAACTGCGTATGTTGGTGCGGGGCGTGGTCGTGACCCCGCCCGATGACGACACGCCCCCCGGCAATCTGTCGGCGGCACAGGTTGAGGCCTCGCTTCGCCTGACCCGCACGCAGCGCATCGATATTCAGCGCCAGTTGACGGAGATCGGCTATCCCACAGGCGTGGCGGATGGTCTTTGGGGCAGCCGCACGCGGGCGGCGATTTCGGCCTGGCAGCGGGCGAACCGCAAGCCCCAGACCGGCTATGTGACCGCAGCCCAGGTCAAGCTGATCGCGGCGCAGGCGGGCAGCGTTGCACCCGCCCCGGATGACAGCGATGGTGCCGCACTGGAGGAAAGGCTCCTGGGCCTGACCGTGGACGAGCGGGGGGATCTGCAACGCCGCCTGATCCGGCTTGGCTATCCCACCAACCGCACCGACGGCGTCTTTGGCCCGGCCAGCCGCCGCGCGATTGCCGAATGGCAGGCCGATGAAGGCGAGCCGGTGACGGGGTATCTGACGGCAGATCAGGTCAGGTTGATCCGGGTTGAGACGGGGGGGTGAGACCCGCCCCCGCCTTTTGGTGGGGGGAAAACGGTCCAGTGGACCGTTTTCAAGGTCGAACGCCCGCGCACGCTTGCGCGGGCGGGGAAGCAGTAGCGAAGGGCTCTTTTCTTCCCTTCCCTCTACCCAACGCCGGGTGCAAAGCTGACGGGGTGGGAATGGTGGGTTGGTGTGCATCCCATGGGTACTACATGGATCGAAGTGCAATTAAATAATTCGAAAAAGCGCTACATGAAACTAGCATATATCTTGCATCAGCTTGACTTAAGTTGCTATCGCCCATCAGTGCGTGGCGTATACCTTCTGCATCAGAAGTGTACGCATATAGTTTCTCGAAACCATCCCTCAACGCGGGGTGCACAATCAGTTTATCAACGGCTTTCTTCAAAGGTGTTGAGATACCGCCACCTCGCTTTGTCTCTGTGACAAATGCAACGGCGGCCTCAACTGCTGAAATCGACTCCTTAATACTATTGCGATAATCAGGCGAAGGACGTTGGCTATAAAGCTCAGCCGCACGCCTTATATGTTGCCGAACTGCTGACGGAATATCCTCCGACATGGCGTCTTGAACGGACTGAAGCTCGTTCTGGTCGGTTATCTTTACCAACGTCTTGCCTGCAAAACGAAAAGCTGCTCGTTCTCTCTCAAGAAGACGATTGCAAAAAACAGCGAACTCGTCTCCTCCACCATTAAAGCGGAAATGATCAATTTCAGTCTCCGCAAGGAACTCCAGAAAGTCGTAAATTCGAAAAAAATCGGCGCTGAAAAAGAATTTTCTGATCTGCACTACAATCGCTTTGGGGATATTATACTTGACGTACCCACGCGAAAGCCTTAGAAATGGGGAACAAGCAAGAGGTTCGCCATGTCTGTTCTTTCCCGCCCTGAATTTCATAATGAAGAAGCCGCTTACGCTTATGTCGAAGCGCGCATCTGGGCGGGTGGCCGGGTTTGCCCGCATTGCGGCGTTGTAGGTAAAAGCAGCAAGATGGGCGGCAAATCTACCCGCGTTGGCGCGTACAAGTGCTACGCTTGCCGCAAGCCTTTCACCGTCAAGATTGGTACCATTTTTGAGGCCAGCCACGTTGCAATGAACCTTTGGCTGCAAGCGATCTACCTGATGTGTGCCAGCAAGAAGGGCATCAGCAGCAATCAACTGCACCGCACCTTGGGCGTAACCCTGAAAACCGCTTGGTTTATGTCTCACCGTATCCGTGAAGCTATGCGCGATGATGGCAGCGTTGATTTCGGTGCTGGTGGCGGCGTTGTCGAAGTTGACGAAACTTTCATTGGCCGCGAACCCGGCAAGGAAGTGCGCCGTGGCGTAGGCCACAAGATGAAGGTTCTGACGCTTGTTGATCGTGCAACAGGCCGCGCCAAGTCCGTTGTGGTTGACGATCTGAAAATCAAGACCCTTTTGCCGATCCTGCAAGCCAACATTGCCAAGGAAGCTATCGTCTACACCGACGAAGCGATGCAATACGACAACCTTGGCAAGCACTTCGCGGTGCATGCGTCCGTTAACCATGGCGCAGAAGAGTATGTGCGTGGCGATGTGACCACCAACACAGTTGAAGGCTATTTCAGCATCTTCAAGCGCGGCATGAAGGGCGTGTACCAGCACTGCGGCAAGCAACACTTGCACCGCTACGCAGCAGAGTTCGCCTTCCGCTACAGCAACCGCGTAGCGACGGGCGTGAGCGACACTGTTCGCGCCAACATCGCAATCACTAGCGCGACAGGAAAGCGACTGACGTATCGCGGGATTAACGCAAGCACAAACTGATGCAAGCGACGTGCAAACGACAAAACGAAAGAGAAAGCAAAGAAAATGAAGTCAGCGCCGCACTGGGGTTGACCATGGTCTGATTCTGTGTTTTGTTGCTGGCAAGACAAAGCCCGCAACCCCTAGTAGGGGAAGCGGGCCAGTCCGGGGTCGAGTTGGAGCTCAATACCCCCTTTGCGAACGAGGTTATCATGGCTGAATCTGTAGAATCCGTCAAGGCGGTGTCTGTGTTTTTGCGCAGCGCGGTTGAGAAAAACGCGAACCCTGATACAAAGGCCAAGCTCGCTGCGTTTGCGGACGTAGTGGACGCAGCAGTGGACGATCTTATTCATCTTCGCGGCCTTACGTCTGCCTTGCCGCCTGATCTGGGCAATATCTACGACTTGCCTGCTGAACTTCTGGAGGAGCTTTCCATCGCGAAAGCCGATGATCTGGAGGACCAGTTAGTGACGGTGATCAATGCGTACGGCGGCGAAGCCTCACTTGATCAGGTTCTTGTTGGCCTGTTCCGAAAGTTCAAAATTTCCCAGAAGCGGCGCTTTATCCAGAATAAGCTGTACCGGATGGATATGGTATGGAGCGTGGATGGCAGGAAAGGCTTCTATACGACGATCAAACCGGATGAAGTTCCGGACATTCTCAGTCCGGATCATCTGCGAGATTTGAAGGAAACCTCTGTAGATATGGAAGACGAGGTGCCCTTCTAAGCACAAACGCCCCGCCGAAAGGCAGGGCGTCTAAAGTTTGGGGCTAGTTGGTGCCGGGCGACGGCTTCCCACCTGCAACCCGGAGGGTTCGATTCCCTGTAGCTCCACCTGAACCCCCTTCCATCAGGGGTTCTGACATCGCCCCCCTTCCACAAGGGGGCAACACAAGAGCCGCTCGCAGGTCCAAACTTCGCGCGGCTCTTGTGCTATTGTGTATGTTGCTGCGTTAGAAAAGTCAAACGGAGGACGGATTATGAGTGATGATAAAGCGCAGGCAGAACGCTTTGAGGAAGCGGCCCGCCAGGTTGGTGCGGACGAGACAGCCGACGCCCTTGACCGCATCATGGGCAAGCTGGACCTGAAGAAAAAGCCAGAACCGGACAAGCCCACCAAGAAGTGAGGTATTGAAATACCGCGCTAGGTGGGGTATTGAAATACCTATGCAGTGCGAACACAGTTCAGATTGCGCGGTCCACAATGCGCCTGCCTACCCTGTAGGCGATTGTAATTGCAGTGTCAGATTTCAGCGTAAATTCGTGTCATGCGGCTGTCTAGCCGAGTGTAGCCGGGACGCGAACCCTGAAACGCTATCCCTATCTGCAACCCCTGAATTTCCGCCAGATGAAACAACCGCCAACCCTTGTTGATCTGGAACGCAGACAACGCTTTATGCCCTTGGCTATCTTGTCCAAATGTGTGCGGTTCAACCAAGCGGGCCTCTCCATGGTAGCGAAACGAAAGAGTCTTATGCCCTTCTATCGCGTCAATGATCAGTTGATCCCACTGCATCCACATCCAAAATTGCCTTCCACACTACATCATGCGGTCAGGCTTGCACACCCTACCCGATTCTGCAATGGGTACGTCAAGTATAATATCGCCATCGCTTTAGCGTCAGAATCTATTGTATCGATTGACCTCCTGAAAAAGTGAAACCAAATAGCATTAGAAAGCTGAGAAAAATGATCAGTCAGGCGCTGTTGGCGACCGTAAATATTATATTCTGCATTGTGCTCGAAATAAGTTAGACTAATTGCATCCCACAAGCCACTTCTTAAGGTATCGGGCATCTCCTCTTCTTTTAGATCAAGCGCAGGATTAACGTACCCGAAGCGTTGAGAGAAATCACTCACCCCACCACCCCCTCAAACTCCCGCCACTCGCCCTTGCTCATGCCGCTTGTCTCCTGCGTCACCACCTCGCCCTTCAGCATCCGGCGCACGCAGTCCACGGCCTTCGACGACAGCGTCACGCCGCCCATCCGGTAATCCTCGAACGCGGCGTGGGCCAGCGGCACCCAGTCGGCGACCACCTTGGCGATCGCTTCGGCGTAGACGCGGATCTCGTATTGGGCGTGGGGGTCGGCGCGGAGGCGGAGGAAGTGGAAGAGGTTGTGCAGGTCGACCTTCCAATACCACTGGGTGTAGATGTTGGCGGGCAGGTTCATCCGGGCGAGTTCGCGGGCGAGGCCTTGCTGGCCATCCTGCGACAGCATCGCCTCGTAATGGTCATAGGCGCGGTTGGCGTCGGATTTCAACAGATCGAGGACGCGGGCGGCTTCCTCGCCTGTCAGCACCTCACCCCGGCCCTGGTTGTTGACGGTGGACTGGGCGGCGAGGTGTTCGGGGGCGGGGATGTAGAACTCGCGGTCCAGGATCGAGTAGCGGGCGGAGTATTCGTTGACGTTGGCGGTGCGGTGGCGGATCCACTGGCGGGCGACGAAGACCGGCAGTTTGACGTGCAGCTTGATCTCGCACATCTCGAACGGGGTGGAATGCCAGTGGCGCATCAGGTAGCGGATCAGGCCTTCGTCGTTTTGCACATGCTTGGTGCCGGCGCCGTAGGACACGCGGGCGGCCTGCACGATGGCCGCGTCATCGCCCATATAGTCGATCAGGCGGATGAAGCCGTGATCTAGCACCGTGTGGGCGTGGTAGAGGTGTTTCTCGGCGCCTTCCGACGTAGCGCGCAGGGTCTGGCGGGGCTGGCTGCGGGCGGCATCAATCTCGGCTTGCTGGTCGGGGGTCAGGGGCATGGCAACCTCATGTGCGAATCCTTGGGCCCCATGGGTTGGGGGGTGCTGGCAAGGATCATACGAGATATGGGGGATCGGCGGCAAGGGTTGGCACAGCCGTTAGCTGTGCTAGTTTGGCGGCGAAAGTGAGGTGCCCCATGCAGGTGAAATATCTACATACGATGGTCCGGGTGTTGGATCTGGAAAAGTCGATGGCGTTTTACCGGCTGCTGGGGCTGGAGGAAACCCGGCGGAGCGAAAGCGAGGCGGGGCGGTTCACGCTGATCTTCATGGCGGCACCGGGGCAGCCGGACTGCCCGGTGGAGCTGACCTATAACTGGGATGGCGATACCGGTCTGCCGTCGGATGGGCGGCATTTCGGGCATCTGGCGTACGGCGTCGGGAATATCTACGACATGTGCGCGCATTTGCAGGCGGCGGGCGTGGTGATCAACCG
>JANOGW010000077.1:0-99583 GCA_031406155.1 Pseudorhodobacter sp.
TGTGCTGAAGTCCGGCACCGCCCAATCGAGCCCTGCAAGTTCAAGCAGGCTGGCGACCAGCCCGGTCGTCTGCCGCAATGGCAGCCCGAACAGCGCCTTCAACGTCAGGCACGCCAGGATAGCAGCGTCAGTGAAAGTGGCCGGACGGCCTCGCTTCCCACCGGGTTCAGCCAGCCATACCGTCTCCGGGTCAAACCAGATCAGCAGCGAGCCACGCTGCTTCAGGGCGGCATTGTCAGGGCACCAGTTCGTCGTGCGGTAGGTCGGAGGTGCAGGCTAGATCATACCCTGCGACTGACACCTCGGAGCCACGCAGGGAATCCTTCACGATTTGTGCAACAGAGCCGCCAGAACGGGCAATCCGGTCACTCAGGAAGTCCGGCGATCGCAAGCCCTTTCGCGATGCTTTCGCGATCATCCGGGTTCTGGAACGGCATCCGCGCCAGATGTTCGACCAGCGAGTACTTCGGGTTGATCGCCATAAGTTCGGACCAGACCTTTTTCGCCGTCGCGGTATCACCCATATGACCCAAGGCCGAGGCCAGCAATGACCGCGAGAGATCTGTCTTGGGCGACAGGCGGATCCGGTCACGGAACGCCGATGCGGCTTTCGCGTAATCACCGAGCACCAGATAGGCCAATCCACGAAAGTGGATGAACTGATGCGAAAAGGCGGGATCAAGCCGGATCGCCCGATCCAGATAGGGCATGGCGGCTTGCGGATTTCCAAGAAAAATCTCGATCTGACCCAAGCAGCCATAGGCGGTGCCGTAGTTGGGCGCATGTCGCAACGACATTTCAGCGCAGCCCTTGGCCCCGGCAAGATCGCGCTGGTTGATCTTTACCACCGCGCAGGCAACCCAGCCAAACGCCGAGGTCGGATCCTTTTCGATCGCACAATCGGCGTTCGTGGCTGCAAGTGCCAATGGGTCGGGAATGCCGGCCCATTTGTTCTGATATTCGGTCAGGTACGAGAAGGCGAGTCCGGCATAGGCCCCGCCAAATTCGGGGTCAAGTTCGATCGCGCGTTTTTGTGTTTCGATCAGCTTTTCAATGGCATCCCGACCAGTAACTTCGTTTTTTAACATCCGCATAGCCATGTCGCGCGACCGAAGCAGAATGTCATGCGCGGCGACATTCGAGGTGCGGCGCATGTGGAACTGGTTGGTGTACACTGGGTCCAACGTGATGCGCAACGCGCCTACGATTTGCAAGGTGACCTCATCCTGAACCGCGAAGATATCAGTCAGATCGCGATCATATCGTTCGGCCCAAAGATGCCCGCCGGTCTTTGTGTCGATCAACTGCGCCGTGATCCGCACCCGGTTGCCAGACCGGCGGATGGAGCCTTCCAGAACTGCGCCCACCCCAAGATCACGGCCGACTACCCGGATATCCGGCGATTTGCCCTTGTAGGCAAAGCTGGAGTTACGCGCGACCACCAGCAGGCCCGGGATTTTCGACAGGTCGGTGATGATATCGTCAGTGATGCCATCCGAGAAATAGTCCTGCTCGGGGTCGCCCGACATATTGGCAAACGGCAGAACAGCAATCGAAGGGCCGTCATTTGCCACCTCTACAACTGTCTCTGGTAGCTGCCAGGCCGCGCCGCCCCAGCGCCAGGCCCGGACCGGGGCCGTAATGTTCTTCAATTCCAATTCGCCTGCGTCGGCGAAAGCCTCGGCGACCTTGCCCTGAACCTGAGAATGCACTGCATCGGACATAAGTATGCCATTGCGCGGTGCCCGCGACTCCAGCCGAGCCGCGATGTTGACGCCGTCGCCAAAGATATCGTCCCCCTCGATCACGATATCGCCCAGATTTATCCCGATCCGCATCTCGATCAGCTCTTCACCAAGCCGCGTGTCGTTCAGCGCCGCCATGGTGCCTTGAATGGCAATCCCGCATTCAACCGCGTCGACGGCACTGCCAAATTCGACCAACGCCCCGTCACCCATCATCTTGACGACGCGGCCCCGATATTCGGCCACTGTCGGGGTGAACCGCTCGGCCCAGACATCGCGCACGGCATTTAGCGTGCCCGCCTCGTCAGCCCCCATCATGCGCGAATAGTCGGCGATATCAGCGGCAAGGATTGCCGCCAAGCGGCGTTGGGCGCGGAGTTTAGGCATCGGGTTCTTTCAGGGCAGTCAGGGCACAGACGACAAGGTTGATGTGGGGATTGCAAATCATTCCGGCAACCCGGCCCCGGCGGGTTCATTTCTTATCAGGGCGCCGCTGTCACCGGGCGCCTTGAGCAATCTTCAGTATATCGGAGTCAAAGGCGGCTGCAAGGCAGCGCGGGGGGCGCCGTGAAGACATCGAACCCAGGGCGATCGCATTTCTGCAATGCGGGGCGCATCATCAAGACCCGGTTCGGTCAGGTAGTCCCGCCTTGGCCAGCCCATCGAGGATGCGTGAGACGTCCTGCGGGCGCTGGAACGGCGAGCGGTCGATATGTTCTTTCAGCGAATACTTCGGGTTGATCGACATCATTTCCGCCCAGACAGACCGCGCCTCGTCGGTCCGGCCCATGCGCCCCAGCGTTGCCGCCAGTAGCGCACGCGACAGGTCGGTGTTTGGCGACTGGTGGATGCGCTCGCGGAAGGCGGCCTCGGCGGCGGTATCGTGGCCCAACACCAGTTCCGCAAGGCCAAGGAAATGCAATGTTGTATGGGAAAAGCCCGGTTCCAGTTGCATCGCGCGGAGAATATGATCAATCGCGCGTTCCGGCTGCCCGGTGTAGATCAGTTGCATCCCCAGCGCCCCATGCGCCAACGAAAAGTTCGGGCTCAGCGTCAGAGCCCGCTCCAGTGCCGCGCCGGCACCTTCCAGATCGGGCTGCCAGACCTTCACCACGCCCATCGCGTAATGCGAATAGGGCTCGTTCGGCCCCTTTTCAACGGCAACCGCAGCAAAGCGGGCAGCGGTGCCCAGCGCATCAGGGGCACCTGACCAATGGTTGATGGAGTCAAGCACATGAGCAATGGCGAGACCCGCATAGGGCGCCGAATACGCTGGGTCCAGATCAATGGCTTGCTGAAACGCGGCAATCGCGCGCTGAAACAACGCGGCATCCTTGACCGCCCCCAACAGGGCCGCACGCCCCTGCAGGAAGGCGTCATGTGCCGTGACGCTGGCTGTCGGCACATCGGCCAGTCGGGCGCGTTCCATCGGCTGCAACGTGACACGCAGTGCGCCGACGATCTGCAACGTCACCTCGTCCTGCACCGCGAAGATGTCGGTCAGATCCCGATCATACCGTTCGGCCCAAAGATGTGCGCCGTTGCGCGCGTCGATCAACTGTGCTGTGATACGAACCCGGCTTCCCGCTCGCCTGATCGATCCTTCCAGCACCGACGTCACCCCCAGTTCACGCCCTACCAGGCGGATATCGGGGCTCTTGCCCTTGTAGGCAAAGCTGGAATTGCGCGCGACCACCATCAGGCCCGAGATTTTGGACAGATCAGTGATGATGTCCTCGCTGATCCCATCCGAAAAGTATTCCTGCTCGGCATCGCCCGACATGTTGGTGAACGGCAGAACAGCGACCGAGGGGATCGCGGATGGCGTGGTGCCAGTTGCTTTGGCCTTTGTCGGTGCGGCGGCCATGGGTGCGGCGGATGGGTCACCCCAGCGCCACGCGCGGATCGGTGCGGCAATGTTCTTCAGATCCAGCACACCCGCATCAGCAAACGTGACACTGACCTTGCCCCTGACCTGAGCATGCACGGCGTCCGACACCAGAATGCCACCCTTCGGGGCCTCTGCCTCCAGCCCGGAGGCAATGTTAACGCCGTCGCCAAAAATGTCGTCACCCTCGATAACGATATCGCCAAGGTTCACGCCAATGCGAAACTGAACCGGCGGGTGCCCGGCACCCGGTGCCGCAAAGGCGGACATCGCGCCTTGCACGACGATCGCACATTCAACGGCGTCGACAGCACTTGCAAATTCGACAAGCGCACCGTCGCCCATCATCTTGACGATGCGTCCCTGAAAGCGGGCAACCGCGGGATTGAAGCAATCCGTCCACACCTCGCGCAGGACGTCGAGCGTGCCGGTCTCATCCATTCCCATCATGCGCGAATACCCCACCACATCGGCGGCAAGGATAGCGGCAAGGCGGCGTTGGGCACGTGGTCCGGTCATGGGAAAGGTATGCTTTCAAGATGGTAGCGGTGTCATTCGGGCACCTGCGGAACCATTACAGTACAGCCGCACAGGATCAAGCTGCTGTGGCCGCAGTTTTGCCATCAAGGATCACTGCCGTTCCTGTGGGTCTGTCTGCCGCCCTGTCAAAGTCGAACGATCTTTTCACCAACGCCAACCTCGCCGTCCACGTGGACCGCGCAAAAAATTCCACGCAGGCGCAGGGGTTCATGCGCAGGCGCGCGCACCCAATCATAGGCTGGCCTGCCACATCGCGCCTTCCATTTCACACAGCCGTCATTCCACACGTCAGAGACACGCAGCACCGCTGTACCCACCCGGATCAGGCATCCGGCGGGCAAGTTTTCCAGTGACGTGTTGAGATCGGCAATGATCTGATCACCGGGATGCACCGTCTTCTCGCGGCTACGCCAGCACAGATCAAGCACCCGTTGCGGCAGGATCGACACCTGAATGCGCGGATCGGGCGAGCCGTCGTCCAGTTTCAGCCACGGCATGTTCATCTCGATGTCGCCCTCTACTCCCGCCTTCCGGGTCAGGCGCAGCCGGTCGGTGAAGACCCGGTCGTTGCGCTTGCGACGATACAGCAACATCGACACCGGCGCATGGTCAAGCGGTGCCGCCAAGACATACGGCAAGCCTGATCAAGGTCGTAGGCAGTTGCGAATTCGGTCATTCGGGGCCCCTTTCCGGTCATCGATCCTGTGTGCATCGGGTGTCGCTTTTGCCATTGCGGGTTGCATCATTTGCGCCGCCCCGCGTGCTTTAATCCCCTGTTGCAAGGGCCGGATGCAAGACTTTATTAACTTGATTGACAGACCAGTCAACTAAATGACACTCTCGGACAGCAGCTATTCAAGGCGAATTGCGATGCCAGAAACACCTGTCCGGGACCTTCGAAAATCGAATGCGCAGTTTCAGAGGGCGGTCAAACGCCTGCCTCTTGGGGTCGCGTCAACCTTTCGCTATTGGGGTGATGACCGGACGATCTATGTCAGCCACGGCAAAGGTGGGCGCACCTGGGATATCGACGGAAACCATTACGTCGATTACCGGCTTGGCTATGGCCCGGCGATCCTTGGCTACGCCGATGACCGGGTCGATGCGGCAGCGCGTCGTGGCATGGAAGTGGGCGGCGTCTTTGCCCTGTCGACGGAGCGCGAACTGATCGTCGCCGACCGCATCGCCAAGATGGTGCCTGCCGCCGAACTGGTCCGTTTTTCCAATTCGGGCACCGAGGCAGTGATGGCAGCCCTGCGCCTTGCCCGTGCCTTTACCGGGCGCGAAAGCTATCTGCTGGTCGAGGGTGGCTATCACGGGTTGTTCGATGCCGCGATGTGGCAAGCAAACATGGAAGACTGGGACCAAACCTCGACCAACGACCCAGAGGTCATCCCCTATGGCAAAGGCATCCCGAACACAGTCAAGCAATTGGCGCATCTGGTCCCGATGAACGATTTTCAGCGGCTGGAAGACACCTTTCGCAAACATGGCGACCATCTGGCGGCAATGCTGATTGAGCCCATTCAGGGCAACTGCTGCGGGATCATGGCACAGGTTGAGTATGTGCAGCTGGCCCGGCGTCTGTGCGACCAGTACGGTGTTCTGCTGATCATCGACGAGGTGAAGACCGGGTTCCGCGTCGGCAAAGGCGGGATTCAGGGCATCATGGGCGTGAAACCCGACATCACCACTTTCGCCAAGGCCGTTGCCAATGGCTACCCGATTTCGCTGGTGGCCGGGCGCGAAGAGGTGATGCGCACCTTCCGCTATGGCGGCGCGTCGCATGGCGGCACCTATACCGCGCATTCGGTCAGCCTTGCCGCCGCCGAGGAATGCCTGCGCATCCTTGATGAGACCCCGGCGCTGGAAACGCTGGCCAACCATGGCCGCAACCTGATGGCGGGGATTTCCGGTATCCTGAACGCGCGCGGCATCGTGCATTCTTACACCGGACACCCGTCGATGTTCGGCTTGTTCTTTGCAGAAAAGGCACCGGACAATTACCGCGACTGGAAAACCAGCGACTATACGTTCTACGACACCATGGCCTATTACCTGCACGACCTTGGCATCATCGTCGAACCCGACAGCCGCGAGCCCTGGTTCACGTGCGAGGCGCATGGGTTGGATGCCACCTGCCTGAGCGACACGTTGAAAGCTGTGGAAACCGCCGTAGATCTGACGCTGGAACAGCTGGAGCGAGAAAAAGGCCCGAAAGGCAATCTTGGTGGCTAACGTGCAATACGATGCCATCATCGTTGGCGGCGGACATAACGGGCTGGTGACGGCCTGTTATCTTGCGCGCGCGGGCATGAAAGTCTGCGTCGTCGAAAAAAACGATTGGGTCGGGGGTGCCGCTGTCAGCCGCGAATTGTATCCGGGCTTTACCTATTCCAACTGCTCGTATGTCGCATCTCTGTTCCGCCCGGAAATCATGCGCGATCTGGAACTGGCGAAGTACGGATTGCAGATCCTGCCTTACGAGGGCGGCGCGGTTTTTACGCAAGATGGCGGGTATCTGGGCATGTTCCGCGACCATGATGCGAACCGGCGCGAGTTTGCCCGCCACTCGCGACGCGACGCCGAAGCCTATGATCGCTATTCGCGCGACATCCTGCGGTTTTGCCGCTTCATCCGGCCGATGCTTTTGCGCACGCCACCCGACCCGTCGCGTTTTCGCCCGCGCGATCTGGCGGAACTGGCCTGGCTCGGTCGCCAGATGGGCGCGCTGTCCGAACGGCAGAGGGGCGAAATGGTCCGGTTCTGGACGATGTCGATCTCCGACTTTCTGGATGAATATTTCGAAAGCCCGGTGATCAAGGGCTATCTGGCGGTTTCCGCAATCATCGGCACCGCTTTGGGCCCGATGAGCCCCGGGTCTGCCTATGTCTTGCTGCACCACTACATGGGCGATGTGGACGGCAACGTCGGCGCATGGGGCTTTGCGCGGGGCGGCATGGGGTCGATCTCGAAGGCATTGACCCAATCCCTGATCGGCGCAGGCGGCGAGGTACGCGTGGGCAAGGGGGTCGGAAAAATCCTTGTCGCCGGCGGACGCAGCACCGGGGTGGTGCTGGAGGGCGGCGATCGCCTGATGGCGCGGCGGGTGATTTCCAACATGGATGTCAAACGCACCTTTCTGAAACATGTCGATGAAAACGACTTGCCGGCCAGCTTTGTCAAACGGGTGAAAGCGTTCAACATCCGCGGATCATCGGGCAAGCTGAACATCGCGCTGGATGCAGCGCCGGTGTTTCCTGCCCTGCCGGAAGGCGCGCCAAACCTGAAGGGCGATCTGCATTTCACCGACAGCATCGAACGGATGGAACGCGGCTATGATGACTGGAAAGCCGGACAATTCAGCCGCGATCCGTTTCAGGATGTGATGATCCCCACCATGATCGATCCGACGATGACCCCGCCGGGCAAGCACTTCATGTCGTGTTTCGTGCAGTACGCGCCACCAAAAATCAATGGCCGCGACTGGACAGATGCCGACCGCGATGCCTTTGGTGCGGCCTGCCTTGACCAGATCGAAACCTATTCGCCCGGCTTCAAGGACCGCGTGCTGCATGTCGAAGTGCGCACCCCGCGCGAACTGGAGGCAGAAGTTGGCCTGACGGAAGGCAACATCTTTCAGGGTGAACTGACGTTTGACCAGTTGCTGTTCAACCGCCCCGTCCCCGGTTATGCGCAATACAGAAGCCCGATCAAAGACTTGTGGATGTGTGGATCATCAACCCATCCCGGTGGCGGGGTGATGGGGGCACCCGGGCGCAATGCCGCCGCCGAAGTGTTGCGTGACGCGCGCCTGCCCCTTGGAATGAGCGATGCCTATGCCGTCCTGTGATGCCATCATCATCGGCGGCGGCATCAACGGGCTGGCCTGTGCGGCCCGGCTGTCGGGCGCAGGCCGCAAGGTTCTGTTGTGCGAAGCAGCACCGGTTGCCGGAGGCGGGGCTGCATCCCACGAATTTGCGCCGGGCTTTCATGTGCCGTCGCTTGCCCATACCACGCAGGGCATTGATCCGCGTGTCATGGCGGGCATGGGACTTGACCGCCAAGGGCTGGCGTTTCATCCAAGGCTTGCCACCACTGTGCTGTCGACCGATGGCCAGCATCTGACAGTGACCGGTGGTGCGACCGACGGCCCCGATGCGGCGAATTTTGCCGCCCTGCACGACCAGCTTGCCGGTTTTGCCCGCGTGCTGGCGCCGTTCCGGGCAATGGCACCACCGCGTCTTGCGCCTGCTGGCAACGAATGGGGCAAACTGATGCGCCACGGTCTTGGCATCCGCAGACTTGGCCGGGACCAGTTTCGTGACTTCATGCGGATGATCCTGATCAACGTCTACGATGTGGCCGAAACAGATCTGACGGATCGTCGGCTTCGCGGGCTGTTGTGCTTTGATGCGACCTTGGGCAGCTGGCTGGGGCCGCGATCGCCCAATTCCCTGATCCTGTATCTGAACCGACTGGCGATGGGTGATGCCCCATTGCTGCCCAAAGGCGGCATGGCAGCACTTGCCACCGCGTTGGTCAGGGCCGCCGCAGCCATGGGGGTCGATCTGCGCACCAATGCCCCGGTATCGCGGGTGATCATCGAAGACGACCATGCCGTTGGCGTGCGGCTGGTATCCGGCGAAGACATTCGCGCAAGGACGATCATCTCGGCGATCAACCCGCGCACGACGTTTCAAAAACTGGTCGGTGCGGCGTCACTGGATGCCGATTTCTACCGGCGCACATCGCATATCCGCTCGCGCGGGGGGGCGGCAAAACTGCATCTGGCCCTGACCTCCAGCCCCGATTTTCGCGGGGCCGATCTTGCCACTCGTCTGGTGATCGCGGGCTCGTCAGATGCTGTTGAGCAGGCCTTCAACCCGGTCAAATACGGCGAGGTGCCATTGGCCCCGGTGATGGAGATGATCGTGCCCTCGGCGCATGAGGATGGCCATGCGCCACCGGGCCAGCATGTCCTGTCCGCCATCGTCCAGTTTGCCCCCCATGCGCCGAAGGCTGGGCTCGTGGCGGCGCGGGCCGAGATGCTGGAAAACAGCCTTGCCCGGCTGGAAAGCCATGCGCCGGGCATTCGCGCGTTGATTGCCCATGCCGAACTGATGATGCCGCAAGATATCGAGGCGCGCTTCGGCATGGTGGGCGGCAACTGGCACCACGGCGAACTAACGGTGGAACAGATGCTGTTCAACCGCCCCCTGCGCGAGGCGGCACAATATGCCACCCCCCTGCCCGGCCTGTGGCTTGCCGGCGCCGGCAGTCATCCCGGCGGCAGCATCAACGGGGCTGCGGGCTGGAACGCGGCCGACCGCATCATGGCACAGGTGCGGCAATGACGGCGCTGACCCATTTCAAGACACCGCTGTGGCAAACCCCATTTCACGCCCGCACCGCTGCTGCCAACAAATTGCACCGCTGGGGGCCATGGGCGGGCTATCAGTCAGCACTTTGCTATGGCGATACGGAAATGGAGTACACCGCGATCCGCAACGCGGCCTCTGTCTATGACCTGTGCCCGATGGTGAAATATGCAGTGCGCGGACCGGATGCTGCGGCCTATCTGAACCGGCTGACCCTGCGCGACGCGGCAAAACTGGCCGTTGGTGGCGTGCACTACACCGTCTGGTGCGATGATCAGGGCAAGATGCTGGATGACGGCACGCTGTTCCGCCACGGCCCGGGTCACTACATGATCTGCTGTCAGGAACGGCATCTGAACTGGCTGACGGACAGCGCGCTTGGCTTTGACGTGACGGTGGCCGAAATTACCGAAGACATCGCGGCACTGTCTCTACAAGGCCCCTGCTCGGCCTCGGTGTTGCTGGCGGCGGGCTTTGATGTCGCGGCGTTGAAACCGTTTCGGATGGCGCATTTTCCGTTTGCTGGCGGTCAGATCATCATTTCGCGCACCGGTTTCACCGGCGATCTGGGCTATGAGATCTGGCTCGATAACGCACAGTCGCTGCCGTTCTGGGATCACCTCTTTGCCGCAGGCGCGCCTTGGGGCATCCGCCCGATTGGGTCTGATGCGCTGAACCTTGCCCGGATCGAGGCTGGGTTCATCACCACCAACATGGATTTCATCCCCGCCGATCAGGCCCTGCGCGAAGACCGCGCGCGCAGCCCGTTCGAGATGGGTCTGGACTGGATGATCGACTGGAAAAAGGGCCATTTCACCGGGCGGCGCGCCTTGTTGGCCGAACTGGATAAGGGATCGGATTGGGCGCTTGTCGGGCTGGATGTGCCGGGCAATGTGTCCGCCGAAGGATCGATCCTTTACCACATGAAGAAACACGAAGCGGGGTACGTCACCGCTGCCGCATGGTCCCCCACGTTGAAGAAATCCATCGCCATCGCGCAGGTTCAGGCGAAATATCGGCGGGGTGAAAACCTGTGGGTCGAAATTTATGCCCTGCGCGAACTGCAATATGTCAAACTGATGCTGCCGGTCACCGTGGTCGACCGGCCCTTCTTCAACCCGGCGCGCAAACGCCAAACCCCGCCGCAGAGGGTATGATGGAACAGGCACGTCACCCGCTTTCGCCGCGACTGGATCATTGCCCCGAAGGGCTGCCGCAAGCGGCCTATCTGTCCGCCGACTGGTATGCGCGCGAAATGCAGACAGTGTTCGCGCGGCAATGGATCTGTGCCGGGCGGCTTGCAGATTTGCGGCGGGGCCATATGCGACGGGTAACTCTTGGGGTGGCCGAGGTGATCCTGTGCCACGCGGACGACGGCACGCTGTCGGCCTATCACAACGCCTGCCGCCATCGCGGATCGGAACTGTGCCGCGCGCCCGAGGAACCCTTGGGCACTCTGATCCGCTGCCCCTATCATGCGTGGTCCTATGCGGCCCGCGACGGGCGGCTGGTGTCAACCGCGCATGCCCATCCGACCGATGATTTCGTCGCCGCCGACCACGGATTGCGTCGCGTCCAGCACCAGATCTGGAACGGCTTTGTGTTTCTGAATGCTGCCACGACTGACGGCCCGATCATGGCCGATGTGCCGCTGACCACTTTGGACAACTGGCCGATGGACAGCCTGATCACCGCCCATCACTGGGAACACGAGCTTGCCTGCAACTGGAAATCCTTTTGGGAGAATTATTCCGAATGCCTGCATTGCCCCGGCATTCACCCCGAACTTTGCGATCTGGTGCCGGTTTACGGCACCGGTGTCATGGGCGCCACCGAGGCATTGGGCTGGACACCGGATCAACCCAACGCTCCGTCGCTTCGCCCAGGTGCGCAGACATGGTCGACGTCGGGCAATCTGTGTGGTCCGGCGTTTGGCGGGCTGACCGCGGCGGAACGCGCAGAGGGGTATCGTTTTGTCACGATGTGGCCGTCGGCCTATGTGGTGGCGCACCCCGACTATGTCAGATCGGTGCGGATCGAGCCGTTGGGGCCGGAACGCACGCGTCTGGTGGCGGAATGGCACTTTGCGCCTGATACGCTGGTGCAGCCGGGCTTTGATGCGGTAGCGGTTGCTGCCTTCGCGAAGACCGTGCTGGAACAAGACGGGGCTGCCGCCGAAATGAACCAGCGCGGCTTGCGCTCGCCCTCGTTCACCGCAGCACGCTTGATGCCCGAGGAATACGAGATCCACCGCTTTCACCAATGGCTGCTTGCGCTAATGGAGGCAACGCCGTGACCGATCTGTCGCCCCGAACCCGCACGGTGCCGACCACTTGGGACCGTCACGGCCTGCCCGCCTGGACCTATCGCTCGCAGGCCCTGTTCGATCTGGAGCGGACGCATGTGTTCCTGAACCATTGGCAGGTCGCGTGTCACATCAACGATGTGCCCGCACCGGGCGACTGGCGCGCCTTCGACTTGCTGGGCGAGCGCGCAGTGATCATCCGGGGGCAGGACGGCAATCTGCGTGCCTTTCACAACCTGTGCCGCCATCGCGGCGCGCGCGTGGTCGATGGCGCGTCAGGCCAGTGCAAGGGCGCCATCGTCTGCCCATTTCATGGCTGGGTGTACAACCTTGACGGCACGTTGCGCGGGGCCGCGCGGCCAGAAACTTTTGGCGACATGGACCGCCACGACTTTGGCCTGAAATCGGTCGAAATGCAGATCTGGCGCGGCTTTGTCTTCGTGCGGTTCCTGCCCGGACCGCAGCCGTCAGTTGCGGTCTGCCTGAAACCGTACGATGCCGATTTTCGGGACTTTCGATCCGATGATGTCTTGCCCGCAGGCGATCATGGCTATTGGGGGCAAACCCCGGTCAACTGGAAATCGGTCTGCGATGTGGATAACGAGGGCTATCACGTGGCGCTTGCCCACCCGTCGTTGCAGGAACTGTACGGGCGCAGCTACATCGACATCTATCACGAAAACGGCTTGTCACAGGCCAATGCCACCTACGGTGACCGGCCCGGCCGGCGCTGGTCGGTGCGTAATTATGTCAAGCATTCACCGTTTCAGGACTGGCTGCCTGCGCGGCTTCAGCGGGCGTGGAACTACTATGGTCTGTTCCCAAATACCGTGTTCATCTTCACGCCGGAAGCGGTTCAGTACTATCAGGAAATCCCGATTACTGTGGGCGATACAAAGATGTCGTTCGCTGGCTACCGCCAGCCGCATGAAACCCGCCAGACCCGTGTGGCGCGCTATCTGGGCGCACGGATAGACCGCGATACCTCGGCCGAAGATCAGCAACTGACGATCTGGTCGAACGAGTCGATGAAATCAACCGCGTTTGACAATTTCCACCTCTCAGACCTCGAGTACGGCCTGAAGCTGCACCATGACAAACTGCGCTGCCTTTTGCCGGTCACGACACTGGATGCGCCGCCGCCAGAGGCAGACATTGCCCAGCTGAACGCGGAAATGCTTGGCACAAAATGAAAAACGCGCGATCCTGCTGCAAACCTTCCCGAAAGTGGCCCATTTCAACTGAGGAAACCCCATGAAACTGACACGACGCAGCACGCTCGCGGCCCTTGCCGGGGCCCCCTTGTCGATGCCTTTCGTCCGCCCCTCCTGGGCGCAGGCGGGATCGGTCAATGTCTACAACTGGGCAGATTACATCGGCGAAACCACCATTGCCGATTTCGAGGCTGAAACCGGGATCGGCGTGGTCTATGACCTCTATGCCAGCTCTGAAGAAATGCAGGCCAAACTGCTGGCGGGATCGACCGGCTATGACGTCCTGCTGCATTCCGGCCTTGGGCTGGACCGCGCTGTTACGGCAGGGGTATTCCAAAAACCGGATCGCGCCAAACTGCCGAACTGGGCCAATCTTGACCCCGCAATCCTGAAAATCATCGAAGGTTTCGATCCCGGCAATGCGTATGGCGTGCCCTATATGTGGGGGTCTGTGGGGATGACCTATAACCTCGATCTGATCAAGGAACGCCTGCCGGATGCCAACCTGAACTCGCTTGATGTCATCATGAAGCCGGAAAATGCCGCCCTTCTGGCCGATTGCGGCATTTCGCTGTTGGATAGCCCGGCCGACATCGGCTTCATGATCATGAAGTACCTCGGGATCGATCCGGACACATCGGGGCCCGCTGAAAACGCGCGCCTTGCCGAAGCGATCGCACCGATCCGGCAGTACATATCTACCTTCGATAACACCAACTACCTGACCACACTGCCCAATGGCGAGGTTTGCGCCGTCAACAGCTGGTCCGGCGATTACGGTGTTGCCAAGGCCCGCGCGGCAGAAGCAGGCATAGAGATCAATCTGGGGTATTTCGTGCCCGAAACCGGCGCGCCTGCATGGTTTGATCTGTGGTGCCTGCCATCGGACGCCCAGAACATCAAAAATGCGCATTTGTTCATCGACTATCTGCTGCGCCCAGAGGTGATCGCGGCTTGCACCAATTACACCGGCTATGCCAATGCCAACAAGGCCGCGACCCCGCTTGTCGATCCTGCAATCGCCGCTGATCCGGCGGTTTATCCCGATGCGGAAACCCTGTCGCGGATGTACACCCCGAAACCCCAGACCGCCGAGCAGGAAAGCCAGTTGGTACGCATCTGGACCGAAATCAAAGCGGGCGGCTAAGGTGGCCGATACCGCAGAGCCGTTCTTGCGCATTGACGGCGTGTCGAAATCCTTCGGCACATTCGAAGCGGTCCGAAACGTATCACTGACCATCCACAAGGGTGAAATATTTTCGCTTCTGGGCGGGTCGGGCTGTGGCAAGACCACGCTTTTGCGCATGCTTGCCGGGTTTGAACAGCCAACATCCGGGCGCATCTATCTGGATGGCAAGGATATGGCAGGGGTACCCGCCTTTGCGCGCCCGGTGCACATGATGTTCCAAAGTTACGCCCTGTTTCCCCACATGACGGTGGCGCAGAATATAGGCTATGGCCTGAAACATGACCCCCTTTCCAAGTCTCAGCGCGAGGACCGCGTCAACGAGATGCTGGCGCTGGTGCAACTGGCACCTTACGGGGCGCGCAAACCGCATCAAATCTCGGGCGGGCAACGCCAGCGTGTGGCCCTTGCGCGCGCGCTTGCACGGCAGCCAAAACTGTTGTTGCTGGATGAGCCGCTGGCAGCCCTGGACAAGAAACTGCGCGAACAAACGCAGTTCGAACTGATGTCGATCCAGGAACGCACCGGAGTGACATTCATCGTGGTCACCCATGATCAGGAAGAGGCGATGACCCTGTCAGACCGGATCGCGGTGATGGACAAGGGCGAGGTGAAGCAGATCGGCAGCCCGACCGCGATTTACGAACATCCGAACAGCAGGTTCGTGGCGGGCTTCATCGGCTCGATCACCGCGTTCGAAGCAAAGGTCACCGCTTTGGGCGATACAACAACCCAAGTGGACGTGCCCGCCTTCGCAACAACCGTCAAGGCGCGTGCCGTCCCGGGCTTGCAGGTGGGGCAGACAGTCTCGCTGGCCCTGCGGCCCGAAAAGCTGCGCATCACGCACGACCGCCCGGTGGCGGGCAATGTGATCGAGGGGCGGGTCAAGGATCTGGCCTACTTCGGCAAGGACAGCCTTTACCGCATCATCCTGCCATCGGGGGATCTGATGTCGGCGCATGCGGTGAATGCAAATCGGGGCGATGAAGGTGCGCGCGTGGTCGACTGGGATGACAAGGTGTTTTTGTCCTTCGACCCCGGCTCGGCCATCTTACTGACGGAATAAGCGATGAGCAGGCACCGCCCCGACACCACGTTTTCCCGTTGGTTCAACCGAAAGGGCTGGTCCGATCTGATGATCGGCGTGCCCTACGCGTGGCTTGCCATCCTGTTCCTTCTGCCCTTCCTGATCGTGGTGGCGATGAGTGTGGCCACCAAAACCCCGACCGCACCGCCCTTCAGCATTGGCGGTGATCATCCGCTGGCCAATCTGACCGCATATCAGCGGCTGTTTACTGACGATCTGTATCTTCGCGCCTTTCTGACGTCACTCTTGAATGCCTTTGGCGCTACTTTGCTGTGCCTGTTGCTGGGCTATCCGATGGCGCTGGGGCTGACGCGCGTCTCAAGAAGCTGGCGCAACATCCTGTTGATGCTGGTGATCTTGCCGTTCTGGACCTCGTTCCTACTGCGCGTCTATGCTTGGATGGGATTGATGGGCAAGAACAGTTGGTTCAACGCCCTGCTGACCGACATCTGGAACTTCGCGGTGCCCGTCGATTGGGCGCTGAAATCCATTCCGATGATGAACAGCAACTTTGCGGTGGTTCTGGTGATGGTCTACACCTACCTGCCGTTCATGATCCTGCCCTTGTATGCCAGTCTTGAACGGCTGGATACGACACTGGACGAGGCCGCCCTTGATCTGGGCAGCAGGCCCGCACAGGTATTTTGGGATATCACGCTGCCGCAAAGCCTGCCCGGCATAATCGCGGGCGGGCTTTTAGTGTTCATCCCGGCGGCGGGCGAACTGGTGATCCCGTCGCTGGTAGGCGACGCCGGCAGCCCGATGATCGGCAGGGTAATCTCGGACGAGTTCAACTTCGCCCGTGACTGGCCGATGGCATCGGCGGTGGCGGTGGCGTTACTGGTGCTGATGGTGGTGCCGATGATGGTCTACAGCCATTATCAGGCCAAAGCCGAAAGTGCCGGCAAATGAACCGCCGCCCGATCTTTCTGATCACCGTGATGTGCTTTGGCTTTGCCTTTTTCTACATCCCGATCCTGTCGATGATCGTCTATTCCTTCAACGTCTCGCGGCTGGCAACGGTCTGGGGCGGATTTTCGACGAAATGGTATGTCTCGTTGCTGTCGAACAAACAGGTGATCGCGGCGCTGATCCTGTCACTCAAGATAGCCCTTGTTTCGGCGACTGCGGCCACGATCCTTGGTACGATGGCCGGTTTTGCACTGGCGCGGTTCCGGAAATTCCGCGGCCGCATCCTGTTTTCCGGTTTGGTCAACGCGCCCCTGATCATGCCCGAAGTGATCACCGGAATTTCATCCTTGATGTTTTTCATCCTGCTGGCGGAATGGATCGGCTGGCCCGCACAGCGTGGTTTCACCACCATCACGCTGGCCCATATCACCTTTTCCATGGTTTTCGTGACCACGATTGTCTATTCGCGCCTTATCCAGACCGACCGCGCCATCGAAGAAGCGGCGATGGATCTGGGCTCGCGCCCCTGGCAGGTGCTGTTCGACATCACCCTGCCGGTGATATTTCCCGCGATACTGTCAGGCTGGCTTTTGGCCTTTACCATCTCGCTCGATGATGTGGTCATCACTTCGTTCACCACTGGTCCGGGCAGCACGACCCTGCCGCTGCTGATCTGGTCGAAGGTCAAGCTCGGCGTCACGCCGGATGTGAACGCGCTGGCAACGCTGACGGTGCTGGTAGTCGGCATCGGCGTGATAATTGCCGGTTGGCTGTTGAACCGGGCCGAAGTCAGGCACAATGAGGAAGAACGTCAAGCCTACAGGGATAATACATGAAGACCGCAGGATTGCTGGGTATAGCCCTTGGCGAGCAAGGATCGGGGCGGATGCGCTATGCAAAGGCGATGGCGCTTTTTCACGAGGGTCGCCTGAGCGCAGACCAGCTGGAAGCGTACCGCAGTGCCGCCGCATCCGATACCGCGCCGCCAGCGCTAGTGTTTTCGGATCGCGGCGTGCCTCTGCCGGATGCGGTGGTGACTGATCCTGCAGACGCGATCCGTCATCTGCTGGACGAGGCTGATCGCTATCTGCAAACCCTGCCTGGCCCCGGAGTTGCCGAAGTCCGCCACGGCATCGGTATTGCCCGCAATGGCCCCGTGACGCTGAAGCCCGGCACGCTGAAGCCCCGCAGCCACCCGGTGATTGACACCCACCTTGCCACCGCCCTGCTGGCACTTGCCGCCACGCGGCCCGCCCTTGCCGATGCCATCGCAACTGCGGCCCCGCATCTGCACTGGGCGGCCTACGATGGCTATCCGCGCGACCAGATCGGCGAGGCTTTCCCCAACAACCACGCCGCCACATCCATCCTCGGCGAGGATGCGCCGCTTTTCGCCCGGGATTTCGACCTTGGCCTGTTTCTGATCGCCCCCGATATCCTGTACCGTGACCACAAACACGCCGCACCCGAACTTTACGCACCCCTGACCGGCCCGCACGGCTGGCGCTTTGGCCCCGAAGCTCCTTTGGTGATCAAGCCCGCGCACCACCCGGTCTGGAACCCACCCCACCGCCCGCACCTGACCAAGGTCGGCCCGGTGCCTTTCCTGTGCCTGTTTGGCTGGACCCGTGATGTGAACGAGCTTGCACATGTCATTCCGACCACCGACTGGCCCGCCTTGGAGGCCATGCGCCTTGACCCTTGACCGCCCCACCGGGAGCCCTTTCATGACCCATGATGACCACTATCCACCCCGCCTGATCGCCATGCTGGAGGCGGTCTGGGGCGTCGGCTTTCTGTCCCCCGGCGGGCCTGACGAGGTGGCGCGCATTCTGGGCGATCGTGACATAGCCGGGGCTGCGGTGCTGGATATCGGCTGCGGTGCCGGCGGCATCGACATCGCGTTGGTGGCCACCCACTGCGCGGGTTATGTCGTTGGCATCGATGTGGAAGACCCGGTGCTGGCGCGCGCGCGTGATCTGGTAAGGGGCGCGGGTCTTGCCCCCCGGATCGGCCTGATCAAGGTTGCCCCGGGGCCGTTGCCGTTTCCCCCCGGCAGTTTTGACATGGTTTTTTCCAAGGATTCCATCGTTCATATCCCCGACAAACAGGCACTGATGGCCGAGGTCAGTCGCGTGTTGAAACCCGGCGGCTGGTTCCTTGCCTCTGACTGGCTGATCGGCACCGAAGCCATATCGCCGTTGATGGCCGACTACATAGCAGCCGAAGGGCTCGATTTCGGCATGGCGACGCCTGCCCACTACCGGGATGCGATGCAACTTGCGGGGTTTGACGCGGTCACAACCCTGTCGCGCAACGCGTGGTATCGGACGCAAGCCCGGGCCGAGCTTGCACGTCTGGAGGGCGACGCCGGCACGCTGGCCGCACAAATCGTGGGGCAGGATTTTGTCGACCACAACATTGCCATCTGGCACCGGATGATCCCCGTTCTGGACAGTGGCGAGCATTGCCCGACCCATCTGGCCGCGCGAAAACCGTTTGCCTGACGCGCTTCGGTACGGCGCAGCTTACCGCGCCAGACCGACCTCTTGCGGCAACACGTTACGCCAGCGCCCATATTCCATCAGCGCCAGTGCATTGCGCCGCCCGCAATCCCCCAAGGCGTAGCCGATCCCCTCGCCAAGGCCGCTTACAAACAACAAAAGCACCGTCATCGGAAGCGACCGCAGGGCATCGGGGCGCGCACTCGGAGCCCGAAAGACCTGTCCGGTGACCCCGATCATGCGGCGCAGCGCAATGGCGGAAAAAAGCGCCGCATACAGCAGTCTTTTCGTCACCGGCCACTCCGTCGACCGGCTGGCCGCAAACATCCAACCGCCCAGCAGTTGCAACCGGAGCGACCGAAGGGTGTTCGAGTAATTCAGATGTGCGACAGCAATCGCGGGATCAAGCCAGAACGTATGGCCGCCTGCGCGCAGTGCGGCTTGCAAGACCCATTCTGCCTCCATCATGTCGGCAAGATCGTTCCCGAACTCAAGCAGGGCGTCGCGCTTGTAGGATGAATTGTGCCCGGGCAGAAAATCCGTCTCATGCGCCACATCGCAATCAAGAAAAGGGCCGTATTCCACCGCCAGATTGGCCCAACTGGTGGCGGTAGCAGGATTGGCGTTTCGCATGACAGGGCCAACGGCGACATGCGCCTGCCGGTGAGCCAGAAGAATGTTTGCGGCCCAGTCATCGCCTATCGGAAAGCAGTGATCTTCGACCAGAATGATGATCGGCGTGCGCGCCTGAAAGATGGCCGCCGCCCGCGCCCGGGCCGAGGTGGACAGATCCGCCTCGACCACCCGCAGATCGGCGAAGGCGGGCTCTGACAGCGCACGAAGATTGGCGATGTCAGCGGCGGGTGCGGCGATCACTAACTCCAACCTCGCAGCGGCAGTCTGGCAGCGAAGCCGGTCAAGGATGCGGCCGATGCTGCGCGACCCTTCGGACGCAATAAGGATCACACTGGCCTCGGCTGCGCTCTGCAAATTAATGTCGCCTTCTGGCTGGTCGATGCGTCAAACTACCCCGCGCCCGGCAAAATTGCCAGCATCACACGCTCTTGCCTGCAGTGCCGCGTGGCGATGGTCTGGCGTTGATCCACCTCGCAATGATGCCAGCGCCGCTCACGCAATCCGCTCGCCTCCATGCCAGACCGCGGCAAGCTGCCAGTCCTGATCCAGATGAACGAGGTCGGCTGCCCGGCCGGGTGCCAGATGGCCGTAATCGCGCGCGGCACCAATGACAGCGGCGGGGATCGAGGTCGCCATTGCCAAGGCCCGCGCCGGGGGCGCACCAACGGTTTGCACCATCACTTTCACCGCCTGTGGCAAGGTAAGATCCGCGCCGGCCAGCGTGCCATCAAGCAGCGTCAACCGCCCGGCACTGCGGCGTATACGCCTGCCATTCAGCGTGATCTCAGGCAGATCGGTTCCCGCAAATGCCATGCAGTCAGACACCAGAAACAGGCCGCTTGGCTTGGCAGCAAGTGCGATCCGAAGGCTCGCGGGGCTGATGTGAATGCCGTCGGCGATCAGGCCCGCCGAGGCCGCGCCATCAAGAACGGCCCCCACAAGACCCGGTTCGCGGTTGCCCAACTGGCTCATCGCGTTGAAAAGATGGGTCGCACAGCGCCCGCCTGCCGCGAGCGCCGTCTGGGCCATTTCAAAACTGCAATCGGTATGGCCAAGGCTGACCACGACACCTGCCCGCGCCAGAGTTGATATCTGATCAACCGTGGCGCTTTCGGGTGCCAGCGTCACCATCAGCGCGGGAAGGTTGCGCGCGGCGTCACACAGCCGGGTCACATCATCGGCAGTCATCGGGCGGATCAATACCGGATCATGCGCGCCCTTACGACGCGGATCAAGATGCGGGCCTTCCAGATGCAGCCCCAGAAATCCGGGAACCTTGGCCTGCGCCGCTGCGATGCCCGCGTCGATGACCCGCGCGGTCGCATCAGGCGTATCGGTGATCAATGTAGGCAGGATACCGGCCGAGCCAAGACGCAGATGGACCGCACAAATCTGTTGCAAGGCGGCAAGGTCGGTCTGGCCGTCAACCATCAGCCCGCCACCGCCGTTTACCTGCAAATCGATCATCGCAGGGGCAACCACACCACCCTGCAGGGCCACGCGATCCCCCGTCAGGGCCGGGCTGTCGGGCTGGACGGTCGTGATCATGCCCTCCTCGATGATCACGACATGATCGTCCAGCAGGCGTTCGCCATCAAAGACCCGTGCACCTGAAAAGATCTGCGCGGTCATAGGGTTTCCGTAACCTTGCGCAGATACGGCGGCGTGTCGGGATCGAAACCCCGCCTGCGCGCAAGGGCTTCGATAAAGCCGTAGAACCCGACGATCAGGGGCAGCGGTGCGACAAGCGGATGCAGCCCGGTGACCGAAGGCAAAGTGGTCGCGCCATTGGCCGCAGCACCGGTCAGGAAGACATCCGCACCCTGCCCCGCCAGCCGCTCTGCCGTCATGACCAGTTGCGGCAACGCGGCATCCTCGATCCCAAGGGCAAACACCGGGAACCTTGTCTGAACGATGGCTGCGGGGCCATGCAGCACTTCGGCCGCAGAGTACGCTTCGGCGTGCAACCCACAGGTTTCCTTGAATTTCAAGGCCGCCTCGCTGGCAATGGCGACCGTCGGGCCGCGACCAAGCACATAAAGCGACTGCGCATGTACCAGCCGGTCCGCAAGCGGTGACCAGTCCAGCGACAGGGCCCGGGCAAAGGCATCGGGCAAGGCTGCGACTGCGGCCTGAAGTGCCGCATCCTGACGCCACTCCGCCAGCAGGGACAGACCCGCCAGCGCCGAGATGACAAAGGTCTTGGTGGCGGCAACGCTTTGTTCAACCCCGGCGTGAAGGGGCAAGCAATGATCGCTTGCCATAGCCATCGGCACGTCGGAAAAATTGGTAATGGTGATCGTCAGCGCCCCTGCCGCCCCGGCAGAGCGCATCATTTCAACGATGTCGGGACTGCGGCCCGATTGGGATATTCCAATGCAGGCAGAACCGTTCAGCCGCAGGACCGCGCCATAAATCGACGCGATCGATGGCCCGACCGACGCGACAGGCACGCCTGCAGCCAGTTCGATGCAGTATTTCAGATAGGTCGCAGCATGATCGGACGATCCGCGCGCTACCGTGACGATCAAACCCGGATCGCGGGCCCGCAACGCGGCTGCCGCGTCCGCCACCGCAGATCGGGATTCGGTCAGAAACCGGGCTGCGGCCTGCGGTATCTCGGCCACTTCTGTGGCCATGAAACTTGGCGTCACTGCATGCCCCCTTCGCCCTCTGGGGCAAGCTTCAATTCGACTGCAAAATCATACGCATCACCGCGATAGATCGACCGCGTGAATTCAACCACCCGCCCCGAGGCGAGATAGGATATCCGTTCGATCTTCAGGCTTGCGGCACCCGGGCTGACGCCAAGAAGCGCCGCATCCTGCGCGCCCAGATTGGCGGCGGATATCCGTTGAACCGCGCGAACAGGGCGCAAACCGCGTTCCTGCAGCGTGGCGTAAAGCGACGCGGTCACGGAACCAGGGTCGGGCAGAACGGCACTGGACAACGCCGCGCGTTCTATCGCGAGGGGCTGCCCATCGCTGCATCGCACGCGTTCAAGGCGCGCCACGCGGTCAGCCGAGCCGAGGCCAAGCGCCATCACCTCCTCCGGGCTGGGCGACGTCAATGCGCGGCGGATCCAGATCGATTGCGCTTGTTTGCCCCGCCGCGCCATATCATCAGTGAAAGAGGTAAGTTGCGACAGCGCCTGTTCCAGCCGCACCACGCGTTGTGCCACGAAAGTCCCCGATCCACGCCGCTGCACCAGCGCGCCCGACGCCACCAGCGACTGGATGGCCTTGCGCACGGTCACGCGGGAAAGCCCGGTCATCAGGGCAAGATCGCGCTCGGCAGGCAGGCTGTTGCCGGGCATCAGCCGCCCTGACGCAATGCCGTCCACGATACGCCGGTGCAGTTGCAGATAAAGCGGGCCGGAGCCTGATTTGACAAACTCTTGCGAGGAAAACAGGCTGTTCATGGCGTGGCATCCAGTTGCCGTGCCAGCCACAATGCGCCATCTAAGGCATCGCCCAACGCCGCGCGAACGGTCCAGCGAGTGGCAAATCGCGGGGCCATGATCAAGCCAAGCCCGCCCAGAAACACCACCGGGATCGGCGGGTCCGGCTGCAACACGGCGATGGACGCATCGATTTCCGCCGCCGCTTTGTCCACCAAGTCGCTGGCAGCGGTATCCTGCGAGCCAATGATGCGCCGCGCAAACCATGCAAAGTCGTCCGGGCGGGCCTTGGCTGCAAACGAAATGACGCCATCCGCGCCGCCAAGTTCGTCCAGTATCGATTGCGTCAGCGGCGTCAGCGGCGCAAAACCATCCACCGCCCGCAGGCTTGCCGACAGCAGCGCGCGACCCAGCCAGGCCCCACTGCCTTCATCCCCGAGGATCAGCCCGCGCCCGCCGATTTCGTGAAAGGCACCGCCGATCTGGCGCGCGAAGACCGAGCCTGTCCCGATAACTGCAACAATGCCGTCGGTATCGTGCAGCGCGCCTTTCAGGGCAGTTACCGCGTCGGTCACAATGCGCAGCGATGTGAAGGGCAGACCTGCTCGCAGGCGTTGCACGCTTTGCGGTACCGTCGCCCCGGCCAGACCCATCACCACCCGCAACCGGGGAATTTCCGCCTCTGCCGTCACGGCCCCGACGGCTTGCGCCACGGCATCCTTGGTGACGGAAAGGATGTTCTGCAGCGCCTGTTCGGGATCGGATGTGATGTTGGCGGGCCCCGCGTCTGCGCGCGCCAGAACCCGACCATCGGCATCGGCCAAAGCCGCCCTGCACCCCGTGCCGCCGCCATCAATTCCCAGAAAAAACTGCATGGTGATTCCTTTAGCAACAAGATACCAAAACAATACCAAATAGGAAGTGCTATCTCAAAATTGCGCACTTTCAGTGGCGAGAAGTTCACACTTTACTATTGGTATTATTTTGGCATCATATCAGAGTTGGGGGGAATCAGATGGCCGATCTGTCAACGGAGATGCCGCATCCAAAATCCGCGGGGCTGCACGCTGCCGCGCCTGCGGATATGTTCACGCGCCTGCTGGATGCCCAGATTGCCGCCGTTTCCGCCGTCCGCCCGGCCCTGCCAGCACTTGCCGCCGCTGCCGAGGCCGGCGCCGATGCGCTGCGTCAGGGATGCAAGATGGGCTATGCCGGTGCCGGGTCATCCGGCCTGATGGCGCTGGCGGATTGTCTGGAGTTGTGGGGGACATTCGGTATCCCGGTCGTCCGCACGCCGATCCTGTTCGCCGGTGGCAGTGCAGCCCTGCTACATATGACAGGCGGGGTCGAGGATGATGCGGCACAGGCTGCCCCCGATCTGGAACGCGCAGCACTTGGTCCGGGTGACATGGTGATCTGCGTGTCGGCGTCGGGGGGCACACCCTATACGCTGGCGGTGGCGCAAGGCGCACAGGCGCGCGGTGCCCGGGTGATAGCACTTGCCAATGTTGCCGGCTCGGCGCTGCTGGACATGGCCGACTTCCCGGTGCTGCTGGCGACTGGACCCGAGGTTATTGCCGGTTCAACCCGGATGGGGGCGGCGTCGGCGCAGAAGGTGGCGCTGAACATGCTGTCGGTTCTGGTCGGCATAAGGCTTGGGCATGTGCATGACGGCTATATGGTCAATGTCGTGGCCGACAACGCAAAGCTGACCGACCGTGCCGCGCGCATCGTGGCGGCAGTGTCCGGACAAAACCCTGAACAAGCACAAAAGGCGCTGCGCCGCAGTGGTGGCGCAGTCAAGCCTGCAATCCTGATCGCGCGCGGGGTTGATCCCGCCGATGCGCTGACGAAACTGCAAGCCAGCGGTGGGCATTTGTCCATCGCGATGACAAGCGAACCGACGACGTAAATTAACCGGGCGAAATGCCCGCCAAGAGGGAGAAAACCATGACCACAAAAACCCTGCGTATGGCCTTTCTGACCAGCACCCTGCTGGCCGGGATGGCGCATGCCCAAGACGTGACGCTGACCATCGAGTCTTGGCGCAATGACGATCTTGCGATCTGGCAAGACACGATCATTCCGGCGTTTGAGGCCGCCAATCCCGGCATCAAGGTGGTATTTTCGCCCTCGGCACCTGCTGAATACAATGCTGTGCTGAACTCCAAGCTTGATGCTGGATCAGCGGGCGATCTGATCACCTGCCGTCCGTTTGATGCCTCGCTGGAACTCTATACCAAGGGGCATCTGGCCGACCTGACCCCGCTTGCCGCGATGGCCAATTTCTCGCCGGTGGCGAAATCGGCCTGGCAGACGGATGATGCCGCGGCGACCTTCTGCGTGCCGATGGCATCGGTGATCCACGGCTTCATCTACAACAAGGACGCCTTCGATGCCTTGGGTATCGCCGTGCCGACCACCGAGGCCGAACTCTTCGCAGCGCTCGACGCGATCAAGGCCGATGGCACCTATATCCCGATGGCGATGGGTACCAATGACCAGTGGGAAGCCGCCACCATGGGCTACAACAACATCGGCCCGAACTACTGGAAGGGTGAAGAGGGGCGCCTTGCACTGATCAAGGGCGACCAGAAGCTGACCGATCCGCAATGGGTTGCCCCCTATGCGACGCTGGCCAAATGGAAGGATTATCTGGGTGACGGGTATGAGGCGCAGACCTATCCCGACAGCCAGAACCTGTTCACCCTAGGCCGGGCCGCGGTCTATCCCGCCGGATCGTGGGAAATCTCTGGCTTCAACACGCAGGCCACGTTCAAGATGGGCGCCTTCCCGCCACCGGTACAAGCTGCGGGGGATACCTGCTATATCTCGGATCACACCGATATTGCGCTGGGTATGAACGCGAAATCGGCGCATCCCGAAGAAACCAAAACCTTCCTCGAATGGGTCGGGTCGGCGGAATTTGCGACGCTTTACGCCAACGCCCTGCCCGGCTTCTTCTCGCTGAATTCAGCCCCGGTCGCGATGGAAGACCCGCTGGCACAGGAATTCGTGTCGTGGCGTGACAAGTGCCAATCCTCGATCCGGTCAACCTACCAGATCCTGTCGCGCGGCACGCCGAACCTGGAAACCGAAACCTGGAATGCGAGCGTGGCCGCCATCAAGGGCACCGAAACGCCCGAGGCTTTGGGGGCCAAGCTGCAGACCGGACTTGCCTCTTGGTACGAGCCGCAAAAGTAATGCAACCGGCGGCTCCGGCATCGGGGCCGCCACCCCCTTCCCCCATCGGAGGTTCCCCATGTCCGGCAGGCCGTTCCGCTGGCATATCCCGGTATTTCTGGCGCCCGCTGTGCTGGTCTATACCGCGATCATGATCATCCCGCTGTTCGGCACGCTGAACCTGTCGCTGTATAACATCGACGGTGATAACCGAATCTTCGTAGGCCTTGCCAATTTCGCCACCCTGTTTGGTGACCCGAACTGGTCGGAAACCTTCTGGAACGCCCTTGGCAACAACGCTTGGTTCTTCGTCGTCCACATGGCTGTGCAAAACCCGATCGGCGTTCTGCTGGCCGCGTTACTCTCCAGCCCCCGCCTCAGGATGGCTGCGTTTTACCGCACCGCGATCTTCATTCCGACCATCCTCAGCTTTGTGATCGTGGGCTTCGTGTGGAAGCTGATCCTGTCGCCGATCTGGGGCATCGCCCCCGGCATGCTGGATTGGGTTGGGCTCAAATGGCTGTACCTGCCCTGGCTTGGCAAAGAGGAATACGCATTAACCACCCTCGCCCTCGTGTCAGTCTGGCAATTCGTCGGCATCCCGATGATGCTGATCTACGCGGCCCTGCTGAACATCCCCGATGAGGTGCTGGAGGCCGCCGAGATGGACGGCGTGTCCGGCGCCAGCCAGTTCTGGAAGATCAAACTGCCGCTGATCCTGCCCTCCATCGGCATCATTTCTATCCTGACATTCGTGGGCAATTTCAACGCGTTCGACCTGATCTATGTGGCACAAGGCGCGCTTGCAGGCCCCGACTATGCCACCGACATCCTGGGCACGTTCCTCTATCGCACCTTCTTTGGCTTTCAGTTGCAACTGGGCGACCCGCATATGGGGGCGACGATTGCGACCGCCATGTTCGCCATCATCCTTGCAGGCGTCTGCGTCTATCTGTTCGCCATCCAGACGCGCCTGCGTCGGTATCAGTTCTAGGGCGCGCGCAATGGCAACCCGCACCCCCATCGCCCGCTCCATCGCCGCCCATAGCGTTCTGATCGCCTACACGCTGATCTCGCTGTTCCCGGTTTTCGTGATCGTGATCAACAGCTTCAAATCCCGCAAGGCGATCTTTGGCGATCCGCTGGCCCTGCCCACGCCTGCCACCTTCGATCTGATCGGCTATGAAACCGTGCTGAAACAGGGCGACTTCTTTCAGTATTTCCTGAATTCGATGACGGTCACGGTGGGCAGCCTGTTTTTCGTGCTGCTGTTCGGCGCGATGGCCGCTTTCGCGCTCAGCGAATATCGCTTTCGCGGCAATACGCTGACCGGACTATATCTGGCGCTTGGCATCATGATCCCGATCCGGCTGGGCACGGTTGCGATCCTGCAACTTATGGTGGCTGGCGGCCTTGTGAACACCCGTACAGCGCTGGTGCTGGTTTACACCGCGCAGGGGCTGCCGCTGGCGATCTTCATCCTTGCGGAGTTCATGAAGCAGGTTTCGGATGATCTGAAAAACGCAGGCCGCATCGATGGGCTGTCCGAATACCGCATCTTCTTCACGCTGGTTCTGCCGCTGATCCGCCCGGCAATGGCGACGGTCGCCGTCTTCACCATGATCCCGATCTGGAACGATTTGTGGTTCCCGCTGATCCTTGCCCCGGCGGAGGAGGTGAAAACCATCACCCTTGGCAGCCAGATCTTTATCGGCCAGTTCGTCACCAACTGGAATGCGGTGCTGTCCGCCCTCAGCCTCGCCATCTTGCCGGTGCTGGTGCTGTATCTCATCTTCTCGCGCCAGTTGATCCGCGGGATAACGGCGGGGGCGGTCAAATGATCAGGGTTCTGGTGGCGGGTCTGGGCAACATGGGGCGCAGTCATGCGCTGGCCTATCATCACAATCCCGATTTTGAGATTGTGGGAATGGTCAACCGATCCGCGCCCGATCTGCCGCCCGAGTTGCAGGGATATCCGGTGACCACCGACTACCACGAGGCGCTGGCCCGGCTGAAACCCGATCTGGTGTGCATCGCCACCTATTCCGACAGCCACGCCGATTACGCCTGTGCGGCGATGCAGGCTGGGGCGGATGTGTTCGTAGAAAAGCCGCTGGCGACCACAACCGCCGATGCGCGCCGCGTGCAGGCCAAGGCGAAAGAAACCGGCAGGCGCGTTGTGGTGGGCTATATCCTGCGCCATCACCCAAGCTGGATCAGGCTGATCGCCGAGGCACGCGCTTTGGGTGGCCCATATGTGTTCCGCCTGAACCTGAACCAGCAGTCGTCAGGCCCGACGTGGGAGGTGCACAAGGCACTGATGCAGACCACCCCGCCGATCGTCGATTGCGGCGTGCATTATGTCGATGTGATGTGCCAGATCACCGACGCAAGACCCGTGGAGGTGCGCGGCATGGGCCTGCGGCTCAGCCCCGAGATTGCATCCGATATGTACAATTACGGCCATTTTCAGGTGCTGTTCGACGATGGCTCGCTAGGCTGGTATGAAGCGGGCTGGGGCCCGATGATGTCGGACACCGCGTTTTTCGTCAAGGACGTCATCAGCCCGAATGGTGCCGTTTCCATCCGCATGCCGGACAACGCGCGGTCGGATGACATTGATACCCATACCAAAACCTCACTGCTCAGGGTGCACAAGGTGGCCAGCGGCGATACCGATATCTCGATGGCCGACGAGCCCGGCCATCAACAACTCTGCGACCGTGAACAAGCCTTCGTCGCCCGCGCCATCCATGAGCGGATGGATCTGACCCGCCATATCGAAGACGCCGTTCAGTCGCTCGCCATTTGCCTTGCAGCGGATGAAAGTGTGCGGTCCGGCTGTCCCGTCAAACTGTAGGAGGTTGTTATGGGCGCACTAGAGCTGAAATCCGTGAGCAAGTCCTTTGGAGCCACCGATGTTATCAAAGGTGTGAACCTGCAGGTGAACGACGGCGAATTCTGCGTCTTTGTCGGGCCATCAGGCTGTGGAAAATCCACCTTGCTCAGGATGATCGCAGGGCTGGAAGATTGCACCTCGGGCGATGTGATGATCGATGGAAAACGGGTGAACGACGTGGCCCCGGCCAAGCGTGAACTGGCGATGGTGTTCCAGTCCTACGCGCTTTACCCGCATCTGACGGTGCGCGACAACATGGGGTTGGCGTTGAAACAGGCGGGGTTTTCGAAATCCGATATCGGCCGCGCGACCGACCGCGCCGCAGGTTTGCTGGCGCTTGAGCCGCTGCTGGAACGCCGTCCGTCCGAACTGTCAGGCGGCCAGCGCCAGCGCGTAGCCATCGGTCGCGCCATCGTGCGCACGCCGAAGCTGTTCCTGTTCGACGAACCGCTGTCCAACCTTGATGCCGCGCTGCGGGTGGCAACGCGGATCGAGATTGCCCGCCTGCACCGCGAACTTGGCGCTACAATGATCTACGTGACCCATGATCAGGTCGAGGCGATGACGCTGGCCGACCGGATCGTAGTGCTCCGGGCGGGGCGTATCGAACAGATCGGCACGCCCATGGATCTGTACAACAATCCCGCCAACGTGTTTGTCGCCGGTTTCATCGGCTCGCCGCAGATGAATTTTCTGACAGCGGGGGCGCTGGGAATGCGGTCCGAAACGATGGGGGTGCGCCCCGAACATATCGCAATCTCACGCACGTCGGGCCAGATGCCGGGAACCGTGTCGCACGTCGAAAAACTGGGCGGCGAGACGCTGGTCTATGTCAATGTGCCGGGTCAGGGTCTGCTGACGATCCGGCTTTTTGGCGAGCATGATTTTAGTGTCGATGAAACCGTGCAACTGACGCCCGATGCCAGCCGCGCCTTTCACTTCAACGCGGCGGGTTTGCGCCTGTGATCCGCTAACCCGCGGGGTCCGTCATGTCATGACACGGCCTTTGCAACAACCGGCCAAGGCAACCTGATCGGTCTGCCCGCAATCAACCCCTGTGCTGCACGCACGATGCCATGCGCGTCGATCCCGAAATGGCGATACAGATCGGCAATGGTTCCGGTCTGGCCGAAATGTTCAACCCCAAGCGACCGCGTGCGATGCCCGTGCACCGAGCCCAGCCAACCCAGCGTGGCCGGATGCCCGTCGATCACCGTGATCAGCGCGGCATTTTTCGGCACCGCATCCAGAAGCCGCTCGACATGCGACCGCGCGCTGGCTACCCCGCGCTCGCGTGCACGATGCGCCGCTGTCCATCCGGCGTTCAGCCGATCCGCCGACGTGATCGCAAGCAGCCCGACATCACGGCGATCCTCGCTCATCATGCCGACGGCGGCGATCGCCTCGGGGGCAACGGCACCCATATAGGCGACCACAATCTCGGCATTCGGCCCCGGCGGGCGCATCCAGTAGCCGCCGTCGACGATGTCGCGCTGAAGATCGGCTGTCATGTCGCGCAGGGGCTGGTCAAGCGGGCGCGTGGACAGGCGCAGATAGACCGATCCACCGGTTTCATCGCGCAGCCATGTCCGTTCATCGGCGCGGCCTTCGCCCTGCCGCTGGATATAGGAAAAGGCGAAATGCAGGATGACCGACAACTCGTCAAGAAACGCCGGTTCGAACGCGGCAAGGCCGTCTTGCGCCATGCCGATCAGCGGCGTTCCGATCGACTGATGCGCGCCCCCTTCGGGGGCAAGCGTCACGCCCGACGGCGTGGCCACCAGAATGAAGCGAGCGTCCTGATAACAGGCATAGTTTAACTGATCCGCGCCGCGATAGATGAACGGATCATAGACGGTGCCGATCGGCAAAAGCCGCTCGCCGTTGATCGTATGCGACAGGCCCAACGCCGACAGCAGCAGGAACAGATTGGATTCCGCAATGCCAAGTTCGATATGCTGACCCTTTGGCGAAAATTCCCAAGTGAAGGTTGACGCAATATGTTCGGTCTGGAACGTGTCGGCCATTTCCTTGCGCGCGAACAGCCCGCGCCGGTTGACCCATGGGCCAAGATTGGTTGAAACCGTCACATCCGGCGCGGTCGTCACGATGCGGCGGGCAAGAGGGCTGTCCTCGCGCGCGATTTCGTGCAGGATCTGGCCGAACCCCATCTGTGTAGAGATCGGCTTGCCGCGACTTTCGATTGCGGGCAGCCGGGGGGGCACGGGCACGGCGGGGGCGGTCAGACGCCGTGCCCCGGTAGCAAAAAAGGCAGCACGGCGCACGGCACCCTGCAGCCCTTCCGGGTTTGCGGCACCTTCCCATTGGTCCCATTCATGGCCGACGCGAACACCCATAGCGGCACGGAAACCATCCATCTGGGCCGGCGTCATCAGCCCCGCGTGATTGTCCTTGTGCCCAGCCAGCGGCAGGCCGTAGCCCTTTATGGTGTAACACAAAAACAGCGTGGGCCGGTCATGGCTGCGCGCCGCTTCGAACGCGTCCAGCAGGGATGGCAGATCGTGGCCGCCTAGGTTTGTCATCAACCGGGCCAGTTCTGCATCGCTGCGCCGGTCCAGAAGTGCGCTCACCGGCCCCTGATCACCCAGTTCCACCAGCAGTCGCGCGCGCCAAGCAGCCCCGCCCTGAAAGGTCAACGCCGCGTAAAGCTGGTTCGGACAAGCCTCGATCCAGGTGCGCAATGCCGAACCACCAGGTTCGGCAAAGGCCGCGCTTTGCAGTGAACCGTGGCGCAAGATCACCACATCCCAGCCAAAATTGCGGAACATCTGTTCGAATTTTGCCCAAAGACCCTCGCGGATCACCGCATCAAGCGATTGGCGGTTGTAATCCACCACCCACCAGCAATTCCGCAAGCCCTGCTTCCATCCTTCCAGCAGGGCCTCGTAGATATTGCCCTCGTCCATTTCGGCGTCACCGACCAACGCCACCATCCGCCCCTCAGGCCGCCCCGTCCGCCAGCCTTTTGCGGTCACGTAATCCTGAACCAGTGCGGAAAACAGCGTCTGTGCGACACCCAAGCCCACCGACCCGGTTGAAAAATCGACATCATCGCCGTCCTTGGTGCGTGACGGATAGCTTTGCGCGCCGCCAAAGGCCCGGAATCGTTGCAACGCGTCGCGCGACTGCCGACCGGCAAGATACTGCATCGCGTGAAACACCGGAGCGGCGTGGGGTTTGACGGCCACGCGGTCTTCGGGGCGCAGGGCATGGAAGTAAAGCGCCGTCATGATCGTGGTCATCGAGGCACAAGACGCCTGATGCCCGCCGACTTTTACATCTCCGTCCGATGCGGCACGAACATGATTGGCGTGATGGATGGTCCACGCCGAAAGCCAAAGGATGCGGCGTTCCAGTTCGGACAGCGTTTCGATATCTTCGGCTGGCATCCGGAACGGTCCTTGCATCAGAGTTGGTCAGGGCAACGCACATCTTCGCAGTCATCCGCAACCGCAACCGCCACAGGCAATGGGCGGCGGCGAAACCGCCACCGCCCGCATTCAATCCGCCACAGGCCTTGTGTCAACTGACACCGTGCCGGGATCAGGCCGTCGTCTTATCCGCCGATTTCAGCATCCCGGCAAATTTCTCCGATACGAGACCGAACAGCCCGCCAATGACCATCGATACAGCCACACAAATCAGTGGGTTGGCAAGGTTGATATCGGTCAGCGACGCCCCCGACAGCAGCCCGTATCCGGCAGTCGAGGCATAGCCGTAGACCGTCGCGGGGATCACGCTGAACGCCTCGATCTTCGCCCCCAGCACAAGAATGCCGGCCGTGATCCCGACCACGATGGATGGCCATAACGGACCAGGCAGCCCGGTATTGACCTGCGTGATCAGCAACAGCGCGATGAACGCCATGACCACGCCCCACAGATTGGCAGCCACGGATTTGCGCAGGCCATCGCCGCCGCCCCCGCAGTGATAGAAGCTGGCCCAACCCAGAAAGGCGGCCCAGATCTGGATCGTCCCGATTGTCAGAAACAAGTACGTGGCAACGGCCCCAAGCAACCCGATGGAGACGGCCAATGCTGTTATAATATCCACTTTCGTTCCCTCCTGCCATTGACTGGCCGTTTTCGTCATTTACGCCGGTTCTTGTGTCGTGATCCCGGCGGCGCACCTGCTGGATCACAATCCCTTTGGCTTACGACCCGCGCCCGTAGCCGCGCGTCAGATCGCGCAGGCGGGTCAGGATCGCCTCTTGTTCCAGCGTCACTTTCCACGGCGCGCCCTGTGCCAGCCCGCCGGTCGTCGCAACCATCGGCATGTCAGGCTCGTGATGTTCGGCGACCACCGCCATAGCCCATTTGCCGAACAGCCGCTTCTGCGCCGGCCCCGCCTCGTTCAAGCGCACGCCGTCATGCCGGGTGTCCGCCTTGATCCGGGCATAAAGCGCCTCGACCGCCGCTTGCGGGCCTTCCAGCACTTGGGCAAACCAGTCGTCATACAGCATCAGCGCACCGGTGATGCCCAGTTCGGCATTGGCAGATCGCGCCTGTTTCAGGATCGCGGCCAGCCCGGCCTGATCCTTGCCACCGTCCGGCAGCAGACTGTGGCTGCGGTAAATCAGGCGGTAACAGGGGTCGGCTGCGGCCTCTGTCAGCGGCTCTTTCATCGTGGCGTCACTGCTCATGCAATCCTCCCCATGCGCATTTCTCGGTTGATTGAACCAGGCGCGGGCCAGCCCGCGCCGGGCTATGGCACGATGACGCCCCGCCCGGCAAAGCGGCGGTTTTTGAAATCATCCAGTGCTATGTTGATGTTATCGAGCGAGTATTGCGTATAGTGCATCTTCACCTTGCCGTCGGCGTTCAGCTCCATCAGCTCAACCAACTCGGTGTAATTGCCGACAAGGCTGCCGCCGATGTTGATCTCGTTGATCACCAGATGCGCAGTCGGCACCTCGACCTTTCCGCCGTAGCCCACCATGATCAGTTGTCCACCCGGGCGCACCATCTTCCAGCACAGGTTTTCCACACCCAGCTCGCCCACGAAATCCATCACCACTTGCGCGCCGCCGCCGGTGATTTGCTTGATTTCCTCAACGATATTCGGGCCGCCCTCCAGTACAAAATCGGCCCCCAGTTCGTTGCACAGCGCCCGCGCGGCAGGCTCGCGGTCCACCGCGATGATCCGGCAGCCGGATATCTCGTGCAGACATTGCAGGGCTATGTGGCCAAGGCCGCCGACACCGACAATCACGCAATAGGCCCCGGGCCGCAGCCCCGCCGCGGCCTTTTTTGCCGCCCGGTATGCGGTGATGCCGGCGTCGGCCATCGGTGCCACATCCAGCGGTGTCACATTCGGGTTGAGCTTGATCAGGCTGCGTTCCGAAGTCAGGAAATACTCGGCAAAACCACCGTCCAGTCCAAGGCCCGGAAACGCCGAATGCGAGCAGTGCATATCGTCGCCGTAGCGGCACGACAGGCAGATGCCGCAGGTCCGGTGCGGGTGGCAGATCACCGTGTCGCCATGCTTGACCGAGGTGACGTTCGAGCCGACATCCTCGACCCAACCGGCATTTTCGTGGCCCATGATATAGGGCAGCAGGTTGCCGCCCTGATCCATGATGTCTTTCCACACGCCTTCGATGATGTGCAGGTCGGTGCGGCACAAACCGGCAGCACCAACTTTGACGATCACGTCGTTTGGCCCCATAATATTCGGTGGCTTCACCGTTTCAATCTTCAACTGAACATTCATTGCGGGGTCGTATTCGTATAGTCTTGCCGCTTTCATGGGTCAGTCCCTTTCTAAAGTCCGATGTTCAGCCGTTCACTTGCGACCGAGTTTTTCTGCACCGCCACCGAGGGCACCGCCCAGCGTCGGGTCTTCATCCTCGGCCAGATCGGCGATCAGGGTTTCGGTGGTCAGGATCAGAGTCGCAACTGACCCTGCATTCATCAGCGCGGCACAGGTCACCCGCACGGGGTCGATCACGCCAGCGCGCATCAGATCCTCATATGCCCCGGTTGCCGCGTTATAGCCGTGATCGCCGGGCAGCGCGCAGACCTTGCCCACCACGTCATTCGGTTCAGCGCCTGCGTTGAACGCGATCCGGGCAAGCGGCACCGTCAGCACCGATTGCACCAGTTCCACGCCCTTACGGATATCGCCCTGCACCGTCTTCGACAGAGCGGCCAGTGAGGGGGCCACGCGCGCCAAAGCAACACCGCCACCGACCAAAACCCCCTCTTCCGCCGCCGCACGAACGGCGTTCAGCGCATCTTCAATCAACTGGATCGTTCGTTTTTGTTCCACCGGCGTCACACCGCCCGCAAGAATGGTGGCAGTACCCCCGCACAGCTTGGCCAATCGTTCCTGCAACTTGTCCTTGTCTACATTCGGCGGGGCCACGTCGAACAACCGTTGCACCTGCGCACGGCGCGCGGCGATCGCCTGCGCGTCACCATGCCCGCGCACGATGATGGTGTCGGAATTCGTGGCCTCTATCCGGTCGGCGCTGCCCATTTCGGCCCGCGTGATCGTCTCCAGACTGTCGCCCAGATCACGCGCCAGCACCTTGCCGCCGGTGATGATCGCCAGATCTTCCATCATGTTGCGCCGCCAGTGACCAAATTCCGGTGGATGCACCACCAGGAATTTGCCGGGGCCATCCTTGCCCAGCAGGGTCACCAGAACCTCGGGCGAGGTTTCCTCGGATATGATGACCAGCGGCCGCCCGTCCTCGGCTGCAATCGCCTTGGCGGCATCCAGCTGGGCAGCCGTCTTCATCTTGATGTCGGTCAAAACGATGTAGGGATTATCGATCACCGCCCGCATCGCATCCAGATCGGTGACCATGTGATGCGAAATATAGCCGCGGTCAAACGACATGCCATCGACGACATCAAGGGTCGAGGTCGCGCCGATTCCGTAATCGGTGGAAATGATCCCCTGCGCACCGACGCGGCGAAACGCCTCGGCGACCAGCCCCCCAAGATCAGCATTGGAAGCCGAAATTTTCGCCACCGCCGACAGCACCGCATGATCCGTTACGGGCTTTGCCGCCGCCCGCAGCGCGCCCAGCGTTGCCTCGACTGCCAAGGCAATCCCGCGGCAGAGTTCAACAGGCTTTGCCCCTTTTTCGATCAGCGCCACTCCGGATTTGATGATGCCGTTGGCCAGCACGATCGACGTCGTCGTGCCATCGCCCGCTACGTCATTGGTCTGCATTGACACTTCGCGCACCACCTGCGCACCCATATTCTCAAAGCGGTCGAACAGCGCTATTTCCGATGCAATCGACACGCCATCCCGGCTGATCAGCGGCGTGCCGATGGGCCGGTCGATCATCGCGTTCATGCCCATCGGGCCAAGGGTCGATTCAATCGCTGCCGTCAGTTTCTGCACCCCTATCGCCAGCGCGCGGCGGGCCTCGTTCCCGTGGATCATGATTTTCGGCATAACTTCCTCCCTCGGCGAGCGCCGATATTTTGCGATTTGGTTTAGACCAGCCCGTCAGCGACAGGCATGGGCGGGCGGGTTCGGCGGCGTGCAATCCACCAGAATGGGCACTGGACCCGTGGTATCGGCTTCGTGGTACCGGCTGCGCTTCAGGCCCCGGCAAAGTGACCCAGAAAACTCCATGTTGATGCGGACCGACCGCAAGAGGCCCATGTAAGCCTGAAAATCAGGGCCGATGGCGGCGCCTTGATAGGTCGGAAACGCCAGATCGCTGGCCAGCCTGGCAAGCCTCTTGGAATGAAGCAAAGACGAATATCGCACACGCTGACGGTCTTCTTCTGCGTCCTCGAAGCGGATCAGTGACAGATCGGCTAGCGTCATTGCGGTGATCCTACTTGCAGGATACCCCATCCATATCAATGCTTTGATCACTACTTCCTGACGGCGCTGAAACGCCTTTTGATCAAACTTCTCACGCAAAGCCTCCAGATTTTCGCCCGGCATCAGTTCGGCAAACACTTCAGAAAAGGCGCCGCCACGATTGATAACGGCGTTCATCTCCTCTGCCGCCATATGGTCTTGCAGGCTGACAACGGCCTGCCCCACCCAAGGCAGGCTTTCGACCTCGCGCTTGATGCCTTCGGCCATCAGAAACGCGAAATTGGGCGAACACCAATAGGTCGGCAGGCGGAACACGATCTCGACCGTGCTGATGTTTTGGCCCGTGGTTGGGCCGGCGATGGACACCGCCTCGATGAAACCCATGTCGGTCACGGGTTCATCAAGTTCGGGGTCCATCACCAGATCAAGGCGCCCCCAGACCTCATCCAGTTGCTCGGCGAACGAGGGCTGCATCATCGCTACTCGGCCGCGATCAACATCGGGTGCTTGGCGAACTCCGCCTTGCGCGCCGCTATGTCGATGTTGTAAAGCCGCGCGGCGTTCAGCCCGAGGATCTTTTCCTTGATCTCGTCGGTCAGTTGCACGCCAGCGCGTTCGGACGAGATATCCTCAGGGATCTGATACGCCCACAGCTTTTCGACCAGCCATTTGGGCGTCCAGATCGCGTAGTCAGACCCGAACAGGATCTTTTCCGGCCCGATCCAGAACAGCAGTTCCGCCATCACCTCGCCAAAGTAGCGCGGGCGCGAATGGATGAACGGCAAAGCCACGGCAAGACCGGCAAACACGTTGGTTTCCTGCGTCGCGATCCAGCAGAAATCGTCCAGCCTCGGCAGGCCGCAATGCTCGACGATCCAATTCAGGCCCTGGAAGTCGGTGGCAGCATAGTCCACGTCATGCACATCGAACGCGTCCTTGTTCAGCGGGATGATCGTCGGGCCCTTGTGAACATGGATGTTCTTGATGCCCAGCTTTTCGCACAGCTCAAAGCATTTGTAGGCATCGGGGTCATTCAGCCGCCAGCCTTTGGACGCGCCGTTCCATTCGGCGGTGTACATCTTGACCCCTTTGATATTGTGGGTCTCTTTCATGTAATGGATGTATTCCAGCGCCTTTTCGCCATCGCGCGGATCAAATGAGCCGTTCACGATAAAGCGGTTCGGATACTTCTTGGCGACCGAGGCATTGCGCTCGATAGTGTTGAAGCCGTTCTTGTAGAAATCCGTCAGATAGGTCGAATTCAGGATGGCAATGTCATCCGGCCCGTCGATGAACAGATCGTTGTAAAGATCGGCGGCGGAGTATTTTTCGAACTTGGACTTTTCCCAAAGCTGCTCTTTCGGAGACAGCCCGCTATGGTAGGCATAAAAGCAGTCGATGAACTGCTTGCCGTGGATGTTCTTCTGATTTTCCGGGCTGCCGTCCCAAAAATGGGTGTGGCCATCGACCACGAAAATCTCTTTGCCTTCAGGTGTCACAAACATCGTGGTTGCCTTTCCGTATCGTTGCGCCCTGGCGCAGTGAAATGGGGTGGCGCGGGGACAACCCCGCGCCAGACGGTCAGATAAACTCCAGCATCTCGTCCATGTTGCCGTAGAGAATGACCGTGTTGTCATCGGCGCGAACCATGCGGCCATAATGGGTCGAGGAGTTGACCTCGAACGTCTCGCAAGTCATTTCGCGGCCCAGATACTCGCTGATCTCATCCATCTTGAAGATCAGTTTGCCGCTTCCGTCGATGCGGATCAGCGCCGGGTTGTAGGTCACGGTAACGCCCGGCTTGGCATCCATGAATTCGGCGATGGCGCGGGCCTCGACCGAATCCGACATCGTTACTCCGCACTGGTGCGAAATGGTCTTCTCGAACGTGATATCCTTCATCGCCTTGAAGATGTTGGCGTGAGAGTTGTCGCGTGCAATGTTTGACATGATTTGGTTTCCTTGCTTAGCGGGACAGGTTGAGTTCGCCGAGGATCTTGCGGAAACGTTCTTCGGACACCGTCCGCGCCTCCTCGAAACTCACCGGTTTGGAATGTGCCTGGCTCCAGATTGGCTGCAGCTGCTTGGCGGCCTTGTCGGCAAGCGCCGCATGCTTCATGACCCATTTCTGGAACAACTCGCGGTTCTGCGGGCCATAGTCCGCGTCATGGGCCAACAGGTAGATCAGGTCGATGGTGTTGGCCAGATTGCGCTCGTAGTCGCCCTCGGCGGCCGCAATCACGGACGGGGTGATGAAGTCGTTGTTGTGCGCCGCCGCCTGCATCAGGAAGCCGGAGCGGAACAACTCGCCCACCAGCGGCTCGAACACCAGATTGATGGCGAAGTACTGCTCCAGATAGTCCGTCGCACCCATAATCGTCTCGACGCACTTGCGGGTGCCCTGCCAGATGTCATCCTCCAGCCAGAACTTCTTGCCAGCCTCGTCATCCCAGCCTTTGATATCCATGCCGATCTCGGCCAGATACAGCGTGATGTCCTGCGCCAGACGCAGCTTGTAGGACGAATTGGTCAGCGTCGCGTTGTTGATCATCTGGGTATAGCCATAACGCTGCGCCTGCATCAGCGAGGTGCCAAGGCCAAATTCCACATGCTTCCATGCGCCCAGATGGTTCTGCAGAACCTTGAGCCATGCAGCGTCGAAAGCTTGCGGCGCGCCGGATTTACGACCGTTGTTGATGACTGACTGGACCATCACTTCGATGCGCGACTGGCGCTGGTAATGCGTGCGTTCCCATTCCTGGTCGGGCGCACGGAAGGCATGCCAGTTGCTGCTCTTGGCCTGGGTGCTGTCTTTTTCGTACGCACCCTTGCCGTTCGGAAACGCGATGATCCAGTCTTGAATCAAATAGCGTTCCGGATCGGGCTGCACGTCAACCGTGACATCCTCGTAATGGGTGGCGCGCTTGGCGCGGGGTTCAAAGTAACGGTATCTCCGGCTTTCGCTGTCGGCGAAAATCGCGGCCCCTGCGGCGCCGGACCCGACCGAACTTGATGTAGCAACCATGTCTCTCTCCCTTTTGGGTAACGGGGCTAACCCCTTGGAATTAATGCGCGCGCGCAGGCGCGGGCGCAGTGGACGGTGTGAACTTGTCAAAAAAGGTGCGCTCGATATCGAAGTCCTGCATGAACAGAACGGGTTGCAGCGCGTCGATCATCGGTGGCGGGCCGCAAGCATAGGCATCGCCGTCGCCCTCGATCCCTAGCCGTTTCAGCTCGGTCCCCACAACCTGATGCACAAAGCCGGTAGCCCCCTGCCATTCGGCATCGGTATCGGCATGTGACAGCACCGGGGTAAACGTGATGGTCGGATGCGCGTCAGTAATCGCTGCAATCTGGTCGAGGTAGAACAGATCGTCGCGTGTCCTTGCCCCGTAAAAGAAATGCACCGGGCGATCCTCGCCACTGGCGATATGGTCGTGCAGGATCGACCAGATCGGCGACATGCCCGACCCCGCCGCAACCAGCACTATGGGTCCGGTTCGTCCTTCGCGCCGGAAGCAAGATCCGTAAGGCCCGCGGACAGTGACGGCGGCGCCGACTTCGATGCCGCCGGCGTCAAGTTCGTTGCTGAAGCGTCCGTCGGGGTATTTCTTGATGATGAAGCGGAGTTTCTGGGCTTGGTCCGGCGTATTTGCCATGGAGAACGAGCGCGTAATCTCCTCCCCATTTTTGGTCCTGACGGTGATGTCGACATATTGCCCCGCCCAGAATTTGATCGGCGTTTCAATCTCGATCTCGATCGACCTGATGTCGTGGGTTAGGTTTTCCTTGGCGCTGATCCGGCCCTTGAAGTCCTTGACCGCGATGGATTTCGACAAGAGTTCCTCGTCGAAATTCAACAACTCGATTGTCAGATCGTCCTGCGCCAGGGAACGGCACAGCAAAATGCCGCCATTGTCACGTTCGCCATCGCTGAGCGCGAAGGTGGAATATTTCAGCAGATCAACCTCGCCCTCCAGAAGGTTGCATTTGCAGGCTGAACACTGACCTTCCTTGCAGCCATGTGGCAACGAAATGCCTTGACGGAACGCAGCGTTCAGGACGGTCTCGCCTTCTTCCACTTCGAATTCGACCCCGACGGGTTCCAGACGAACGGTGTAGGTATCAGACATCTGCTTTGCGCCTTTTCGGGGTATGGCCAACCGCCCGGCGCCCAAGGGTGCCGGTTCGGGGGGGATACGGGCCGGAGAACCGGCCCGTACATCGGGATTTTCAAAAGATCAGTGGCAGGGGTTGATGGTGAACCCTTTGGCATAATCGGCCAGATGCTGCTTGCGGGCTGCATCATCCATGCCGCGCAGCGCCTTCAGTGGCGAGCCAAGCTTGTTGCCGCGCACGTGGTCAAGCGTCCACATGTCCTTGTCGTCGAACCGCAGATGCGGCTGCGGGATCAAGGTCTTGCCATCCGAACGCACAAAGTTCAGATCGACAATCGCATCCGCCAGATCAACGCCGTCATACAGCGTTTCCCATTCGCGCTTGCCAGAGAACCGGCCCATCGCAGGCGTCGGGCGGCCCTGATATTCGTCCGCAAACGCCTCGACGGCAGTCCAGCGGTCGATCTCATGGGCAAACGTGTGCCACTCGCCATCAATCTTGTCGACCACCATGTCCTCGCGGATCAGGCAGGGAACAAGGCAAGACCAGCACCGGTGCGGATAGGCGTAGCCAACATCCGAGTTGAACAGCAGCACTTGCTGACCGGGCTTCGACAGCTTCGCATACCACTTCCAGAACTCGCCGAACTCGGCATACCAGCCTGGATACTTATGCTCGAACCATTCGAAGTCTTTTTCGGTCTGCGCTTCGATCCGCCAGAAGTTTACCGGCCAACCCACCGCGAAGAACTGCCCGACCTTGTGGACATAGTTCTTCTTGGTGATCCGCTCCCATGCCATGGTCACGTCATCATGATGGATCTTGATGCCGTACTTTTCCATCGGCAGCATGTAGGTGCGGTAGTAGTCTTCATAGACCCAGCGATGCCACATCTCGGCATAGCTTTCCTTCGACTTGTCGCGGTCCGTCGTGCCGTATTCGATGAACGTCCCGATCGCCGCATCGACAATGGCATGGTTCTGCCAGAAGGCATACTTCATGTCGCGCTCGATCAGCTGGTGGTTTTCCGGCTCTTTCAGCGCGGCCATCATCAACGAGTGGCCGTTGCCAATGTGACGGGACTCGTCCGACTGCACTGACAGGAACACTGTCGGCAGCGCATAGTCGCCGTTGCGCGCAGCTTCTGAAGGCATGGCGACGAACAACGTGTTGGTGAACGCGGTTTCCGCCACGACGGTCAGATACATGCAGGCCGCCGTCATCGCATCGCCGGTCAGGAAGCCTTCGCCGAACTGCCGCCCGATGGTGGTGGCATAGCACTTGCCGAATGCTTCTTCGGTGATGTCAAAACCAGCCGGGTCGATGTAGTTTTCCATGTACCACTTCTTCAGGTTCATCTGAATGGTGGAATGGCGAAATTCATCGACCATCTGCATCGTGAACCCGGTGCGCAGATCCTCGCCTGGTGCCAGACGGCTGACCATCGCCATCGAGCGTGCAGCAGAAATTTCCGGGAACGGGATGATCGCCAGGAACAGCTTCATCCATTCAACCCAGCGTGGCTCCACATTGCGGAACATGTCGCCGCGCAGGGCCGCATCCAGCGCACCATAAACCCGGTTGTCCTTTTCCTCTTGCATCGAGAAGTAAGACCGAAGCACCTGCTTCATCGGGTCACGCGGGGCTTTGGTGATCTTGTAGTCTGTCGGGTAGGTCATCGCTTCCTGCACATAGGAAGGGTTCCACCCGAGGTCGGCTATTTTCTTGGTCGCATCGGCAACAGAAATGCCTTTTTGCGACGTGATCTTGTTTAGAGTTAGAGTCGCCATTGTTGCTCACCTTTCTTGATGAAGGGGGTGTAGGCAGAGACGTCGGCAAAGGTCAGAGAACTGCGATCACTACGATCGGCAGGCATCCAGAACGCTGGAACGCAATCACGATGTGTGAACTTTCGTCTCAACGCAGGCCTCCCTTCCTTCGTTCTTGAACCGATCCGGACATGTGGCCCGGCGGCGTCGTTTTATTCGATCTGCCAATCTAAGGCCCAGTTTTCCACGCTGCCAAAGGGATAATTTTCTGTAACGAACGGATACGATCTGTAACGAAACTTTACGCCCCGGCCGATTTTCCGATTTCATTTTGTGCATTCCGCGAACGTCCTACAAAGGAGGCAGATGCGGTGTTCCGGCCCAACTGCGGATAGATCAGGCGAGGGCGGTCAGGTGGCTGATGCAGATGAAATTTCCGAAAAGATGGCTGGCCTGCAAAAGATGCGGGTGGCCTTGGTTATCCTGACGAGCCAGGAAACCTCGAAGCTTCTCAGCCGACGTCAACGGGTTGCGGGCAAAGAGATAGAGGTAATGTGTGCCGAACGCGATTTGCACGAGGGGGGCGATTTCGATGCCAACACCGCACGGCTGGATGAGTTGTACCGCGAGGATGCGCAGTTAAAGCAGGATCTTAGGGAAACCGAACAAGAAATTGAAAAAATGGAAGGTCTGATGGCCAAGATCAACGCCGACATTGCTGCATTGTGGCAAGCATGACGACGCTTCGGGTTATGGGGGGCGGTTAAGAATGGGAAAGCAGATGAAAGACGAACGCGCGCATTTACAGCTTTTCGATCTGATCGCCCGCGACTGGCAGCTGGCCTCGCCCGTTACGGGGGTGACCTTCAACGCGGCCAGCAGCGCCGTGGCGTTCGCTTGTGCCGATGGCACGGTTCATCTGGCGGCAACCGCCGACAAGGACAGCCCAAACATCCGGGTCAGGCGGGCGCTTGACACCGGTCGCCTGACAATCGCGCCGCGCAACAAGGCCTTCGCCCCGCTGAAAGCCGCCGATTACACCGACGGGCGAAACACCCCCGTAGTGCCGAACGGGTCAGTGAACTTTGCCTTCGCCAAGGTAAACGGCCGCGTGAACACCCTGACCCCGAGCGGCATTGCCATGCACCTGCCCGCCAAGGTCCCCGGTCCAATCGGTGCTGTCGCCCTGACAACGGATGGCGCAACGATGGCCTGTGCCTGCGGCAGTGATGTCCATGTCACCGCAACCGATGCCGACCAGAAAAGCCACGTGGCAGCCCCTGCCCTCGTGACCGCACTGGCATTTTCCCCGGATGGCGAAACGCTGGCCGTGGCGCATCACGACGGTGTGTCGCGCTGGTCGGTGGCAGCACTGGACCGACCGCCGGTCGAGACTTCGCTTGCCGGATCGCCAACGGGCCTGCTGTTCAGCGATGACGGCGCATGGCTTGCAATGACGCTGCAATCGGGCGGCTTTTGCCTAATCGACACCGCCAGCAACAGAACCCACCCGCATGGCAATTTCCCCGCCCCGGTTCGCAGCCTCGCCTTTGGCGGCCCTACCAATACCATCGCAGCCGCAGGCGCATTCCGGGTGGCCGCATGGCAACTTGACGACCAGCGCGACATCATATCCGGCAAGGCCGGGCTGGTGCTGATCAACGCCGTCGCCACCTGCCCCACCCGCAATCTGATCGCGGTCGGCTATGCCAATGGCTTGCTCAGCTTGGCGGAAATTGGCCGCCCGTCGGAAATTCTGCTGCGCGAAGACACCGGCAGCGGCATCACTGCATTGGCTTGGTCCGCCAACGGCACGTATCTCGCACTCGCCGGCGCCGATGGCTCTGCCGCGTTGATCGAGTTTCCCGACAGCATGTTCAAATCGTGAAAGGCATGACAATGGCCCCTGAAAAATCTGTTGAGCTGACCGCCGAAGAAAAAAGCAAAGATGCGTTCTTTCAACGCATTGCCCTGATCGGCGAAGAAATGATCGCAGCACATGGCCGCGAATTTGCCACGGGTGCATTCGTTCTGGCCGCCCGCTGGATCAGCGAAGGCCGCATGGGTGCAAAGGTCGCGGCCCCGCCCGACACCCGCACTGCTCCCCGGCCAAGCTGACCGCTGCGCAAACCGTGAGTGTAAAGAAGCGTTACAGATTTGACAGTTCTGCGACAGCGCTTGTTCAGATGCGCACGAATCGACAACTTGTGTTACAGATTTAGCGTCTCTGCGGCATTCTGACGCTGTGGAGAAAATCGGGGGAGTGTGCTTGCTTGGACATCATCTCTAAGAAAAGCGGACCTAGAGCAGAAGATCGGCAAGCCAAGGAACACCTCCAGCGCAACTGGGGCACGATCGAAAAGCTTGCTGATACGCTAAGCGGGGGGAAATACTCCGCTGACAAGGCACGCAAGGCCGCGGCCCCGCCAAAGGCACAAGGGCTGATCATCGTCGATCAGGGACGTCCGCGACTGGCCGACGATCCTGTTCCCTATCTGCGCATCAGCACCAATGGCCGCGTGGTCATCGCTGACAACAGTTCCGGCATCCAGATGCATTTTCTGGGCCAACTGAAACGCATCAACGGCGAGGTACGCTTAATCATCGCCACCACGGAAAACGGCTTTTTCACCCCGCTCGATCCCGATCTTCACGACAAGATTGCCGATCTGGCAGGTGTGACCGTCAATCGCAGCTACTCTGAAGACGATCTGGCAGAAGATATCAAGACGCGACTTCAGATCGCATAACACAATGATTATCAAATAAAGCACCGGGGAATAATCTCCAATCAGGCGAATGCGTCGTTTGCATGAGAAACTACGAATAAGTCCACGGGAGGGGATTTATGATGAGTTCGAACCTGCACTCCGTGTCCTCGAGATCCCGTCTGGGCTTCGATTTCTCTGAAATTGATCCGCAAGAAACCTCCAAGGCCTGGAACCGGTTTCTGGCGAACCGGAATACCCCCAGCCTGCCGTTGACCGGGGTGCGATCCGTCATCTACCAATCGTGGATCCGCAGCAACACGACCGGGATCAGGCCTGAACAGTTTGCCGCCCCGTCGCTGCAACGCAACACGCCGATCAGCAAATCCACCTATGATCACGCTGAATTGCGCCGCGCCACCCGCGCGTCGCTGACGCAGATTGGCGAGTTGTTGTCGGGCGCCGAAGCCATGCTGATCCTGACCGATGCGAATGGCATCATCCTTGAAACCGTCGGCGACAATTCCACCCTTACCAAAGCCAGCAAGATCAACCTCAGCGTCGGCGGATTATGGAGCGAGCATGACGCCGGCACCAATGGCATCGGCACCGCACTTTGGGCCGGCGAGCCGGTCTATGTCCACGGCGAGGAGCATTTCTGCGAAGGCATGAAAGCGTGGAGTTGTGCCGCCGCCCCGATCCGTGATCCGATTGACCGAGGCATCATCGGCGTCATCAACCTGTCGGGCCTGACCCGCATCTTCCAAAAACACAACGCCGCCTTTGCCGCCACCGTCGCCCGCGATATCGAAATTGCGCTGGAACACGAACAGGCCCTGATGAACGTACGACTGATGGAGGCCATCGTCGGCGCATCCCCCACCCGGCACGGCGAACCCGCCGATGGTCTGGCGATCGTGGATCGTTTTGGCCGCCTGATCTTCAACCGCAATTCCGGGCTGGAGGCGGGGCGATCTGACCGCGATCTTGGCCTTGGCGCCCGGTTTCTCGATCTGCGCGAAGGGCTGACCGAGGAGCGCATCCTTGCGTCCCTGCCCGCCGAACACGGCTGTCAGGACATCCGCCTGATCGAATTTGATGGCGAGGTAAAGGGCGCGGCTTTGGTTTTCAAGCCAACCTTTCCCTCGTTTTCCCGCCCGATCAAGTCGCCCGTATTGGCAGTTCCCGGGGTTCATATCCACGGGACCGACCTGAAAATCGTCGGCAAGAGCGACGCGATTCTGGAGGCACTGGATACCGCCAACCGCATTGCGGGCGCGAACATGCCAACCCTGATCGAAGGTCAGACCGGGGTTGGCAAGGAACTTTTTGCGCGTCTGATCCATTCGCAAATGAAACCCGCCAACACGCACCGTTTCAACGCCATCAATTGCGGTGCGATCACCCCGAAAATGTTCGACGAGGGGCTGCTACGTCCCCAACAGGGCGACTTTTCCGCCCCGCTTTGCCTTGATGAAATCGGTGAACTGCCGCCCGACGTGCAGCCGTTCTTGCTGCGCGTGCTGGAAGAACGGTTGACCAGTCTGCATGCGCCTGAGCAGACCGAACCGGCCGTCCGGGTCATCTCTTTGACCAACCGCATGCTGTTGGACGAGGTAGAGGCGGGGCGGTTCCGCCGCGATCTGTTCTACCGGCTTAGCACCATCATCTTAAAAATTCCGCCGCTGCGCAAGCGTGGCGAAGACATCTTGCTGATCGCGGAGCATTACAACCGCAAGATCCACACAGAGACGGGCCGCGAGTTGCTGGTGATAGGGTCAGATATCGAGGACGCCCTGATGGCACATTCGTGGCCGGGCAACGTCCGCGAATTGCGCAACGTAGTATCGGGGCTGCATTATCTGTCAAAGTCGCGCAGGGTCAGTCTGGCCGACCTTCCACGCGAGATTTCTGCGCCACCGCCAACCGGTGCCCTGCAGTCCGAAGCCGCGCAGGAACAGCGGCAAGCACAGGCACAATCCCTGAAGCATGCGGAGGTTCTGCTGATCGAAAGCTCGCTCAAGCGGCATCACGGCAACATCAGCCATACCGCACAAGAGTTGGGCATTTCCAGGCCGACCCTTTACCGCAAGATAAAAAGCATGGGGCTTCGGTTGGAACCCAACGACGCCTGACCGCAAAGAACCCGCGCATTTCTACCGGGCAGGATGCAAGATATCAGGTGCGGTCCTTTACCCCAGCCGTTCCAGCAATTTGCAATATGCCGTCTGCCCGGTTCTGAAGTTTGACAGCCGGAAGAATTCGTTCGGGGCGTGCAGGTTTTCATCGTTCATGCCAAAGGCAAAGACGGTGGCGTGGATGCCCAACTCGTTCAGCAACATGGTCATCACCGGGATCGAGCCGCCGGTGCGGATGATGTAGGGGGGCTTGCCGTAAACCTCGGCCAGAACCTCGGCCGCCGCCGTGCTGGAGTTGTGGCCGTGCGGAACCAGAAACGGGTCGGCGCTGCCTGCCAGCCGGTCGACAGTCACGCGCAGGCCTTTCGGGCAATGCGCCTCGATATGGGCTTTCAAAAGTGCATAAATATGGTCAGGGCGCTGGTTTGCGACAAGGCGGCAGGTCACCTTGGCAAACGCCTGCGCCGGCAGGACGGTCTTGATGCCGTTGCCCTGCCAGCCGCCCCAGATGCCGTTCAACTCGAACGTAGGCCGCGCCCAAAGACGTTCGCGGGTGGTGTAGCCCTCTTCGCCAAAGACGTCAGGCACGCCAAGATCGGCGATGTATTTCGCTTCGTCAAACGGCACGCGGGCAATGGCGGAACGGTCTTCCGCAGTCAGGTCGATCACATCATTGTAAAATCCCGCGACGTTGATCTTGCCATCCAGTCCTTTCATAGAGGCGATGATATGCGACAGGCCTTGAATGGGGTTGGCGATGCCGCCGCCCTGCTGACCGGAATGTTGGTCACCCTTGGCCCCGATTACCGTGATCTGCGCCGCAACCAGACCCTTCAGGCCGGTGATCAGGTTCGGCTGATCTTCGCCCCATTGGCTGCCATCGGCGGAAAAGATCATGTCGGCTTTCAGAAGCGCGCCATTAGCCTTGATGAAGGACGCCAAGTGCGGCGACCCGATTTCCTCTTGCCCCTCGAAGAAAAACTTCACGTTGACGGGCAGGCGACCGGTGGTTTTCAGCATCGCCTCCGCTGCAAGAATTGGGATAAACATGCCGCCCTTGTCATCCGACGCGCCGCGCCCCCAGACCTTGCCATCGCGCACTTCGGGGGCAAACGGCGGGGTTTGCCACAGATCAAACGGTTCGGCGGGTTGCACATCAAAATGGCCGTAGATCAGCACCGTGGGCTTGTCCGGCCCGGCATGAAGCCAGTCGCCATAAACCACGGGGTGGCCGTCTGTCGGCATCATGCACACGTTTTCCACGCCCGCAGCCCGCAGCCGGTCGACGACCCAGTTGCCCGCGGTAACCACATCGGCGACATGGGCATCTATGGCGGAAACTGACGGGATGCGGACGAAATCCAGCAGCTCATCAACGAAACGCGGCTGGTTGACATCAAGATATTCGGCCCAGTTCATAGCTAATCCTTTCAAGCGGCAGGCATCCGGGTTTCGACCAGTTCGGCCCAGTACGACGCGCCATAAGGGATAGCCTCGTCATTGAAGTTGTATTCCGGATGGTGCACCTCGGCGGTGTTGCCATTGCCGACTTGGATATAAGCGCCGGGGCAGGCTTGCAGCATATAGGCAAAATCCTCGCCCCCCATGATGGCGGGGCAGTTGGTATCAACGCCGTTCGGGCCTGCGATTTTGGCTGCGACATCGGCAGCGAATTGGGTTTCGCGGTCGGCATTCACCATCGAAGGGTAACCCGGTTTCCAGTCGATCTGAACGCTGCCGCCGAAAGCCTGGACCGTGCTGGAGACGATGATCTTGCACCTTTCCTCGGCCATCTTGCGGACCGCCGCGTCAAAGGTCCGGATGGTGCCGCGAACCTCGACGCGTTCGGGGATGACATTCCACGCCTCGGATTCCGTGCGCAGCGAGGTGACAGAGACGACGACGGATTCCAGCGGATCGGTGTTGCGTGAGACGATGGTTTGCAGCGTCATCACGATTTGCGAGGCCATGACGGTGGTATCGACAGTGCGGTGCGGATAAGCGGCGTGGCCACCCTTGCCGGACAGGCGCAGGGTGAAATTGTCGGTCGCGGCATAAAACGGCCCGGGCTTGATGGAGAATTGCCCGACCGGAAGACCGGGTGAGTTGTGCATGCCGTAGATTTCCTTGATGCCGAAGCGCGGGATCAATCCGTCTTTGACCATGGCTTCACCGCCAGCGCCGCCTTCTTCGGCGGGTTGAAAAACTACGGCGACGGCACCGTCGAAATTGCGGGTTTCAGCCAGATATTTGGCCGCCCCAAGCAGCATCGCGGTATGCCCGTCATGGCCGCAGGCATGCATCTTGCCGGGAGTTTTGGACGCATAGGGCAGGCCCGTCGCCTCCAGTATCGGCAGGGCGTCCATATCGGCACGCAGACCCACGACATGGCCGCGCGTGTCGGTCTTGCCCTTTATCAGGCCGACGACGCCGGTGCGACCGATCCCCTCGACCACCTCGTCGCAGCCAAACTCGCGCAGGCGGGCGGCGACGGTGGCGGCAGTGCGATGGGTGTCATACATGAGTTCGGGGTTTTCGTGCAGGTCACGCCGCCAAGCGGTGATTTCGGCTTGCATTTCGGACAGACGGTTCTTGATCGGCATGGTTCCTCCTTCAGGCCTGCAGGACGTAGTGCCCCGGTGCAACCTGTGAATACGTGGATGGCGCGGGCTGGTAGCCCAGTGGATAAATGGGTGAACTGATCGGCTTGAATGTCAGGTCATCGGCAAAGCGCCGTTTGTTGGGGTCGGCAATGGGCACGGCAGACAGCAGCGATTTGGTGTAGGGGTGCGTCGGGCTGTCAAAGATCGCGGCGCGCGGGCCAATCTCGACAATGCGCCCCAGATACATGACGCCGACATGATGCGCCACCCGTTCCACAACGGCCATGTCGTGGCTGATGAACAGATAGGACAGGCCCAGATCGTCTTGAAGTTCCATCATAAGGTTCAGAACCTGCGCCTGAACCGAGACATCAAGCGCGGAAACGGCCTCATCGGCGATGATGAGCTTGGGGTTAAGTGCCAAGGCACGGGCAATGGCGACGCGCTGGCGCTGCCCGCCAGAAAGTTCATGCGGGAAGCGGTTCATGTAGTCGCGCGGCAGGCGGACGCGGTCGAACAGTTGCAGTACGCGGGCTTCAAGTTCGGCACCATGGGCGAGGCCGAAATTCTGGATGGGTTCGGCCACCTGCGCTTTCAGCCGCCGGTAGGGGTTCAGGCTGGCAAAGGGGTCCTGGAACACCATCTGCATGTCTGCGCGGGCGCGGCGCAGATCGTGGTGGTTCAACGCGCCGATGTCACGCCCGCCAATCCAGACCTCGCCCGAGGTGGGTTCAACAAGGCGCAGGATAGACCGGCCACAACTGGATTTGCCGCAGCCGGATTCGCCGACCAAAGCAAGGGTTTCGCCGACGTTGAGGGCAAAGCTGACATCTTCCACCGCATGAACCTGCGCCACCGTGCGGCGCAGGATGCCGCCTTTGACGGGGAAGCGGGTGGTCAGGTTTTTCACCTGCAACAACAGTTCAGGCTTGCGGGGTTTGGGGGCAATCTGGGCGGCGCGCGCGGCGTCATCGCCAATAAGGCGCATGCGCTCGGGGGCGGGCTTGCCCTTCATCTCGCCCAGCTTCGGCACGGCGGCGAGCAGGGCTTTGGTGTAATCCTCACGCGGGTGCTCAAAAATCTGCTGAACGGTGCCGGTTTCAACGATGCGCCCGCGATACATGACGACAACGCGGTCGGCCATTTGGGCGACGACGGCCATATCATGCGTGATGAACAGCACTGCCATACCCTTTTCGCGTTTCAGGCGGTTGATGAGGGCGAGTATTTCGGCCTGAATGGTGACGTCCAAAGCCGTAGTCGGCTCATCCGCGATCAACAGCTTGGGTTCGCAGGCCATTGCCATGGCGATCACGACGCGCTGGCGCATGCCGCCCGACAACTCGTGCGGATATTGACGCAAGCGACGTTCAGGCTCCGGGATGCGGACCGATTTCAGCAGGTCCAGCGCGCGGGCCGAGGCCGCTTGTTGGCTTATGCCCTTGTGCAGCATCAGGCCGTCAGTCAACTGGCGCTCCACCGTGAACACCGGGTTCAGCGCGGTCATCGGTTCCTGAAAGATCATCCCGATTTCGTTGCCGCGCACCCCGCCCATCACTTGCGGTGAAGCAGCGGCAACATCAAGCGTGCTGCCGTCGGTGCGCACGAAGTTCAGCGCGCCCGCGGTGATCGTACCACCGCCAAATTCCACCAGCCGCATCAGCGACAGCGAGGTGACCGATTTGCCCGACCCGCTTTCGCCCACGACACACAGCGTTTCGCCGGGCGCTATGGTGAAGGACACATCCTCCACCCCAACCACAGTACCGCCATCAGTGGCAAATTCGACGCGCAGATGATCGACGGTGACGATGGCGTTCATTTCGACCTCGGGTCAAGAATGTCGCGCAGCACGTCGCCGAACATGTTCAGCCCCAGCACCGTCCGCGCCACGGCGAGGCCGGGCACCAAGGCCGTCCAAGGCGCAATGTCCAGTTGATCCCGCGAGGCCTGGATCATCAGCCCCCAACTTGCCGCAGGCGGTTGCGTGCCCAGCCCCAGAAACGACAACCCGGCCTCGGCCAATATCGCAAAGGCCAGGCTGATGGTCCCTTGCACGATGACCGCGGGCAGGATGTTGGGCAGGACGTGGCGCACCATGATCATGCTGTCGGTGGTGCCGGATGACCGCGCCGCCTCGACATAGGGCATCTGCGCCACGCGCAGTGCCTCGCCGCGGATGATGCGGGCCAGAAACGGGGTGAAGGCGACGCCGATGGCGATGATGGTATTTTGCACATTGGGGCCAAGCACCGCGCTGATGGTCAGGGCCAGCAGCAGTGCCGGAAAAGCCAGCAACGTATCGACCAGCCGCATCAGCACATTGTCGATCCGGCCGCCGAAGTAGCCAGAGATCAAGCCAAGGGGCAGGCCCAGAACGATGCTCATCACCACGGCAGAAACAGCGATTTGCAGCGAGGTGCGCGCCCCAAGGATGACCCGGATCAGCAGATCGCGGCCTAACTGATCGGTGCCGAACAGATGCTTCAGCGATGGTGGCGACCGGCGGGCGGTCATGTCCATCGCGGTTCCCGCCTCGGCTGGAATGACCATCGGGCCGATGATGGCGATCAAGCCGATCACGGTCAGCAGGATGATCCCGATCAGGCCTTTGGTGGTGAGGAACCGCTTCATGCCCTTACCCCAACTTGATGCGCGGGTCGATGACCACATACAGAAGGTCAACGGCCAGATTGGTCAGCATCACCACGGCAGCAATGACAAAAACCGTGGCCTGGATCAGCGGAAGATCTCGGTTGAGCAGGGCCTGATAGGTCAGCCAGCCCATGCCGGTATAGCTGAACAGAAACTCCATCACGATGATCGAGCCGAAGAGATAGCCGATCTGCAGGCCGGCGATTGTGATGACCGGACCGATGGCATTGGCAAGCGCATAGCGCCAGATCACGGTGCGCTCTGACAGGCCCTTGGCTCGGGCAACGCGGATGAATTCCTGGCTTAGGATGCCGGTCATGGTTGACCGGGTCATTCGGGTTAGATGCGCCATAAGCCCCAGTCCCAGCGCCAGCGAGGGCAGAAAGGCGTGGCGCAGGGTGCCCATAAAATCCACCGAGGGTTCGACAAATCCTGATGAGGGGAACCAGCCCAGCCAGCGGGCAAAGACAAGGATCATCACGATCCCCCAGAAGAAATCCGGCAGGCTGACCCCCATCAGGGCCGAAGTGGAACTGACGGTATCTTGCCATTTGTCGCGGTGCACGGCAGCCCAGACCCCAAGTGGCACCGCCATCGCCAGCGCGATGGTCATCGACATGACCACGATGATGGCCGAGGCCACGGCCTTTTGCGCCAACAACTCGGCAATCGGTTTCTTGAAGATCAGGCTGTTGCCCCAATCGCCGGACAGCATGCCGCCGATCCAACGGCCATATTGCACCAAAAGCGGGTCGTTCAGACCCAGACTTTCGCGCAGGCCAGCCAAAGCTTCGGGGTTCGACTGGGTGCCCATGATCATCATTGCCACGTCACCCGGCAGGATGTTGGTCACGGCGAATGTGACCAGCGTGATCAGGAACAGGGTCAGGATCACCGACAACAGCCGGTTCAGAATATAGGTCATGGCCATCCACCACAAAAGGGGAACGGCGGGCCGCGTCCGGCCCGCCTATTTGGCGTTAAGCCTGCAGCCAGACCTTGTGGAAGTTCAGGTTCGACCCATTGGGATGCACGACCGTATCCAGACCCATGACCTTGGTCTGCGCCCCGATGGTGCCATTGCGGAACCACAGGATGATGTCGTGGCTTTCATCCCAGATCTGCTTCTGCACCGCCTTATAGATATCGGCGCGGGCAGCATCGTCCACCGTAATGCGGGCCTTGGCCGTCAAATCGTCAATCACCGGATCCTTGACGGCGCGGTAGTTGAACGCACCGGTTGAATTCCACACTGAATAGTAAAGGAAATCCGGCTCCCACAACGTGAAGAAGTTCATCATCGTCATCTGATAATCCTTGTCGACCCAGCACTGGCTAAGCCAATCGGCCCAAGTCAGTTGCTCAATCGTCAGGTTCACCCCGGCAGCCTTGAACCATTCTACCAGAATTTGTGCTGATTCAACGTGGTACGGATAGTTGGTTGTAGCCTTGAAAACGATGTTCAGCGTGCCTTCCGGATAACCCGCCTCGGCCAGCAGGGCCTTGGCACCTTCGATGTCCTGCGGGCGCTGCGTCAAGTCTTTGTTATAGCTGGCCGATGTCGGAAAACTGGGCGACGCCGTAGTCGCCCCTTGCCCCCACAACGCGCCCTGCATCAGCGCTTCTTTGTCGATGATCATGTCAAACGCGACACGCACCTTGGGGTTCTGAAACGGCTCGAACGTGTGGTTCATGTTCACAAAGTCAAAGTTCAGCGGGAACCACTTCTTGACCTGCAGCGCCGCGTCACCTTCCAGTTCACCAACCCGGTCCAGCGGGATGTCGTTGATCATATGCAACTCGCCGGTACGCAGGCCGGTCAGGCGGGTGGTCGGTTCAGTGATTTCACGCGCCTCAACCGCATCAAGATAGGCGGGGCCATCCCAATACTCTTCGTGCCGCGCCATCTTGACGACGGTACCAACCTCGTAGCTCACGAACTTGAACGGCCCCGCACCCATCGGATTGGTGCCCTGCGTCGGCCCGGAATCCACCGGCATCACCACGCCTGCACCGTTCTCGGCCAAACGCGAAAGGAACGGCGCGTTCACCGCACTCATCTTGATGATGACAGTCAGATCATCGGGCGTCTCGATAGCCGCCACACTGTTGAACACTTCAAAGTTCACCGCCCCCGTGGCCGGGTCTTTGCAGCGGTCAAATGAGTATTTCACGTCTGCCGAGGTCATCACGGCACCGTTGTGGAACTTCACATTGGGCCGCAGCTTGAACGTATAGGACAGACCATCCGGCGCCACTTCAAAGCTTTCACAAAGGCCGGGGATCACATTCAAATCCGTGTCCACCGTCACAATCGACGAATGGATGTTCTGCAAAACCCGACCAGAAGAAGCCGTGCCGGTCTGGTGCATATCAAGGTTCTGCGTGGTTTCCGAATGGCCCCAAATCAACGTGCCACCCGATACAGGCGTGTCTTGGGCCCAAAGCGCCATAGGAAGGTTGGCCCCGGCAAAGCCACCCCCCAGAACGGCGGTCGAATTGCGTAGAAAGTCTCTGCGTTTCATTTCCGAACTCTCCTTGTTGGCTGGCCGTTGCGTGGCCTTGGTTACGAAAACACCGCATTGGCTGCGGGCGGGCTTTTCTGCTCAGCTTGGTAATCCGGGGCGTCGGTTGGCCACGCCCAGCGCGTCTTCCAGCGCCATTCCAAGGTTCAAAATCGGTCCTTCGTCAAACAGCCGCCCCCAAAGTGAGATGCCCTGCGGTACGGTAAAGGTCTTGCCAGCGGTATCCGCCTCGCCAGTTGTCAGTTTGCCAGAGGCGAGCGAGGCCGGGCTGCGGGTGCCCAGGTTTTCGAACCCGGCGCGCAGGTGCAGGCAGGGTTGGCCGGTAAAGTTCGATGCGATCAGCATCGGCCCGGTCATGAAGGGGCCAATCAGCACGTCGACCTGCTGGAAAAGCCCGTCCAACGCCTGCATGACCAGATACCGCAGGCGGTCCAGTTGCACATGATCGACCGCCGATAGGAACCGCGCCTTGCGCATGGCATTTGGCCAAGCGGCGGCGTCCTGCCAGGTCAGCGTGTCGTCAAGGTCGCCGAGCGTCAGGTCTTCGAAACTGGCGGCCGCTTCGGCAAAGAGGATGTTCATCAGCGCGCCGTAGGGTAGATCGGGCAGGGTGACCTCGACCACCTCGACACCCAGCGCGCGGACGGCTGCCAGCGCCGCGTGATCGACGGCTGTCGCTCCGTCGCCAAAGGCTTCGGCAAGATAGCCGACCTTCAACCCGGCTATCCCTGCGCCCGCGTCAAAGACAAACGGCGCGGCGATGGTCGAGCGGTCATGGATGTCGGCCCCGTTCAGCGCGGCAAGCACAATGGCCGTATCCTCGACCGACCGACAGATCGGACCAATTTTATCGAGTGAATTGCATAGCGCCATGCATCCCGCCCGGCTGACCCGGCCAAACGTGGGGCGCAGGCCGGTTGTACCGCAGCGCTGGCTGGGCGAGGTTATCGAGCCCAGGGTTTCGGTTCCGATTGCAAAGGCACAAAGGCCGGCCGCCGTGGCACTGGCCGACCCGGCGGATGAACCACTGGAACCTTCGTTCAGGTTCCAGGGGTTGCGAGTGACCCCGCCATACCAGATGTCGTTGTAAGCCAGCGCTCCCACGGTCGTCTTGCCCAGCAGCACGGCGCCTGCCGCGCGCATCTTCGTCACAATCGCAGCGTCGGCCTGTGGCACGCGGTCCCGATAGGGCTCTGCCCCCCAGCCGGTAACAATGCCCTTGGTGTCGAACAGGTCTTTGACGCCGTAAGGCATTCCGTGCAGCAGGCCAAGACTGACACCCGCGCGCGTCAGGGCATCTGCGGCATCCGCCTCGGCCAAGGCGAGGTCTGGTGTTACGGCGGCAAAGCATTCCAACCTTGGGCCAAGGGTCGCAATTCGGTCGAGGTAGATCTGCGTCAGGCGTCGACTGGTCAGCGCACCGGTCTTGATCCAGGACGCCAGATGCGTGACCGGGGCAAAGGCAATATCTTCGTCGTCCTCCGGCAAAGCGGCCTTGACGTCTGACAATCGCAGGGCATCCGCGCCATATGGCATCGCAAATCCCGGCAAACGCGGGTCAAACCGCAGCGCCATTGGCACCGAATTGGCCAGCGGTACGGCGCGACGCTGCTGGACCGAAGTGATCTGGCCCTCCAGATTGCCCAGCATCTGCTGGCGTTCGGCTTGGGTGTAGCTGACCCCTAGCAACCGTTCGGCGGCGGCGATCATGTCAAGCGTGATGTCTGTGTGCGTCACCTCGGCCTCACTATCGGGGGTTCAGAATACGGTTCAGATTGTTGGCAAGCGTTGTCAGGTGACTGCGCATCGCAACTTCGGCACCTTCGGGATTTCCTGCCTCGATCTGATCAATGATTGCGTGGTGCTCGCCGTCACTGACCTTGAGTGTTTCCAGTGACCGGGCTTTTGCCCGCAGCCCGCGCCAGCTTTCGTTTGAACGTATCTCATCGATCATCGAAAAGGCGGTGAACAGTGGCTTGTTGAAGGCCGTTTGCGCGATCAGACGATGCAGCGCGCCATCCCATATCTCTATCGAGCCGGGATCGATAGCCTCGACGGTGCGATGCGCCAGATTGCGCATGCGCTTGATATCGGCAGGCAGGGCATGTCTGGCCGACATGGCAGCCAAAGTCGGCTCGATGCACAACCTGGCCTCCATCACTTCGGCGAAATTAGTCTCTCCGACAATCGCGGCAGCTAGCATTTGCGTCTTGTCGGGGGCCTGCCCGGCAAAGGTTCCCTTGCCCTGCTTGCGCCAGATCAACCCTTCGGCCAACAGCGACTCTAACGCGCTGCGGACCGCGCGCCGACCAACCGCCATGCCTTCGCTCAGTTCACGTTCGGTTGGAAGCCGACCATCGGAAGGAAGATTGCCCTTTTCGATCATGCCCCGCAGCCGCGCCCTGACAACGCTGGCGCCATCACTTCCTACCGGATTTCGACCAGGTTGCTTCATGGCAAAGAACCATTTCATTCTTGGTACAACAAGAGTTTCCCAAGGACTGATTCTGTCAACCGATAACCTTCCCGCCAACTGATGCCAACGCGGGCAAAAACAACCATCGGCCAAGCATTCAACAAAATTTGGGCCTGGCGCCGCGGATTTGACGGGATAATGAGCGCGCAGACAACTCATGTCCATTCGGCGATATGCAGACCGGAAAGCACGTCTGCCGTGAATTGCCCGAACGGGATTGTGTCAATCCGGGATTGGATCGCAATCTGGAGCGTGATGAGGAAAAGTGGGTACCGGTTTTCCTCGTCACGCTAGACCGTGCAAGCCGACTGGTCATGCCGCGGGTCGCGCAAAGCAGCCTGACCCTGACCCCATGCCATAGGGCTGCGCATGCTATTCCTTCGTCGGGGTTGCGCGTCAGGCGGCGGGTCGCTGGGGGTGGACCCATTTGGGCAAGTAGGACATGGCACTTTTGGCGACGCGCGCAGCACGGCTGTCTGCAACCTCCCCCGCCTCGAAAGCCGCGAGGGTCTCGGTCGCGCCACCGAATTGGCAACCGTTCAGAAAGACCTGTGGCAGGGTCGCAAAGCCGACCATCTGGCGCAGGGTCCACCGCAACTTCTGACCTTTCCGGTCGGCCCGGCAGTCGCGGCCATCAAGATCGATGGTGCGGAACGGGATGCCTGCACCGGTCAGAAACCGCGGCACGGACCAGCTGAATTCGCACCATTCGAGGCCAAGCATAACGACAGGTGCCGCCGGATCGATGACGAGGCTGTTCAGCGCCTCAACGTCCTTGGCGGGCACCTCCCGTTGCGGGGGCGTGATCGCAACCCGTGCGGCACCATTGAAACGATGACCGGGCGTCGAGACGGAAATTGCATGTTCATCCGCTGACATCTCTTCGCTGATGTCGGCGAAAGGCGGCGTCGAGAGATAACGCTCGCCCGTGTCGGGCAGCATCGCAAGGATGCGGGACCCCTTTGGCACCCTGTGTGCGACCACGATTGCCCCGGCAAAGGTGGCACCGCCACTGGTGCCGCAGAAGATGCCTTCGTCGGCGGCTAGCCTGCGCGACCACAGGATGGCATCTTTGCCCGCGATGGGCTCAATCTCGTCGATCAGCCCCTCAGACAGGGCATCAGCCGCCAGTTGCGGGATGAAATCCGGCCTCCGGCCTTGCATCGGATGTGGCGCGAACACGCGATGGCTGGCTGCGGGCACGCCGTCGGGCCGCATGGCTTGGGTCAGGGCCGATGCGAGCAGGTGGGCATTTTTCGGCTCGCAGCCGATGATCCGGGTTGCCGGACTGCACGCTTTCAGCACCGATGCCACGCCCTTGACTGTGCCGCCCGTGCCCACCCCGCTGACCCAGTAGTCCAACCCACCCGGGCCGAAATCGGCCAAAATCTCTTCGGCTGTTGTCAGGGCGTGGGTGTCGGAATTGGCGGGGTTGTCGAACTGACGGCACAGGAACCAGCCGTGTTCGCGGGCCAGTTCCACCGCTTTGGCCAGCATGCCGCTGCCTTTGTCAGCGGCGAGCGTCAGCACCACCCGTGCACCCATGAACCGCAACAGCTTGCGCCGTTCCAGGCTGAAACTTTCGGCCATCACGATGACCAGCGGATAGCCTTTCTGCGCGCAGACCAGCGCCAGACTGATGCCGGTCTTGCCGCTGGTCGCCTCGATCACGGTTTGCCCAAGCCGCAAGATGCCGTTGCGTTCAGCGGTCTCGATGATGCCAAGTGCTATCCGGTCCTTGACCGAGCCGAGCAGGTTGAACGCTTCTTGCTTGACGAACAGATCAACGCCCTCGGGTGCGAGGTTGTTGATGCGCACGACAGGGGTGTTGCCGATCGTGGCGAGGATCGGTGGCTTGATGCCGGATATATGCAGTTCCTTTCAAGACAGGCAGTAGGGCGATGGATCAAAGTACATCGGGAAGGCTGTGATTGCTGCGCAGGATACCGGGGCCATACTCAAGGGCTGTCAGCAGCACGAAGGCGATGATGCCGAAAACGGCTGCGGTGTAGAAGCTGCCGCCATACCGGCCCGTCGCATCGAACAGCGCGCCGCCCGCATAGCCCCCGACCCCCAACCCGGCCCAGGCGAGGAACAGGACGCTGGCAATGGCAGCACCATAACGGCCCACGGGGGCCTCATCCCGGATCTGCAGCAGCATGCAGGTCATGTTGCCCGAGAGCGCAAATCCGAAGACCGCCGACAGCGCCATGAGCGACTGGGTTTCGGTAAGCGAGGGGAACAGGATCAAGCAGGCGGCCTGACAAAAGGCCGCGACCCGGTAGGTGCGCAGGTTGCCGACCTGATCAGCGTTCAGACCAAAGGCGATCCGTCCCACACCGCCGCAGATCATCGCGATCAGCAGGCTGGTGGCACCGATGTGTGGGCAAACTGCAGATCATCGACACGAACCCCGCCAAGTGGACAAGCGGCATCCCCATGCAGGCGCAGCAGAAGAAAACGGCGGTCCCCAGGGTGATGATGCGCGGCGTGAACAGGCTGGCCTTTGAAGTATTCAGTGGCACACCTGCGCGCTCTGACTGCCGGTACCGCACGGTCAGGAACACGACGCCCTGTTTCGCCACCAGCAAGACCGCCAACGCCAGATCGGCATCGCGCCAGCCGACAGCATCGATCAGCGCGTTGGCAAGATACGGCAGGCGGTCGCGCTTGGGCGGACGATCATTGCGCCGGGTCTCAGCACTTGGGGTTTTGCCGATCGCTGGTCAGAACCAAGTGCGCGATGTCGTCCCGGTCATTGCCCATATCCCTGAGCAGGTGATCCTCAGGTTGCCGCAGCACCGCAATATCTTTCCGGCCTTGATGCCTCGCACCGATCCGCCCAATGATCCGCAGGTCGTTTGCAGTGTACCCGCCAAGCTTTTTGCTAATACCCGTCGTCACACCGGCGGCGGTGCGAACTGTCGTGTTCGTCATGGTGACGTTTCCTTCGCGCTGTCCTGAAACGGCCGGATACGGACCGGCCATCGGTTCGGCACGGCTAACACCCGACACGTTTCTAAAAAAGTACGTCTTGCCTTGGGTCTTTGGTTATTAACTCAGTTGCAGTACCAACGTGGCACCTTCAGTTTTTAGCAGAAAGTCAGGTAACCAAATACCTCCCCGACATACTTGTTCCGTCCGGGTTTCGCTGGTTGCAGTCAATCCGCCAGACTGTATCAATCGGATCTCTGTGCTCATCCCCAACGAATAGTTGGTGTAATAACGAGAAGGGATGCTAGCGGACATTGAACTTTATTGAACATTTCTGGTGATTTCCGGTACCCGCAGCTTTACGGCTGCGGCAAGGCAGGTCGGCAGGACGCAATCCGCCGTCAGCCAGCAGATGAAACGGTTCGGGACTCTGCTCGGTCGGCCCCTCGTTGAGCGGGGCAGCCCGTCAGTCACCCTGAGCGAGTATGGCAAATCAATGCTTCGGCCGGCCCGCAGCGTCGTTGACACGCATTCCTAGGCAATGGAATCGTTTCATCGGACCACCTTTGAGGGCATCATCGTCGTCGGTGTCGCCGATGCGTACGTCAACCGCATCCTGAAAGATCTCGCGCGGGAGTTTCATAGCCTTTATCCGCGCGGCACCATCAGCGTCGTGATCGACAACTGGCTTGGCCTGTCACGCCGCATCGCCGATGGGACATTGGATCTGGCCTTTTGTACCGAAGGCAACGGCCCGACGCGCGGCCAGATTGCCTTTCGTGAAAGGCTGCTCGTCGTTGGGCCGACATCGGTCAACCTCAGTCGATGAACCCGCTGCCGGTCGCAGTCTGGGATGAACGAAATCAGCATGAAGATCCGCTGATCAAGGTGCTCGACCGCATGGGGCGCCGCCTTCGCCCGGTCTTCGTCTGCCGCTGTGTCCATGCCCAGCATGTCGCCGTTTCAGCCGGGCTTGCAGTTGCTGTGTTGGTTGAAGGCAGCATGGTCGAAGGCGAACGCGCCTATCTGGAAGAGGACGGCTTTCCCGTTCTCAAAGAGCTTAACATCCGTCTGGAACGCACGCATGCAAAGCGCTCACAAATTGTAGAACGGCTGGAGAGGCATTTCCTCGACTGTTGCTCGGCGCAACGTTGATGACACGGCGGGAATTGATCAACCGCACCCCTTACGGCTGAACGTCAATCAATTGGCCCCGTCGCATGGATCCGTCCGCCCTTGGGGATCGCGAGGTGGGTTCCGAAGATCCAGCGATCCGGGGCGATGACCGAAGACCGGTGGCTCTGCCATGTCGTCATCAAACCGCGGCGTCGGGCGGGCCGTGATCGACAGTGATCAGCGGGATGTTTTCGTTTTGGCAGCGTGATAGCGAAGCAGCAAGTTGAAGTGCGGTTTTCCGCCACTTTGACGGGCCACGGGATTTACACTCTGCGGTAACGTGCCCCCGGTCCGACACGCCGCGCACTATGCCGTTGAGCAAAGCACTTTCGCGCCCGCGCTTCAGCCGTTGGCCCCCGCCAGCGAAGACCATGATGATGCCCAGCCATCCGGGCAAATCAGGGAGAACTGTACAGCGGTTTTCCAGCCCCATCTGCGGAAACTCAAAAAAGTCAGAACGGTTCTGGCAACGCTTTCATCGCCGGAACCGATTGAGGGCAAGTCCGACAAAACGCAAAAAGCCAGCGACATGACAAAATGTCCGAGACGTCCTTAAGATCACCGAAGGGTTGCAGTTAAGGCACCTCCGTCAACGCACAAGCCAAGGCCAGCCAATGGCCGACAAAAGACTTGATCAGGCCGGGCGCACACACCTGGATGCAAGACGGGCATCCAAGTCAACGCGCCTCCTGAACAAGGCGCGCACGAAAATCATCGGGCATCACCCAGTTGGGCTGGTTGCCGAGGATCATTTGCAGGAAGCCGGCAGAAAAGGCGGCATCCTCGCGGGAGTTTTCCCGAAACGACCACCAGTGTCGCAGATCATCGATTGCAGGATCAACTTCGGTCGCGGCGTGGAATTCCTGCGCCATGGCGGCGGCGTGTACCGACACGCAGAACATCGTACAGCAATAGCCTTCGGGCCAGAAGGCAGCGGCGGACTCCGGCTTTGCGAGGATGGCGGGCCCGGCAGCGCGCACAGGCATGTCGGCCACCAGTTCGCGCAGCATCAGCGCCCCAGCGAACTCGAAAAATGCGCGGCGCTGGCTTTTGTCGGCAGGCTTCTGGCGTTCGATCGCTTCGAGCCAGCGCACAAAGACAGAGGCAAGCTTCGGCTCGTCCACCTCAAAAGCGCAGCCCAGATCGCGACCGTAGGCTTCGGCGTGGCGCTGGAAGGCCTGCTTGAACCAGCGCAAGCGCCGCACCGCAATGCGCAGGGGTTCGTTGCTGGCGGGTATCGCTTCGGGGTGCAGGGGCACGTCAGACATGGGCCGCATATCGCACATAAAGCGCCGCGATGCGCGGGGCGTCCCGGTCGGCGCAGGCCCGGGCGACTTCGGGGGCGAGTGCCACAGCAAGATCAGCCGCGGCATGCAGGGCCGCTTCGTTTTCCTCGGTCGACCGGGTGGATTGCAGCCAAAGCAAGACCGCAAAGATCGCTACAGACTCCAGCGCCGAACCGGGCACCCGCGCCGCCTCGTCTGCAGTGGTTCCGCGCACGACGCGGGCATCCAGCAAGTTGATCGTCAGCGACGCGGCATCAGGTTTGGTATCCATGTCCCAGGCTCGCCGTGCAGCGGCTTCGCTGACGAAGACCCCGGGCGCACCCAGTCTGCGCAGCACCGAGCGCAGCGCCACGTACACTGCCGCCCCAAACCGCGATCCGCTGTCATGCCCTGCCGTCAGATCGTTCAGCGTAACCGAATTTTGCCCAGGTCGGCCCAGCATCGATTTCGCAAGCCCCGCTGCGAGTTCATCAACGTTGCGGACAATCCCGCCCACTTCGCGCAGTACTGCACCAGCGAGGTCGGCTGCGGGTTTTGGCAGGCTCTCGATGGTGATCGTCTCGGCCAACGTCTCCCCCCCCCGGCGCAACAGGAACCGCAGGCCACGCAACGCTTCGCGCAGTGGCATCGGATCCGGGCGGAGGGGCGAATGGCTGGACACGGGCGACCTCAGGTTTACCCCCTTACACTAGCCTAAGCCTGCGCCGATACCAAGGCATGGTTCAGGACCCGCAGCGGCGTGGCCTGAATGAAGGCCAGTGTCGTGGCATAGTCCTTGACGCCTGCCTGACTGCCCAGTCCCATGGCATTCTGCGCCGAAGAGGCCTGCGCGACGCTTACCGCATCGGCCGCAGTCAGCCCTTTGATCAGCCCTGTGGCAAAGCCGCCGTTAAAGCAGTCGCCACAGCCGCAGGTGCATTTCACCGCGACCTGAAACGCAGGCGTGTGAAACTCTGTTCCGTCGCAATGACGATAAAAGGCCCCATCGGCGCCGAGTGTCAGAATGACGCAGCCTGCGCCCCGGTCCAGCAGGAACTGGGCGATGTCGCGGTTTTTGGCAAGCCCGGACAAAGCCTGCGCCTCTTCCTCCGAGGGCAGGAAATAGTCGGTGTAAGGCAGAAGCCGCACGACTTTCGGCAGATCGTCGGGGGTCGAGGCAAAGACATCCAGAGTGGTGATCACCCCGCGCCGCTTTGCCTCGCGCATGATGTCTTCGGTGCGGCCCGCATCCATCCGGTTCATCAGACCAACACCGCCCACATGCAGGATACGGGTGTCCAAAATATCATCAGTCTGGGTGTCGTCGATGAAAAAGCCATCTGTGGCACCCCGTTTGTGCAGCGCAGGGCGCGCGCCGTCAGGCCGCGTCGTGACCAGCGAAGACGAGGTGGTGAAGCCGTCGCACCGCTGCATCAGGCTGGTGTCGATGCCGTATTTGCCCAGCTTCATCAGCACCCAGTCGCCCATGTCGTCATGGCCGACCCCGCCCACGGCGCGCGCGCGCAGACCGTGCTTGGCCGCCACGATCACCGCAGATCCGGCCGCGCCCGAGACGGCAAGCGTCAGCTCCTCAACGAAATAGGTGCCTCCCCCGGGTGGGATCTGCGTCACAGGGCGACAAAGCGCGTCGAAAGTGATGAAGCCCATCGACGTGTAATCAAAGCTCGGGGCAGCCTTTGCCAACTCCATCATGCGACGCTCCGGATCCGCTGTCCATCTGCCCCGAAGAAATACAGCCGCGCGGGATCAAAGCCAATGGTAATCGGTACGTCAATGCCCGAACGGAAGTCGCGCGCGGCCTTGACCTCGATCTGCTTGGCCCCCACCAGCACACTCAGGTATGTAACGTCGCCGGTGGGCTCGACACCGTAAACCATCCCCTGCACCTGATCGCCGCCCGCGGTGCAGTCCTCTGGACGGATGCCGAGGGTGATTTTGCCTGCCAGATGCGAAGGGCACGGCGCATTGACACCCGGAGCGGTGAACTGCCCGCCCGTTGCTGTGCCGTCGATCAGGTTCATCGGCGGGCCACCGATGAAGCCCGCGACGAAGGTATTGGCGGGGTCGGTATAGATCTGATCGGGCGTGCCGACCTGCTGGATTGCGCCCTTGTTCATGATCACGATGCGGTCGGCCAGCGTCATAGCCTCGATCTGGTCGTGCGTGACGTAAACGGTCGTTACCTGCAACTTTCGCTGCAAGTGCTTGATCTGCACCCGCATTGACTGGCGCAGCTTGGCATCAAGGTTCGATAGCGGCTCATCCATCAAAAAGACCTGTGGCTGGCGCACCACGGCGCGGGCCAATGCCGCGCGCTGCCGCTGCCCGCCAGACAGCGCCCCAGGCTTGCGGTCCAGAAACGCCCCAAGTTCCACCATGTCGGCGGCCTGCCGCACCAGCCGGTCCTGATCTGCCGCAGGCACGCCGCGCATGCGCAGTGGGAAGCGGATGTTTTCATAGACCGTCATGTTGGGATAGAGCGCATAGCCCTGAAACACCATCGCCACATCACGGTCGCGCGCGTCAATGTCGTTAACCACTTCGCCGCCGATGATGATGTCGCCTTCGCTCGGCTCTTCCAGCCCCGCGATCATGCGCATCGTGGTCGTCTTGCCGCAGCCCGATGGCCCCAGCAGCACAAGGAACTCTTCATCCGCGATGTCGAGCGACATGTTCTGCACGCCCACGAAGGCGCCGTACCGCTTGACGATGTTGTGCAGGCGGATCGAGGCCACGGTCTATCCTTTCACGGCGCCCATCGTCAGACCGCGCGACAGGTGCTTCTGGATCAGGATCACCAGGATCAGGATCGGCACAAAGGCGATGAACGACACGAGGGCGATTGCATTGTAGATCACACCATCCGACCCGCCCGTGAAATTCGCAAGCGCCACCGACATGGTGTAGGCCTTGGACGTCGAGGCGATCAGCAGGGTGAACAGAAATTCGTTGATCGCAAAGATCGTGGCGATCACGGCAGCGGTTATGATGCCCGGCAGGCAGGCGGGGATGATGATTTCCCACAGGATGCGCAGGTCCCCTGCCCCGTCGGTGCGCGCGGCATCCTCCAGTTCCTTCGGGACATCAAGCATATAACTGCGGATGATCCAGGTCACGAGGCTGAGGTTGATTGCGGCGTAGATCAACATCAGCGCCCAGATACTGTCCAGCAATCCCACCGTCTTGAAAAGAAAGAAGATCGGCACCGCCACGATGGCCGGTGCCATCATCCGGGTCGAAAGGATGTAGAACCCGATATCCTCGCGCCCCTTGAAGTCGTACCGCGCCAACGCATAGGCCGCGGGAACGGCAAGGATCAGGTCGATAATCACCGACCCGCCGACCGCAAGCACCGAATTGCGCAGATAAAGCGCGATCGGCCAATCGCTCATCAACAGATGCCAGGCATCCAGCGACCAGGTTGGCCAGTAGATCGGCTGCGGGGTGATGATTTCGGTGCGCGGACGAAAGGCAATGGTGCCGAACCACAGGATCGGCAGCACGCACACCAAAGCCCAACTGCCCAGCACGAGATAGCGCAACAGAAGGCTTTCGCCTCGCGATTTACGCGCCGCCTGTTTCGGTACCGGGGCCATCAGGCTTTCCCCGAATGAAAGGCGCGTTTGACCACGGTCTGCGCGATGATGATCGTCATGATCAGCATCAGCACCGACGCCGCCGATGCATAGCCGAAGTTGAACATGCGGAAACCCTGGCGATAGATGAAATAGCTCATCGTTTCGGTCGCCCCACCGGGGGAGCCCTGCGTCATCACATAGACGTTGGTGAACATGGTCGTGATGTCGATGCCGCGCAGGGTGACGGCGACCACAATGATCGGGCGCAGCATTGGCAGCGAGATGTTCCAGAAGATCGCCGGCCAGCTTGCACCGTCCAGACGCGCGGCCTCTTCAATCTCCTGATCCTGACCCTGAAGCCCGGCAACAAAGATGATGAACAGGAATGGCGTCCACTGCCAGACATCGGCCGTGATCAGCGTCAGACGCGCGAGCCAAATGTTGCCCAGCCAATCGACATTGCGCTCGATCAGCCCGGCACTCATCAGCATGTCGGAAATGACCCGCCCGTCGTTGAAAGCCAGTTTCCAGATGAAGGCCACTGCCGAGGGCATGAACAGCATTGGCATGATGTAGACGATCCGCCAGCCCTTGATGAACGGGTCGCGGTAGGCGAAATAGGCGACGCTCAGCGCGATTGCGGTTTGCAGCACGAGGGAAATGCCGCCGATGATGGCGGTATTGCCGAAAGCCGCCCAGAACTCGCGGTCCTGCAAGATGGCCGAATAGTTGCCGAACCCGGTCCAGGTCCAGGTCAGGAACTTGACGACGAACAGGCTTTGATAGATTGCGAAAAGCCCCGGATACAACGTGATCGCCATCAGATACAGCATCGCCGGGGCCAGCAGCAGATAGGGAAACGCCTTGCGCGAACGCGGGCTTCTGCGGCGCCGAGGGTTGGGGGCGGCTTTCGCCACCCCCTCTAATCCGACCCTGGGCGTTTCAAGGGCCATCAGATCAGAACGGCAAAGGTTTGCCGCCGCCAACATAAAGGCCGGGGGCCACATCGGCATAGGCCACCGGTGCAGCACCTTCCTTGAAGCCGTTCTTCTCCATGATGGACTTCCAGGCGGCCTGGCCGTTGTCCAGAGCCTCTTTCGCCGTGATCTGGCCGGTGATCGCCCGGTTGATCTCGTTGCCAAGCGCCTGTTCCATCTCGAACATTCCGGGCAAACGTGGGGAGCACCAGGCGTGATCCAGACTGTCGGCCCAGACCTTCATCGGCTGGCTTACGGCGCGCAGCTTTTCGTTGGCCAGAACCGACCGGTAGCCGGGGGCCACGCCGTTTGCGTTGGCCTCGTTCATTGCCATGATCGACGAGGTGGTCAGGAAAGCCAGCATCAGGAAAGCGCCTTCCGGGTTCTGGCTGGTGGCGGTGACGACCGACGTGGACCCCGCGATGTTGGGCGGACAGAAAATCCCACCGGCGATGCGCGGCTCGTAGATCGTGACGAAATCATCGACGATCTGGCTCTGGTCGGGACGCATCGCTTGCGTACCGCTGTCCTGCCACGAGATGTTCGCCGCCACCTGACCGCCCAGCCATGCCGCGCGGTTTTCACCCCAGCCGGCACCCGCCACACCTTCGATGGCGTTCTTGGCCAGCGCAAGGATGATCTCCATCCCCTTGATCCCCGCGTCGGTGTTCAGCGTCGGGTTCCAGCTGGCATCGAACAGCTGCATCCCGGCCTGTGCGGCCACGTGTTCCCACGTGTAGGTTGACCAGAAGCCGCGTGCACCCAGCAGGCCGATGCCGGCCACGCCGCCACCCAGCTTGTTCGCCTCGGCGGTAATGCGGATCAACTCGTCATAGCTTGGCACCGAATTGACCAGATCAACCGGCCCGCCCAGAATTGGCTCCATCACGGACTTGCGCAGGTGCACCATCTGGATGTCGCAGTCGAACGGAATGCCCACCAGCTTGCCACCAAAATAGCCATAGTTCAGCCGGTAGGTGTCATAGAAATCGTCAAGCGGCAGCGCCCATTTGGCTGCATACTCATCAAGCGGAGCAAGAAAACCCGGAGCCGCGAAATCGCCTAGCCAGGCCGAAAAGAACTGCAGCGCATCAAACGAGGCGTTGCCCGAGATAAATTCGGAAATCGCCTTGTCATAGATGCTGTCGTCCGGGATTGGCACCAGTTCAACTTTGATGCCCGACAGCGCCTCGAATGGCTTGATCGCCTCGACGGCCGACTCTTGGTCGGCAGCACCGATGGCAAAGCGCACGGTCGTGCCGGCCAGTTCGGAACGGACCTTTTCCCAGTCCACTGTGCGAATCCAGTCGCGAGCGGGATCCCAGAGCGGATCATCGGTCATGCTGTAGAGTTTGCGGTAATCCTCGCGGACGTAGCTTGCGACAGAAATGCTGTCGAGCGTGGCCTGGATGTCCGGCAGGCCGTCTTGCGCCAGCGCCGGAGCCTTCAGCCCTATCAAGCCAGAGGCCGCGCTGAACGCCGCCCCTGTTCGCAGGAACGAGCGGCGGGACAATCCCGTCAAACGAATGGTCATATTTGTCGTCCTCCCTTTGGCGATGCGATGATAGATCCGGCCTGCTTCCGGCCACCGTTGCTTCCATGCGGTCTCCTCAGCCGCACCGATTACCGAAACTGCGGATCGTGAACTTTAGTCAGGTTTTTATATCATGTGTGCGGATGGTATTTCCTGTCAACAACGATTTCTTATCTTTCGATACGGTAATGGCATGAACTTCATTATTGACCAAATAACATAAGTTCAACTAAGCTAGCTGCACCACCTGAGGAGAAATACGATGCCCACGAATGTCGCCCTCACCGGCCTCGCGAAGGATCTGGCAGCGCGTGGCAAGACCGGCAAACCGATCCGGATCGGTCTGGTCGGTGCGGGCGAAATGGGGACCGACATCGTAAGCCGCGTGGCCCACATGCAGGGCATTGCCATCGGTGCCATCAGCGAACTGAAGCCGGGTGCAGCGCGACGATCGGTCGAAATCGCCTATGGCAACGAGGTCAACGTCGCTGACGTGTCGAGCGCAGACGCCGCCAACGCAGCAATGGAGCAAGGCAAGATCGCCCTGACCGACAATGTGCACGCCCTGCTGGAGGCCGGGTTGATCGACGTGGTGGTGGACGCTACCGGCGTGCCAGCGGTGGGGGCGGAAATCGGACTTGCAGCCATGGAACGCGGCAAGCATCTGGTGATGATGAACGTGGAGGCGGATGTCACCATCGGCGCCTATCTGCGGTCCGAGGCCGACCGTCTGGGCGTGGTCTATTCTCTGGGCGCGGGCGACGAGCCATCCTCCTGCATGGAGTTGATCGAGTTCGTCAGCGCGATGGGCCACCGCATCGTCAGCGCAGGCAAGGGCAAGAACAACCCGTTGAACATCGACGCCACACCGGATGTTTATCTGGACGAAGCGACACGCCGCCACATGAACCCGCGCATGCTGGTGGAATTCGTCGATGGGTCGAAGACAATGGTGGAAATGGCCGCCATCGCCAATGCAACCGGACTGATCCCCGACAAGCCCGGCATGCACGGCCCCGCCGCAGGGCGGGACGAGTTGAACAAGGTGCTGGTGCCTGCCAGCGCCGGGGGGGTGCTGTCATCGGGCGATGGCCGGGTCGATTTTACCGTGGGCAAGGGTGTCGCTCCGGGCGTCTTTGTGGTGGCCGAGATGGACCACCCCCGCATCCGTGAACGGATGGAAGACCTCAAGATGGGCACCGGCCCCTACTTTACATTCCTGCGTCCCTATCACCTGACCAGCCTCGAAGTGCCACTGACCTGCGCGCGTGTCGTGCTCTATGGCAAGGCCGACATGGTCCCGCTGCACCGCCCGGTGGCTGAGGTGTGCGCCGTGGCCAAGCGCGACCTGGCGGTGGGCGATACGCTGGATCAGATCGGCGAGTATTGCTACCGCGCCTGGATCATGGAGGCGGGCGAGGCGCGCGTTGCCGGGGCAATCCCTTGTGGTCTGTTGGCGGGGGCACGCGTCACTACGCCGATCCCAAAGGGCGGCCTGATCACCCGTGCCAACACCGCAGTCCCCGCCGATAGCAGAATAGCCATCCTGCGCGCGCGGCAAGACAAGATGCTGGGGCTTTCGGCATGATCGTCACCGACTCTGTAGCAGTCGACAACCGGCCGTTTGCCATCCGCACCTACACCGCCGAACAGTTGCGCGAGGCACTGAAACGGATGTATTTGATCCGCCGTTTCGAAGAAGGGGCCGAGGACAGCTACGCCCGTGGCCTGATCCACGGCACGATGCACCTGTCAATCGGACAGGAAGCCAGCGCCATGGCGACCTGCATGGAACTGACCGACAACGACAAGATCACCTCGACGCACCGTGGCCACGGTCATTGCATCGCAAAGGGTGCCGATGTGGGCCGGATGTTCGCCGAGTTATTTGGCAAAGAGACTGGATACTGCCACGGACGCGGCGGGTCGATGCACATCGCGGATATGAAAACCGGCAACCTCGGTGCCAACGGCATCGTCGGCGGGGGCCTACCTATTGCGGTCGGGGCGGCACTGGCGGCAAAACGGCTGGGTAAATCGGATGTAACCGTGTGTTTCTTTGGAGACGGGGCCAACAACGAGGGCGCATTTCACGAATCGCTGAACATGGCGTCGGTGTGGAAGCTGCCAGTGATCTTCGTGTGCGAGAACAATGGCTACGGCATGTCCACCTCGACGGCGCGGTCCACTGCCGTTGCGCGCATTTCAGACCGGGCGTCGGCCTATGCGATGCCGGGCGCGACGGTGGACGGCAACGATTTCTCAGCGGTGTCCGAAGCCGTGCATCTGGCCATCGCCCGCGCCCGCGCCGGAGACGGGCCGAGCCTGGTGGAAAGCCTGACCTACCGCTGGCGCGGCCATTCGAAATCAGACCGCAACCGGTACCGCACAAAGGAAGAGATCGAGATGTGGATGGGGCGCGACCCCATTGCCCGCTTCCGTACCGAACTGATCGGCCATGGCATCACAGACCACGCAGGGGCCGATGCGATCGAGGCCGCAGCGGTGGCCGACATAAAAGCCGGCATCGCCTTTGCCAAGGCAAGCCCCGCGCCCAACGTGTCAGAAGTGACGCGCTACGTTTACGCCGAGGTGTAGGATGAACGTGATGACGCAAGAGACTGCCCTGCGTACGCTTTCCTATGCAGAGGCGATCCGTGAGGCGATGACCATGGCGATGGACGCCGACCCGACCGTGATCCTGATGGGCGAAGATATCGGCGTTTACGGCGGTGCCTTTCAGGTCACGCTTGGTCTGGTGGACCGCTTCGGTTCAGACCGGGTGATGGACACGCCAATTTCTGAACTCGGCGGGGCCGGCGTGGCCGTTGGCGCGGCACTGACAGGGTTGAAGCCGATCTTCGAATTCCAGTTTTCCGATTTTGCCATGCTGGCGATGGAGCAGATCGTCAATCAGGCCGCGAAGCTGCGCTACATGCTTGGTGGCGAGGCATCGGTGCCTGTGGTGTTCCGACTGCCGTCAGGCTCGGGTACCGGGGCTGCCGCGCAGCACAGCCAAAGCATCGAAGCATGGTTCGGGCATGTGCCGGGGCTGAAGGTTTTGCAACCCAGCACGCCCGAGGATGCGAAGGGTATGCTGCTGGCAGCGCTGGCCGACCCCGACCCGGTGATGATCTTCGAACATAAACTGCTTTACAAGATGAAGGGACATGTCCCGGCTGGGCATTACATGACGTCCATCGGCAAATCGTTGGTGCGGCGCGCCGGCACTGACCTGACCATTGTCGCGGGCTCCATCATGGTGCACCGCGCGCTGGAAGCGGCCGAAACGCTGGCAGCAGAGGGCATCAGCGCCGAGGTGATCGATCTGCGCTGCATCCGCCCGATCGACCGCGATACGATCCTCGCTTCGGTGCGCAGGACCGGGCGGCTGATGGTGGTCTATGAGGGCGTCAAAGCTTTCGGCGTCGGGGCCGAGATCAGCGCGATGGTGGCCGAAAGCGATGCCTTCGACTTCCTCGATGCACCGATCCTGCGGCTGGGAGCAGAGGATGCGCCGGTGCCCTACAACCCCGATCTGGAACGCGCCTCTGTGCCGCAGACCGCCACGATCGAGGCAGCCGCCCGCCGACTTGCCCGCCGCGAGGTGTAGATGCCGACCGAAGTAATCCTGCCCAAGGTCGACATGGACATGACCCATGGAACGCTGGCCGTCTGGCACGTAGCCGAAGGTGAGATGGTCGCCAAGGGTGCGGCCCTGTTCGACATCGAAACCGACAAGGCCGCGATGGAGGTCGAGGCACCGGCCAGTGGCGTGCTGACCTCCATCAGCGCAAGCCCCGGCGACACGGTGGCGGTGGGCACGGTCGTGGCCCTGATCTATGCCGAGGGCGAGCTTGCCGCCCGTTCGTCCCTCACCGCTGCGATAATTGCCCAGCCCGCCCAAATGGCGGCGGAAACCAGCGCCATGGTGACGCCGGTTGCCACACTGCCCCCTCCTGTCGTAGCCTCGCCCGCTACGGTCACCCCGCGCGCAACGCCGGCCGCCCGCGACGCGGCGCGCAAGGCCGGGCGCGTACTGGCCGAGATCACCGGCACCGGGCCGCTTGGCCGCATCCAGCGCGACGACGTGCCGACCAGCACGCAGGTCCCTGGGCCAGACCTAGCCCCGCGCGGCTGGACACCCCAACCCGGTCCGCTGAACATCCGCCGCCGCAAGGGCGACGGGCCGACACTGGTGATGCTGCACGGCTTCACCGCCGACAACCAAAGCTGGGCCCCGCTGGAAAGAGCCTTCGGTCCCGGCCCGGCCCTGATCCGCATCGAGCTGCCCTGCCACGGCAAGTCGCCTCTGCGCCGCATCACCGGCTTTGCCAGCCTTGCTCGCATGATGGTCGATGCTTTTGACGAGGCCACCCGCGATCTTGGCCCCGTGCACCTGATCGGCCATTCGCTGGGTGGAGCCGTCGCAATCGCCATCGCCGACGTCCGCCCGCGCCGAGTGGCCAGCCTGAACCTGATAGCACCCGCAGGCCTTGGTCCGGAGATTGACGCCGTTACCCTGATGGGCATCATCCGTGCGAAAAAGCCCGAAAGCCTTGGCCCCTGGCTGCGCCGCCTGACCGCCAACCCGGATGCAGTCTCGGACAGCTATGTCGAGGCGGCCATGCGCGCCCGAAGCGATGCCGCGATGTGCGCTGCGCAGGCAGACATGACGGACGCCATTTTTGCCGACGGAACCCAGACCTTCGACCTGCAGGCCGCCTTGCACCGCCTGACTGCCGCCACAAAGATCATCTGGGGCCGGCAAGACCGCATCATCCCTTGTCGCCATGCCACCGCCCACCGGACGGATGCAGCAATCCATCTGCTGGACGGGGCGGGCCACATCCCGCAACTGGACTGTCCGGACCGTCTGGCGCGGGTCATTGGACTTGGGGGCCACACTCCCTTATAGACCGCTCCAAATCATCCAAGGACAGGCGATGCTGCTGGCAAATCCCGACACCAATGTTCAAAGCGATGCAGACAACCTGCGGGTGCGGGCAGTCTGGCTGTACCATGTCGAGGGACTGACACAGAACGATGTCGCGCAACGGCTGAGCATCAACCGCGTCATGGTGGTACGGCTGCTGGCCGATGCCAAACGCCGCAACGAAGTGCGGCTGACGATCTCGGCCCCGCTGGCGAGGCTAGTCGAACTGGGGCGGACGGTCGAGACCCAACTTGGTATCGACCGTGTCATCGTGGCACCTTTCGATGCGGCGGACGATGATCCGGTGCGGGTGATCGCGGCGGCGGCGGGCAACTACATTTCGGGCCGGATGCAGTCAGGCATGACGGTCGGCGTGGGCTGGGGGCGCACGCTTTACAACTCGTTGCCGTTCATCACCGGGGCCACACTGAATGATTTTCGCGTCGTGTCGCTGCTGGGCGGCATCGCAGCCGCGCGGCGGTTCAACCCGGCCGAGTTCGCCTGGCAGTTTGCCGAATTGTTTCAGGGCGAGGGATATCTCATCCCTGCCCCTGCCGTGGTCGACAGCCCGGAGACCAAACATGCGCTGCTGGAACGGTGCGGCCTGTCGTCGATTTTCGAGATGGCGGACAAGCTGGATGTGGTCCTACTGTCGGTTGGCGGCATCTCTACGCTGACCACCAGTTATCGCACCGGCCACATCAGCGAGGCCGAGCGCCGCTCTTTGATCGAGGCCGGGGCTGTGGGGGATGTGCTGTATAACTTCATCGACGCTGCTGGCGTTATCGTGGCCCATGAAGTCAATGATCGGGTAATTTCCGCAAACCTTGCCCGGCTGCGCCGGACGCCAGAGCGGGTGCTGATTTCGGGCGGGCGAGAAAAGATCAGCGCAATCAGGGGTGTGATCAGAACACTCAGCCCAACGGTTTTCATAACAGACGAGATCACTGCACGTACCCTGATCAGCTGAACTTGCCGCGCGCCAACCTGCGGCCCAAGACAACAGCGCCGGGTTACTGGTCACGGTTTTCAGGCAATGCGCAGGTTCCGATCCCCCCCGGCGCGGTGCCCGGCACCTGTTGATCAGCATCAATGCAGCACCCCGATGGATGGAGAATGCTGCGATCAATATGGACACAAGTCGCCGTCAACAAAAAGGCAAGACCATGAAACGACTTGTGCAGATCTGACTGTTTTCAGCAACGGTTGCTGTGCTTGGATGTGCGGCGCTTGGGCACTATTCCGTCAGTGGTGAAGATTGCAAGCCAAACGATCCGGTTCTGGAAATGACCGCGGCAGATTGCGTCGTGCCAGCAGGCTGATAGGGCAACGTCACGTGGCGCTGGTGGTTCAGTTGTTTGAGTCTGTAGTCAACGCCATAGGACTGCCGTGACACAGCTTTCTTGCCAGCCCACTGGAGGCGACCTGTGTGATGGGGAACATGCATCAACAGGACCAGAGCAGGTTCAGCCGGTATCACCGCGACCAGCCGCATGCCAAAGCACTTCTCCTGGTGTCTTGACTTTTCTCGACAGGTTATTGGTTTGCCCGACGCCCAACTGACTTTTGGGCCTGCGGGGAGCGGCACCTGCGTCCGATGTCGCAGTCTCTTGGATTTACCAGGATGGCCGCTTCGCAACTGTATCTGTCAGGGTGGCCACGGCTCGCATTCTTGACGGCTGCTGCATTGAGAATTCGCGTGGTGTGATTGAGCTTGAGGAGGTAACAGTGTTCGGACGATTGGCCGCGCTGGAGCGATCTTGACGCGGTCTTTCGGGCAATGCAAACAACATCCCTTTGGGGGTCTTCGTCGCACGCTGACATGATCACTGCGACCTAGTGTTCCGCCCGGTAGGCGAGAAACATATGAGTAAGCAAGCAGAACGACGACCATTTATTCAACACCTTCGCGCGGGGCCTTTCGTGCAGTCCAGCATGGGTCTATCATGGCGCGCACAGTGGCTTGACGAAGGTCAAAGCGGCGGCAGTGGTACAGAGATAAATCTAAAGTGAACGGCGTAAACTGATAGGGCGATGTTTGCCGAATGCCCGCGCGGTAAGCCTTCAAGGATCAGGAGCAATCAATCATGACGACGATCGAGACGGTTTTTACACCGTGGCAATCTTTGGGCGGCGGGGTCCTGATCGGGGTTGCTTCGGTGCTTTTGATGCTGTTTCTGGGCCGCATCATGGGCGCCACCGGCATTCTGGCGGGCGTTCTGACGCCAGCGGCGCATCCTGACTTTGGTTGGCGGGTGGCGGTTCTGATGGGAATGGTCAGCGGGCCAGTAGCGGTGCTGATGTTGACTGGGCAGATGCCCGTCATCGAAGTGCCGGTGTCGATGCCGATGCTGTTGATCGGCGGTCTGCTGGTCGGCATCGGGGTCACCTACGGGTCGGGCTGCACGTCGGGCCATGGGGTCTGCGGGATGGCGCGCCTGTCGCGCCGGTCCTTCGCCGCGACACTGACCTTCATGCTGACGACCGCGATCACCGTTTTCGTCGTTCGTCACGTTTTGGGGGCATAAGCCATGCGTCTTGTCACATGCTATCTTGTCGGGCTGATCTTTGGCATCGGCATCTCGATCTCAGGCATGGCCAATCCAGCCAAAGTGCTGAACTTCTTTGATGTTGCGGGCAGTTGGGATCCAAGTCTGATTCTGGTCATGGGCGGCGCGCTGGTGGTCACGTTTCTTGGCTACCGGATGGTCCTGCCCAGACCTGCACCCATATTCGATGCAAAGTTCCAGCTGCCGACCAAGACCCAACTGGACAGCCGCCTGATCGGCGGTGCTGCCGTATTCGGTATCGGCTGGGGGATCGCAGGCTTTTGCCCTGGCGGTGCGTTACCGGCCTTGGGCGCCGGCCGGATCGAGGTGATCACCTTTGTCGCAGCCCTGATTGCCGGGATCTTTGTCGCAAAAGGCCTGATGGCGGTCAGCGGCGCGCGTGCCGCACGTCTGCTGCGCCGTGAGACATGAAAATGCAGGAGAATACCATGACCGACTATCCGATCGACATGTCTGTTAAGCCGCAGGTCGAGGCGTTCTTTGACGCGGCCACCAATACCATCAGCTATGTGGTGAAAGACCCTGCCTCCAGCGCTTGCGCGGTGATAGATAGCGTGATGGACATCGACTATGCCGCCGGACGGATCACCTATGACCATGCCGATGCGATCATCGACCATATCCGCAAGCAGGGCCTGACGCTGGAATGGATCATCGAAACCCATGTCCACGCCGACCATCTGTCGGCAGCCCCTTATATTCAGGGCAAACTGGGCGGCAAGATCGGCATCGGCGACAAGATCATGGTCGTGCAGGAAACCTTCGGCAAGATATTCAACGAAGGCACCGACTTTCAGCGCGACGGCAGCCAGTTCGACAGGTTGTTCAGGGATGGCGACACCTACAAGATCGGCAGTTTGGAGGCGGTGGCGATGTATACCCCCGGCCACACACCTGCCTGCATGGTGCATGTGATGGGAAATGCCGCTTTTGTCGGCGATACCCTGTTCATGCCCGATGGCGGGTCGGCGCGCGCCGATTTTCCCGGCGGCGATGCAGGTACGCTCTATGACAGCATCCAGAAGGTGCTGGCACTGCCCGACGAGATGCGTCTGTTCATGTGCCATGACTACGGCCCGAACGGGCGCGACATCCAGTGGGAAACCACCGTCGGCGCGGAAAAGGCGCATAACATCCATGTCGGCGCCGGCAAGACGAGGCAGGATTTCGTCAAATTCCGCACTGCGCGCGATGCCACGCTGGCAATGCCCCGTCTGATCATTCCATCGCTTCAGGTGAACATGCGCGCCGGCGAAATGCCGACAGACAAGGATGGTCGCCCGATGCTGAAAGTGCCGGTCAACGGCCTGTGATCCCTCAATCCAACAGGACAATTCTGATGAATATCAGACCCGTTGCACAGGGCTTTTCAGTCAGCCCGCAGATTTTGCCCTCCGACTTGCCGGATATAAAGGCGAAAGGCTTTCGCTCCATCATCTGCAACCGACCGGACCGCGAAGAACCGGGCCAGCCGTCCTTTGCCGAGGTCGCCACAGCGGCTGCTGCGATTGGTATCGAGGCGCGTCATATCCCGGTTAAACCGGATGCCATCAGCACCGATGACGTCGCGGCCTTTGGACGCGCTATCAAGGAACTTCCCGGGCCGGTGCTTGGCTATTGCCGCAGTGGCGCACGCGCTGCGACCTTGTGGGAAAAATCGCGCCCCTGAAATCAAAGGCTTGGCCCGCTGCTAAGCCGTCGGACCAAAAAGCTTTCCAGTCGTGCGCGCATTCGGGTACGTCTTTCCTGTAACGTAGGGACCAGTTCCGATGTCCGCCAAACCCCTCGCCGATTACTTCCCGGTCCTGCAATGGGCGCGAAGCTATGACCGGACTGCGCTGTCAGGCGATCTGATGGCGGCGCTGATCGTGACGATCATGCTGATCCCGCAATCACTGGCCTATGCGCTGTTGGCCGGATTACCGCCAGAGGCCGGGCTGTATGCCTCGATCGCCCCCATCGTCCTTTATGCGATTTTCGGCACCAGCCGGTCGCTGGCGGTTGGGCCAGTGGCCGTAATCTCGCTGATGACGGCGTCTGCCATCGCTGGCATCGCCGAACAGGGCACCATGGGATATGCGGTGGCGGCGCTGACATTGGCGGGGTTGTCGGGCGCGATCCTGCTGGCGATGGGTTTGTTGAGGCTCGGGTTTCTGGCAAACTTCCTGTCGCATCCGGTGATCGGCGGGTTCATCACCGCTTCTGGCATCCTGATTGCGACCAGCCAGCTGCGCCATGTTCTGGGCATCAGCGCGGGTGGCGATACGCTGCCCGAGATGCTGATGTCATTGGTGCAAAACCTGCACCTGACGAACTGGATCACGCTTGTCATCGGGACATCTGCCACCGCGTTCCTGTTTTGGGTGCGCAAAGGTCTGAAGCCGCTGTTGCGCCGGATCGGGCTGGGGCCGAGTCTTGCCGATCTGCTGACCAAGGCCGGGCCGGTTGTGGCGGTGGTTGCATCGACAGTCGCGGTTTCGGGACTAGGTCTGGACGCACTTGGCGTGCGGGTTGTCGGTGTGGTGCCGCAGGGTCTGCCACCGCTGACCTTGCCGTCATTCTCGCCAGATCTGATCAAGCTGCTGGTGCTGCCCGCGCTGCTGATCTCGGTCATCGGATTTGTGGAATCGATCTCGGTCGCGCAAACGCTTGCCGCCAAGAAGCGCCAGCGCATCGACCCGGATCAGGAATTGATCGGCCTTGGTGCCGCCAATATTGGTGCGGCCTTCACGGGGGGCTATCCGGTCACCGGTGGCTTTGCCCGGTCGGTGGTGAATTTCGATGCTGGTGCCGAGACAGCGGCGGCGGGTGCCTTTACCGCCATTGGTTTGGCGGTGGCTGCGGTGGCGCTGACCCCGCTGATTTATTTCCTGCCGACGGCAACGCTTGCCGCGACTATTATCGTAGCTGTCCTGTCGCTGGTCGATTTCTCGATCCTGACACGCAGCTGGGCCTATTCGCGCGCCGATTTCATGTCAGTCGCCGCGACAATCCTGTTGACCTTGGGGCTGGGCGTCGAGGCGGGCGTTTCAGCGGGGGTGACTTTGTCGATTGCGCTGCACCTTTACAAAACATCGCGGCCGCATATCGCCGAAGTGGGCCTCGTCCCCAACACCCAGCATTTTCGCAATATCCACCGGCACGAGGTGATGACGGACCCTAGCCTTCTGACCCTGCGCATCGACGAAAGCCTGTATTTTGCCAACGCGCGATATCTGGAGGACTATGTCACGGGGCGCGTCGCATCGGAATCTCCGATCAAGCATGTTGTCCTGATGTGCTCGGCGATCAACGAGATCGATCTCAGCGCGCTTGAAAGCCTGGAGGCGATCAATCACCGCCTGAACGAGATGGGGGTGAAGTTGCATCTGTCAGAGGTGAAAGGCCCAGTGATGGACCGGCTGAAACGGTCGCATTTCCTCGATCAACTGACCGGTCAGGTGTTCTTGTCGCAATACGATGCGGCACGGGCGCTGACACCGGGACTGTTGGCCGCCTGAGGACCTGTATCCCTGAAAAGGGATTGCGCAGAGGACCTGCCCGCTTGGGTGCGTCTCGCAATCACCCGGTATCACGATTTTCCGGACTTGCTTTTGCAGCAAAACGCAGTTGGCACAAGGCGCGACGCTTTGTTCGAAGCCGACCCATGACGAACTGCTGCCCAGCCTGTCGGCAATGCGACACCGAGGCATTGCTGCCCAGCCGTAGGGCGCCCATGACTGGTGTGCGTTTTAGCATTGGACGCCCTCGCGTTGTCCGCGGCGGCGATATCGACCGGGGCGTCTTGTGGAAAACAACGGGACGATACAGTTGAACTATCAGGCCGCAGCGCGCTGTGACAGGACGCGAGCCATGGTTTCGCCCATGGATGACGGGTTGGGGGCTACCGTGATGCCAGCGGCGGCCAATATCTCCACCTTTTCCTGCGCGCTTTCACCGAAGGCCGAGATAATGGCCCCGGCATGACCCATCTTGCGGCCCTTTGGGGCGGACAGGCCCGCGATATAGGCGACCACGGGTTTGGTCATATTGGCGCTGGCCCAGGCTGCGGCTTCGGCTTCTTGCGGGCCGCCGATTTCACCGATCATCATCACGGCGTCAGTGTCGGGATCATTCTGGAACAGTTGCAGGATGTCCTTGAAGGACGACCCGTTGATCGGATCACCGCCGATGCCGACAGATGTGGATACCCCGATGCCAAGCGCTTTCATCTGGGATGCAGCCTCATACCCAAGTGTACCCGACCGGCCGACGATACCGATGCGGCCCGCCATGTAGATATGCGGCGGCATGATGCCCATGAAACCCTGACCGGGGCTGATGATGCCAGCGCAATTGGGGCCGATAAGGCGCATCTTGCGTTCAACCGGATAGCGCAGAAGGAAGCGTTTGACCTTCATCATATCCTGGCTTGGGATGCCGTCGGTGACGCAGACGGCGGTTTTAATGCCAGCGTCGGCGGCCTCCATGATGGCGTCGGCGGCGAAGGGGGGTGGGACGAAGACAAGGCTCGCCTCGGCACCGGTCGCCTCGACCGCTTCGCGCACCGTGTTGAACAGCGGGCGGTCAAGATGGCGTTCACCGCCTTTGCCCGGCGTGACGCCGCCCACGACATTGGTGCCATATCTGATCATATCGGCGGCGTGGAATGCACCGATGCGGCCCGACATGCCCTGTACGATGACGGGGGTGGTTTTGGTGATCAGAATTGCCATGGCGGCCTCCTTAAACTGCGGCTTTGTTGCGGGCGGCGACGGATTTAGCAGCCGCCTCGGCCAGAGTATCGGCGGTTATCAGCGGCAGGCCAGACTGGCGGATGATCTCGTTTCCCTCATCCACATTGGTGCCGGCAAGGCGCACGATCAGGGGAACGGACAGGCCAACCTCCCTGTAAGCTTGCACCACGCCTTGGGCGACCCAATCGCAACGGTTGATGCCGGCAAAGATATTGACGAGGATCACCTGCACGTTCTTGTCGCTTAGCACGGTGCGAAATGCCCGCACCACGCGTTCGGGGCTGGCACCGCCGCCGATATCGAGGAAATTCGCAGGCTCGCCGCCCGCAAGTTTGATCATGTCCATCGTGGCCATCGCAAGGCCGGCACCATTGATGATGCAACCGATGTCGCCGTCAAGACCGACGTAGGCCAGACCGTGATCGCCGGCTGTGCTTTCGCGGGGGTCCTCCTGACTGCGATCACGCAGTTCGGCAATTTCGGGGCGGCGGAACAGGGCGTTGGTATCGAAGCTCATCTTCGCATCCAGCGCCACCAGATCGCCGGTGCCGGTGATGACCAGCGGGTTGATTTCCACCATCACCGCGTCCAGATCGCGGTAGGCGCGGTAACAGGCGCGCAGGATCGTGACCATCTGCGCAACCTGCCCGCCCTTCAGGCCCAGCTGAAACGCCAGTTCGCGGGCCTGAAATTCCGACAGGCCAACGGCGGGGTCAATCGTCATGCGGCGCAGGGATTTGGGGTCGTTTTCGGCCAGATCCTCGATCTCCATCCCGCCATGAGCCGAGGCCACGATCATGATGCGTTCGGATTTGCGGTCAAGGACGAGGCCAAGATACATCTCTTGCGCGATATCGGACGCGCCTTCCACCCAGACCCGGTAGACACCCTTGCCAGCCGCGTCGGTTTGCTTGGTGACAAGCTGCTTGCCGAACAGGGTGGCGGCAAAGCTTTGTACCTCGTCCGCTGTGCGGCAGAGCTTGACACCACCCGCAGCCCCCCTGCCCCCGGAATGGATCTGCGCCTTGACAACCCAGGCATTGCCGCCAAGTTCGCGGGCGCGGTAACCTGCCTGCTCGGGGCTATAGGCCAGCCCGCCACGCGGCACCGGCACACCAAAGCGTGCAAGGATGTCTTTCGCCTGGTATTCATGGATGTCCATAACTGCCTCTCCTCGTTGGCAAGACGGGCAGAATTGCCCATCCTACGCGGTTACTTTGCAGCAATCGCTTCGGCCACGACCAACACGTTGTTCGCCATCTTTTCGGACGCGGCGTCAATCATCTTGCCGTCCAGCGAGGCCGCACCCTTGCCCTGCGCTTCGGCCTTGCGCAGTTCTTCGATGATGCGGCGCGCTTTGGTAATCTCCGCCTCGGTCGGGCTGAATATCTCGTTTGCCAGTGCCACTTGCGACGGATGGATCGCCCATTTGCCTTCGCATCCCAGTGCGGCGGCGCGGCGTGCGCCGTCCCTGTAGCCTTCGGGATCGGAAAAATCACCGAACGGGCCGTCGATGGCGCGCAAGCCGTAAGCGCGGCAGGCGATGACCATGCGGGAGATTGCGGCATGCCACTGATCACCGGGGTAATGCGGGTTCAGCCCACCAATGTTGGTGGTGCGCGACCGCATCGAGGCGGCGTAATCGGCAACCCCGAAATGCAGCGCCTCGAGCCTGCCGCCGAATTGCGCGATGGCCTCGACATTGGCCATGCCAAGCGCGGTTTCGATCAGCGCCTCCAGCATGACCTTCGTCTTGTAACCGCGCCCCTGTTCGATCTGGTTGACCATCGCCTCGACCATGTAAAGATCGGCGGGCACCCCGACCTTTGGCACCAGCAGCGTATGCACCTTGTCGCCCGCCTGCTCCATGATATCGACGACATCGCGGTACATGTAATGTGTGTCCAACCCATTGATACGAATGGATACCGTCTTGCCCTTTGCCGCCCAGTCGATGTCGTTCAGGGCCTGCACGGCATTCCGGCGCGCCTGTTCTTTTTCAGGCGGCGCCACGGCATCCTCCAGATCAAGAAAGACGTAATCCGCACGCCCATCCGCCGCCTTGTCGATCATCGACGGGTTCGAGGCCGGAACCGCAAGTTCGGATCGTTGCAGACGCTGGCGGCGCAGGGGGTAAAGGGTGTGGCTCATCGGGGCTTCCTGTTCATGGATCGGACAATTGGTGGCTGACGAGCCCAGTGTAGACCTGTTTTCTGCCACAGTGCAGAGGCATGACGGTCATGGCAAATGCGGCGCGATGTGCAAAATGAAACCGGGTCATGCTGTAAATGCGAGAATTTACAGTTTGTTAATTCTGTAATATTGTAATCACAACGCAATCAGCAATCCGTGTGGTGGCATGCAGAAAACCTTCATCGGACCCCATCTGCGCCGGTTACGGCTGGAACGGGACGAAACCCAAAGTGCCATGGCGCGGGCGCTGGGGATATCGGCGGCCTACGTCAACCTTTTGGAAAACAATCAAAGATCGGTGTCGGTCGGCGTGATGCTTCGGCTGTTCGATGTTTATGGCGTAGACTGGCGTGATATCGCGCAAGATGACAATGCGACCCGGCTGGCAGATTTGCGAGCCTCGGTGCAAGATCCGATATTCGGGGGCGATCGGCCCGATTTGCAGGATCTGCGCGCGGCCCTTGTGCATAGCCCGGGTCTCGCCGGCGCGTTTTTGCGCCTGCACCGGGCCTATCTGGCGGCGGCCGACCAATTGCTCAGTCTGGCGGAAGGGGCAGGATCCGTGCTTGCGACCTCGCCTGAGGCGGCAGTGCACAACTACTTTCGCCGCAATCGCAACCACTTTGCCACATTGGAAGCGGCGGCCGAGCGATTCTGGGGCGACAGTGGTATCGAGCGCGACGAGGTTTACGCCGGGCTGAAACATCGCCTGCGCACAAAATCGGGCATTGCGGTGCGCCTGGTGCGGGTAGCCGACCTGCCAGGGGCCTTGCGCCAGTACGATGAGGAAAGCCGCGAAATATTGCTGTCCGAAGCGCTGGATCATACCAACCGCATATTCCAGTTGGTCCACATGGCCGGGCTGCTCGAACAGCGCGAGCTGCTGGATAGCCTCATCGCGGAGTCGGGTATTACCGAGCCGCGCGGGATGGCACGGCTACGGGTCGAGTTGGCTAACTATTTCGCCGCCGCCGTCCTGATGCCCTACGCCGCGTTTCTGGCCGAGGCGCGGGCATCGAAATACGATCTGGATCATCTGGCAACACGCTTTTGCGTCAGTTTCGAACAGGCCTGCCATAGGGCGACGACCCTGCAACGCGAAGGCGCGCAGGGAGTGCCGTTTTTCTTTCTTCGCATCGACAAGGGTGGCAATGTCTCAAAACGGTTCAACGCGACGGGGTTCCATCTGGCCGAACATGGCGGCGCCTGCCCAAGGCTGGACGTTCACACTTCATTTCGCACGCCGGGCCGGATCGTGCCACAGTTTGTGGAAATGCCCGACGCGAGCCAGTATTTCGTGTTTTCCCGCACCGTCGACCGACCCACATTCGAACGCCATGCGCAGGACAACCGGCTGGCCGTGGCCATGGGATGCACTATCGAACACGCGCCCGACATCGGCTATGCCGAGGCGTTCACCGTGCCCACCGCCCGCATGACGCCGATCGGCATCAACTGCCGCATCTGCCCGCGGGCAAACTGCGATCAGCGCGCACATCAGGCCGCGATCCTGACCGACCCGGTGGATGCACGCAGGCGGGGTGCCACGCGATTTGACGGATAAGGCAATTTGCCAGCTTCGTGCATCAATCGCCAGAGCTTGTCCGACAAAAGTGGATATCGGTTTTGTCAAAAGACAAGCGTAAAATCAAAAGGCCGGAGGTTGTCTGGCGATGCTATGATCGTCAGACAACCTCTGGTCAACGCGGGACCCCTCGAATGTAATTTCGGCGCGTGAGACTCATCGTTCCGTTTCCCGCAGGCCAGCATCGCAGCCGGCTGCGTTTGTCTGCGCGCTGAGTTCAAGTTCCAACGCGGATGAAACGTGGATGGGGCGACGCCAACGCCTTGCACAAAATGTGGTGTGCAATGACGACAGCGCGCATCAAGGGCTAGAAAATCAGGCTCTTATGCGCGCGTTGCCCGGATCGTAAAGTGGCGTCATGTGCACCCTTGCTGGCACCCGCGCAGAGGCCACTTCCAGCTCATAGTCGCCGGACAGGATGAAGGCTTCATCGACGCCGCCGGGCTGGCGCACATAGCCGTAGCCGATGGCCAGATCGACCGCATGGCCATAGCCACCCGACGACAGCCAACCCACGCGTTCACCATTACGCAAAATCGTCTCGCGGCCCAGCAGGACAACCGAAGGATCATCCACCGTGAACCCCGCCATGCGCTTGCTGACGCCGCCCGAGATCTGGGCTGTGATGGCATCGCGCCCCTGAAACGGCAGGCCGGATTTCATTTTGCAGGCCCAGGCCAGACCCGCCTCGACCGGGGTGTGATCCGGGCCAATGTCGGCTCCCCAGGCGCGGTAGCCCTTTTCAAGCCGCAGGGTTTCAATGGCCCGGTAGCCCGCGTTCAGCAGGCCCAGACCGGCCCCTGCCGCCATCAGCGCCTGATAGACCGTCACGGCAACATCGACCGGCATGTGCAGTTCCCAGCCCAATTCGCCCACATAGGTCACCCGCAGCGCCAGCACCGGGCAGTCTGCGACCGAAATGTGCCGCGCCGTACCAAACGGAAAGCCGGTGCTCGTCAGATCATCAGCGCAAACCCGGGACAGGATGTCGCGGGCGTTCGGCCCCATCAGCGACAGCACCGAATTTGCCGAGGTCACGTCGACCAGCTGGCAGTTGGCACCATCGGGCAGATTGCGCGAAATCCAGTTGAAATCATGGGTGGCAAAGCCGGTGCCGGTGACGATGTAGAACTCATCCTGTGCCAGACGGGCGATAGTCACGTCCGCCTCGATCCCGCCGCGCGCGTTCAGCAACTGGGTATAGGTCAATGACCCCACTTGCCGGTCTACCTGACCTGCCGCGATCCAGCCCAAAGCCGTAACTGCATCGGGGCCTTTGAGGATGAACTTGGCAAACGAGGTCTGGTCGATCAGCACAGCGGCACTGCGGCACGCCAGATGTTCGCGTCGGACCGCATCCCACCAGCCGGGGCGTTGATAGGAATAGCGGTCTTTCGCGACCTCGCCTGCGGCAACATCGGCAAACCAGTTTGGCCGCTCCCACCCCAGTTTTTCGCCGAAACAGGCACCTGCTGCGGCCAGATGGGCGTAAAGCGGCGATCGCCGCGTCGGGCGGGCCGACTGCATTTCCTCGGACGGCCAGGCGATGGTGTAGTGCTTGCCATAAGCCTCCAGCGTGCGGGCGCGGACCCAGCCGGTGGATCTGTGCACGCCGCCAAAGCGGCGGATATCGACGGGCCAAAGGTCATAAGGGGCCTCGCCCTTGACCACCCATTCGGCCAGCGCCATGCCGGCACCACCGCCAGAGGCAATACCGAACGCGTTGAAGCCCGCGCCGACAAAGATGCCTTTCTGTTCAGGCGCTTCGCCCAGAATGAAATTGCCATCGGGGGTGAAGCTTTCCGGGCCGTTGATCAGTTGCTTGACACCGGCGGTTGCAAGGGCCGGTACGCGGGCAATCGCGTCTTCCATGAACTGGCCGTAGTGATCATAATCCGAAGTTAGAAGTTCGAAATGAAAGCCTTCGGGGATGCCGTTTTGCGCCCATGGCTTCGGGTTCGGCTCATACCCGCCCCAGACCAGACCGCCAACCTCTTCCTTCCAATAGGTCAGACGGTCGGGATCGCGCAGGGTTGGCAGGGTCGAGGTGACGCCCTCGATCCGTTCGGTGACCATGTACTGATGCTCGACCGAGATCAGCGGCACGTTGACCCCAACGGTGGCCGCCAGATTGCGCGTCCACTGACCGGCACACAGCACGACCTTTTCGCATTCCACGGTGCCGTCCGGAGTTTCAACACCCTTCACCCGGCCATCTTCGATTATGATGCGCGTCACTGGCGTATCTTCGAAAATCTTGATCCCCGACATGCGCGCGCCACGGGCAAGGGACTGGGTGATGTCAGATGGATTGGCCTGCCCGTCGGTTGGCAGATAGGCGGCACCGACCAGATCGTCGATGGTCATAAGAGGCCAAAGATCCTGCGCCTCGCGCGGGGTAAGCAGATGCATTTCCTGCCCGAAGGAATGCGCGGTGGTGGCCTGACGCTTCACTTCCGTCCAGCGTTCGGGATTGCAGGCAAGCCGCAGGCCGCCATTCATTTTCCAGCCAGTCTGAAGCCCGGTTTCCACCTCCAGCCGTTTATACAGATCAACCGAATAACCCAGAAGTTGCGTTATGTTGGCGGACGTTCTTAACTGCCCGACCAGCCCCGCTGCGTGAAACGTGGTGCCTGATGTCAGCTTTTTCCGCTCCAGCAGAACGGTATCTGTCCATCCCAGTTTGCCCAAATGATAGGCCACGGAACAGCCGATGATGCCCCCACCGATAATGACGGCGCGGGCGGTGGTTGGCAGGTCGGTCATGGAAATTCCTCAGTGCGTCTTGAAGGCCGCGAAGGCCGCGTCATAGGTAGCAAGATTGGTTTCGGTATAGGCAGCATAGTCAAAATCAAGGGTGGAGTGGATCTCGGACACCATGCTCCACATGGCCTCGCGCAGGGCCGAGGCCGCTTTCATGGCGTGATAGCTGTGCAGCCGTTCCAAGGATATGGGGCGGTCAAAGTACCGCTCCAGCATGCGGGTTTCTTGAGCCGGCGTAAGCCCGTTGTTCGCAGCCAGCCCGCCCAGATCGAACAGCGGCGAGTTGAAGCCGGCATAGTCCCAGTCGATCAGCCAAAGGCGTGCGCCGTCATCCAGAAAGTTTGCAGGCAACAGATCGTTGTGGCCAAAAACCAGATCAATCGGGCCAACTGCGGCCTCCAGAACGGCGGCCTGCCCGAGCAGGGCCGCAAGTCTTGGGATATGCCGGCTGGCCCCGGCATGCAGGGTTGCCGCATAGTCACGGATGACGTGAAACACCCAGAACATCAGGGCCGGCCCGCGCAAATGGGCGGGAATATCGCGATGCGCGCGCGCCAGCAACGTGACGGCCTTCTCCAGCGTTGCCTCTTGCGCGAAATCGGCAGCGGTCAGGGTGCGGGCTTCGATAAAGTCGATGACCAGTAGACCCGGTTCGTGGTGAATTACGGCGGGCGAGACGCCCGCTGCATGGGCGGCCTGACTGGCAGCAAGCTCGTTGAAGCGCAGGATCTGATGCACCGGAATATCAGCGCCGAGACGAACCACCGCCCTGCGATCACCGTCCCTGACAAGGAAGTTCCGGTTGGTGATGCCGCCCACCAAAGGCGATACCTCGACCGACCCTTGCCACAGCGGCAGCCTTCGGATGCGGTTCTGCGGCGTCACGCGATTTGCCACTGCGCAGGTTGTGGCCAAACGCAATGCGAGCGGGACAATAGAATTTTCCCGCCCGCCAAGCAGGCAGATCGAACCGGGCGACCGAGCCTGCTATTTGCTTCGCTGAGAAACTGCTTTCGACGCCCGCTGTGCCGACGCCAACTATGCCATCCGTAGTAAAACCATCTCTGCGCACGGTGCGGACAGACCAAGACCAACCCAAGGATTTCAGGCCCATCTTGGCGTATTTTCATCGCTGCAAAGCAATCTCATTTTGGTAAGTTTATGACAATACAAGTACTAGAGAACCGTTTTGTCGAAATTTTAGTGTGCACCTTCCTATTGCGCCTGTCAAAACTTTTTTGTGGCTATTTATTGAGTAATGTTTGTTATTGGTTGCTAGCCACGATTTTTTAACTATAATTCCTCACTAAAACAACATTCCGTATGGTCGACTGCCCGAAATATGAGCCAACGTGTGCGCGAGTTATTGGATGTGTTGGGCGAAACCGGCTCCGGCAGGGTTCAAGATCTTGCATTGCGCCTGAACGTCACCCCAGAGACGATTCGCCGCACCATCGCAACGCTGGAGCATCAGGGCCTTGTGACCAAGGTCCATGGCGGTGTGTCACTGAAAAACTGGGGGCTGGAGCCGTCCTTTGCCCAGCGGTTCGTGCAAAACCAGGCCAGCAAGCGCCGCATCGGCGAGGCGGCTGCAAATCTGATCGCCGATGGCGCATCGCTGTTTCTGGATGTGGGATCAACGACGGCCTATGTGGCGCAGGCTCTGCGCCAGCGATGTGACCTGCTGGTGGTGACGAATTCGCTGCCCGTGGCGCAGGCGCTGGCGGGGCAGAACGGCAACCGTGTTTTCATGGCGGGGGGCGAATTGCGCAGCCATGATGGCGGTACGTTTGGCGAAGACGCGCTGGCCTTCGTGCGCCAGTTCCGGGTGCGCCATGCAATCCTTTCGGTCGCGGGGATCGAGGCGGGGGCCGGGTTCCTCTTGCAAGACCTGCGCGAGGCAGAGTTTTCGCGCGCCATCATCGCCCGCGCAGACGAGACTATCATCGTCGCAGACGCCAGCAAATTTAGCCAGAACGCAGCCATTCGCATCGCCGAACCGGCAGCGTTTCACCGCCTTGTCACCGATGGCCTGCCACCACCCGACATTGCCGATATGCTGGCTGGGGCGGACATTGCCGTAACGCTGGCGGATTAGCGCCGGAGTCTTAGCCTTGGGCCAGATGCTCAAACAGGCGGGCGACGCCCTCTGCGCCCGGGTCGACATGGCCTGCCAGTTTGTCGGCAGATAGATAGCTGGACCGCCCCGCTTTCGCGCGGGTCATCTTTGCGGTTGCATTCGCCCCTACTCGCGCAGCTTTGGCAGCGGCACTCACGCCATCCGGCAATGCGGCAAGTGCAGGTGACAGGGCGTCGATCATGGTGCGGTGCCCGGGTTCTGCACCGCCGACCTGCATCACGCGGTCAAGGCCTGCGGACAGCGCGCCGATCCAGCTTTTGCCGGACGCCGACGCATCGCCCGCCGCGGCGAAGAAAATGGCCAGCAGCACGCCCGACGAGCCCCCCATGGTTTGGCTCAACTCCATCCCGATGGCGCGGTACAGTTGGGTCGGGTCGGCAAGCGGCAGACGATCAAGCGCGGCGATCAGGGCGCGCGACGCCCCGGCAAGCGTCGATCCGGTATCGCCATCGCCCGATTTCGCATCCAGCGCGTTCAGATCGCGTTCGGCAGAAATCAACGCCAGACAACAGCTGTCGATCAGCGCGCGCCGTCCCGGATGGGCGGATGCCATCGGCTGGATCGGGCTAAGGCCATCGGGCAAAGGGCGTATCGGGATCGGGCCAAGCGTGCTGACGCCGGGCCAGGCATGCGGGGCAACCGGGGCTGCCAGTGCGTCGATATCCAGGGGCGTAACGGGCAGCAAAGACACCGAAAAACCCTGCATATCCAACGAGGTCATCATTTCTGCAGGGCCAATGATCCACTTGACGCGCCCGCCGAGTGCCGACTGCGCCAGCTCTTCGGTCAGCACGGCCATTTCAAGCGGGGTTGCGCCGCCAAGGTTGTTCAAAAGGGCCACATGATTGCCGGGGCCGGCGTGCGGAACCAGACGGTCAAGCACCATGGCCATTGCGGCTTTGGCACCGGTGAAATCAACCTGACTGACCCCCGCCTCGCCATGAATGCCAAGGCCAAGTTCGGCCTGCCCGGCCCCGATGCGGTCTTCTTTTGGCGAACCGGGGACCGTGCAGGTATCAAGCGACATTCCGATCGAAATCACCCCCTCGATGACCCGGCGGGCAGCGGCGGCGACGGCATCCAAGGACGCGCCTGCATCGGCCAAGGCGCCGGCAATCTTGTGCACGAACAATGTGCCGGCAACGCCGCGCGCCTGCGGCAGGTCGGGCAAAGCGACGTCGTCATCGACGATGACCATCTCGACCTGATGACCAAAGGCCCGGGCGCGTTCGGCGGCCAGCCCGAAGTTGAGCCGGTCGCCGGTGTAGTTCTTCACGATCAGCAGACAGCCCGCCTTGCCGGTGACGGCCAGAATGCCCGCAAGTACGGCATCGACCGACGGGCTGGCAAAGACATCGCCGCAGACAGCGGCAGTCAGCATGCCCTGGCCCACGAAACCGGCATGGCTTGGCTCGTGCCCCGACCCACCGCCCGACACCAGTGCAACCTTGCTGCGGTCCCAGTCGGACCGCACGACCACCTTGATATGCGGATACCCGTCAAGCCGCGCCAGCAACCCGTTTGACGCGCGGACCATGCCGTCAATCGCTTCGGTCACCAGCGTTTCTTTGCTGTTAATGAACTGGTTCATGCGTGGCCTCCCTTATCCGATGCGGTTTCCGGCACCGTCAAAGTAGAACGGCCGGTTTGGTTGGATTTTTATGATGTCGCCCGATTTCAATGGTGTATGGGCTTCTGTTACAGTGATCAGATCGGAATTCCGGTACGACAGATGCAGCCGGGTCTGATCACCCAGATGTTCAACGCGCTTGACCAGACAATCCTGTCCTTGCCCCTGTGTGATATGCTCGGGTCGCAGGCCGATGCTGACGGCCCCGGCTGGTGCCGCGCCAAAAAGTTCGGCGGGCAGGATGTTGATGTGGGGCTGGCCCAGACGTCCGGCGGCATAGATGCTGATCGGCTGTTCGTACACTTCGCGAGGGGAGCCGAACTGCACAAGCCGGCCATGATCCAGCACACCGACATGAGTCGCCATGGTCATCGCTTCGATCTGATCATGGGTGACGTAAAGAAACGTCGCCCCCAGATTGGCCTGAATATTCTTCAACTCGACCCGCAGATCGGCGCGCAGTTTGGCATCAAGCGAGCTGAGCGGTTCATCCATCAGATAGACCGACGGGTTGCGCACCAGCGCCCGACCGATCGAAACGCGCTGCATTTCGCCACCGGAAAGCTGCGTGGCCTTGTTGTCGAGTTTGTGGGAAATCTGCAAGATTTCAGCGACTTCGCCGACTTTCCTCGCAATTTCGGCTGGCGGGGTCTTCAGCAGGGGCGATTTCAGCGGAAACTCCATATTCTGGCGCACCGTCAGATGTGGGTAGAGCGAGTATTGCTGGAAGACCATCGCCACGTTGCGCTGCGCAGGCGTCAGGCCCTTCATGGACTGCCCGCCGATGTGAACCTCCCCCCGGTCGGGCTTGTCGAGGCCGGACACCATGCGCAGCATGGTGGTCTTGCCTGCCCCGGTTGGCCCAAGCAGCACCACAAACGCGCCATCCGGCACCGTGATCGACACATCTTGCAATGCCTCGCGCGGACCGAAAGATTTTGAGACATGCTGCAATTCTACTTCAGCCATGGATCAGAACCTTTTGATTTGCTTGTGAGACCAGCGCTTTTCCGTTGGCGGCATCAAACACCGTGACAGATCGCGGATCAAACCGCAGGCCGGTCAGATCGCCGATATTGACCACGATGTCAGAGCCGATCCGGGATTTGACTGGACCATGCCCGGTGTCCAACGTCACGATCTGGGTCGTGCCCAGATATTCGGCCGCGACGATCCTGCCGCGAAACGGGGCCGCGTCATCCAGCCGGACATGTTCCGGCCGCACCCCAAGGGTCAGGGTGCCATTTGCCCCGCTGATCATTTCGGGGATGTCGAAAGACGCCTCGGACATCGTCACGCTGCGCGACCCGTTGCCGACCATGCCGTCGAAATCGAGCAGGTTCATCGCCGGAGAGCCGATGAATTTGGCGACGAAGGTGGTTGCTGGCCAATCGTAGATGTCTTGCGGTTTACCAAACTGTTCGACAACGCCATGGTTCATCACGACAATCTTGTCGCCCATCTGCATCGCCTCCAACTGGTCATGGGTAACATAGACGGTGGTGGCCCCCATCCGGTCATGCAGGGCACGCAGTTCCAGCGCCATAAATTCGCGAAATTCGGCATCCAGTGCGCCCAGAGGTTCGTCCATCAAGAAACAGGCCGGATCGCGCACGATGGCGCGACCAAGGGCGACGCGTTGCCGGTCGCCACCCGACAGGCCGCCGACCGGGCTTTCCAGCAGGTTGGAGATGCCCAATATCTCGGCCACTTCGTTGACCTTAGCGCGCACCTGATCGCGCGGCATGCCTTGGCTGACCAGCGGGTAAGAGATGTTCTTGCGAACATTCATATGTGGGTAAAGCGCGAACATCTGGAATACGAAAGCGATATCGCGCTGGCTTGCGGGCTTTTGGCTGACCTCTTCGCCGTCAATGTAGATTTCACCCGCAGTCGGCAGTTCCAGCCCTGCGATCATGCGCAAGGTTGTGGTTTTGCCGCAGCCAGAGGGGCCAAGCAGCATGAAGAACTCGCCATCCTCGATGGTGAAGCTGGAGGATTGCACGGCGGTGAACGCCCCGAATTCCTTGCGCACGTTCTTGATGACGATCTGGGCCATCGGCTACTCCGGAAAATGGCTGACGAAGATGAACATCACAGTTCCGGTCAGCGTCACGATGAACGAATAGGTGAACAAAATCAGCGCGAAGGGTTGCATCAGCATGAAGACGCCAAGGGCGATCAGGATGGTGGCGAGCATTTCCCAAGGACCGCGACGAAAGCGCAGAAGGCCCCTGAGGAAGGTCTTGAGATAGCTCATTGGCATGTCCTTCGCGCGCGATTGGGGCAGAAGCGGCGGGCGGTCATTTGCGCACCGCGCCGAAGGTGATCCCGCGCAGCAGGTGTTTGCGCAGCAAAATCGTGAACACCATGATCGGGACAAGAAAGATCGTGGCCCCTGCGGCGACGGCCGGCCAATCCTTGCCACCGGTTCCGATGATTGTCGGAATGAAGGGTGGGGCGGTCTGGGCGGTGCCAGATGTCAGCAGCGCCGCGAAGGCGTATTCGTTCCAAGCAAAGATCAGGCAGAAGATGGCGGTCGAGGCGATGCCGGTGGCCGCCTGCGGCAGAACGACCTTGTAGAACGCCTGAAACCGCGAATAGCCGTCGATCAGGGCGGCCTCTTCATACTCGACCGGGATCTCGTCGATGAAACCTTTGAGCAGCCAGACCGACAGCGACAGATTGACCGCCGTATAGAGCAGGATCATGCCCAGATGCGTATCGCTGAGGCCCAGCTGGCGGTACATCAGGAAGATCGGAATGGCGACGGCAATAGGGGGCATCATGCGGGTGGACAGGATGAAGAACAGTAGATCGTCCTTCAGCGGCACCTTGAAACGGCTGAAGGCATAGGCGGCGATGGTACCAAGGAAAACCGACAGGAAAGTCGACCCAAAGCCGATGATGACGGAATTCATGAACCGTTCGCCATAGCGCGAGGGGCCGGTGATTACCATGTCGTACTGGCGCACGATGCGGTCATAGAATGTGGCGGGTTCACCCAGTGCTGCAAGGTCTTCGGGCGTCACCCGGCTGCGCGAGGTAAACAGGTTGACGTAGCCTTCGAGTGACGGGGTGAACAGCACCTTCGGCGGGTAAGCGATGGCATCAGCGGGGGTTTTGAAACCCGTTGCAATGATCCACAGCAGCGGCATCAGGGTGATTACGGCATAGGTGACCACAAGCACACCGGCGAGCCATTTCTGGCGATTTGACGGCTCTGTGATGGAATAGCTCATCTGTCTTTGACCTTGTTGAGGGCTTTCACATAGATCGAGGCAAGCCCGAAGACCGTGACGAACAGGATGACGGCATAGGCAGAGGCATAGCCGGTGCGCCATTTCTCGAACGCTTCACGCTTGAGGTCGATCGAGGTAAGTTGCGTTGTGGCCCCAGGCCCGCCCCCGGTCAGTTGCACGACGAGGTCAAACATCTTGAAGTTTTCAATACCCCGGAACAGCACGGCCAGCATCAGGAACGGCAGCGCCATCGGGATGGTGATGGTCCAGAACTGCCGCCATTTCGAGGCACGGTCGCATTCTGCTGCCTCGTAAATGCTGGACGGGATCGAGCGTAGACCGGCTAGGCAGATCAGCATCACGAAGGGCGTCCACATCCAGGTGTCGACGATGACGATGGCCCAGGGCGCCAAAGCAACTTCGCCGATCATTGAAAAGCTGGCGGGATCGGTGCCCGAAAAGAACTGGACGAAGTAATTGAACAGGCCGATCTGGGGTTGGTAAAGGAAGGTCCAGAAGTTGCCGACTACGGCCGGAGACAGCATCATCGGCAGCACGATCAAGGTGGTCCACACATCGTTGCCGCGAAACCTCTTGTTGATCAGATAGGCCAGCGTAAAGCCGATCAGCACCTGAAACACGATGGTCCAGATCAGGAAATGCGCCGTTGCCTGCAGCGACACCCAAGTGTCCGGATCGGTCAGGATCTTGCGGTAGTTTTCGATGCCGACAAATTCTACCGGGTTGTTCGGCCGGTTGGTGCGAAAGTTCGTCAGGCTAAGCCGGATGGTCCAGATCAGCGGGAAGATGTTCACCGCCAGCAACAGGAAGATCGTCGGCGCGACAAAAGCCCAGGCAATCGCACGATCTGACAGACCACGGATGCGATGCGCAAGTTTGGGCGGTGTCGCTGACGCCACGCGTTGGACCAGACGATCAGACATGATTCGAACTTTCCTGAGGGCGGCGGTCGCCGGGAAATGATGCGCGAGACCCGATTGGCCCTCAAGAGCCTCGCGCTTTATGTTGCCCGCCGCTTGCAGGTAGCGGACAACAATCAGGTTGGGTCAGTCCTGACGGTGTCAGTACTTTCCCTCTTCCTCGAACGTGGCTTGCCAATCTGCTGCCAGACCGTCAAGCGCCTCTTTCGCGGTGCCGTTGCCGGCGACCACATAGTCATGGAACCACTTTTGCGAGGATTGCAGCAGGGTGGCATAGCTGGGTTCGGCCCAGAAATCCTTTACGATGGCCATGCTGTCGAGGAAGGTTTGCGCATAGGGCTGGCTGGTTACAAAGCCCGGATCTTCGACCACGGCGCGCAGGGCCGAAAAGCCGCCCAGTTGCCACCACTTGGCCTGCACCTCTGGCTGCGCGAACCACTTGATATAGGTCAGCGCCGCTTCTTGTTTTTCAGAGGCGGAAACCACTGAAATGCCCTGCCCGCCCAGTTGTGCGAACTTGTCGCCATTCGGACCAGCGGGGTTGGCAAAGTAACCGGTCACATCGCCGCCGACATTGGCGTCGGTGTGGAAGCCCGGCCAGGTAAAGGCAAAGTTCATCTGCAGGGCAACCTGACCCGATTTAAATGCATCAACGCCCTCACCCATGTAGCTGTTCGATGATCCTGGCGGCACGCAGCAATCGTAGAGCGCCTTGTAGTATTCTAGACCCGCAACCGAGGCGTCCGAGTTTACGAATCCTTCCATGTCATAGGGCTTGTCCGGGTTGTCATATTTGAAGCCAAAGCCGTAAAGCACGTTCATGGCACCCATGGTGATGCCTTCCGAGCCTCGCTCGGTATAGATCGAGGCACCGTAAACAGTCTTGCCGTCAATCTCGCGGTTCTGGAAGAATTCGGCGATCTCCTTCAGTTCGGCATAGGTCGCGGGGATGCCCAGATCGCGGCCATACTTTTCCTTGAATTCAGCCTGCAGTTCGGGACGCGCGAACCAATCCTTACGGTAAGTCCAGCCAACAACATCGCCAAACGCCGGCAGCGACCAATAGTTCGGCGTATTCTTTGGCCATTCGGAGTAGCCGGTCACGGTGGCAGGAATGAAAGCTTCCATCGAGATGTCATTGGCGTCGAAGAAATCGTTCAGCTTGACGTACTGGCCGTTTTCAGCAGCCCCGCCGATCCACTGGCTGTCACCGATCATCAGGTCGCACAACTTGCCGCCCGAGTTCAGTTCGTTCAGCATGCGGTCGGCGAAATTGGTCCATGGCACAAATTCAAATGACATCTTGTTGCCGGACTGCGCTTCATAATCCTTGCTGAGTTCGATCAGCGCGTTTGCCGGATCCCATGCCGCCCAGCACAGGGTCAGGTCTTCAGCCTGCGCCGCACCTGCGGCCCCAATCACGAGGGATAAGGCAGTGGTCGCGGCAAGATATCTTGACGTCATTGTTTTTCCTCCCGGGTTAAATTGTTCTGGGGCAAGTCAAACTCGAACCGAATCTGCATGACCCTTTTTTCTTGAGATCAGATTAGCGACGCTAATCCTGTCTGTCCATCGCTATTTGAGGTACGCACCTCATTTCCACGAAGGCATGCGTCAGGGGGGATCGGGGCGGTATCGATAGCGCCTTGCGGCGCATGCGGCAGATTTTCCCGCAACACGATCTCGATACGCAGTTGTTCCTGCCCGGCGTCAATCGGCGACTTGTCGATCTTGGCGCGCAAGACCCGCAAGGCCGAACGGATCAGATGCCCCACGTTCTGGGTGATGACCGCATCCATTCGCCCCGCGATCAGCGCGTCACGCGCATGTGGGGTCAACTCATGGCCAATGACGACCAGTTGCCCCGCAAGGCCCAACTCATCGATCAACCGTGTCATCGCACCGTGGCCCGAACCTAGCATATAGATGCCACCGACGCCGGAAAACTGCGACAGCATCTCGATCACGATGCGGCGCAGAAGATCGGCCGACCCATGGCTTTCGAGCGTCGGCAGCACGTCGATCAAGGGGAAGTAGCGTCCCATGATCTGATCAAAGCCAAGCCGGCGTTCGACAGATTCGCGCAACAGCATGGATTGCGCCACAACCGCAACTTTTTGCGGCCCCTGCCCCAGAAAACGCCCCATCAGAACCGCTGATGTGCGCCCGGCGGCCTGGTTGTCGATACCAACAAAATGGTCGCGTTCGGTATTGGGCAGGTCGGACACTAACGCCACGACGGCGATCCCGGCCTGCCGAAGCGCCTTGATCGCATCGCGCAGAATGGGTGTTTCGGGGGCCATCAAGGCCACGCCAGCCACACCTCTTTCAGGCAGTTGTGCCAGCAGGGCGGCCAGGGCATGCGGGTCTTCTGCCGGGAAACGGATCAGTTCGATTTGCGTGCGCGCGGCACTTGCGACGCCTGCTGCCGTATCCAGTTCTGCCCGCAGCGTCTGCACGAACTGGCTTTCGGTGTCAGGCAGCACGAAAGCCATGTGGTAGTTTCGCTGGCGCGCCAGATTTGCCGCCGCCATATCGCGGACGTAGCCGAGACGGGCAATCGCTTCCGACACCGCAAGGATCGTCTTTTCACGCACGCCCGGGCGTTCGTTCAGAACCCGGTCAACCGTTGCAAGGCTGACCCCCGCTTCACGAGCAATATCGATAACAGTCGGTCGCAAACGAGTGTCCTTTTTCTCGCGGAGTATCCCTTGCAAACTGAGGTACGTCAATCAGTCGTCAGCGGGCCTTGGATTTTGCCGTTTGGACTGCCATGGTCGGGCAAGGCAAAGAGAAGGTATTCGATGAAAGTTGCAGTTGTAACAGGGGCGGCGGGCGGTCTTGGCCGGGCGATATCGGCAAAGTTGATCGCGGATGGCATCCAGGTCGTCGGCCTGGACATTGATGCCGTTGCACTGACGACGATGGCGTCGAAGGGCTTTGCGCCCTTTGCCGTCGATCTGACGGACCCAAAGGCTATTGCGGCGACGTTTTCCGGTGTTGGCGATAGGTTCGGTGGAATTGATGCGCTGGTGAACAATGCCGGCACCTGCTTTATGTCGGATTTCCCTAATATCCCGGCGGCAGAACTGGATTTGCAGATGTCGGTAAACTTTTCATCTGCATTTCATTGCTGTCAGGCGGCTGTACCCCTGATGATGGGCCGGGATGGCGTCCGCAAGATTGTGAACATTTCGTCCAACGGGGCTTATAACTTCGATGTCTTTGACCCACCGCATTACCGGGCAAGCAAAGCCGCCCTCGATACGTTGACCAAGGATCTTGCCCGCCGCTATGCAAGGCAGAGGATTTCGGTGAACTCGCTGGCCCCGGCGATGACGGAAACGCCGCTGTTCAAGATTCTGACCGAAGACGTGCTGGCAAAAGCGATTGCCCAAATGCCGCACGGTCACGCCATGCAGCCGACCCAGATTGCAGCCTGGGTCAGTTTCCTGATCTCGGCTGCAGGTGATGTCAGTTCCGGCAATGTCATCATCCTGAACCAGGGACGAGATGTGCGTTAGGCTCCAGACTTCGGTAACGGGGTCGTCCTAGTCAAGCGGTTTTGCGCATGCGGGATTTGCCGCCGGAGTGCGGTCTTTTCCTTTGGAGCAAGTGATCTGCTTGCCTGTTCGGCAGCCTTCGCCTGAGATCGACCCGGGTGCATGCTT